>CAYFGP010000057.1:32318-38636 GCA_964342385.1 uncultured Oleiphilus sp. | reverse complement strand
ACTAGAGAGGCGTCAAGCTTATGCTTCCTCTATCGAGAACTTCGCACTGTCCAGTGCTTGATTCCAATGTTTCTAGCATGACGTTGCTTGTCCCGAATAGCCAGTGTTAATCCCGGTTGGTTCTGATGACTAATGAAATAAGGGTATGTTAGCTATTTTACCGAAATGACATGATTTTCCTGACAACAAAATAACAACAAGTTGTGAGGCGAATAATGAAAAAAACATACCAAACCCTAGCGCTGTCTTTTTGTTTAGCCGGGAGTGTCAATCTGGCTTTTGCTGACATTGGTGGCAACCTGAGCCTGACCAGTGATTATCGTCATCGAGGTATTTCTCAAAGTAATGAAACCGTCGCTATTCAAGGGGGAATCGATTGGTTTAACGATCAAGGTTTCTACGCCAGTGTTTGGGCCAGTAATGTTGACTTTTTCCCTACAGGTAGCGCTTTGGATGATGGTGCTGCTGTTGAGTTTGATGTTTGGGCGGGTTATGCAGGCAGTATCAATGATGATCTGTCGTATGACGTGACTCTCTATTACTTTCAGTACCCTGGTGATGATATTGATCAGAATTTTGTCGAGCTGGGATTAGGTCTTAATTATGAAGATTTCAGACTGGCTTATAACTATGCCAATGATCACCTTAATCTCGGATTAGCCAATCAATATATTGCCGTGAGTTACACTGCAGCACTGCCTCAGGAGTTCTCTCTTGAGTTACATGCGGGCCACTCTTTTGGCGAACTGTATGATGATCCGGCAGTGCTTGGGTTAGAAGAATATACAGACTACTCCATCAGCTTGAGCAAGACGTTGGCTGATTTTGACCTGAAAGCTTCTTATATCAACACTGATATTTCCGGTGCCTACCGTGTCGACAGTGGCTATATGGCCAATCAGGATTCGCTGTTAGTGTCTATTTCCAGGTCCTTTTAGCGTCTTATGACTTTCACTCTAATCAGATAACACTTCTTCAGATAACAAAGATAAGGAGCTGATATGAACACCAGTGATATGGCTGTTGAGTCAGACCCAGATGTTAGCACTGCTGTGAACCCGGACCGATTTAATATTGTGATGAGACTACTGTTTGCTATCACTGCCTGCCTGATTGCCTGGTATGGGCATATCAGTACTGAATCCGGTACCGATATGGTGAGTTTCGGCTGGCTGTCATTACTTCCCGTAATCAGTACATTAGGTTTTGCCATCTTGACCCATCGATCTATCGAGGCTCTGCTACTGGGTTGTATTGTGGGTTTTATCCTGATTGATCCCAGTCAGGTGTTTCAGAAGATGATTGATACCAATATTGCCGTACTCAGCGATGGCATTACCGCTTGGGTGATCTGTCTGACTTTTCTCTCGGGTGGCTTGATCGCACTGATTAACTTTTCTGGCGGTACTTTGGCTTTTAGCCGCTTTGTCAGTCGTTATGCCGAGAATCGATCCCAGACACTGTTAGCCAGCTGGGTGATGGGCGTGGTGATTTTTGTTGACGACTACCTGAATGCATTGGCCGTCAGTACGTCCATGAAAAATCTGAGTGATAAATTCAAAATTTCACGCCAGATGCTGGCTTATGTAGTGGATTCAACTTCTGCTCCCATGTGTGTGCTGGTGCCGATCTCCACCTGGGCTATTTTTCTGATCGGTCTGTTTGAGGCCAATCAGGTCTTTCCCGCTGGTACTGGCTTTCAAGGCTATGTCTCTCTAATCCCCTATATCTTCTACGCTTGGATCGCCATTTTAATGGTGCCGCTGGTCAGTATGGGCTGGATACCAGCGCTCGGAGCGATGGAAAAAGCGGAGCAGGATGCGGCAAAGGGTATTGTGCAGGATGTGGGGGGCTTAACTGTACGTGATGTACCTAATGCCAGCTCAATTAACTTTATCTTGCCGCTGTTGGTCTTTCTGTTGGGTACCTGGTACTTCGATTACAACACTCTGAACGGTGTGCTGTTTGCTCTGGTTTTTACTGTGCCTCTGCTTATTGTGCAGAAGATAGGCTCATTGGGCATTCTGGTGGATGAAACGATCAATGGGTTCTCCAGCATGATGCAGCCCATGATTATTGTGATCGCTTCTTTTGTACTGCAACGGGTTAATGATGACATTGGTCTATCGCAGTTTATTCTGGATCATGTTGTGCCCTTCATGAGTGCTGAATGGTTACCTGTTGTGACCTTTATTGTGTTATCTGGCCTGGCTTTTGCCACCGGTTCTTTTTGGGGGCTATACGCCATTGCCCTGCCCGTTATTTTCCCACTGACACAGGCTCTGGAAGCCGATCTGCTGTTAACCATGGGAGCGCTGGTCTCTGCTGGTGTCTTTGGTAGCCATGCCTGCTTCTTTGGTGACGCCACCGTGATCACCTCAAAAGGTGCAGGTTGTACTCCTCACAGTCACGCGATCACCCAGTTACCTTATGCGGCGATTGCTGCGGGTTTAGCCAGCCTAATATTTATTGTTTTGGCCTGATTCAGAAATTGGCCCGATTCAGAAATTGAGAGTATCAGAGACTAAGAGAAAGGTTATGTAATGAGTAAGCTAAAGAAGAAAACAGGTTTTTTATACCAGGAAATTTGCATGTGGCATGACCCAGGTAATCGATCCACTTTTGATCAGGCTGGACTTTATTTTCAACCCGCCACAGCGTTTGAAAATGCAGAAACCAAGCGTCGATTAAAGAACCTTTTAGAGGTCAGTGGTGTGCGTAAAGGACTGTATGAACTGGATGCGGTCGCAGCGGCAAGAGAGGATCTACTACGTTTTCACACTTCAGAGTATATCGAGCAACTGAAACAAGCCAGTGATGTAGGGGCCGGTGATGCCGGAGAAGAGTCGCCTTTTGCTCAGGGTGGGTTTGATATTGCTTGTCAGTCTGCGGGGATGGCGATGCAAGCGGTAGAGTCAGTACTAAAAGGGGAGGTAGACAACGCTTACTCCCTGAATAGACCGCCAGGGCATCATGCCAAAAGAGATTCTGGTAGTGGTTTCTGTCTACTCGGTAATATTCCTATCGCTGTGATGTCAGCTATGGACAAAGGTTTGGTACAGCGTGTAGCTGTAATTGATTGGGATGTTCACCACGGTAATGGAACCCAGGACGCGTTTTATAACAGTTCTGATGTGCTGACCATTTCACTGCACCATGACAATAATTTTCCGGTGAATTCTGGTGCGGTATCTGAACAGGGTGAAGGAGTGGGGTTAGGTTATAACCTGAATATTCCCTTACCTGCAGGCAGTGGAATTGGCACTTATCTGGCAACTTTAGAGCAGCTGGTGGTACCCGCTCTGGAGCGTTTCCAACCTGAGTTGATTGTAGTGGCTTGTGGTTTTGATGCTGCGGCACTGGACCCTCTGGGGCCTATGATTTTAAACAGTGATTGCTATCGCACTATGACGGCGAAGCTAATGTCTGTAGCAGATCAGCTGTGTGACGGTAAATTGGTGTTTATCCATGAAGGCGGTTATTCCGAAACCTATGTGCCCTTCTGTGGCTTGGCAGTGATAGAGGCCTTAAGTGATCAGAGTAGCCCCGTTATTGATCCCATGTCAGATGAGATTGCAGCCTGGGGGCAGCAGTCATTGCAGGCACATCAACAGGTATTGCTGGATCAAATTAAACCTCAGCTGGATATGATCCATTGTCCAGAAACTATGGCATCCCTCAGTGTATAAATTGGGATGATCGGGAATAAGAATAAACAGACTTGATAGGGCTGTAATCATGAGAATGACAACAAAACAGATAAAACGCTCTGAGAAAACGGATATGGCTGGCAAGTATGGAATTGAAACGCTCAGGGGGCAAAAGAGTTTGGCCAATATGGGACGTGTTAAAAATGGTCTGGCTGCCTTGATTGGACTCATTTTATTACCTCAGACTGCTCTGGCAGGAGAGGTTAATATCTACAACTGGTACGACTATTTTCCACAGGAAGCCATCGACGCTTTTGCACAGAAGACCCGCCTGGATGTTAATTACGATATCTATGATTCCAATGAGGTCCTGGAAGCCAAGCTGGTTTCTGGCAAATCCGGTTATGACGTGGTAGTACCCAGTGCTTCGTTTCTCGAGCGTCAGATGAAAAATGGCGTCTACCAGCCTATTGATAAATCTAAGCTGAAAAACTATAGCAATCTGGATACTCAATTATTGGCTAAGGTGGCGGAATATGATCCAGGTAATCGATACAGTGTGCCTTATGCTTGGGGGACAGTGGGTATCGGCTACAACGTTGATATGCTGGAACAACGATTGGGAAGCCTGCCGAAAAACTCACTGGATCTGCTGTTTAATCCGGAGATAACGGCAAAACTGGCAGATTGTGGTATTGCTGTCATCGATTCTCCGGCGGAAGTTACTGCTGTGGCGCTGAACTATTTGGGGCTTGATCCTAACTCTGAGAGCAAGCAGGATTTGAAACAAGCCAGCCAGTTGATGCGCTCAGTGAGAGGCGACTACAAATACTTTAACGCCGGCAACTATATTTCTGATTTGGCCAGTGGTGATATCTGCATTGCATTAGGCTATAACGGTGGCGTGATGCAGGCGCAGGCCAAAGCACACAGCGTAGGGCAGGGTGTGAATATCAGTTATGCCATCCCTAAAGAAGGTACCGCTATCTGGTTTGATCTGATGGCGATTCCGGCAGATGCTCCTAATCCGGAACAAGCCCACCAGTTTATCGATTATGTATTGGAACCCAAGGTGGGTGCTGGTATCTCTAATCTAGTGTTTTATGCGGTACCGAATACTGCGGCCAAGGCTCATGTAATACCGGAAATATCAGGCAATAAAAACATCTATCCAGACCCGGAACTACAAGAGAAACTATTTGTGCTGAAAGCCCATACCGCAAAGTTTGACAGAATACTGAACAGAAGCTGGAGCAATCTGAAGGCTAAACGCTAGCTGGAAGGATAGAGGTAGCCCGTTTTATATTTTTCTTTGTGCAATGTTCTTCGTGAGCACTACTCTTTGCCGGTATTGGAAACATACCGGCTTTTTTGTCGCTGTTAAGATCTGTTTGTGATGTTTTACTTTTGCAGATTAACCACCGCCGTTGGCTCTTCTGCAACACTCTGCAGGAACCACTCTTTAAAGGTGTTAAAGGCCTCGTTATCTTTCTTGCTTTCAGAGTAGGTCAGATAGTGCAGTTTCTCTTTATATTGCACCTCCATCTCACCCAGTCGTACCAACCAGCCCTGTTCAATCATAGGGGCGACCAGTTGATGCCAACCCAGGCTAACACCCTGATGGTTCAATGCCATCTGAACCAGCACATTAAAGTCGTTGGCATTAAAGATATGACGTTTACCTTCTGGGCCGTTATTCAGGTCAATATCGATTCCCAGGCTGTTAAACCACACGCCCCAATCCACATGTTCTGCGATCTGAGAGCGACCATAAGGCGTCAGGTTAAGCAGTGTCGTGTTTTGCAAACCTTCCAGCGTAGCGACTTCCGGGTTCTGCTTTAAAAACAGCGGTGAGCACACCGGAAAAATAAGGTCGTAAAACAAAGGGGTCGAGTGATAACCCTCGCGAGGATCACTGACCTTATTGATAAAGATATCCGGGTGCACACCGGGTTCCATATGCAGGAAGTTATTGGTGGTGACCACGTTAACGTCAATATCAGGATTGGCAGCAAAAAAGCTCGGTAAACGAGCGGATAACCAAAACGCGGAGAAAGCCGGGGAGCAGCAGATGGTCAGCTCCTGTTTCTGCTTACCTTGATTTTCAATACGCTGAGCCGCCTGGGCGATATTTACAAAGGATAGATAGGCGGCATCGTAAAAGATGGTGCCTGCTTCGGTCAGTTCGACAGCCCGCCCCGCACGTTTAAATAACTCGACACCTAGCGATGCTTCCAGCTCGCGAATTTGACGGCTGATTGCGGCCTGTGTCACGCATAATGCTTCTGCTGCACGGGTGAAGTTTTGATACTTCGCGGCAGCCACAAATGACTTTACGGCCCGTAAGGAGGGCATTTTTACCAGAATCTGGTCTGGCTCCACATGTTTAACCATAACTTCAGGTATTCAATTCTCTGAATAAAAAGTCGTTTTGATGATTTACAACCAGTCAATACACTGGTTGCCAAGTTAAATAAACCTACTTTCTGTAGCGAAAAATTAAAAGCGCGGTGTTGAAAATACTAAAAACACACCGCTGTACGTTCACAAGTTGATAACGACAATCAGCTACGCCTCTTGTGGACAAACGTGCCGGGGCGGTGCAGAAAAATACTATATTTTCAGTGTACCTCTTCAAATAAATAAAACCACAACAACAATAAACCTA
>CAYFGP010000057.1:1260-32218 GCA_964342385.1 uncultured Oleiphilus sp. | reverse complement strand
CTATATTTTCAGTGTACCTCTTCAAATAAATAAAACCACAACAACAATAAACCTACCTCAGGGTAGCGTGATGGGAGCAATAAAATGACAAGTAAAGCCAAGACTCTTGAGCTGATTAATCAACGTAAACCCCGCCATGCTTTAAGCCGTGATCTGTACCGTGATGAAGAGGTGTATCAGCAGGATCTTGAGCAGATTTGGCATAAAGGGTGGATTTTTGCTGGCCATACTTTTGAGATTGAAAAGGCCGGTGAGTATATGACAATTCAGCTGGGCGATTACCCGGTTGTGATTGTGCGTGATAACAAGGGTGAGGTACGTGCTTTTCATAATGCCTGTCGCCACCGCGGTTCCCGTATCTGCGCCGAGTCGAAAGGTAAAACCGCTAAGCTGGTATGCCCTTATCACAAGTGGACGTTTGATCTGGATGGCAAGTTGTTGTTTGCCGGTAATATGGGTGAGAGGTTTAATAACGATGACCACGGCCTGATGCCGGTACACTGTGAAATCGTAAACACTTATATCTATATCTGTGTGGCAGAAGAAGCGCCGGACTTTGAGCAATTCCGTCAGGATCTGTCTCCATTTATTACGCCGCACAATCTGGAAAACTGTAAAGTGGCTCACGAGGCTAATCTACTGGAGCGTGGCAACTGGAAACTGGTATTCGAGAATAACCGTGAGTGTTACCACTGTGACGGTAACCACCCAGAGTTGCTTAACTCCTTTGTTGAGAATCTGTCTGTAGCGGGTGTCGGCGGTGATGATGATCCAGAGCTGGTGGCGCACTGGGATAAATGTGAAGCGGCAGGTCTGCCAAGCCGTCTGGTGATGGATGAAAACGGTCAGTACCGTATGACCCGTATTCCTCTGTCGGCTAAAGCGGTCAGTTACACCATGGACGGTACGCCAGCGGTTAACGGTCGTCTGGACGATACCGATGTGGAAGATATCGGCGCACTGTTGTACTTCAACTATCCATCTACCTGGAACCACTTCCTGGGTGACCACGCGCTGAGCTTCCGTGTACTGCCTTTAAGCTCTGGCGAAACGCTGGTAACCACCAAGTGGATTGTGCCAAAAGATGCGGTTGAAGGTGTGGATTACGATCTGGACAACTTGATCAAGGTTTGGATGGCGACAAATGATCAGGACCGTGAGCTGGTTGAAGAGACTTTCCGTGGTGTTAGCTCTCCTTCTTATGTACCGGGTCCTTTCTCTGATATTGCTGAGAACGGTGTGTGTCAGTTTGTGGATTGGTACTGCGATACCATGAAAGCAAAACTGAGCAAAGAAGTAGATTGATCCAACCTGGATTAGTACAGCTTAGGGAATAGCAGTGGCTTCACTTTACCTTCAATAGCCACTGGAATGAACCTGTCGCCCAAATGGTTTGTGTTCCAACGCTACCATTAATCAGGTTAATTCTATCGCTGCGATTCCCGTGAAAATGCTATGCGGCAAAACGGCAGGTTCTGCAATCTTCGGATTGTTGAACTTGCCGTTTTTTATTGCCTGAGCGTCGGCTTTTGTTCTGAGAAAGACACTTATATTTCTGACAGCGACATTTTAGATTTTCACCATTGCCCTGCCTGATTTTGAGATCTAATTTGCCGCTTTCTGCCCAATCTTCTGTTTAACCAAGAGCTCAAATAACAATTAATAAACGGCTCTTTGGAGGACGTTATGACATCAATGACTGCTGTTGCTCAAAAGCAGACTTTTACCAAAGGCTATCTGCTCGTTCTGATTTCTGCGATCTGCTACGGCTTACAACCTTTTTTTGCTCACTTTGCCTATAACGATGGTGCCAGTCCCACTGGATTGCTATTGGCCCGTTTTAGCGTAGCAGCACTGGTATTGTTGCTGTGGTTAAAGGCGAAAGGGGTGCCACTGCCAAGGCCTAAGATCTTTTTTCAAAGTGCATTGATCGGTATTGGTTATGCGGGGGCTGCTCTGGGTTATTACAGTGCCAGTCACTCAACATCGGTGAGTCTGGCGGTGATTCTGATGTTCTCTTTTCCAGCTTTTGTCACCTTGTACTCAATTTTGGTGTTAAGAGAACCTACCACGAAAACCCGTATCGCCAGTATGCTGCTGGCGCTGACCGGTGTGGTATTGGCGACGGGGATAGACCTGCAAGGGGATCTGCAAGGTATTCTATGGGCGCTATTTGCTGCGTTAAGCTATGGTGCGGCGATTGTATATGGTTCCCATACCGCTAAGCCAGAAAACCCTGTCGCGTCTGCCTGGGTGATTCTGTTAGCCGGTATGCTGACCTTTGCCTGCGCCAGTGCGTTTCAAGGTGCTGATCTGCCACAAACCAGTGACGGCTGGTTCGCGGTATTGGGTTTGGCTACCTTTGCTACCATCGCACCGATTGCGACCTTTATTGCCGGTTCGCCTTTGATTGGCGCTTCTACGGCTTCTACTCTGTCGACCCTGGAGCCTGTGGTCGCCATTCTGATCGCGGTCTCTCTGATAGGCGAAGATCTGCCGACTATGACGTTGATGGGTGGCGCTTTGGTATTGATCGCGGCCGTTTTGTTGGCAAAAAATAGTCAGTAGTTTATTGCTTTTCGGTAAATACTTGTACTTGGATATAAGTCTATCTATAACAAAGCGTTTCACTTTTCAGTAATTTACCGAAGAATGACATAATAACTTTTTGTAGACGCTATATATTTCTCAATTAGCACGAAAGGTATATCTGATATTTATATTAGATCTTGTAAGAAAGATGGATTGTTACTCCATAATAAAGGCAATCAACTGATATTTATATCAGTTGGTTTCTAAAATGTTAAATTATAGGGTTAAGTAATCCAGTCAATTGTAATTTCGTTTGTTTGTGAAATTCCAGAGATATGAGCAGATGAAGACTGCTCCCAGTCAGGATGAAAATCAGATTTACTTTCAATGCCGGAGTTAGTTGCGAAATTAGTTGGGGCTGTTGTAATTTTTACAGGATTCCAAGATGACAGGTCTTGGTCAAAAGACTTGGCATTGTGAAACATATAGTCCATACCTTCAATGTTAGATACATCCCAAACACTAATATCTTGGTTGAAGCTTTGCGCATCAGAGAACATATAACTCATCCAGCTAACATTAGATGTATCCCAGGTGCTGATATTCTGGTTAAAATTCTGTGCATTAGAGAGCATACTATCCATCCACATGACACTAGAAATATCCCAATCACTAATATCTTGATTAAAAGTTCCTGCTTCGAACATTCTAGACATAGTTATCACATTAGAAGTATCCCATGATCCAATATATTGATTGAAAGTGTTATAGTTTATTTGATTATAATTCCAGTCGTAGACTCAAGAAAACATACCTTCCATATAAATTACCTTAGATGTATTCCAGTTGCCTATATCCTGATTAAAGCTACTTGCCCCCATAAACATACTTGCCATATTGGTAACATTGGACGTATCCCAGTTTCCTATATTCTGATTGAAATTACTGGCCCTCATAAACATGTGGTCCGTATTAATAACTTTAGAAATATCCCAGTTTCCTATATCCTGATTGAAATTATTTGCTTCCATAAACATAGCAGACATGCGGTTGACATTAGAAACATCCCAGTTCCCTATGTCCTGATTAAAAGATGAGTTACTGGCAAACATCCAATACATATCGGTAACATTAGATGTATCCCAGCTTCCTATATCTTGGTTGAAATCTGTATCATAAAACATTCCTCTCATATTATTAACATTAGAAACGTCCCAATAGACAATGTCTTCATTGAATTTAATATCTGGGTTGTAACTATGGAAAAGATAGCTCATATCAGTAATTTGAGAGGTATCAATATTGTATTGAGAATCGCCAAAGGTATATGTTATGCCGTCACTCTCAATTGCGAAAGTACCATCGGCTACTGCGGATCTAAGCTGCTCTTCTGTGGCAGTAAAGTATTTTTTGGATGTAAAAGTGCCTAAATCTTCTTGATTTACCGTAACAGGTCCTCCATTACTGGTACCTGAATTTGGAACTGAGGTTTTTAATAATTGGGAGGCTAGTTCGTTGTATGATAGTTGTGTACCCATTATGCCTGTCAATGGATTACCACCAATTTGGTAGGTCATGCTTGAGGCGTCTAGAATGGTGACAGTAGTGCCATTACTAAGAGTGAAAAGAGCAGTGTTACTTGCAACTATATAGGATGAGATTTCTAAACCATCAATAAAGTGAATAGTGTTGCTGCCTTGTATGTCTGTTATTGTTAGTTCGGAGTTGCTGTCTATTAAGTTGGCAGATAATAAGTATGTATCATCTCCTTCTCCTGAACCTACTTTTCCTCTTTGTACAATTAATATGTTGTTTGATGACATAATGATTTCCTTTTCATTGAGTGTCGAAATTTATGCTTGTTAGTAGGAGAATATTATCTGATTGTGATTGTTTGTTTGTATTTTATCTTTGCTGGTTTTAAAGTTGTAAGGTATCTGGGGCTGTGATATGAAAATATCATTTTTTATATGGCTTCTAAAGCAAATATGCAGCCATCCTTGTGTGAAAGAATTATAATAAGTGGTTTTAAAATATTTAGATCAATCAAAATATTGTGTGTGCTTGAGATTTACTATAACTGATGATGATGGAAGAGTGTAGATTAGAGTTGTTACATTAATCAGGGTAGGCCAAAAAGGCCTAAGTTGAGAATGACTCTCACTTCGGAAGTGTGTGGAAAACTGTTGATCAAATGCGATCCTCAGAAATTGAATATTCAACATATGGGAGGTTCAAGCATATCGAGAGAGGTTTCCCGAGCATATGAATATCTTTGGTTAAAGTAATAAGAATAATAAATCTTATGTTTCAGGCTTGCTGTATCCTCTTATTCTGCAGTTTGAGCCATTCTGGAATTAAATTAATGTGCCGTTTTGAGGGCGGGGAGCTTCCTGCCTGTTCAGGTGACAAACCCGCCATACTGGATTATTTACAGGTTAATAGAAGCTGATTTTCAATCGAATAGAAGGCTGTTTGTCAAAAGTTTCCCGAAAAACACTTTTATCGCCCGATAAAGCAACCCGTGATTATAGAGTCTCTCTAACTTTACTTTCCTCGGTTTAACCATAACTCAGCGTTATGGTTTATACGGAAAATATGTCGTTGGACGGTTTTTTACAAAGCCCTTACCTTAGTAACACAACAATACTGCTGAGGCGATCAAGACGATTAGGGGTTATCAATACCCTTGGTAACTCTTTGAATAAAAAGTCTTTTTGCCAAAAAGAATGTGATGTTTTTCAGAAGCATTCTGCCTGTTGAAGCGGTGATAATAAACATACACACCTAAATAAAAAGGTTTCGCTATTTGCCTGCTAGCGGCCAGAAGATTTGCCAATTTTTTGTAGAGAAAGCTTGGTTTAGGTGCTTAAAAACAGAGGTTTGTATGACAGATTCCAACGATATTCTGTCTATCAGAAACGTCTACAAGGTGTTCGGTGATCAGCCTGATACTGCAATGCAGATGCTTCGCGATGGTTCCACGAAAGAAGAAATTTTTGAAGAAACCGGTCAGACAGTCGGTGTTTTCGACGCTTCTTTCTCGGTAAAAAAGGGCGAAATTTTTGTCATCATGGGGCTGTCCGGCTCTGGTAAATCCACCATGGTTCGACTGCTGAACCGTCTGATCGAGCCCACTGCAGGTACGATTGAGCTGAACGGTAAAGACATTACCGGTCTGGGTGATGCGGATCTGTTAGATGTGCGTCGCAAAGAGATGAGCATGGTGTTCCAGTCGTTTGCGTTGATGCCGCATATGAGTGTACTGGAAAACGCCGCCTTTGGTCTGGAGATCTCAGGCGTCGATAAAGACGAGCGCAACAAACGTGCTCAGGAAGCCTTGGCCCAAGTCGGCCTGGGTGAACACGGTTCCAGCTACCCGCACCAGTTATCCGGTGGTATGCAGCAGCGTGTCGGTCTGGCCCGTGCACTGACCAATGATCCCACTATTCTGCTGATGGATGAGGCTTTCTCAGCCCTTGATCCTCTGATTCGCTACGAAATGCAGGGCGAGCTGATTCGCCTGCAACAGGAACAAGAACGTACCATTATTTTTATCTCCCACGATCTGGATGAGGCCATTCGCATTGGTGATCGTATCGCCATTATGGAAGGTGGTCGTGTCGTACAGATCGGTACCCCGGAAGAGCTGATGCGTAACCCAGCGGATGACTACGTTGAAACCTTCTTTAAAGGCGTTGATGTCAGCAAGATCCTGAAAGCCGGTGATGTGGCCTGTGCCGACAGCGGTTGCACTATCCGTATCAATGGCAGTGTACAGGCGTCGTCTGCTAACGATAGCCAGTTTGGTTATCTGCTGGATAACAGCGACAAACTGCAGGGTGTGATCTCTCTGAAAGGATTGGATGCGACAGCCAAGTCCAACCCGGAAAGCCTGCTGGCACAGCGTATGGATTCCCACGAAGCGATCAACAGCAGCGATATGCTGCAGGATGTGGTGAAGACCATTGCTAACGCTGATTATCCGATCCCGGTGGTTGAAGATAACGGCACCTTTAAAGGCGTGATTACCAAAGACCTGTTGCTACAGACTTTGAGCCGCTAACCCCCGACTCCCTAACGTACACCGCGAAACAAAAGTATTGCGCTATTTTCTGTCCTCAGTATCAGAAGATATGACCTGCTTGGTCCAGAGACTCTTGTTTCGCCGTTTATTAAAAGAACAATATCAGGGTGAATAACAATGTCTGAATTTAGTTTGTTAGATCCGTTTCAGTACCTCAACCTGCCGCTGGGTGAATGGGTCGAAAGTGTTTTGCAGTACCTGGTGCAGAACTTCCGTGGTTTCTTCCGTGCCATCCGTTGGCCGATCGATCAGGTGCTGGATATCTCTGAAGGTATTCTGCAATCCATTCCGCCGCTGATCGGTATCATCTTATCTTCCCTGTTGGGTTGGCAGTTGGCCGGTAAACGCATGGGCCTGTTCTGTGCGGTAACGCTGTTTTTCTTGGGGCTGATCGGTGTCTGGTCTGAGTCGATGACCACGCTGTCGTTGGTACTGACCTCACTGTTCTTCTGCGTCGTGCTGGGTGTACCTCTGGGTATCTTGTCCGCGCGCAGTGATCGGGTTGAGAAGATTGTCCGTCCGGTATTGGATGCGATGCAGACCCTACCAGCCTTCGTTTATCTGGTACCCGTGGTGATGCTGTTTGGCATCGGTAACGTGCCGGGTGTACTGGTGACGATCGTATTTGCGTTGCCGCCTCTGGTGCGTCTGACCAATCTGGGGATCCGTCAGGTTCCGGCAGATAAGATCGAAGCGGCCCGAGCTTTTGGTTGTACACCTCGTCAGATGTTGTTCCGCGTCCAGCTGCCCCTGGCTACGCCGACCATCATGGCGGGTGTCAACCAAACCCTAATGCTGTCCCTGTCTATGGTGGTGATCGCTTCCATGATCTCTGTCGGTGGTCTGGGTCAGATGGTACTGCGCGGCATTGGCCGTCTGGATATGGGCTTGGCAACCGTCGGTGGTCTGGGTCTGGTACTGCTGGCGATCTTCCTGGATCGACTGACTCAAGCCATGGGTGAGCGTTCCGATAGTAGCAACACCCTGCACTGGTATGAAACCGGCCCGGTTGGCTTCTTTGTCAGAACCTTTCGCGGCGCTCAGGCTAAATAACAGGGCCCAGGCCAAATAAAACGGCCCGTTAGCCAAGCTCTTCAAAGCGCTCAATAGAGACTCAGTAAAACAAAATTTAAACCATCGCCTGGGCCTTCTGGCCTGGGTGAGGGCTGGATACACCCTAAGTTCGCTGAAATGGTCCATTTATGTCTGTTTTCAGCGGCAAAAAAATAGCTCCGTTAATAACAACAACAGGCCGTGTCACAACGGCATACGAACAAACAATGAGGTTATCCCTATGATGCACTCAAGTCTGAAACAGCTGTCTTTTACTGGAATCAAAAAATCCCTGACTAAGCTGACTGCAGCCAGCGCGATCACGCTGGCGACACTATCCGCTGCGGGTCTGTCGACCACAGCTCAAGCGGCGGCTATGCCGGGTGATGGTGTAGAAGTGACGCCTATTTTCCCGAGTATCGCCGAGGAGCGTTTCCGTGGTGAGATCGCAATTGCTGGTCTGGAAGCTCTGGGTTACGAGGTTGAAGAACCGAAAGAAACCGAATACGCCACCATGATGCTGGCGCTGTCTTACGGTGATGCAGACTTCAGTGTGCATATGTGGGATCTGCTGCATAACAGCTTCTATCAGAAAGCCGGTGGCGACGACACCATGGTAAAAGCCGGTAATATGATTCCGGGTGTACTGCAGGGTTATCTGATCGATAAGAAAACCGCTGAAAAGCACAACATCAAATACCTGACCGATCTGCAAAAGCCAGAGATCGCCAAGCTGTTTGATGCCAATGGTGATGGCAAAGCAGATCTGACCGGTTGTAACCCAGGTTGGGGCTGTGAGCTGGTGATTAACCACCATCTGGAAGCTTACGATCTGGAGAAAACCGTTGAGCATAACCAGGGCTCTTACTTCGCGCTGATGGCCGATACCATCACCCGTTACAACGAAGGTCGTCCGGTACTGTACTTCACTTGGGTGCCTCAGTGGATCGCGGGTGTGCTGGTTGAAGATAAAGACGTGGTTTGGCTGGAAGTGCCTCACACTGATCTGCCGGATGGCAACAATAGCGTAAATACCAGCTTTAAAGGCAAGAACCTGGGCTTTGCGGTTGATCAGGTGAAATCTGTCATGAACAAAGATTTCGCGGAAGAGAATCCTGCGGCGGCTAAACTGCTGTCTCTGGTGCAGATCACTGCTGGTGATGAAAGCGCTCAGAACCTGAAGATGCAGAATGGCGAAAAATCCGTCAAGGATATTAAGCGTCATGCGCAAGAGTGGATCTCTGCTAACCAGGCCAAGTTTGATGGTTGGTTAGAGCAGGCGCGTGCAGCGGCGAAGTAAGTCGTCGAGTGCGCATCATAAAATAGGGCACCTGCGGGTGCCTTATTTTCCCAAAGAGCTTCCACTCGTTGCTACTTCTTCTAATAGATCCTTTTTCTTTCGAATAACCCTTTGCCCATTTACTGCATATTGTTTTTTCAGAGTGCCTTTTGGAACTCGATCTTTTGAAACCCTATTTTTTGGGCCTTTGCCTTTTGGCCCCCTCTTTTTTGGAACTGCGTAATGTCACTGTTTAACTTTATAAAAACTCTGAAATACAGCGATATTCCTGAACATACCCGTTATCTGGTGAATATCTCTTTGTTGGATATTCTGGGTGTGATGGCCGGTGCACGTGATAACGAAACCAGCTGCAATATCCGTAATTATGCCGCTCAGTATTATCCAGCGCTGGCAGGCATGAATACCCGGCTGATGTTTGATGGTCGTCCGGTCAATCCTTTAGGTGCGGCCTGGGCAGGTGGTTTTACTGCAGATAGTCTGGATGCCCATGAAGGTCACTTCACCTCAAAAGGTCATGCTGGTGCGACTGTGGTGCCCGCGTTGTTTGCTCTGGTCGATGCCTGTCGTGATCAAGGCCGAGATATCAGTGGTGAAGAGTTTTTAACGGCGCTGGCGATCGGTTATGAAACTGGTCTGCGTGCCGGTGTCGCCCTGATGGATACCGCTGCGGAATACCATGCTTCCGGTGCCTTCTCTGGCCTAGGTGTGGTGTGCGCGGCAGCCCGTTTGCTGAACCTGGACGAAGAGACCTTGCTACATGCGCTGGGTATTGCCGAATACTTTGGTCCACGCTGTCCTATGATGCGTCTGGTGGACTTCCCATCCATGCTGCGTGATGCCCACGGTGCTGGCGGTTATGCCGGTGTTAATGCGGTGTTTATGGCCCAGTCCGGTATTACCGGTGCTCCGGCTGAAACCGTGCAGGAAGATAAGATCAATCACTGCTGGAATGATCTGGGTGAG
The DNA here is from genome assembly GCA_964342385.1 of uncultured Oleiphilus sp. GTDB lineage: Bacteria > Pseudomonadota > Gammaproteobacteria > Pseudomonadales > Halomonadaceae > Oceanospirillum. Next base: position 22,280 of record CAYFGP010000057.1, on the reverse strand, counting down.
CGCTGGGAGATTGATGCCCAGTACTTTAAGCCTTGGCCGGTATGTCGCTGGGCACAGCCTTCATTGACGGCTGTTACAGCGATGATGTCAAAACACCCTGAAATTCAGGGCGACAATGTTGAACACGTTCGTGTTGAAACCTTCCATGAATCTATGCGCCTGCAGGGCCACTTCCCAGCCAATGCCGATGAAGCCCAATACGGTTTAGCGTTCCCATTAGCCGCTCTGATCAGCCGTGGTCAGGTGGGTCCTGCAGAAGTCACCGGTGATGCCATTAATGCCGAAGATATCCTGCAGGTGAGCCGCCTGATCGAGATCATTGAAGCCGATGATCTGTCTGAACGTTTCCCGGAAGAGATTCTGTCCCGCGTCACTATTCAACTGAAAGATGGCCAAACACTGACCAGCCCGATTACCCAGGCTAAAGGTGATCCAGCGACGGCGATGACAGAGCAGGAGTTTATCGACAAATTCCGTCTGCTAGCCGGTGTCAGTTTTAACGCACAGCAACAGGATCAGATCATTAATGTCGTGCAGAACCTGGCTTCAGCGGAGCAGTGTCGCGAGCTATTTGATCTGGTGATGCAGGCTTAAGCCAGCCAATGACTATCAGTTCGAAGACAAGCTCTTAAGGCATACAAGCTCTTACAGACATAAATAAACCGATAAAAACAAATAACCATTTTTAAACCGCTCTAAACGCTATTTCCATCGGGTGAAGAGGGCCAAGGCGATGCCGCTGTGTCGCCTGGATCGCTTTCACTCAAAGAAGACGCTCAAAACAATAAAAGTAAATCTAGGAGTTAACGTATGAATAGCGCAGCCAACAGAGGTGTAGTGTACAAAGGTGCCGGTAAGGTCGAGGTTGAATCGATTGCTTATCCTGAGCTGGCGCTGGGTAATCGCAAGTGTGATCACGGTGTCATTCTAAAGGTACTGACCACTAATATTTGTGGCAGTGACCAGCATATGGTGCGAGGCCGTACCACTGCCCCGGAAGGTCTGGTACTGGGTCATGAAATCACCGGAATTATTCTGGAAAAAGGCAGTGATGTAGAGTTTTTAGAGGTCGGTGATATTGTCTCCGTGCCTTTTAATATCGCCTGTGGCCGTTGCCGTAATTGTAAAGCGGGTATGACGGGTATCTGTCTGAATGTAAACCCGGCGCGTCCCGGTGCTGCTTATGGCTACGTGGATATGGGCGGTTGGGTTGGTGGTCAGGCCGAGTATGTCATGGTGCCTTATGCTGACTTTAACCTGTTGAAATTCCCGGATGCGGATCAGGCAAAAGAGAAAATTCAGGATTTGACGCTGTTATCAGATATCTTCCCAACGGGCTTCCACGGCTGTGTGACTGCAGGTGTCGGGCCGGGTTCTACCGTGTATATCGCCGGTGCGGGTCCGGTTGGTCTGGCAGCGGCGGTATCCGCTCAATTGTTGGGCGCGGCCTGTGTCATCGTTGGCGATATGATTGAGGATCGTCTGGAGCAAGCCCGTAGCTTTGGCTGTGAAACCATCGACCTGCGTGAAGAAGGTGATATGGAAGATAAGCTGGAAGTGATTCTGGGCGAGCGTGAAGTGGATTGCTTTGTGGATTGTGTGGGTTTTGAGGCTCACGGTTGTGGCTGTGATCACCATACAGAAGCACCAGCGACTGTACTGAACTCAGCGATGCAGATCACCCGTGCCGGTGGTCAGATCGGTATTCCAGGTTTGTATGTGACGGAAGATCCGGGTGCGGCAGACGAAGCAGCACAGGTTGGCGCACTAAGCATGCGTTTTGGTCTGGGTTGGGCTAAGTCTCACTCGTTCCATACCGGTCAATGTCCCGTGATGAAGTACCACCGCAATCTGATGCAGGCGATCCTGTTTGATAAAGTGAAGATTGCAGATGCGGTCAATGTACAGATGATCAGTTTGGATAATGCACCGCAGGGTTATGCGGACTTCGATGGTGGTGCGGCCAAGAAGTTTGTGATTGATCCTCACGGTGAAGTGTCTTGAGAGCTACCTTTCCGGTTGAACTCATAAACTGATTCGGAGTACGGCTTGTGTAGAGCGGCTCATCTGTCCTGCCTGCTAGTCCGATACAATTAACTGCGAAACCCAACACGGGATTTGTCGATCACTAATATTGTATCGGGGTACGGTAATCTGACGTCGGGTTTCGCGATTGAAAATATTTACTCATCAGTGGGTTATATCGTGTCGCTCTATTCAATCTACACAAGCAGCCTACATATGCATCACTTCGAATAGAGTGTTGTGTTTTTGGGTTGTGAAAGCCTTGATCAAATGGGATATCGATAAAACGATGAATAATAAAAACGAGCCCATAGAACCCTCGGATGGCATTGCGACTCGTCCGATTCAGGTGTCTATTGCACTGGTTCCAGGCTTTGCTTTGACCTCGTTTTCGTTAGCGATCGAGGCACTGAGTGTTGCCAATGAGTTAAGCGGTCAGGAGTTGTACCGCTATTCAATTTGTTCCCCTGATAAAGAACTGAATCAACCCGTCGTCAGCTCCAATGGTGTACCTGTTAGCATCACGGCTAGCATGGCCGATAGTCAGAACTGCGATATTCTCTTGTTGTGCAGCTATCGTAATGCTGCCAACTATCAGGATCGATCCCTCAACCATTGGCTCAAACGTATCCATCAGCATAAGGGTTATATAGCCGCATTAAGTGGCAGTGCCTTTATTTTGGCGCAAGCGGGTTTGTTAAAGCATCGTTCCTGTACTCTGGTGCCTGAGTATCAAGCCACCTTTGCCGAGCTTTACCCCGATATCCCTATTCAGGAAAACCTATTTACCGTATCGGATCATGTGCTGACCAGTGCCGGAGGCACGGCAACTCTGGATATGCTGCTGTATCTGATTGGTTTGGATCACGGGCGGGATTTTGCCTGGCGAGTCGCACAGCAATTTATGCAAGATCAGGTGCGTAGTTCTGAAGCGATGCAAAGTACGCGACAGCGTATCAACCTGCGTATTAAATCCCCCTGTTTAGGGGCTGCAGTTGAGTTGATGGAAAAACATATCGCCGAGCCTTATTCCATTAAAACTCTGTCCAGTCAGATTGGTACAACACCACGAAATTTAGAGATGGTGTTCCGTAAATTTGCTAATACCACTCCCGGTCGTTACTACCTGCAGTTGCGTCTGCAGCATGCTCATAAAATGCTTGAGGAAACCTGCCTGAGTATCGCCAATATTGCTCAAGCCACGGGTTTTAATTCCCAGAGTCATTTCAGTCAGTGTTTCCGTGATTTTTATCATAAACGCCCCTCAGAAGTCCGTCAGTGATAAATCGTTAGATAATCACTTTTACCATCTTATTTCATAACTTTAAGCTGACTTTTGGTGCAGTTAGCATTTTTGTGTGCATCAAAAAGGAGCGTCAAATCCCCTCGTTATAACCTCTAAATTTTCATCGTGAAATTTATCGTTTTGACGATAGTGTTCTTCGCTTTTGTGATATAGCGCCTGCATTATTTTCGCGAAACTGAGCCTGTCCATTAACGCAGTACTAATACCCAACAAAACACTGAACTCACACCAACAATAAAAAAACACCGAAGCAAAAGTGGTTTAACCAAGCACTTAGACGACAGGTTATATCGTCACTGATGATGGCCTGAAGTGTAACCAATCACTCTTGTTTTGGTGGATATCTGACAGGTCTATAAAAATGATTAGCGCCCAAACAGAAGCTACAAATGAAAACCAAGCCAACCCGGTTCAAGATAATCCTGCAATCGCCTTTAACACCGCTTTAAGTGATGCCCGTTTACATCTTAAAGCCACCTCGTTTACCGAAGTGCCGGTGATCGATGTAGCATCACTGATTGATGGCAGTGACCCAGATAGCGTAGCTAAACAGCTGGCTCACGTTTGTGAAAATATCGGCTTTCTTTACATCAAAAATCACGGTGTCGATAAACAGCTAATCAAAGATGTTTACGCTCAGTCGGCAGCTTTTTTTGCCTTGCCTCAGGCAGAAAAAGAGCAACTGAATATCGTTAATTCCGGTCAAACCTTACGGGGTTATATCCCGCTCTACGGTGAGAATGTTGATCCGGAAAACACCCGTGATTTTAAAGAGTGTTTTGACTTCGCCAAAGATGAAAAAGAGGTCTCACCTTTCTTTGGTCCTAACCTGATGCCAGAGCAACTGAAAGGCTTCCGGGAAACCATGGAGCGTTATCACAGTGAGATGATGAACCTGGCTCATAAGCTGATCAGCGGTATCGCGTTAAGCCTGGGGTTACCTGCGGACTACTTTGAAAACCTGCAGCAGAAGCCGATTACCATTCAGCGCCTGCTGCACTATCCACCGCAGCAGGGCGAGATTAATCAGGAAGAGATAGGTATTGGTGCCCATACCGATTACGGTTTCCTGACGATTCTGTCTCAGGATCAGAGCGGTGGCCTACAGGTACAAAATCTGGAAGGCGAGTGGGTTGAAGCACCACCGATTGAAGATACCTTTATCGTCAATATCGGTGATCTGGTACAGACCTTCACCAATGATCGTTATATCTCAACGATGCACCGTGTCGTGAATACCAGTGGTAAACAGCGCTACTCAGTGCCTTTCTTTATGGATCTGGATTTTGATGCTGAGGTGAGTGTTGTACCGACCTGTCAGAGTGAAGAAAACCCCGCTAAATACCAGAGCTATACCTGTGGTCAGCACAAGTACAAGCGTTTTGTGGATAGCTACGTGCATCTGACGAATTAATCGGGATCCGTTTTCCGTTATTTCCGGGGCAAATATCTAGGAAATAACGGAGACCGTTATATCGAAATAATTTACCTACTCGCTAGCGAAACTCAGCGCCCGACTTTATCTGATAAATCTTCACGCGTTATCGAAGCGTTTTATTGCTGGCATGATTCAATTTCTGACTGATAGCTATCGTGACTAAAATGATGTATGGATTGTCTTCATTTAGTGGTTCTAAGAGTTTTTGTCAGTAGATCATGAAAGCTATCTACTGCTTTGGAGTTTTTGGATGCAGGGCTGCGATAGACCGCAACCTCCATAGGAGTGAGAGGCCCTAGCCCCTGCTCACTACCTAATATCTCTAAATGTTCTGGTACGCTGCATTGTGTTAATGCCGCGACTGCAATACCGCTCTCTACTGCTGCAATTTGCCCTGCCAGACTCGCGCTGTGATAAACCACTTTATACTGCCGTCCCTGTAGGGCTAAGGAGTTGATAGCGCCGTTACGTGCCAGGCTGCTGCTTTCATATACGGCAATAGGCAAGGGGGCTTTACGCCAGACCTGGAATTGTGGTGAACCAACCCAAACCATTGGCTCATGGAAAAGCAGGTACCCGCGACGGGAATTATCACGGGATACTACAGCAAGATCCAATTCATCTGACTCAATTCGAGGAATAAGAGAAGTCGATTGCTCACAGACAAGTTCTATCTCAATTCCATTATGGCGTTGTGAGAAACGTTTAAGAACCGGTGTTAAGTACTTTGCGGCATAGTCATCAGGCACTCCGATACGCACACTTCCTGTCAGTTTTTCTCCATAGAAGGCTGCCTGAGTTTCAGAATGCAAATCCAGCATTCGGCGGGCATATCCTAACAATAGCTGACCTTCTTCCGTCAATTCATGTTGCCTTGGACCCCGAAGAAGTAGTTGGCAATCCAGTGCTGCTTCAAGCTTCTTAAGTTGCATACTGACAGCTGACTGAGAGCGATGTACTTCAGGAGCTGCATTAGATAAAGAGCCGGCATCTACTACGGCAACAAAACACTTTAACCAATCAATTTGTAGATCTTGATAGCGCATTTCGATATCTCATTATTATTTGATTTTCGAATGGATGGCCTCTGGATTATACGCTTTTCGGGATATTGTTGATAATTATAAGCTGCGATCTGATATTTCGTTATGTAGAGAGTGATAAAGCGATGTTTTCAGGTTTCAGTGTTCAAGCCGAACAGAGAGGATGGTTCGGAAAAGTAAGCTTTCAACCTTTTATTCTCGGTAATATTTTGCTTGGAACGATAGCTGTTTTTGCTCATGAAGCCGGTACAGATCCATTCACCACAATATGGTTTCGCTGTGCATTTGGCTTACTCGCTTTAACGGGGTGGATCGCTTGGCGTCGCCAGTTATCTCTATTAATGCTTTCAAGGGGTATACGCCTTAAGGTTGCTGCCATTGGGCTTCTTATGTTGGCCAGTTGGTATACGTTTTTTGCAGCAATTGAGAATATCTCCGCTGGTGTTGCTACTGTACTTTTTCATATTCAACCCTTGTGGGTATTGTTACTGAGTGCTTTGTGGTTAAAGGCAACGATTGAAAAGCCACAAATTGTCTCAGTGTTAGTAGCTTTAATTGGCTTGGCTTTGGCAACGGGTTTTGAGAAGCAATTAAGCGAGATCGTTTTTGATACAGGGAATTTAGAGACAGGTAAAACTGTGAGCCTTTCTTCTGAATACTGGTTAAGTGTTTCTCTGTGTATTGCTGGTTCTGTCTGTATGGCTTGTGTCACTCTGATCGCTAAACAATTACGAGATGTAGCCGCTGGTGTATTAGCTTGGTGGCAATGTGCAATCGGGAGTGTTTTGCTATTGATCTGGCCGTTGGTCAATGGATGGCCTGATTGGGGATATAGCTGGTTATGGCTGTCAGGGCTTGGGTTGATTCATACAGGGGTAGCTTACAGTTTGATCTATATGGGTATGGCAAAGTTAAGCTTGGAGCGCATTACCGTATTGCAGTTTATCTACCCAGGGATTGTGATCTTGTTGGACTGGTTAGTTTATCAGCAAAGACTTGATAGCATGCAGATTTTAGGTGTTACCCTTATGGTGTTGGCCATTGGGTTTACGGAATATAGGGAAGCTCGTCAGTAGGGAGGGGGTCGTCATTCTTTGTTTTAGAGAGATCGCAACTCACTTGAGTTAAAAGTAGAGATGCGTATAGCTGGCAAACCCTCAGAATTGGAATAGGCTTGTAATGAGTACTCAAGAAATTGACTGGCGAGGTTATTATGTTAGGCGAGAATCATTCACTGACAGCCGAGTTCCCTGAGTTTAATGAACTGATTGCAAGTCTTATGGCTGACGATAGTATGTTTGCATCAGACACTAAAAAATATAACTCACTGGATACAGAAATTCGCAAGCTTGAGTTACGAGGGACGCCGATTATGGATGAGGTGATGATGCATATGAAGCAGGAGAGGGTTGAGCTGAAAGACTCTCTGTATCAGCGTCTGCGTCAGGCGGCTCATTAAGACTGAGTGAATACAGCTCGACTCATTCCATATAATGAGATAAATGGGCTAACGGGATAAGAACAGATCAGGGCACCTTCAAGGATACGCTTGAAGGTGCCTTTTCTAACTGGGAATTTTATGGAACTCGTATGGAAAGCAGAATACAGCGTTAATGCGGATCGGCGCTGATTGATTAAGGCTCTATACCGTGAATCTCTTTCCAGTTGCCCGGTTGTACCGCATAAAAAATCTCGGCTTTTTCACCTTCATACTGCAGTTCAGTGCCTTCCGGTAACCAGAGCACATCGCCTTTTTCACCTTCCAGTACCGCATCCGGTGTGCGTACACGGAATACACCTTCCAGTACAACCACAACCTCATCATAGAGCAGTGTCCAGCTGATCTGGCAGCCATCAAAGCGGGCAAAACCGGCGGCCATGGTATTGCTGATATCGGTGCCGACGGCACGGGCGACTTCGGCATGTCCTGGTGGTCCACCACGGTGGGTAAATTGTAAATCGCTGTGGCGAATAACCTGAGCTTTAGACATAACAACCTCAAACGTAAGCACTCACACAAAAGTTTCTCTTTAGAAAATGGCTTCAGTCTTCGGCCAGAAAATATCGAAATGCTTTTGTGTCAGTGTGTATAACAATCAAAAATGGATAAAAAGGCTCCTAAGGATAGAAAGACAACAGACAGCTATCCGTTAGGAGCAAACCTGCGAGCCTACAGTTAGCGCCCTCCTGAAAAGAAAGAGCGTTTTTTTGAGGCTCGCTTTCTGAAAGGAAATCAAAATAGAGCTATCTTGCATTTCCTTTGGGGCAGGTAACTTGTGTTAGGGATATTTAAATTGTGGCGTTAGATCTCGCTGCGGCTGGCCCACTCGGCCATCTTTAAGCGGGTACGCACGCCGACACCCAGGAAAGGTTCTGGTGGTATCCAGGCGGGCATGCCCGATACTTCCAGCATATCCCGTTGCAGTTGGCTATCGCCGCCACTGGCCAGTTCCGCCAGCAGTTTGCCAGAGATAGTCCCCCGTGCTGCACCCACACCGTTGTGACAGCAGGAGGCAAACAAGCCCTGTTTCAGCTCACCAAAGAAGGAGGTGTAGTTACTGGATAAGGTACAGACACCACCCCAGGTGTACTCAAACGGTACATGGCTCAGCTTGGGATATCTGGCCATGAATGCATCGCGGTGTTTCTCACGAATATGCTGACGTTCGCGACCGGTACTGCTGTAGTTCGGTACAAAACGGTACTGATTACGCACGATCATGCGGCGATCCTGAGTAAATCTTAGGGTTGTGCCAGCATAATCAGCAGGTGTTAATCCCCAGTCATCACTACCGCCAAAGGCCTTGAATTCATCCTCCGTTAGCGGTCGGGTCATGCTGGCAAAGGTCATAATAGGCAGCATACGCGAGGTCAACAGACCAAACTGTTCGGTAAAGATATTGGTGCCCAGCAGCACCTTATCCGCATGAATTTCACCGTGACGGGTTTTGGCGACCCAGCGTTTACCGCGCTGTTCCAGTCCCAGAATCGGTGTGTCTTCGTGACAGATGGCATTGTCTGGCAATGTATCCAACAGGCCCCGCATCAAAGCGGCAGGTTGCATCAAGATACAACCCGGCGTAAACAGCGCCTGCTGGTAGTAGTCCGTGCCTACTTTCTTTTTCAGCTCAGCACCGCTGAGCATGGTGCCTGGCTCACCCAATTCTTGCAGCAAGTACTGAAAGTGTTCCAGAAACTTAATGCCGCGCTCGCTGACCGCTCCCTGTATTTTTCCGGCGTGTGACCATTGGCATTCAATGCCATGGGTTGTCACCTGTTTTTCCATATACTCAATCGCGGCACGATTCAGGCCGATAAACTTGCGTTTACGCTCGATATCCGGGCCTTCCAGATCGCCTTTGTGGGGCAGATCGATAATAAAGCCAGAATTACGACCGGATGTGCCGTGACCAATACGTTGGGCATCCGCCAGCATCACTTTCTGGTTAGGATTCAGCTCTGCCAGACGGCGGGTCGCCGCCATACCGACAAAGCCGCCGCCAATCACCAGCCAATCGGTGCTGTCGCTGCCCTTAAGCGGGTTAGAAGGAGCCTGATCGGTTAAAATTTCGTACCAGCCATTGCTCTGATCATCAGCAGGCAATTTCACCTTGCTGTTTCCGCTATTGCGGTTCATACCAACTCCTTCAACAGGGAGTAACGCTGACCCTGTTTGATTTCATCTACCCAGTGTTGACGTTCGGAGGTTAAATCTCCGGCTAAAGCAAAACCACGAATCAGGTCGTCGTGATCGACAAATAAACCGCGCATGCCATTTTCGCTCTGTTCCACATGCCATTGGCCCTCGGTTTCTGGCGCAGCGCTTAGTAGCGTCAGCGGCAGAGCAGGGGTTTTCACCATTACAGGCATCAGTGGATATTGCGCCATAGTCGGTCGGCCCAGCATGCAATCAGCCAGTGCCGGAATACCGAAGTTAATCGGCGCGATATAAGGCATCAGCTGACCGTTGATCTCGGCACAGTCGCCCAGGGCATAGACATTGTTGGCACTGGTACGCAGACCGCCATTGATGACGATGCCGCGATTGCACTTAATACCCGCTTGTTCGGCCAGTTCGGTACGAGGTTTAAGACCGACCGCAGACAGCACCAGAGAGGTTTCCAGCTCAGTGCCATCGGCCAGCGTCAGGCGATAGCCCGCGTTGCCATTATTATCTCCAGCTTCGGTAGCACTCAGACGATCAATACGCTGAACGGTATTATTCAGCTGCCATTGCACACCCAGTGTGGACAGTTGCGACTGCAGCTGTTCGCCGATCTGTTGTGGCAGTAGTCGATCCATTGGCCAGCCGGTCAGGCCAACAACTGTGACCGGATAACCTGCTGCTGCCAGATCATTGGCAAACTCACAGCCGATCAGACCGTTGCCGATCAGAGTGACGTGCTGGCCCGCTTTTAGATCCTCAACAGACTGCTGGCCCTTAACCGGTTGCAGACGCTGACGGAAGCGACGGTAATCCTCCAGATCATTGACGCTCAGTACATCATCCGCACCATCACCGTCGAAAGGCAGCTGAATCGGTGCGGCACCTGTGGCAAATACCAGTTTGGCATAACGCTGACTACCAAAATCTGTCTGCAGCAGACGGGCTTCGGTATTGATACTCTGTACCTTGCAGCGGGCATAGATACGGATATTCAGACGCTGTTCGATCTCCAGCGCTGTTTCTGTGATTAGCTCATCCGCGCCTTTATCGCGCGCCAGGGCATTAGACAGGCCGGGTTTGGAGTAATCCGCGCCATCGTCGCTGCTGAACATGACTATCGGTTGTTCAGGCTTACGCTGACGAATCGCTTCCGCCAGACGGTAACCGGCGTAACCGGTGCCGATAATCACAATCGGATCTTCTTTTGCGATCTCAACGGGCGCGGCTTCTTCTACCGGTGTTTCACTGATGGCGATCATCTCGAAGTCGGATTTGCCAACAAAACAATCCGGGCACATCCAGTCATCGGGCACATCTTCCCAGCGGGTACCCGGTGCAATACCGTCGGAAGGCCAGCCTTTGGCCTCGTCGTAGATCAGACCGCAGATGACGCAGAGCCACTTTTTCATTGGAGTTGCCATAATCAATCCCCCAGCTACTTGCTAACGCGGATGGCGACGTTTTTGGTATTCACATAGCTGTACAGGGCTTCCTGACCCTTTTCGCGGCCAAAACCAGACAGTTTAATACCACCAAATGGCGTTTCGATACCACCGGCATACCACTCATTAACAAACACCTGACCGGCTTTCAGGGCGCGGGTAGCACGTATGGTGCGGGTCAGATCATGGGTGAAGACACCGGCTACCAGACCAAAATCGGTACCATTGGCCAGGGCCCAGGCTTCTTCTTCGCTATCAAAAGGGGTAATAGCGATCACAGGGCCAAACACTTCATCACGGAAGATACTCATCTCTGGCGTGACATCAGCAAATACCGTCGCTTCAACAAAGTAACCATCACGTTCTGGAGCCTGACCGCCGGTCAACAGACGCGCACCTTCAGCCACGGCCTGATCACACATCGCCAGGACTTGCTGTTGCTGTTTGCCTGAAGCCACAGGCGTTAGATCGGCACCTTCAATAGCAGCGCCCAGCTGTTGGCTTTTGGCCAGTTCGGTCACACGCTCAACCACTTCAGCGTAGATATCCCGGTGTACTAACAGACGGGACATGGCCGAACACACCTGACCGGCATTAAAGAAGATGCCCCATTTCACACTGCTCAGCAGCTGATCCATATCCGCATCCGGGAACACGACCGCAGCGGATTTACCGCCCAGTTCCATCACACTTGGGATGGCGCGTTCTGCGGCGCTGTGCAGAATCGCTTTACCGGTCGGCACAGAACCGGTGAAGACAATCTGATCGATATCGTCATGAGCCACCAGTGCCGCACCGGCTTCATGGCCGTAACCACAGAGCAGGTTAAAAGCGCCTTCTGGCAGACCGGCTCGTTGACAGGCGGTAACCAGCCAGGTCATCGCCAAAGGCGAGATCTCAGGGGATTTAACAACGACGGCATTACCCGCAGCCAGGGCTGGGGCCAGTGAGCGGGCACAGATATCCACCGGGAAGTTCCAGGGTACAATCTGAGCGGAGATGCCAACCGGTTCATAAACGGTGAAATCGACATAATCCTTACCCAGAGGAATCGACTTACCTTCGATCTTATCCGCCATACCGGCGTAATATTCGAAGTACTTTGCCGCCATGACAAACTCTTCTTTGGCATCGGCCAGTGATTTGCCGTTTTCCTGCATCAGCAGAGGCGCGGCTTCATCTGTCAGATTACGAATTTCCTGAGCGATACGTTGTAGCAGGGCCGCACGTTCTACCGGGCGGCAATCGCTCAGCACACCCGAGTCCACGCAGGCTCGGGCGGCTTTAACCGCTTGACCCACCGCCTCGGCATCGGCACAGGCTATGGTTGCAAAAACTTGTCCTGTCGCTGGATCATCCACCTCAATGGATTGAGGGGAATCCAGCCATTGGCCGTTGATAAAGTTTAGCCAGTGATTTTTTTGAGTCATGGTTGCGTTCTCGTTTTTATGCCCGCGTTGTTATTCTCGCGTTCTTATGACTGACCTGCTCCAGGGAGCCTGTTAAAGGTGGCGCTATCGGGGAAAACAGCTGCAGTGTCCCGATTTTTGGTTTAAAAAAGCCGTTAAAACATGGTCTAAAAAAGAAACCAAAACGGCTGCAAGCGTTAACCTGCAACCGTATGGATTCTCTGATTTTCTAAAGTGATAAATCAGCTAATCGATTAGCTCTCCTGCGCCTTGGCGTATTGCTCAGCAGTCCATGTATGGAAGTGGTGCGTTGGACCGTCCAGTACAGGTGAGAACACACCACCGGTAAAGGCTGGAGATTTACGACCGTCCTGCATGCCTTCTACGGCAAATACGTCCTCGCCAAAGACCACTTTCCAGCTCTCCAGTACGGCGGAACGACAAGCGGCAAACTCATCACCGGAAGAAGTATCACCCACGTAAGACAACTGCAGTTTTTCCAGCGTACGGCTGTTGGACTGAGGCTGCAGGATGATGGCAAAAGCGTGATCAGCCTGAACACCTAACAGCACATTCGGGTACAGAGAGATGTACTCGGCCTGACGGATCTTGTCTTGTGGCCAATCGGTAAACTGTGGCAGGCTGGTACCGGCGACATCAGACAGGTTGTAGGTGTAGCTACCCTGACCAGACATGTAATCATTGATCACCAGGTTGTAGTGCTGATCCAGCGGAGAATAGGTGTTCAGACTCGGGTGAACCCAAGGCAGGTGATAGGCTTCACAGTAGTTTTCTACCGCCAGTTTCCAGTTCGCTTCTACGGTCAGCTCCATGTTGCTGCCTGTTGGTGCCGGAGAAACCTTCTCGAAACCACCTTTACCGGTGAACTCTTCCCAGCGATTCACCAGAGGCGCGATAAACTCGTCAAATGGCTGCGCATCGCCAGACAGGTTGATAAACAGAATGCCCATCCAGGTTGCGGTACGTACTTCTTTCAGACCGTGCTTTTCACAAACAAAACCTTCAGCGGTGTGCTTGCCTACACCACCAATGTGTGGCGTGCCTTTCAGGTTACCGTTCAGGTCGTAAGTCCAGGAGTGGTACGGGCAGCGCACCATGCCTTCTACTTCGGTTTCCTCGCGCAGCATAATCATGCCACGGTGACTACAGATGTTATGGAACACCTTAATTTCACCGTCGCGGTTACGCATCATGGCCAGTGGCAGGCCCATAAAATCAACCGGCTTAGCGAAGCCATTTTTCGGCAGTTCATTTGTAAACGCCAGACCGGCCCAGGTTTTACCCAGCACGTTGTCACGCTCAAACTCAAACAGCGCAGGATCATCATAAACTGCGTTTGGCATACCGTTCGCCTCAGCAATCGGCTGACGTACGGCATCCAGGACTTCAGCAGGGATCAGCTGTTGTTTGGTTTTCTCGCTCATTGGAAACTCTCCATTTTGCTCATCACGTGATGAGTCACTTTTGTTGTTTTAATGACACTCGTTTTTAAGTGACTTGTTGCCTAGCGTTTTGCATGTGCTTGATTGGCGTTTGAGCCAGCGAAGAGCACCGACACAGATCGCTATTTGCAGCCGATATTACTGAGGAGAAGAAAACGGAAAAAACGATTTTTCAGCCGCGAGGTCATGAGGAAAAGTCATGGATATGGCATGAGGAAATTTGGCTGATTTGACGTCATAAGCTCATGAGAAAATTTGCCCGACAAATGCTCATGAGCTCATGAGGATTGCTCGTTTTACACCAGGGTAGGGAAGCTTTTACTTTGCGCCGATCAACTCAAAAGCAAACAACAATAAGAGATCGGCTATGACCATCGACACCTCGATTAATCTCTCAGCTAATACAGCGTCAACCGCGACCGAGCGGGCACCCAATCTATCCAAGCAAGCGACAGCTTTGCCTGAACACACCACCAGTTATCTCAACCGAGCCGCCGCGGATAGACCCTTAGTTAATCCAGTTTCAATCGACACCCATCACAAGGCCCGCCGTTACCGTTTACAACGGGTAAAAGAGCAGCTGATCAAGCAGGATTGTGCTGCCATCCTGCTTTATGACCCGGTGAATATTCGCTACGCCACCGATAGCTCCAATATGCAGGTGTGGACGTTGCACAACTTCGCCCGTTACGCCCTGGTATTTGCCGAAGGCCCGGTGATTCTGTGGGAGTTCCATAACTGTGAGCATCTGCTGGAAGGCAACGATCTGGTCGATGAGATACGCACCGCCGTCAACTGGAGTTACTTTGGAGCCGGTTCCCGTATCAGCGAAAAAGCACAGCAATGGGCCAATGAAATCACTTCAGTTGTCGAGCAATATGCCGGAAAAGGGGCTCGTTTAGCCGTGGATAAAGCGGATCTGGAAGGTCTGGAAATGCTCATGGCCAAGGGCATTACCCTGGTAGAAGGCCATAGCCTGATGGAAGAGGCGCGCCTGATTAAATCCGCAGAAGAGCTGGAGCTGATGCGCTGGACCATCCGTGTCTGCGAGCAGGGCATTCAACGTATGCACGACGAGCTGCGACCGGGCATGACGGAAAATGAACTCTGGGCCTGGCTGCACTTTGAGAATATCCGCAATGGTGGCGAGTGGATCGAAACCCGACTGTTATCGTCAGGGCCTCGCACCAATCCCTGGATGCAGGAAGCCAGTGATCGCGTCATGCAAGAGGGGGAGATCGTCTCCTTTGATACCGATCTGATCGGTCCTTACGGTTACTGTGCGGATATCTCCCGCGCCTGGACTGTGGGTCATGTGCCACCTACCGATGAACAGCGTCGTTTGTATCAACTGGCCTATGATCAGGTGCAGTCCAATATGAGCCTGTTAAAAGCCGGTTTAAGCTTTCAGGAGTTTAGCGAACGGGCCTGGCCGATCCCCGAAGCCTTCTATCACAACCGTTACTGCTGCGTAGTGCATGGCATTGGCCTGGCTGATGAATTCCCTGCCGTAGCACACCAAGGCAGTGATTGGAAAAGTGCCGGTTATAACGGCCACTTTGAAGAAAATATGGTGGTGTGTGTTGAAAGCTATATCGGCGAACAGGGCGGAAAAGAGGGCATCAAGCTGGAGCAACAGGTGCTGATTACAAAAGAGGGCTGTACGCCACTGTCCACCTATCCCTGGCAGGAGGAGTGGCTGCGCTAAGGCCTGTTATTATGTCAACTTCATCTTTAAAAGCTGCGGCGCTAGAAACCGAAGCACTTTCAACAGCACCACTAGCAACAAAAGCGCTATCCGAGTCTTTACCGCTATCGACCCGAGGCTATCTGCTGGGTGCAGGCTTAATCGTATTAGCCGCTCTGGGTTTTAGCCTGCAACCCATCTTTGCCCGTGCGATTTATGCTGATGGCGCGAATAGCCTGGGTATTGTCTGGTTGCGAATGCTGGTACCCAGTGTGATTGCCCTGCTGCTCTTGCCACAAACTCGCCGTTTGCGTTTGGGTGCAGGTGGTTTAGGCATCCTTAACGGCTTTGCCTCTTTATGCTACTTCGCCGCATTGGATCAAATGAGTGTCAGTCTGACTGTGATGTTGGTTAGCCTGTTTCCACTGATTGTGTTTATCCAAGGCTGGCTACGCCGACAGGAACAACTCTCGCTGCTTAAAATTCTATCCCTGTCGGGTGCGCTACTGGGTGTTTACTGCACATTAGATGGTGATTTCTCCGGTAGCTGGAGTGGTATGCTGTTTGGTCTGGGAGCAGCGACGTTTTATGCCTCTTATATTGTCGGTGCGGCTCAATGGATGCCAAAAGGCGATGCCCTGGGGAACTCTGCCTGGACCTTAATCGGTGCCGCTATGGTGTTTTCTATTCCTTTCCTGGCCGGTCATGCCGAGCTACCGGTAAGTCTTTATGGCTGGAGCATGGTATTAGCACTGGGCATTGTCTCAACACTGATTCCCTTTCTACTGCTGATTAAAGGCATCGGCATTCTGCAAAAGCAGTTTGATGTTGCGATCTTCTCTACTACAGAACCCATTGCTTCAATCTTTTGGGCTTGGCTTCTGCTGCAGGAAGCAATTACGGCGAGTGGTTTGCTGGGTATTACGCTGGTGATGAGTGCCGCTTTACTGATGGTTTGGTCCCAGTCTAGGAGTCAGGCCCAGCCTTAGGAAATTGAGTGAAAGTAGCGCATATGCTCCGGTTAAAGTTTGGGTATATGCGCTATTTCTTCTACATCTTATCTTGCGTAAATAGGCTGAACGTCCATTCCTCAGTGTACAAGATAGGTAACTATCCAGCTGTTTGGCCAAAGATCTCGGGCGGCTGTCCACAGAATAACATTGAATGAATATATCGCCCGAAAAGCCAATAAAGAAGATAACTGCACTGGCCGATTTTGGGAAGGCCGTTTTAAATCGCAGGCTTTACTAGATGAAGCAGCATTAGCAGCATGTATGGCTTATGTTGACATCAATCTAATACGCGCCAAAATGGCGAAAATCCCAGAACAATCTGACCACATCAGCATTAAAAAACGTATTGAGACAGCAAAGCTAGGCAAACAGCCCAAATCACTTTTACGCTTTGCAGGTAACCCCCGAAAAGACATGCCAAAAAGGCTTACCTTTTGAGTTTAAGGAGTCTCTGAAAAAGTCGTTTTTAGACTCAGCGTGATCCTGAAGGCGACAAATACGCGAAAGATGACATAGAGAATGCCGAACGCCTTTTCAAATCATCTGACAAAGTAGTTGTCCGTTCAGGTCACGCCCTTCGGGGCTTTCAGGGGGCCTCCAGCTCTGTGTTCGCTGTTTTTGACGTACAGCCAGTATGCCTGTATACAGCGGCCTGATCTGAAACTACCCTGAAAGCCTGAGCCAGAAAGTACTTCTTCAGAGGCTCCTTAAATACTATCTACAACTTGTTGAATTAACTGGGCAGTGTATACGCTCTGATAAACGAGGTTCAATCGAGTCATCACAACCCATATTAAATAGGCTAAGGAGCCTCTGAAAAAGCTGTCTTCTGGCCCGACTAAAAACTAGGGTGCTTTTTTTGAAGCAGATTTTTCTTATTTCCAGCCATTTTATTGGCCATCAATGGCCTAATTCAGCCATATCACCTATTTCTCCAGGTACCTTTCTGTGATCAGCAAATTGCTGAACCCCGACAGTAGATAAAGCCGGTCTTTATTTTTCTTAAGGCCTCTGTATTTCACTTTTCCATAGTGGAACACTTGCTTGATATACCTGAAGGGATGCTCAACAAACGCCCTGATTTGGGCTTTCTTCTTCTCTTGTTTTTCCTCTCGACTGTCTTTGTCCAGCTTCGACCGTTTGCCTGCCCTTAAAGCTATAAACCAGTCAACATCCCGGTCTTTATGCTCTTCCCGTTTTTCGACTCCAATATATCCCGCATCGCCCCATACCCGGCTTTCATTATTGTGCAGAAGCTTATCGGTCTCTGTAATATCATGGACATTAGCCGGTGTGGTTTCCAAGCTATGGATAGCGCCTGATACATCATCAACACCAATATGCATTTTCATACCAAAATGCCACTGATTTCCCTTCTTGGTTTGGTGCATCTCAGGGTCTCGTTTCCCTGTTTTATTCTTAGTCGAAGATGGAGCTTCAATGATGCTGGCATCAACAATCGTGCCTTCTCTAAGAAAGAGTCCTTGTTCAGCTAAGTGCTGATTAATCGTCTGGAAAATGACTTCGCAGAGATCATTATTTTCCAATAATCGGCGGAAGTTCAGAATTGTTGTTTCATCAGGCAGAGAGTCAGAAAGCCGTAATCCGGCAAAGCGACGCATGGATTCAATTTCATAAAGAGCATCTTCCATTGCCGGATCACTCAGATTGTAGAAAAGCTGCATGCAGTGAACCCGCAACATAGCGGACATGGGGTATGGAGGTCTTCCCCCCTTACCTTTGGGGTAAAAAGGGGCGATACACTGTTCCAGTTTTGACCATGGAATCAAAGCATCCATACGTTCAAGAAACTTCTCTCGACGGGTTTTGCGCTTCTTATGCTGATATTCAGCTTCAGAGAATGACATTTGATCCATGATTTAAACCCCAGCTATTGGAATGAACATTATCTCTCAATCTGAGGCTTTTTCAGAGACTCCCTAAATATTTGCCCAGATAATTGGTTAAAACTCACTACCCAATTTACACGCGTTTTTCATGGTGCAGTTGGTCGAGAAAAGGCATTACAAAAATACTGTGACCATTTTGAATCAAAGCGAAGAAGGAATGTATCGCAGTGTAATAAGCTTTTAGCCTAGTTACTTTGATATAGATGCTCCGATAATTAGAGGTACAAAATTGCGCAACATGAATTACAGTGCCTTTGACATATTAACTATTTAAATTAATAGCTTTTTTTCTTTTTTGCTTCAAGCGCTTGTCAGTTTTTAGAATATTAAATTTTGCAGTATTGTTGCTTCTACTTGGGAATCAGTGTTTTAATTATTAAACATTTAAAGTGGGTGTCATCTCAGCCTCACTTTCGGTTATCCGTGCAACAAAGGTGAGAAGCTTTTTACGAGATAATGCTTTTCTAAGAACAACTTCTCCATAGTTATCCATTCCAACAAGACTGAATGTATTTTTTGCTAAATCGATACCAAGTTTTTTAATGTTACTCATGATGGTTTCCTCTTATTTAAGTTTAAACATGGCGCAAGTGCTTAGAAAGGAGGAGTCCATCTCATTCGTTATCGAATCATTAGCGCGGCTATCGTCTAACCCTTTCACCCCTCGTACACTTATTGGCAGTACTCCAAGGTAGCCTTGCGGCTACTAAGAGCGTTAACGGCGCTCGCCTTTAGGGCGAGTTCTTCTGTTGGCTTGCGCCGTTTCTTTAGAGTAAAGCTGAGATGACTTCCTTGGTTAGCTTTTTGGGCCACCTAGTAAGCGGTTTACAATTTCATATGGAACGTCAGGTTGAGAGGTTACTGTTACTTGATTTGAGTTGTCGATTTCGAACGTTATTACATGAAATCCCTGATTAAATGTGATGGGTTTATACGATGAATTTGGGGATAAATTATAAGTGTATGTTTTGTTGGTTGCGATATCTTTGTAGGTTAATTGAATGTCGTAGAATTTATCAAAGTTATCTAGTATAACTGGCTTGGTTATAACCTGTGTCTTGTTAGCGGCGATTATGTCAGAATCATGTGATAGTGATATAGTGGTTGGCGCTATATCGTCCGCACAAGTTGAAAATATATCTTCAACTTTACCTGAGCTAACTTTATCTAGTTGTTGATTTTCCACATAGTTTGCTACATCTTCAATGAAATACTCCGAACTGTTATTAGCAGCAGACGTTGCAGCAGCAACCCATTTAGCGGCTTCAGCAAAGACATAGTCTTCAGTTTGCCACCCAGCAGGATTTTGGCAATACTGGACATTTGATCCACTTTCGTCAGATAGTATTTTGATTGAATGATTGGTCTTGTTCACGATTTTAAACTGATATGCTGGATAGTCTTTTGCACCAGGTTCGATAAGCTTTACGCCGGTAGCATTTTCACCAAACTCTATTGTGTGGTCATAATTGTACGTATAAGTTGCTAAATTCTTAAGAGAAATACTATCGCCAAGTCGAGGATCGCAATTTGTAGCATCGTTAATTTTTTGAGGGATTGAGAAGGAATCTACATCTCTATTGTCAACGCTTCCCATTGCGAGCAGCTGATCTGATTGAGCAACAAATAGTTCAAAGTTTGGGTCTTTTGCAAAGACGGCAGACATAGGTATGCCACGAGTGTTTTTCAGTTTATTTGTATCGGGCAATAGATCATATGTAACGTAAGGCTCGTTTATATTTTGGGGGGTAAACCCAGATTCTGCACTTTCTGATAAAAAACAGTTTCTTATTGAACCTAGACTGTCGTAGTAAAAAATATTTTCAAAGTTTAATACCCAGTAAACACTTTTGATATCACTTGATACATTATCACATGATTTCCGTTTGTCCCCGCTATAGCTTCCCTCTATTTTCATTTCAGCAGCACTTGAATTGGAGGTGCTTGCATGAAAGCTATACCTGTCTTTTTCTCCTGCACACAGAACTTGCGCACCATAATCAGGATCATGAACCGTAAAGTCCGTAGCATTCCGCTGCCCGGGGCTGGTTAGGGTAATTAGCTCATTTTTTCCTGTTACTTCAATACTGAATTTGTCGGCTTCATTGGCGTGTGAAAAAGATATGTTGGTTACGAGGAGTAAGAGCGCTAACTTTAAATTAGTAATTTCTTTGTATTTAATCGTGTTCTTCATGAGAGGGCCCTTCAATTTGTCTGACTTTGATCATATACTTCGAATCTAGCATCAAATGAGGAAATAAGTATTACACCTCATTACAAAGCTATGGATGTAGACAAGTCGGTCCTACTTGGCTCTGATAGTCTATTTAAGTATATAAAACGCGAAGAAATGAAATCGTTACTTTCGGCTAAAACTCAGGCTAAAGAAATAGCAAAACTTGTAAAGTAAGATACAGGTAGTCTCCAAGATGACATTTCAACTATCTATATCTGCAAAAAGTTATAACAAGTTGCTGCACGCTGACACATAATACTACGCTCGTTTTGGTGTTAGTCTCTGCGCTCCATTTTACACAAAACGCTCTCCGCAGTATGAGCAAGTGAGCAAGTGAGCAAGTGAGCAAGTGAGCAAGTGAGCAAGTGAGCAAGTGAGCAA
>CAYFGP010000057.1:0-1160 GCA_964342385.1 uncultured Oleiphilus sp. | reverse complement strand
GGCGTTCAGGCTGTAGAAAAACTCTTCATCTATAATCTGTGATGAGGTTTTTCTGAAAAGGATCAGGCTATGCCCAGATTTAAGCATTACGACTACAACCAGATGTCGATGGTTGTTATCAATTATCTGGAGCAAATCCAGCCTGGAACTTTTGAATTCGCACTTCACTAACTTATTTCAGAAAAGCTGGATCTGTCCGACTTTTATCAAGCCTATAAGAATGATGATGACGGTCGTCCAGCTTATGATCCTGCTATTTTACTTAAAATTGTGCTGTTTGCTTATTCCAAGGGAATTACATCAAGTCGAGAGATTCAGTGGTGCTGTGAAACCAATATTCTCTTTAAGGCTTTGTCCTGTGATACTGTTCCGCACTTCACAACGATAGCCCATTTTGTCAGCAGCCAAAGCCAAGCGATACATTCTCTGTTTGAGCAAGTGCTGCTAATTTGCGATGAGCAGGGGCTTCTAGGCCATGAACTCTTTGCCATTGATGGTTGTAAGATACGCTCGGATGCTTCTAAAGAGTGGTCTGGAACATTTCGAGAGCTAGAGCAGAAAAGAGATAAGCTGAAACACTTGATTCGTCACTACCTTCAAGAGCATCAATTCAAAGATCAGTGGGAAAATGAAGAAGAGCTGGATCGAGAACTTCGCCGGGCAAAAACGATATTGACGTTGGATAAAGCGGCTTCAAAAATCGGTCATTTCCTGAGCAATAATGAACCGCGGATGGGAAAAGGAAAGCGTCCGAAGGAGGTCAAAAACAATATTACAGATCCTGAGTCTGCAAAAATGACCACCAGCAAAGGCACAATCCAGGGCTATAACGGTGTTGCTGCGGTGGATAAAAAGCATCATATGCTTGAACTGATTTTGGAAACCATAAAAGCGCGCTATCAGCGTTTTGGCATTCATGAAAACCTATATCAGTCAGGGGTCGTAGTGACGGCTGACACAGGCTTTGTGAATGAAGCCAATATGAAGTATCTGTATGAAAATGATATCAACGGATATATCCCTGATAATCAGTTCAGAAGCCGTGATCCGCGTTTTAAAGATCAAAAAGAGAAGTACGGTAAGCGCCATCAGATACCGGGAAAGCCTAACCCGGATATTTCATGTAAGGGCTAAACAAAAACGGCTGAAAGCCTTATGGT
>CAYFGP010000056.1:0-38763 GCA_964342385.1 uncultured Oleiphilus sp. | reverse complement strand
AACAAAAAGCCCCTTTTATAGGGGCTTTTTGTTAGCTACGAAAAAAGTTTCAGCATATTTGGGGTGAGAGATGGCAAAGAAAGAGACTTTGCTGATCGAGCTGGCCAAGCCAGTGGTCGAAGCACTGGGGCTGGAATTCTGGGGTCTTGAATATAAGCCTCAGGGGAATCATTCGTTACTGCGTGTCTTTATTGATAGTCCTAATGGCATCACCGTTGATAACTGTGCTGAAGTCAGTCGTCAGTTCAGTGGTGTGCTGGATGTTGAAGATCCTATCAGCAGTGAATATACCCTGGAAGTGTCATCCCCCGGAATGGATCGCCCCCTGTTCACGATTGAACAGTTTGCACGTTATAAAGGACACAAAGTAAGCCTGCGCCTGAATCTGGCCTATGAAGGTCGTCGCAAGTTTACCGGCATACTTAACGGCATCGAAAATGACGATGAAGTGCTGTTGGTTGTCGATCAGGACGAATACTGTTTCCCGATTGAAAATATTGAGCAGGCCCGAGTAGTGCCGCAGTTTGATAATTAAGGACTTTTTGTTGAGGCAATGGCATGAGTAAAGAAATTCTTCTGGTAGTAGATGCCGTTTCAAACGAGAAAGGCGTTTCGAAAGAAGTTATTTTTGAGGCAATCGAACTTGCTCTGGCAAGTGCCTCCAAAAAGCGCTTAGATGACGAAGAAGCTGAGGTTCGGGTAGCTATCGACCGTAAAACCGGTGATTACGATACTTTCCGCCGTTGGCATATTGTAGAAGACATTGATCTGGATGACCTGGATTACGAGATCTCCCTGACCAATGCTCGGAAGCAAAACCCTGACCTTAATGCCGGTGATGTGATCGAAGAGCAGATCGAGTCTGCTGAATTTGGTCGTATCGCTGCCCAGACCGCTAAGCAAGTGATCGTACAGAAAGTACGTGAAGCTGAGCGTGCCGAGATCGTACGTCAGTACGAAGAGAAACAAGGCGAAGTGGTTAACGGTTCTGTAAAGAAAGTGACCCGTGACGGCATTATTGTAGATCTGGGTAATAACGCGGAAGGCTACCTGGCCCGTGACGAGATGATTGCCGGTGAAAAATACCGCATCAATGATCGTGTACGTGCTCTGCTGGCTGAAGTTCGCCCTGATGCCCGTGCTTCTCAGTTAATTCTGAGTCGTGCCTGTCCTGAGTTCCTGATCGAGTTGTTCCGCATTGAGGTTCCCGAAATTGCAGAACAGCTGATCGAAATTCGCGGTGCAGCCCGTGATCCTGGCCTGCGTGCCAAGATTGCTGTTAAGACCAATGACAAGCGTATTGACCCTGTGGGTGCTTGTGTGGGTATGCGTGGCTCCCGCGTACAAGCGGTTTCTTCCGAGCTGGGTAATGAGCGTGTTGATATTGTGCTGTGGGACGATAACCCAGCTCAGTTAGTGATCAATGCTATGGCTCCGGCTGATGTGGCTTCCATCATCGTTGATGAAGACAAAAATGAGATGGATGTCGCGGTAAATTCCGAGAATCTGGCTCAGGCCATTGGTCGTAATGGACAGAACGTGCGTCTGGCCAGTGAACTGACCAGCTGGAAGCTGAACGTGATGACGGAAGAGGAAGCGGACGCCAAGCAAGGTGAAGAGATCGACAGCATTGTGCAACTGTTTATCAACCATATGGATGTTGATGAAGAGCTGGCACGTGTGCTGGTTGAAGAGGGCTTCACTTCACTTGAAGAAGTTGCTTATGTGCCTATCGATGAGATGTTGGATATCGAAGGCTTTGATGAAGATTTAGTTAAAGAACTGCGCAGCCGTGCGAAAGATGAGTTGTTGAATCTGGCGATCGCTACTGAAGAGAAGCTGGAAGACTCAGAACCTGCGGAAGATCTGCTGAATATGGAAGGTGTTGATAAACACCTGGCCTATGTGCTGGCCAGCAAAGGCATCTGCACTATGGAAGATCTGGCAGAACAGTCTATTGAAGATCTGCTGGATATTGACGGTATGTCTGAAGAGAAAGCTGGTCAGTTGATTATGACGGCCCGTGCCCCATGGTTTGAAGACGGCGAGTAAGCGTAGAAGTCACAGGAGAGAAATGAATGGCAGAAACAACTGTAAAAGAGTTTGCCGAAAGTGTGAACCGACCTGTGGACCGTTTGCTTGAGCAGATGAGCGAAGCAGGCCTGCCACATAAGCGTCAGGACGAAGCTGTGTCTGAGAAAGACAAGCAAACACTGTTGACCTTCTTGAAGAAGAGTCACGGTGGTGATACTGCTGAGCCAGGCAAAATTACGCTGAAACGTCGTACCACCAGCAAGCTGAAAACGGGTGCAGGTAAGAAGACGGTTAACATCGAAGTGCGTAAAAAACGTACTTACGTGAAGCGCAATGAAGCTGAGCTGGAAGCAGAAGCCAAGGCAAAAGCTGAAGCTGAGGCGAAAGCTAAGGCAGATGCAGACGCTAAGGCAAAAGCAGACGCCAAAGCAAAAGCAGATGCTAAGCGTAAGGCGGATGATGCCGCTAAGCGTAAGCAAGCAGATGCATCTAGTAAGCCTAATAACGAACGTCAGCCTAAGCCTGCGGAAGCGGCTCCTGCTGAGAAGAAAACAGAAAAGCCTGTACGTGAGAAGAAATTCCGCGACCAGGATGCTGCACCAAGCAAGCCAGCCGGTGGTAAAGGTAAGCGCGGTGGTGGTAATAAGCCATCTTTCAATGATGATGGTCGTCGCGGTGGCGGTAAGCGTGATAACCGTGGCAAAAAAGGTCAGAAGGGTGCGCGTAGTAACGATCGCCGTAATGAGCCTAAGCGTGAACACGCTTTTGAGAAACCAACCGCACCTATCGTACGTGAGGTAGCGATCCCTGAAGCAATCACTGTTGGTGAACTGGCTGAGAAAATGGCGGTTAAAGCCGCTGAAGTAATCAAGGTTATGTTCAATATGGGCGCTATGGCGACCATTAACCAAGTGATCGATCAGGATACTGCGCAGATCGTAGTAGAAGAGATGGGCCACAAGTTCAAACTGATCAACGATAACGCTCTGGAAGACGACTTCCTGGACGCGATCAGTTATGAAGGTCAGGAAGTAACCCGTGCTCCGGTTGTGACCGTAATGGGTCACGTTGATCACGGTAAAACCTCCCTGCTGGATTACATCCGTCGTGCCAAGGTTGCCGATGGTGAGTCCGGTGGTATTACCCAGCACATCGGTGCTTACCATGTAGAAACCGGTCACGGTATGGTGACCTTCCTGGATACCCCAGGTCACGCTGCTTTTACTGCGATGCGTGCCCGTGGTGCCAAAGCCACTGACGTGGTGATCCTGGTTGTAGCGGCTGACGATGGTGTGATGCCTCAGACGGAAGAAGCGGTTCACCACGCGAAAGCGGCTGGTGTGCCTATCGTTGTGGCAGTGAACAAGATTGATAAAGAAGCGGCTGATCCAGATCGTGTGAAAACTGAACTGGCTGCTAGAGAAGTGATCCCGGAAGAATGGGGTGGTGACGTTCCTTTCGTTCATGTATCTGCTAAAGCAGGTACAGGGGTAGACGAGTTGCTGGATGCAGTACTGCTGCAAGCTGAGATCCTGGAACTAAAAGCAGTGCCTGAAGCTCCGGCTAAAGGTGTTGTAGTTGAAGCGCGTCTGGATAAAGGACGTGGCCCTGTTTCGACTGTAATGGTTCAGAACGGTACTCTGCGCAAGGGTGATATGGTTCTGGCCGGTGTTCACTATGGGCGTGTTCGTGCACTGATTGATGAAAATGGTCATCAAACAGAAGAAGCGGGTCCTTCCATTCCTGTTGAGATTCTAGGCTTGGACGGTACACCTGATGCTGGTGATGAGTTCACCGTGGTACAGGGCGAACGTAAAGCACGTGAAGTGGCGCTGTTCCGTCAGGGTAAATTCCGTGATATCAAGCTAGCGCGTCAGCAAGCGGCTAAACTGGAAAACATGTTTGAAAACATGGGCAAAGGTGAAGTTGCTAACCTGAACGTGGTACTGAAAACTGACGTACGTGGTTCCTTGGAAGCTATTACAGCGGCTCTGAACGATCTGTCTACCGATGAAGTGAAGGTGAATATCATCTCCTCTGGTGTAGGTGGTATCGCAGAAACGGATGCTAACCTAGCATTGGCGTCTGGTGCTGTACTTGTTGGCTTCAATGTTCGTGCAGATGCATCGGCCCGTACTATTGTTGAACGTGAAGAGATTGATCTGCGCTACTACAGTGTGATCTATGAACTGATCGATCACGTGAAACAAGCCATGACCGGTATGCTGGCTCCTGAGTTTAAAGAAGAGATTGTGGGTATCGCCGAAGTACGTGATGTCTTCCGCTCTCCGAAATTGGGTGCAATTGCGGGTTGTATGGTGGTTGAGGGTACGGTTTACCGCAATAAGAAGATCCGTGTACTGCGTGACAACGTTGTGATCTACGAAGGTGAGCTGGAATCCCTGCGTCGCTTTAAAGATGACGTTAACGAAGTGCGTAACGGTGTCGAATGTGGTATCGGCGTGAAGAACTATAACGATGTGAAAGAAGGCGATAAGATCGAAGTCTTTGACAAAGTTAAAGTTGAGCGCACGCTGTAATCTTACTGAGGATTCAATCTGAATGTCCCGTGAGTTCAAGCGTACCGACCGAATTGGTGACCAGCTCCAAAAGGAGCTGGCTCAACTGATTCAGTTTCAAGTTAAAGATCCACGTCTGGGTATGGTGACGGTTAATCACGTCAAGATCAGCCCAGACCTGGGTCATGCGGATGTCTATGTCACTGTATTGGGCAAAGATACGGAAGAAGAAGCGAAAGAAGATCTGAAAGTACTGAATAGTGCCACAGGTTTCCTGCGCCGTGAGATTGGTAAATCAATCAAGCTGCGTGTACTGCCGCAACTGCGCTTCCGTTACGATACTGCTCTGGTACGAGGACAAAAGCTATCCAGCCTGATCGATAAGGCGGTAGCCCAAGACAATGCGCGCAGTGGTTCAGACGCTGCTGATAATCAGCAGGAGGACTGAGCCCTGTGGCCCGTCGTCGTAAAGGCCGGAATATTTCCGGCGTTTTGCTATTAAATAAGCCGACCGGTATTTCCAGTAACAAGGCACTGCAGCGTGTACGTGCCATGTTAAATGCCAGCAAGGGTGGCCACACCGGCAACCTGGATCCTATGGCCACCGGTCTGCTGCCTCTCTGTTTTGGTGAAGCCACCAAATTTTCCAGCTATCTGCTTGATGCCGACAAGGCTTATATCGCCTGTGCCCGTCTGGGTCAGATCACCGACAGTGGTGATGCGGATGGCGAGATTATTCAACAGCGTCCGGTTCCTGAGATTACTGAAGAGCAGATCCGTCAAGTGATGGATCAGTTTACAGGTGATATCGAACAGGTACCGCCGATGTATTCTGCCCTCAAGCAGAATGGTCAGCCGTTGTATAAGTTGGCTCGTGAAGGGAAAACCGTTGAGCGCAAACCGCGTCCGGTGACGATTTTTCAGATCGAACTGATCAGCTGGCAGAGTCCAGATCTGACTTTCTCCGTGCGCTGCTCTAAGGGTACCTATGTCCGTACTCTGGCAGAAGATATGGCAGAGGTGTTAGGTCCAGGTGCTCATCTGATCAGTCTGCATCGTACCCATACCGGTGGTTTTGCTGCGGATGCCATGATCGATATGGATAAATTGCAGAGTGAGCGCGATCAGGAGTTGTCGTTAGATGGTTATCTGATGAGCCCTGATGTTTTGGTGGCCCATTTTCCGCAGAAAAATTTGTCAGTGGCGGAAAGTCAGCGTATCCTGCACGGCCAGGATGTCACCAATGACGCTGAACTCAGCGGAATGGTGCGCTTATACGACGCTGAAGACCAGTTTATCGGTCTGGCGGAAGCGACAAACGCCGGGCGTTTACAGCCCAGACGTATTGTTGTCACTGAGCAGAATGACTGATCTCTTTTAGCGCTAAATCACGCTAAAAGATAAGTTGGGCTTAAATAGCATCCCATTTTTCATTGCGAAAAATTAACGAATTTTTAGTCAGTGTCTTTATCCCGTTTATAAGCGGTAGATAATCGCATTGACTTAATCTGTGGGTTGATTGGGTTGTACCCGGTCAACCACAGCTAGGATAACTGTAAATATGCACGGTTATCCCGAACTTTTCTTTCATTGCATATTTTTTTATTGGAGAAGTACCATGGCACTGTCTGCAGAAAAGAAAGCAGAAATCGTAAAAGAATACCAGCAAGCTGAAGGCGACACTGGTTCTCCTGAAGTTCAGGTTGCTCTGCTGACTTTTAACATCAATGGTCTGCAAAGCCACTTCAAAGCGAACAAGCAAGATCACCACTCTCGTCGTGGTCTGATTCGCATGGTAAACCAGCGTCGTAAGCTGCTGGACTACCTGAAGAAGAAAGATCTGGGCCGTTACAGCTCTCTGATCAAGCGTCTGGGTCTGCGTCGCTAATATTAGCTACGTTGTCCGTAGGACATATGGCACTTTGTTATTGAGCATTTTTGCTCATTAACAATAGATTGCCCTTTGAAGCCCGCTATCACTTTGATAGCGGGCTTCTTTGTGTGAAAATAGCGCGCACATAGAAAGCAATAGATATTGGAAGGAAATCACCGTGAATCCGGTTACTAAGACATTTACGTACGGTAATGAGACCGTAACGCTTGAAACGGGCCGTATTGCTCGTCAGGCCACTGGTGCTGTAATGGTTACTATGGGTGGCACCTCAGTGCTGTGTGCTGTTGTTGCTAAAAAAGATGCAGCACCGGACGCGGGATTTTTTCCACTGTCTGTTCACTATCAGGAAAAAACTTACGCAGTAGGTAAGATCCCTGGAGGTTACTTTAAGCGTGAAGGTCGTCCAACTGAAAACGAGACTCTGACCTCTCGTCTGATTGACCGTCCAATTCGTCCTCTGTTCCCAGACGGCTTTATGAATGAAGTGCAGGTTGTCTGTACGGTAATGTCTGCGGATAAGATCAACAACCCTGATATCGTAGCCATGATCGGCACCTCTGCAGCACTGGCTGTATCTGGTGTACCTTTCAGTGGTCCTGTCGGTGCAGCACGTGTTGGTTTCTCTGATGACGAAGGCTACTTGCTGAACCCAACCTACGAAAAGCTGGAAGAGTCCCTGCTGGACATGGTTGTTGCCGGTACCGAAGGTGCGGTACTGATGGTTGAGTCTGAAGCAGAAGAGCTGACCGAAGACGAAATGCTGGGCGCAGTACTGTTTGCACACAAAGAGCTGCAAGCGGTCGTTCAGGCTGTGCGTGAGTTCGCTGCTGAAGTAGCTACTCCTGCCTGGGATTGGCAAGCACCAGCAGAAGATACTGAAACCAAACAACTGGTTTCACTGGCTTATGCTGACAAGATTAAAGACGCTTACAAGATTACTATCAAGCAGGATCGCTATGCGACACTGGGCGATCTGAAAGCTGAAGCGGTTGAAAAACTGGCTAACGAAGAAAACGGCCCATCTGAAGATGCGATCAAATCTGCCTTCAGCAGCCTGGAAAAACAAACTGTACGTCAAACCGTAGTGAATGGTGAGCCACGTATCGACGGCCGTGACCAAGACACTGTTCGTGGTATCAACGTTGAAGTAGGCATGCTGCAGAAAACACACGGTTCTGCACTGTTCACTCGTGGTGAGACTCAGGCCATTGTTACGGCTACTCTGGGTACTGCCCGTGATGCCCAGATCAGTGAATCCCTGGCCGGTGAAATTCGCGATCCATTCATGCTGCACTACAACTTCCCTCCATACTCTGTAGGTGAAGCGGGCTTTATGGGTGGTCCTAAGCGTCGTGAAATTGGTCACGGTCGTCTGGCCCGTCGTGGTGTTCAAGCAGTACTGCCAACTGAAGAAGAGTTCCCGTACTCAATTCGTGTAGTTTCTGAAATTACAGAATCCAACGGTTCCAGCTCCATGGCGTCTGTATGTGGTGCATCTCTGGCACTGATGGATGCGGGTGTTCCTCTGAAGGCTCCCGTAGCAGGTATCGCTATGGGTCTGGTTAAAGAAGACAACGGCTTTGCAGTTCTGACCGATATCCTGGGTGATGAAGACCATCTGGGTGACATGGACTTTAAAGTTGCCGGTACTTCCGAAGGTATCACTGCCCTGCAGATGGATATCAAGATCGAAGGTATCAACGAAGAGATCATGGAAGTGGCTCTGAGCAAAGCTCTGAATGCGCGTCTGCACATTCTGGGTGAGATGAACAAGGTGATCAGTACAGGCCGTGAAGAGCTGTCTGAAAATGCACCGGCCATGACTCAGCTGAAGATCGATCCTGAGAAGATCCGTGATGTGATTGGTAAAGGTGGTGCAACCATCCGTTCTATCTGTGAGCGTTCCGGTGCTTCTATCGATATCGATGATGACGGTACTGTTAAGATCTACGCAGAGAACAAAGCAGCAGCGCAGATTGCAATTGACGAAGTGGCAGGCATTACCGCTGAAGCTGAGATCGGTGCTGTGTATAAAGGTACTGTGGTACGTCTGGCTGACTTTGGTGCCTTTGTTAACTTCCTGCCGGGTCAGGATGGTCTGGTACACATCTCTCAGATTGCACAAGAGCGTGTTAATGCAGTAAGCGATTACCTGAAAGAAGGTGACGTAATTGCAGTTAAAGTTCTGGACGTGGACAACCGTGGTCGTGTGAAACTGAGTGTGAAAGAAGTATCTGAAGAAGAAAAGGCGGCTACTCTGGCAGAGTAAGTCTTTCTTCACAGATTGCTTTAAAAAAACGGGTCGCTTATGCGGCCCGTTTTTATTTCTGCCTGTTTTTATGGCGGGTAATAAAAAACCGAAGCCATAATGACTTCGGTTTTGTATTGCACTTTTTGGTATCAGATCAAGCGTGGGCTTAATCTAGACCAAGCAGCTAGCGGGTATTAGTCACGCTCAACTGCCAGAGCAACACCCAGACCACCGCCGATACACAGAGTCGCCAGACCCTTCTTCGCATCTTGCTTGATCATTTCGTGTACCAGAGATACCAGGATACGACAGCCGGAAGCACCGATTGGGTGACCGATCGCGATAGCGCCACCGTTAACGTTCACTTTAGAGGTATCCCAACCCAGCTCTTTGTTTACACTCAGGGCTTGAGAGGCAAATGCTTCGTTGGCTTCAACCAGATCCAGATCATCCAGGCTCCAACCGGCTTTTTCCAGGCAAGCACGGGTGGCAGGTGCAGGACCGATACCCATAATTTCCGGGCTTACACCGACGTTAGAGTAGGCTTTGATTTTCGCCAGTACAGGCAGACCCAGCTCTTCAGCTTTTGCGGCGCTACACAGGATTACTGCTGCAGCACCATCGTTAATGGTAGAAGCGTTACCTGCGGTTACGGTGCCGTCTTTCTTAAATGCTGGACGCATGCCGCCCAGTTTTTCAGCCGTAGTGCCGAAACGGGCATTTTCGTCGGTATCAAATACGATAGGATCCGCTTTACGCTGAGGGATACTTACCGGAATAATTTCATCTTCAAAACGACCGCCTTTGATCGCCTCTTCCGCTTTTTGCTGAGACAGAGCTGCAAACGCATCCTGTTCTTCACGGGTTACAGAGTACTTCTCTGCCAGGTTTTCAGCGGTGATACCCATGTGGTAGTCATTGAACGCATCCCACAGACCATCAACAATCATGCTGTCCTGCAGATTCCAGTTACCCATGCGCTGGCCATTACGAGAGTTAGGCAGTACGTGAGCTGACAGAGACATGTTTTCCTGACCACCAGCGATGATGATATCAGCATCGCCCAGACGGATGGCTTGAGTTGCCAGGTGCAGTGCTTTCAGTGCAGAACCACAAACTTTGTTAATGGTCATTGCAGAAGTTGTTTCAGGCAGACCGGCCTTGATGGTTGCCTGACGTGCTGGGTTCTGACCACAGCCTGCGGTTAATACCTGACCCAGGATCACTTCATCAACCTGGCTACCTTCGATTCCGGTCTTTTCCAGCAGGCCCTTGATCACTGTAGCGCCCAGGTCGCTTGCAGCTACAGAGCTCAGTGTTCCATTAAAACTACCAACAGCGGTACGACCCGCAGCAACGATTACAACGTCTTGCATAGGTATTTCCTTTCTTGTCGTGTGTAGCGAATGTTATTGTGCCTTGCAACATTCATTATGTTACAACTTTACTAAGAAGAAAATACCCCGAAAAGATGACAAAAAAAAAGCTGACCTTGGGTCAGCTTTTAAAAAATCCTGTTTCGCGCAAAAAAGTTAGGCGACCTGTACAGGAATCGCGTTACTTTCGTGAGAAACTTCGTTGCCTTCTTTCATGTAGATCAGGGCAGGCTTAAAGGTAGCCAGTTCTGCTTCTGTGTAGTTGGCATAGGCGCAGATAATGACACGATCTTCTGGTTTCGCCAGGTGTGCCGCAGCACCATTGACAGAGATGATGCCTGAACCTTCTTCACCGCGGATCGCGTATGTCGTGAAGCGTTCGCCATTTTCAATGTTGTAGATCTGGATCTGCTCGTATTCACGGATGCCGGCCATGTCCAGCAGGTTGCCGTCAATAGCGCAAGAACCCTCATACTCCAGTACCGCGTGAGTGACACGAGCCTGGTGCAGTTTTGCTTTCAGCATGATGGATTGCATGATTATTAACCTTTGACCACTATTTACCTGATGCTTGAGCGTGCGCAATTTTGCCGCTAAAAGCAGACAAGTGGCGCAGTATGCCCGAGTTTTAGTTATGATTCAACGCAAATGCGATGTTGTCGATCAGCCGGGCTTTGCCCAAATGAGCTGCGGTAAGGATGACTAATGCGTCATCATCTGGCCCGGCGGGCTTGAGATCAGACTGGCGTCTGACACTGAGATAATCTGGTGTAAAACCGAGTTGGCTCAGTTCCTCATTGCCTTGGGCGCAAAGTGTATCAAAATCTTTGTCGCCCTTTTCGATCGCTTGTTTAATTTTGACTAATGTCTGATACAGCTGTGGTGCGGTTGCCAGTTCTTGCTCTGTCAGATAGCCATTACGTGAGCTTAATGCCAGATCGGACTCGGCTCGAACGGTTGATACACCAACGATCTCCACTGGCATGCACAGGTCTGCCGCCATCTTGCGAATGACTGCCAGTTGTTGGAAATCTTTCTGACCAAACAGGGCAATATCTGGCTGAATGATGTTAAACAGCTTGGTCACTACAGTGGTGACACCGGTAAAGTGACCGGGGCGGCTGGCGCCACAGAGTTCTTCAACCAGCTCAGGGACATTGACCTGAGTTTGCGCATTGGTGCCATTGGGATACATCTCATTGGCATTTGGTGCAAACAGAATATGACAACCCGCTTCGGTCAGTTTTTCACTATCCGCTTCCAACGTTCTTGGATAAGCATCCAGGTCTTCGTTAGGACCAAACTGCATCGGATTAACAAAGATACTGCATACAACGATATCGCCCGCTTCATGGGCTTCATGTACCAGTTGCACGTGACCGGTATGAAGATTACCCATGGTGGGAACAAAAGCGACTTCGCAACCGCTTTTGCGATGCTCTTTAATCGCTGCCCGCACCTCTGCGATGGTATGACACAGAATCATTAGAAACAGTGCTCCTCAGATGGGAAGGAATTATCTTTAACCGCCTGATGGTAGTGTAGCAGTGCTTCAGGGATCGATTGTGCATCGACCATAAAGTTACGCACAAAGCGTGCGGTTCGACCCATGGTAATGCCCAGCATATCCTGTAGCACCAGAATCTGGCCATCGGTATGAGGGCCTGCACCAATACCGATCACAGGTACGGTGACAGCTTCTGTTACCAGGCGTCCCACTTCAGACGGTACACATTCCAGCAGGATAACGCTGGCGCCTGCATCAACCAGCTTTTGGCTGGCGGCAATAATGGCTTGTGCTGCGGCTTCGGTTTTGCCCTGTACCTTGTAACCACCGTACTGATTGACCATTTGTGGTGTCAGTCCCAGGTGGGCGCACACAGGTACTCCGCGGCGGGTGAGTTCGGTAATGCCCTCGGCCAACCAGGCCTCGCCCTCAAGCTTGATCATATGAGCACCCGCCTGCATCAGCTTACCGGCATTGACCAGCATCTGTTCGGTGGATGGGTTACTCATAAATGGCATATCCGCCATGATCAGAGAGCCATTGTTACCTCTCGCTACACATTGAGTGTGGTACACGATGTCATCAACACTGACTGGAAGTGTGCTGTCATGGCCCTGAAGCACCATTCCCAGAGAGTCACCGATCAGCATCACTTCGATCTCGGCGGCGCTGATTTGACTGGCAAAGGTTGCATCGTACGCTGTCAGGCAGCTGAATTTCTCACCGGCCTGTTTCAGTTTAGTCAGGGTACTGATTGTCACTGTCTTCATTGTTATCTTCCGTCATTACAATAACGCCCACTGCTTTTGGCGTGGGCGTTTCGGAAAGTGTTACTTTGACGTTACCTGCATCATAAGGTAACAAGCTGGGGTAACTTTACTCTGTAACTGTCAGTAGCTGCAAGTCATCTGTATCAATATAGTGCAGAATCTCTGTAACCAATCCTTTACCGGGAATGCTGATTTCTGGGTCAATTTCCTGCAAAGGTAACAGTACAAAGCCTCGTTCATGCATATGGGCGTGGGGCACGGTCAGGCGGGGATTAGTAATAAAATCATCATCATACAGTAACAAATCCAGATCCAGGGTTCTCGGGCCCCAATGGCGTTCCCGTATGCGACGGTGGCTTTGCTCCAGCTCTTGTAACCGGTCCAGTAACACTAAAGGTGTAAGCTCGGTTTTTAGTTTGGCAACCGCATTAACAAAGTCCGGTTGGTCCTGAGGACCGACCGGCTTGCTGCTATATAACGACGATTGGGCGACCAGCTGGCACTGCTCTAGCTGATCCAGTTCGGTGAGGGCAGTCAGCAGCTGTTGTACCGGATCTTCCAGGTTGCTACCCAGGCCGATATAGGCGATATGACTCATGAGCTGCTGTTCCGTTTGCGATTACGGTAACGGGGACGACGGCGACGTTTACGCGGTGCCTGATCATCATCACCGGTGTTCTGCAGCAGGTTCTTACGCCCGGAACCATCGGTATCCTGGAAACGGGTCCACCAATCGGCCAGTGCCTGAACCTCTTCCCCGGCTTCGCTCCGTAACACGAGGAAGTCGTAAGCCGCACGGAAGCGGGGATGCTCAGCGGTTTGGAAGGCCCGCTTGCCCTGGCGACGCTCCAGGCGTAACTGGAACTCCCAGATTTCACGCATCGGCTGGCTAAAGCGTTTCGGTATTGAGGTAAAGTCCGATTGTGCAAACAGTACCTGTTGTCCTGCCTGTTGCATCGCCGGTACTGGAGGTACACCCTCGGTGATCAGTTCAGCAAAAGCGTTCTGTACCACGGGCCATAACAGGCTGGCAAACAGGAAGGCTGGTGTTACCGGTTTATCTTCGGCAATACGACGATCGGTATTTTCTAGCGCCTGCAGGATAAAGCGTTCTTTCTCCGGTGCCAGACTGAGTTGTTCCGAGGTATAAGGAAACAGTTCCTGTAGCAGCTGATACTCTTTCAGTAACTGGAAGGTGGCTGCGGATTGACCGGACAGGAACAGCTTCAGTACTTCTTCAAACAAACGTGCTGCAGGAATCTGGCGTAACAGTTCCGCCATAGGGCGAATCGGCTCGGCGGTTTCCGGTGCGATATTGAAGTCCAGCTTGGCGGCAAAACGAATGGCACGCAGCATACGCACCGGGTCTTCCCGATAACGTGTGGCAGGATCACCGATCATACGAATGCAGCGGTGATTGATATCTTCAATACCGTCGGCGTAATCGTAGATAGAGAAATCACGAATATTGTAATACAGCGCATTGATGGTGAAGTCCCGACGCAGGGCATCTTCCTCAATGGTACCGTAAACATTATCCCGTACCAGCAGGCCATTTTCGGTCTGAGAAGAGTGTGTCTTGGCAGTATCTTCTGCCGGTGGTGCCCGGAAGGTGGTGACCTCAATGATCTCGCGGCCGTAACGTACGTGAACAATACGGAAGCGACGGCCAATAATGCGCGCGTTATGGAACAGGGATTTCACCTGCTCAGGCGTGGCATTCGTGGCTACATCAAAATCTTTCGGATGCAGATCCAGTAAGGCATCGCGCACGCAGCCGCCCACCAGAAAGGCATCGTAATTAGCCTTCTTTAACCGATAAAGCACTTTCAGTGCATTTTCAGAAATACCGGAACGGCTGATGGGATGTTCGTCACGGGAGACAATACGCAATTCGTAAGGCTTGGAATTGGATTGGGGCGAGCCGTCTGAGTTCAGTAGCTGCCGGATAGTCTTGCCGGGACGCTTTAGAAACGAAGGAATTCCTTTTAGCATCTCAGGATCTTGAATCTGTGAATAGGAAGGGATGAGTGTACCCTAAAAATAAAAACGGGGCCAAACAGTTGGCCCCGTATAATAACTGTCCGCTTCCGTGCAGACGATATGTCAGACTTCGGTAAATCGCTCTGAATGCGCAATGACAGTCTATATATGTACAAACCCTGGTGGTTAAACCTGTTATTTTTGTTTTCCAGTACGAAGTATCACTACTTCTGGCTTGGACCGCCTCGTATTCAAAACAATTATCCAATGATGATTTTTTTCCGCCCGCTGTTATTTTTGTTTTCAGGCAGGTACCTTTTTTGCTTGCTTTGTTGTTTTTGTTACAAGTGTTAGGTACTACAGTTCGCTACGGTTAATCTTTTTTGACCTGACTTATTATTGTTGTTTCAGGTTTGGCGTTGTACCGGGTTTGTTTTTGTTTTTCCCGTGTCGCTTGCCGTGTTTTTCAGACTCTTATTGTTTTTGTTGATCAAGTCTGTTTAAGAATTTTTTGCCGTTTGTTGTTTTTGTTCGGCGTGAACGTTAACCGTCGTTCTTGTTGTTCTTGCCCGTAGTTATTGCACTCGATGTGCCAACTTTTTAAAAAAGCTTTAAAAACAATGGGTTAGTTGAAATGTTCGGTTGGCATGGATTTTAGTGTTGAGAGATTGTTACCTATGAAACAATCTTTTTGGGGGGATGCTGGGTGTTACGGTAACACTCGGTATTTTTACCAAGTGTTACCAAGTATTGTTCAGAAATGTGAACTTAGCCACTTTTTTTCTGGCTGCCTTTACGACGGGGGATGCCCAGACGCTGACGGCGCTCCCACAGACACTTACGGCTGATGCCTAGTTTTTGTGCCAGTTCGGTTTCGCTCATCTGATCCTGGTGTTCCAGCACAAAATGTTGGAAATAGTCTTCTAGAGACAAGTCATCCGGTGCTTTAGTTCCATCGTTACGGGCATTACTCACCGGTGGACGTTGTGGTACCCCAATAGAAGGCAGTGCGGATTGAGTTCCAGGGGCAGGTCGACTCGGGGCTTGAGTGGGTAGTTCAATACCCAGATCATCCAGATGAATCAGATTACCTTCCGCCAAAATCACGCCGCGCTCGACGGCATTCTCCAGTTCGCGCACGTTACCGGGCCAATCGTATTTGCTGATTGCTTCGCTGGCATGTTTGGAGAAACGCAGATTGTTACGCTCCATACGTTCACAGGCCAGAGAAAGCAAAAACTCGGCAATCTCCAGAATATCGTCACCGCGCTCTTTTAATGCGGGCAGACCGATCTCCATGACATTGAGTCGATAATAGAGATCCAGACGGAAGTCTCCTTCCCGGGATAGCTTCTTCAGATTGCGGTGTGTCGCAGCTACCAGGCGTACATTGACCTTTTTCGACTGTACGGAACCGATGCGGCGGATCTCACCTTCCTGCAGCACCCGTAACAGTCGGGCCTGAGCTTCCAATGGTAGTTCACCAATCTCATCCAGGAACAGGGTACCGCCATCGGCGGCTTCGACCAGACCGCTGCGATTGGTATTCGCACCGGTAAAGGCACCTTTTTCGTAACCAAACAGCTCGGACTCAATCAGCGTTTCGGGAATAGCGGCACAGTTGACCGAGATTAGTGGGGCATTTTTACGTCGACTCTGGTTATGAATCGCTTTCGCCACCAGCTCTTTACCGGTACCGGATTCACCCTGAACCAAAACCGTTGCATCGGTTGGGGCGACCTTGCGGATACGTTGATACACCACCTGCATGGGGGCACAGTGGCCGATCATACCCATGGTACCGGGTTCGTTACTGTCTTCTGCGCTGGTACCTGCTTCGGCTTCCTGTACTGGAGCCTTATTGGCATGCAGAGTCAGAATGCGATTCACCGCTTCTAGCATCTCATCATGATCAAAAGGTTTGGCGATATAATCCACCGCACCCATTTTCATGGAGTCCACCGCAGAACGCAGGCTGGCATAACTGGTCATGATCAGTACCGGAATACCTTCCGCCAGTTTGATCAGATCGGTGCCAGGTGTTTTCGGTAAACGCAGATCTGAGATAATCAGATCAAACTCTTTAAGTTTGTAACTTTCCAGCGCTTCATCCACGGAAGCGGCTTCACTGACTTGAAAGTCATTACGTTCCAGCAGGCGTTTAAGCGCCGTACGAATAATATCTTCGTCTTCTACTACCAGTATCTTGGTCATTATCACGTCCACGCGGATTCGCTTTTGGCTTCAGCATGGTGAAGAGGCAGGGTTATATTGACCTGGGTTCCTCGACCTTGCATCCGGTCGGCAGGGCTGACAATGTGTATCTGGCCATAGTGTTCTTCAACAATGCTATAAACCAGCGCCAACCCCAGACCGGTCCCTTCTCCAGGCTCTTTAGTAGTGAAGAAGGGTTCAAAAATATGTTCTAACTGGGCCTCAGGGATACCACAGCCACGATCGGTAACAGATATTGTTACTGTGTTCTCCAAAAGGGTAGCAGTTATAGTAACACTATCTCCTGCTTCTGAGGCATCCCTAGCGTTACTTAATAGGTTCACAAATACCTGGATCAATTTTTGGATGTCACCAATCACCTGAATATGAGGTGAACACTGGTTCAGAAACGCAATATCTTTGCCCTTGGAACTGAGTGATACCAGGCTGACCGCTTCATCAATCGCTGCACAGATATGCATCGGCTCCTGCTGATCCTGGCCGGTATGGCGACCGGCATGGGCAAAACTCACCAGGGAGTGCACGATACGACTCACTCGTTTGGTTAACTCCAGAATCTGCTCGGCAGTTTCTTCGATTACCTCGGGGTTATCGGTTTCATATTTCAGGTTCTGTACCAGTGAGGAGATACCGGTAATGGGGTTACCAATCTCATGGGCGACACCGGCAGCCAGGCGACCGATGCTGGCTAGGCGTTCACTGTGTACCAGTTCCTCTTCCAGCTGTTGAGTGTCGGTATGATCTTCCAACAGAATGACTGAACCATCCATATGGGATAGTGGTTCTTCAATATGGGCCTTATGCAGCGAGAACCACCGGGGCTGGCCATTATCCTGTGTGACCTTCTGAAATAAGTGAGCCTGTTCCTGCTGTTGAATAAACTCACCCAACAGGTTCTGCCACGGCTGGGGCAGGGCATCAAAGCGAGAGCCGATCACTTCCTTGCTGCTAATAGAGGTGAGCTCCTCCATAGCGTGGTTCCACATCAGAATTTCCCGGTCGTTACCTAGCGAACACACACCGATAGGCAGGTATTCCAGGGTTTGTCTGTGGTAACGACGCAGACTATCCAGTTCTTTGGCTAAACCGGTCAACTGGGAGCGATAGTTCTCCAATCGAGTCTCCACAAAGTGAATATCTTCCGAGTGGCTTTGACTGCTACCGGCCTGATAGGGCAGATACTGATCAACAATCTCCTGAGCAATAGCCGGGCCCATCAAACCAGAGAGATTGGCTTGAATACGATCCCTTAATCGGCGTAGGGCGTAGGGTCTGCCATCATCCGGACTCAGCTTCAGGCTACTTAGCGCACTTTCAACCTCGCGCTGAGCGGTGCCCTGGCCCAGAGGCACTGACAGAAAACCGATAAAATCCTGACAGGTGCGGGCTTGCAGTTGTAAGCGGTGTGGCCGAGACATTGCATCGACAGAGCAGGCGCTGGCGCCTTCCTTTTCATCTTCACTGGGCTGAATAAACAGCGAGGTAAAAATAAACACCACAATATTGGCGGTGACAGAGGTCAGTGCCACTTGATACCAGCCATCACTGCCGGAGTGAAACACCAGATTTGTGGCGGGAACGGCGATCTGATCCAGGTTATACAGTAGTGGGATTACCTGACCAAAGATCCAGATACCAATACCGGTGCACAGGCCTGCAATCAGACCGATACGGTTGGCCGTTGGCCAGTAGAGCACGGCCAGAATGCCCGGCAGAAACTGCAGAATACCGACAAAAGAGGTTAGGCCCAGGCTGGCCAGATCGTGTTTGACACCCAACGTGAGATAAAACAGATAGGCAGCAATGATAATGGTGCCGATCAGCAAACGGCGGAACCACAGCAGCCAGTTGTAGATATCAAACTTGGCACCGGGTTGATACACGGCTAAGACCAGGTGGTTCAGTGTCATGGCGGCCAAAGCCAGTGTCACCAGAATAATGGTGCCACTCGCAGCAGAAAGCCCGGCAACAAACACCAGAATACCGATCAAACCATCGGTGGCTTCCTGACCGATACCGAGAATCATATATTCCGGCTGCAGGCTAACCCCTTCTGCCATACCGGCCCATAAAATCAGTGGAACAGGCAAGCTGAGCAGCAACAGATAAAGCGGTAACGCCCAACTGGCGCGATACAGCACCTCGGTGGATTGGTTCTCGGTAAAGATAATATGAAACATATGAGGCATGGCCACAGCTGCAGCAAAAAACAGCAGTAACATGGTGCGCCATTGTCCCGCCTCTAACGGCTGTTGCAGCGCTTTGAGCTGATCGCTGTGATCCTGCAGCCAGACTTCTAAACCCTGAAAGCCATCAAATACCTCAAATAGCGCATAGCCGCCAATCAGTAACATCAGAATCAGTTTGATAACGGATTCAAAAGCGATGGCGACTACCAGGCTTTCATGTTTCTCCCGCAGTGAGGTATGCCTGGCACCAAACAGGATGGCAAAGGTGGTGATCACCAAACAGAAGGCCAAAGCCAGAGTATGGGGTGAGGCTTCGTTGGTCAGAATATAGATGGAATCGGCAACCGCCTGGATCTGCAACGCTAATAAGGGCATCGCCCCCATCAACATAAAGACGGTGACTAAACTACCGATCCAGCGACTGCGAAAACGAAAGGCAAATAGATCGGCCAGCGAAGACAGTTGATAGGTACGGGTAATGCGCAGAATAGGGATCAGTAATACAGGGGCCAAAACAAAGGCTCCGGCGACACCGAGATAATAGGATAAAAAGCCGTAACCGTGTTGGTTGGCCAAGCCGACGGAACCATACACCGCCCAGGCGCTGGCATACACTCCCAGGGATAAGACATACACCACGGGGTGGCGAGTTAGTTTGGTCGGTAGCCAGCGACGTTCGGTGGCATAGGCACACAGGAACAGGATCAGCAGATAACCGACACCGATGGCAAAAATCTGTCCCAGACTAAAGCTAAAGTTCATCAAGTTTTCTCTTTTGTTCCAGCCAGACGGAGATGCCGATCAGAGCGGCCCATACCAGATAAGGGCGGTACCAGCTGCCGTTACTGTCGCCCCACCAGTCCATCAGTACGGGTGAAAACAAGTAACCGGCAAATACCAGAAAAAGGATAAGGCGGTAGATATACATTGAGCTGCCTTACACGGTCAGTGATGACCCTGTTGAATTGAGTATGTAGTAAGACTATATGTGTGCACGTTGTTTAGTTTACAACGTTAAAATGAGGTCTCGGCTTAATAAAGCCTTAAAAGCTAAAATAGCAAACGGCTTAAAGCGAGCCGGCAGTCGTGTGTAGCTCAGCTTCAGGAATCTCGGCACAGCCCGGTACACGGGAGATCTGCCACTGCTGGACAGCCCACTGTAACAGTTCGGCATAAATGGCGGTCAGTATATTTTTTTCTATCTCTATTGCCGAAATCAGCCCTAACGCTTGCAGTGCTCGAAACAGCAATTGACGACGATCTTCAGGCGTGATCCCTGGAGCAAGGTTTTGTTTGCTCAGTTTCTGCCCAGTGTGATTGGTGATCACGGGGATATGGGCATACTTGGGTTTTGGTAGTTGCAGATAATCGATCAGTTGTAGCTGTCGTGGTGTGCTTTCCAGGATATCGTAACCGCGCACGACCTGATTGATGCCCTGCTCGGCATCATCCAGTACCACGGCCAGTTGGTAAGCAAAGAGTTTATCCCGGCGCTGAATAATAAAATCACCCAGTTCGTCCATCTGCCAGGAACAGGTGCCCTGGATACGATCCTCAATACTGAATGTCCCTTGTGTTTGAATACGCACGGCACAATCTGAAGTCAGTTTTGGCGCATTAATACGGCACCAGTTGGGATAAATGGGGTGATCTCTAAGTTGCTTGCGACTGCACTGACAGTAATAGGCCAGTTCTTGTTGCAGCAGCTGATCAACACAGGCCTGATAACGTTCGTTTTGTTGGCTCTGGTAAAACACCTCGCCATCCCAGTGCAGATCAAAGTCTTCCAGAGTTTGCAGGATTTGTGCGCTGGCACCGGCTTGTTCCCGCGGTGGATCGATATCTTCGATGCGTAATAACCAAAGGCCATCGTGTGCCTTGGCGTCCAGATAACTGGCTAATGCGGCGACCAGAGAACCAAAATGCAGAGGGCCGGAAGGTGTTGGCGCAAAACGACCGATATAACGCTGTTCAGTGATAGGCGTTGTCGATGTTGAAGGCATTGCATGAGCTGCAGAAGTGACAGGCATAGGTAGAGTGATGCAATAACGGGGGCAAGTCAGACTTACCCCGGTTACTGAATAAGAGAGTTAACCGCCAATCTGACGCTCTTTGATTTCCGCCAGTGTTTTACAGTCTACACACAGAGAGGCTGTAGGGCGGGCTTCTAAGCGACGAATACCGATTTCGATACCACAGGACTCACAGTAGCCGTAGTCTTCGTTATCGATATCTTCCAGTGCCTCATTGATCTTTTTGATCAGTTTACGCTCACGGTCACGTGTACGTAGCTCCAGGCTGAACTCTTCTTCCTGGGTTGCACGGTCAGCGGGGTCAGCAAAGTTGTTTGCATCTTCCTGAAGGTGTTGAACTGTACGGTCAACCTCTTCCATCAGATCCTGTTTCCATTGCAGAAGAATCTGGCGAAAATGCTCAAGCTGCTTATCATTCATGTACTCCTCGCCGTCAACGAGGTTATACGGAGTGAATGAATCATTGTTGGTTGCATTGTCTGGCATATGACTGCCCCATATTTAGTGTTATTGGATACTGGGGGATGCCTGCCGATTTCTCGTCCATTAGTGGCACCCTCACAACGTAGAAATGGTCTCTACGTTTTTGAAAGCCTTGCTTATTTATCGGAAAAGCGCACTAAATGCAACTTGAAGAGTAAATTATAGGACACATTTCTCGCTTTCACCGTTCTGAAATCTCTGGCAAAGGTGCATAAAATCGGGCTTTTCCCTATTATAAGCAGAAATTGTTACTAAAAAGTCGAATGGGAGTAGTTTATGTCTCTATCTAATTTTGAATGGGCAGACAGGGTTGCCGAAGTTGCTCCTTTCCATGTGATGCAACTGTTGTCCCGTGCCCGTCAGTTACAGAGTGAAGGTAGGGATGTCATTCATATGGAAGTGGGTGAGCCGGATTTCCCAACGGCGGCTCCCATCGTGGCGGCAGGGCAGGATGCGCTGGCGAAAGGTTTGACGCAATATACCCCGGCTGCGGGTCTACCTGAACTGCGTGAAGCGATTGCGGGTCACTACCAAACAGCGTACGGCGTCAGTGTCGATCCGGGTCGTATCATTGTCACCCCAGGCGCTTCAGGGGCGCTACTGTTACTGGCGGCTTTGCTGGTTAATCCTGGTGATCAGATTCTGATGGCGGATCCGACTTATCCCTGTAACCGCAACTTTATGCGTCTGTTTGCCGGTGAGCCCAAATTAATCCCGGTAGGGGCGGATAGTGAGTTTCAACTTTCTGCTCTGCATATTGAACAACATTGGTCTGAGAATACCCGTGCGGCGATGTTGGCGACACCGTCTAATCCAACCGGTACCTTGGTTAATAAAGAGGCTTTGCAAGCGATCAGTCAGGCGGTTGCTGAGCGTAATGGTGCGCTGATTGTTGATGAGATCTATCAGGGCCTGACCTATGGTGTTGATGCGCTAACCGCACTGTCGGTAAACGATGATGCCTTTGTGATTAACAGTTTTTCAAAATACTTCGGTATGACCGGCTGGCGGCTGGGTTGGCTAGTCGCACCTGAGTGTGCGGTGCCTGAATTGGATAAGCTGGCGCAAAATATCTTCCTATCAGCCACAACGCCATCACAATACGCGGCACTGGCTGCTTTCCAACCGGAAACTATCGCTATTTTGGAAGAGCGCCGAGCTGAGTTTGCCCGTCGTCGTGATTACCTGTTACCGGCGTTACGTGAATTGGGAATGTCGATTCCGGTCACTCCGGAAGGGGCGTTTTATATCTATGCCGGTGTGGATCATCTGACCGATGACAGCTACCAGTGGTGTCAGGATTTGCTGGAGCAGGAAGCGGTTGCGGCTACACCAGGTTTGGATTTTGGTATTGAAGGTGCGCG
Organism: uncultured Oleiphilus sp.; assembly: GCA_964342385.1. GTDB lineage: Bacteria > Pseudomonadota > Gammaproteobacteria > Pseudomonadales > Halomonadaceae > Oceanospirillum. The sequence goes on along the minus strand of CAYFGP010000056.1, from coordinate 16,125 downwards.
TAGTACCGTACGTTTTGCTTATGCTACCGATCTGGGGCAGCTGGAACGAGCCATTGAACGTATTGCCCGTTTTATTAAGCGAGGTTGATTTCCACCAGCATGGCTATCGGTTTTTTGTAAGAAACTTGGCTTTTAAGTAATAGGGCAAAGAAGTTGAATAAGAACATGGGGGAGAGTGATGCAGTGGGTTTCTGAATTAAAACCAGCCACCCTGATTCGACGTTACAAACGCTTTATGGCGGATGTACAACTTGAAGATGGTTCCGAGATCACACTGCACTGTCCCAATACCGGTTCCATGCGTAACTGTATGCAGGAAGGTTGGCGGGTATGGTATTCCTATTCCGGTAATCCAAAGCGCAAATACCCCTGTACTTGGGAGCTGACGGAAACTCCGGATGGTCAGCGTATCTGTGTTAATACTGCACAGGCCAACAAGCTGGTGCATGAAGCCTTGCAGGAAGGTTGGATTGAGGAGCTGCAAGGGTATGACTCTATTCGACCCGAGGTGAAATACGGCTCGGAAAATAGCCGTATCGATTTTCTGCTCAGTCATGCTGACCAACAGTGTTACGTGGAAGTGAAAAGCGTTACCTTGTTGGAAGAAGATAGGGGGGAGGGAGCTGGCTTTTTCCCCGATGCGGTCAGCCAACGTGGGCAAAAACACCTGCGTGAACTACAGGAGATGGTGCAACAAGGGCATCGAGCGGTACTGCTGTTCTGTGTTAACCACACGGGGATTGAGCAGGTGAGTCCAGCTCGTCATATTGATCCGGCTTATACTCAGGCGCTGTCAGAAGCGATGGCGGCAGGTGTGGAGGTATTGGCATACCGGGCACAACTGGATATCGATTATGCCCGCTTGGATCAGGCGCTTACGCTTCTGCCTGAGTCTCAGTGGTAATGTGTAGGCAGATCTCGTTATTATCATTGATCTCGTAAGGGATGGGGCGTAGTGCCTTGCCCTTACAGGGCCCATAAATACACTCCCCTGTCTTGATCAGAAATTGCGCGCCGTGTAGCGCACATTGAATCAACTGTTTACTGCTATCGAGAAACTGATCCGGTACCCACTCCAGATTAATGCCCATATGCGGGCACTCATTAGCGTAGAGAAACACCTTCTTTTTTTTCTTTACGGCAAAGATAGGGCCCAGGGGACTCTGAAATCCTTTGCTGCTATTAGCTTCAATGGCATCAAGGGAACAAAGTATATACATAACATCCTCCCCGCTGAGAGTGATTTATCCAGATCCAGTCTAGATCTGGAAGATGACAGCGGCTTGTCGGTTTTCTTGCGGGTTTGTATTGGCCTTAGGTGGCTCTGGTGGCAATGAGCTGGCAATAAAAAAGCCGCTTGCAAATGCAAGCGGCTGAAATCCGGTTAGTTTCCTAACCTCGAACACTAGATAACCCCTGTTCGGACACCTGCATTATCTACAGCACCTGTGACAAAAAAATGACGGCTAAGCTGCATTTCTGCGACACACACATTTTTCTGCCTGCCTACAGCTCTCTTTATGGCGTGTTGTAGCGCATGCGAGTGCCGTGATTCAGGGATAACAGCAGTTCATCAGCAGATAACTCTTTGGGGAAGTAACAACCAGAGATATTAGCTCCGGCCAAGCTGGCACCTTCCAAGCGGGTATGACTGAAGTCGATACCACGTAAATCGGCTCCACGGAAATAAGCGTTACTTAGATCCAAGCCATGGGCATCCAGACCTCGCAGATCCAGGCCGCGAAAATCGCCGCCCCTTAGATCAATGGCACCACCAGCGGAGCGAGCAGTGTTGAAATCTTTAACATTCTCATCTCTCAGTATTTGGTAGAGAGGATCCTGAAGAATTTGTGGTGCTTGCGCTTGAGTCATGGCTTATCCCTCCTAGGAAAATTCCGTAACAGCAATATTATTTTTTTACTCAGTACCTAAACAAGACGTTGTGTTAGCAGTTTTCGCAATCTATCTATTATTAATAAATGTTCTGCCAATGAATCATCTTGACCTCTCGTTTAGGTCTGTACAGTTTCCCTTCAGTATAGCTGTAGATATATGCCAGAAATATTAAGTCAGTCCTAAATGGCGACGGATACTGTTTAATAGGTTCTGAGTGGCATTCTCTTCGTCAGTGTTGATGACTACAGTATAGTGACTTTCTTCTTCTACAATGGCTTCTTGTTGCTGCAGCTGTTTTTCCAAAACTTCCAGTCCTGCTTCAGAAGCATCATCACCTTCAATATGGCGTTTTTTCACCCGGCGACGCAATGTTTCTTCACTGGCGGTAAAAGAGAGCGTTAATGCGGGTACCGCCAGTTGCTCTGCTTTTTCACGCAAGGCGTCACGCTGCCAACGCTTAAGGTTAGTGGCGTCGATAATCACTGGCGTGGCCGAGTGGATGATACCGTCGGCCAGTTCGATCAAACGCTGATAGGTTTGTTCGGTGGCTTCCGGGGTATAGATACCGGCATCCAGATCAGAGTGACTCCTGTCATTGGCATCCAGGCCAAACAGACGTTTACGTTCCACATCGGAGCGGATACGGATCACGCCTAGCTCTTGGATTACAGCACGGCTGATGGAGCTTTTACCGGAACCGGAAACACCGTGAGTGATCAGCATAAACGGCTGCTCGAACATGGTGTAGGATTCGGCTAGATCGATATAACGCTGATAGTCGGCTTCCAGATTGCTGCGGGCAGCGTCATCAATATTCGGATCAGCCAGCATAAAGCGGGTCACCTTGGCACGGACCATGGCACGGTAGCTCTTATAGAAGCTCAGCAGCTGCAGGCCTTCGTAGTCACCGGTCAATTCCAGATACAGGTTGATAAAGTGGCGTGCCAGTTTATCTTCTGCATGGGCTTCCAGATCCATTACCAGGAAAGCCACATCGCTGATCACATCGATCCAGCGGAACTCATCATTAAACTCGATACCATCAAAAAGAGTCACGCTGCCATCAATAACGACAGCATTGCCCAGGTGGATATCACCGTGACACTCACGCACCATGCCATTCTGTTTACGCTTGGCAAACAGTGGCTCCAGACGGGTGAAAGTGTCTTGCATCCAGCCTTCCAGCTGAGCCAGTTGGTTTAGAACGGCTTTATCGCTCAGCATCTCTTTGATCTGATCAAAGTTTTGCTGTGCTGGTGCCAGTACTTCGGCTGGATCACCCAGTACGGTGCTATCATCGGCTTTAGCGATATCGGCGTGGAAGCTGGCGATCTGTTGTGCCAGACCATCCATATGCTCTTGGGTCAGACCATCATTGGCCTGCAGGACACTTAACAGCTGATCGTTATCAAACTGTTTTACCTTGATGGCGTATTCAAACGGAGCACTGTCATCACCCAGTTCAGGTGCACCTTCAGAACCGGAAATCGGCAGTACGTCCAGATAGATCTCGGGTGCCAGACGTTGGTTGAGCTTCAGTTCCTGCTGACAGAAATGCTGACGCTGTTCCAGAGTGGTGAAGTTCAGAAAACCAAAGTCCATCGGTTTTTTGATCTTGTAAGCGTACTCTCCGGTCAACAGCACCCAGGAAATATGAGTCTGGTAGAGTTTGAATTCCGTTACCGGATGGTCATAAAGGGCCGGGTTCTGCAGCGCATCGATCAGCGTCTGGCTCACAGGCGTACTCCTGTTGATTCTTATGGTGTTTCGTCGATTCTTATAGCATTAGTGCAGAACCCGTCAGGTCAGGTTCTGCACTAAGCAATTACTGAGCTGTCATCATATCACTATGATCAAAGGGATCACTAAGATCCAGACCTTAGCTCAGTTTGGCAAAAGCCTTACGGGCCGCTGCCAGTGTATTTTCAATATCTTCGTCGGTGTGTACAGAAGAGACAAAGCCTGCTTCGTAAGAAGCTGGTGCCAGGTAAACACCCTCTTCCAGCATGGCGTGGAAGAACTGGTTAAACTGATCCAGATTACAGTTCATCACTTCGGCAAAACCGTTTACAGCAGGTTTGTCGGTAAAGAAAATGCCAAACATACCACCCACTTTCTGAGTGATAAAAGGTACACCGGCTTCTTTAGCCGCTTCTTCAAGGCCTGCACACAGTTTATCGACCTTAGCGCTCAGTTCTTGATGGAAGTTAGGCTGGCTGATGGTATCCAGCAGTGCCAGACCTGCCGCCATCGCCAGTGGATTACCAGACAGTGTACCGGCTTGATAAACAGGGCCCAGAGGTGAGATATGAGACATAATCTCTTTCTTACCACCGAAGGCACCGACCGGCATACCGCCACCGATGATCTTACCTAGCGTGGTCAGATCCGGTTTGATATTGAAGTGCTGCTGAGCACCACCCAGAGCCACACGGAAACCAGTCATTACTTCGTCGAAGATCAGTACGGAGCCAAACTCATCACACACTTCACGCAGACACTCCAGGAAGCCTGGTACCGGTGGAATGCAGTTCATATTGCCGGCTACTGGCTCAACGATAATACAGGCGATCTGACCACCGATCTGACGGAAGCACTCGCGTACATTGTCGATATCGTTGTAGGTCAGCGTGATGGTGTGTTCAGCCAGTGCAGCAGGTACACCCGGTGAGTTCGGCTCACCAAAGGTCAGAGCGCCGGAACCGGCTTTGACCAGCAGGGAGTCAGAGTGACCGTGGTAACAGCCTTCAAATTTGACGATTTTGTCACGACCGGTGTAACCACGAGCCAGACGGATGGCGCTCATGGTGGCTTCTGTGCCTGAGTTCACCATACGTACCATTTCGATATTCGGCATCAGTTCACAGATGCGCTCGGCCATGGTGGTTTCGATGGCAGTCGGTGCGCCAAAGCTCATACCGTCATCCAGGCGATCTTTCACCGCTTGCAGTACAACCGGGTTGGCGTGACCTGTGATCATAGGACCCCAGGAACCCACGTAATCAATATATTGCTTGTCGTCCTCGTCATAGAGGTAAGCGCCTTTAGCACGCTTAATAAATACCGGAGTACCGCCAACACTCTTGAAGGCACGTACCGGAGAGTTTACACCACCAGGGATAACGGCCTGAGCCTGGTTAAATAACTGTTCTGACGTGGACATTGGATTTCCTATGTATCTTTCTTGGAAACGTACACACTTACACAAAAGTGTTTCGATATTTTTTGGCCAATAGCTGAAGAATAACGCTATCGGCTAAAGAGAAACTTTTGTGTGAGTGCTTATCAAATAACGTTAATTTACTGCTTATGCGGACTCTACCTTGTTCAGAGCCTGCTGCATATGGCTAACTTGCAGATCTGGTTGATCCGCAGCAAACAGACTGTGCACCACGGCAACGTAGTCCGCACCGGCAGTAATCACCTGCCCGGCATTGTCATGGTTGACGCCGCCAATGGCAACAATCGGACAATCAAAGCTCAGTTTGGCCTGGGCCAACAGATCCAGTGGTGCGGGCTTGGCATTGGGTTTGGTATTGGAGGGGAAAAAGCGACCAAAAGCGATATAGCTGGTGCCTTCATCGATGGCTTGTTGTGCCAGTTCCAGAGAATCATGGCAGGTCGCACCGATAATCTTATCCGGGCCAAGCTGCTGGCGCGCTTCGGCGATGGAGCCATCCTGTTGACCCAGATGGACACCATCGGCATCGACCGCCAGGGCTAATGCCAGATCATCATTGATAATCAGTGGTGTCTGATGTTGACGGCACAGCTCAAGCAGTTGAGCCGCTTCCTGCTGACGTTCTTCATCCGTACCGCCCTTGCGACGGTACTGTAAAAAAGCCAGCCCTGCTTTTAGGGCTAAGGCTGACTTTTCCAGCAATAGCTCGCCAGGCATCAGTTGAGAGTCGGTAATGGCGTAGATCTTTGATGAGTTTGAACTCACGTTTTACTCCAGAAAAAACGATTAGGCAGGTATTGGCCGTGACCTAATTGATAGGCTTGCTCCAAACTGCTCCAGGTGAACTTTTGTGCCATTTCGACCGCATTGCAGATATCAGCACCCTGAGCCAGAAAGGCGGCGCAGGCTGAGGCAAAGGTGCAGCCACTGCCGTGATATTCGCCGGGTAATCTAGGCCAGGACTTACGTTGGATCTCTCCATGGGAACCGTACAGAGTGTTAGTGACATCCTGAGTATCGGCATGAGTTCCAGTCACCATGACGTAGCGGCAACCCTGCTCAATCAGATGCTGGCAGCGGGCACTGTCTGAATCGGCGGTAGGGCTAAGTTGTACCAGCTCCTGAGTATTAGGGGTCACGACTGTGGTATAGGGCAGTAGTAGAGTACAAATGGCATCGACCATAGCTTCGCTACTTAACGGCTTGCCGCCACCAGCCCTCAGAATAGGATCTAATACCACAGGCAGGTGAGGGTAATCGGTAAGTAGGGTATGTATGGCTTCAATATTTTCGATACTGGCCAGCAAACCAATCTTAATCGCGGCTACTGGCATATCATCCAGAATTGCCCGTGCTTGGGCGATCAGGTCATTGGCGTTAACCGGATGAATGCTTTGGACATTACGGGTGTCCTGGCAGGTGGTTGCGGTAATCACAGTGGCAGCATAACTGCCGAGCGAGCGGATGCTCTCAATATCCGCATGGATACCGGCACCACCGGATGGGTCGTGTCCCGCCAATACCAGAGTGACTGCCGGTTTATGTTCCGTTGAATCAGGCATAACGACTCCTGTTGTACGCCGGGGTTAACCGCTAAAGGGTTTCACCACAACCAGAATAATGATACCGATCAGAGTAAATACCGGTAACTCATTGAATATGCGGAAGTAAACATGACTGCGCTGGTTGTTGTTATTGGCAAACTGCTTCAGATGGTAACCGCAGGCAAAATGGTAAATAACTAACAGGCCTACCAGTAGCAGTTTAGCGTGCATCCAGGGTTGTGACATGTAATGACTGAAGTTCAGGCTCAGTAGTGCAATACCCAATACGATGACCACAATCATCGAAGGCGTGGTGATACCGCGATATAGCTTGCGTTCCATAATTTTAAAGCGTTCATCACCGGCCTGATCCTGAGTATCGGCGTGATAGACATACAGGCGGGGTAGATAAAACAGGCCGCTGAACCAGGTTACGATGGCCATAATATGAAAGGCCTTAAGCCACAGATAATCCATGTTGACTCCATCAAAGTGTTGAAACGTTAAATAGATATTTCAGTCGCAATCAGCGCTTTCCACGCTTAGGTGTAATAGCGTTCGATCATGCCATTAGTTAGAACCCCAATGGGTTGCTGGTGCTCATTGGTGATATAGAGCGCATCCTCGCGAATGTCAGCTATACGGTTATAAGCTTCGGTTAGCGTCGAGTGATCATCAATAGGACAAACAGTAAGTCGATCTTCTACTGGGATTTCCGATAACAGTAGAGTTTCGGGAATCGGTTTATCGTCCTGTTGCAATAGATAAAGGTGATTGGCCAGCTCTGCCGCGGGCATCAGGGTTTTAGTATCACCGGATTGATCTGTAATCAGTAACCATTGGGGCTTATGCTCAATTAAGGCAAAGGCCTCCTGAGCGCTGATCCGGTTCAGGCAGCTGAGAAAATCCTGTTCCATCACCGAAGTTACGCCGACGCGGCTCATGGCTTGAGCTAAAGGTGGGTGGCTAACATCCAGACCTCTCATGGCCAGCATATGATGAAAAATAGCCGGATTGTCTGGCACCCAGTGCCGACAGGCCAGGGTGGCAGAAATCACCGCTAACATACCGGGCATAATAATATGGGGGTTATTGGTGAGTTCCAGTAATGCCATTAAGGCTGCTAGTGGAGCTTGTAGTGAGGCCCCCATCATGGCCGCCATGCCTATCATGGCGTACACGCTGATTGGTGATGTGGTCTCATCCACCAGCTGGCCACCAAAAAATGTACCGATATGCCCCGTTGCGGCCCCCAGTAAACCGCCAATCACCAGCATAGGACCGATGATGCCAATAGGAATGCCCAGGCCAAAGGTAATGCCGGTCAGCAATAGCTTGCCTGCTGCAAGAACCAATAGCAGAGTTAAGCTGATTTCACCGGCAAAGGATAAATTGACCAGATCATAACCCGTGCCCATTAATACCGGCAGATAGAAGCCTGCACCTGCCGTTAACAGGGCAATAGTCAGTACTCGTAGCCACAATGGATAGCGTTGTAAGCGATTGAAGTAGCGACATAGCAATAGGAAAAATGCAGCGACGGTACCAATTAACACACCGCTGGCGGCGACCCAGGGTAGCTCAATCAAAGAAGAGAGTTGATCCGGAGCGGCGTGAAACAGAACAGGTTGGCCCAATAACCATTGGCTTAATGCGGTACCGCTGACAGAGGCGAGAATAATAGGGGTAAAGCCGACCAGGGTATACTCAGCCATAATCACTTCCATGGCAAAGATCACCCCGGCAATAGGCGTATTAAAAGAGGCACCGATCGCGGCAGCGGAACCACAGCCGACCAGAATGCGCAGGCAGTTATTTGGCAGACGGAATTTCTGGCCCAGCCAGCTGCTGACACAGGCCCCCATATGCACTGCAGGACCTTCACGGCCCGCCGATAAACCAGAAGCCAGAGCAATCGTAGCGGTAAAAAACTGATGCAGCCCATTCTGCCAGGGTAAGCGACCCTGATTAAAGAAGAAACGTTCCACTACATGGCCAATACCTTGGGCGCGCCACTGCTTAGGGACAAAGGTCAATAGAAGAAAGATCAGTAGGCAGCCAATCAGTGGGGCACATAGGCGAGTCGCCAGAGGCATATGCTCGAAATCTTCCCAATAGCCGCCGAGCAAGCTTTGACTGAGATAGTTCAAGCCACTAAGAAATATCACCATCACGGCCCCGGTCATCAGGCCAGTAAACAAACCTAACAGTGCCAGTTGAGGTAGTGCATCCAGGTGGGCCAGGCGCTCACGAAAATAGCGTAGGCTGATCAGTGAAGGCTGTTTCGGTCGTTGCTTAGGCAATTCAACAATCCTTTATTGGCGGGTCACAGATACATAAGGTATAAGTTTTGTGTATTATACCGAGAATCGATTCAAGAGGTTAGAACGGAGAGCGCAAGTGATTAAAGTCGGCATTGTTGGCGGAACAGGATATACCGGAGTAGAGTTATTACGTTTACTGGCTCAACACCCTGAGGCTCAGGTTGAGGTGATTACCTCTCGATCAGAAGCTGGTGTAGCAGTAGCAGATATGTACCCCAACTTGCGTGGCCATTATGATCTCTGCTTCTCGGTACCGGATGCAGAGCAGTTGGCGAATTGTGATGTCGTATTTTTTGCGACGCCGCACGGTGTGGCGCATGGTCTGGCCGGTGAAATCCTGGATAAGGGTGGTCGGGTCATTGACCTATCTGCAGATTTTCGTATCCGTGATGCTGAACTTTGGGCTAAATGGTATGGTCAACCTCATGGCGCACCTGAATTGCTGGGTGAAGCTGTGTACGGGTTACCTGAAGTAAACCGTGACAAGATTCGTTCTGCCCGTTTGATTGCAGCGCCAGGTTGTTACCCAACCGCTGTTCAGTTGGCAACTATTCCATTATTAGAAGCAGGGCTAATTGACACTCAGGGCATTATTGCGGATTGTAAGTCGGGTGTTAGTGGTGCCGGTCGTGGTGCTAAAGTGGGTTCTTTGCTGTGTGAAAGCAGTGAATCTATGATGGCTTATGCCGTAGCAGGGCATCGCCACGAGCCTGAAATTGAACAAGGTTTACGTGATGCAGCAGGTAGTGCTGTTGACTTAACTTTTGTACCGCATTTAACGCCTATGATTCGTGGTATTCATGCTACGGTATATAGTCAGCTGACGGGTCAACAAGAGGCTGATCTGCAAGCATTGTTTGAGCAGCGTTATGCTGATGAACCATTTGTCGATGTGATGCCAGCGGGATCTCATCCAGCAACGCGCAGTGTGCGTGGTGTGAATGTGTGTCGTATTTCGGTGCATCGTCCACAAAACGGTTCAAGGGTTGTGGTTTTATCTGTGATCGATAATCTGGTAAAAGGGGCATCGGGCCAGGCGATCCAGAATATGAATTTGATGTTTAATCTTGAAGAAAATGCAGGGTTAAACCAAGTTGCTCTGATGCCGTAACAAGCGAGAATAAGTAGAGTTACCGGGAATGGCAAACGTCAAAGGAAGTAAGCAGGATCAGTTAGAAATTGTATCCTACAGTCCCTGGCAGCGTTTTTTTATACGCCTGGGAATAGTCGTTTTTCTAACTGCTATGGTATTAGCCGGCTATGGCTATGGCCAATATCAGGGGTGGGAAGAGCGCCGCGCAGCGGTGATTGAGCGTGATGATCTGCGTACTTCTCAGGCCGATTTTGAAAGGGAAAATGAAGAATTAAGGCAAAAAGTTGCTGTTTTATCTCGAGGTAATGAGATAGATCAGAAAACTTATGCTGAAGTTCGTCATACCATTACAGAGCTTAATGCGCGTATTGCTCAGTTAGAGAATGAAGTCACTTTCTATAAGAGAGTGATGTCTCCTGCTGAAGCTGAGGATCAGGGATTAAGAGTCGAAAGTTGGAGCATCGGGAAAACGCTGGATCCGACTCGCTTCGGATTCAAACTGGTGTTGACTCAACAAGCCGATAATAAGAGCTTTATTGAAGGCCGGGCCTTGGTCAGCGTAATAGGCACTCAGGGTGATACTCGTCGTGCATTACCACTAAGAGATCTTTCTGATGATGTGAAAGACTTGGGAGTCCGCTTCCGTTTTCGCTTCTTCCAGAACGTAACTGGAGAAATGATGCTGCCAAAGGGATTTAAGCCAGAGAAAATAGAAGTCATTCTGCAATCGACAGGCCGTAAGGCGATGCGGGTGGAAAAAAATTATGAATGGTCGGTTCAGGAGGCCGTTTAACAATGTTTGGAAGTAGTAGTAAGCCAAGTTCCCATCACTTTGATACTCTGGTTTCAGGTAAAGCTGAAATTGTAGGTGATCTGCATTTCAGCGGTGGTTTGCATGTCGATGGCAAGATTTTTGGCAATATCATTGCTGAAGATGATTCTAATGCTGTTGTACGTATTAGTGAGAAAGGTGTTGTTGTAGGAGAGATTTCTGCTCCTCATGTCATCGTTAATGGAAAGGTAACAGGCGATATTCACTCTTGTGAGCATTTAGAGCTAGCATCTAAAGCTGCGATAGAGGGTGATGTCTTTTACAATATGATTGAGATGGTGATGGGGTCTCAAGTCAGCGGTGCTCTGCAACATCGTTACCGGGGTAAAAGTGATGAGCGTCCTGAGATGCCTAAACATGTCACTCAGGAAAAACCTATTTTGCATGCTGAAGAGCCAGCAAGTAACGTAAAAGAGTTGCCGGCTAAAGGTACTCAGGAAAAAGTAAAAGCGGCGGCTGATGCCAAATCCTAGTGTTATTTTATAACGCTTTATAAGTTGACTGTTTTAGTGGGTTAAGCTGATAATGGCGGTTAACAATGCTATTTGGGCATAACAACTGGAGCAAGTAATGACGGCGGATGTGTTTACACCACAACCTATGATTCTCACTGATGCAGCGGCCAATAAGGTCCGTGAGCTAGTGGAGTCTGAGCAAAATCCTGAATTAAAACTGCGTGTGTATGTTACAGGTGGTGGCTGTTCTGGTTTTCAGTATGGCTTCGATTTTGATGAGTCTTCCCAGGATGATGATTCGGTCATTGAGAACAATGGTGTAAAAATGGTAGTTGATAGTATGAGCTATCAGTATCTGGTGGGCTCGACTGTGGATTATCAGGAAGGTTTGCAAGGGGCGCAGTTTCTGGTGAAAAATCCTAATGCAACAACGACCTGTGGTTGTGGTTCCTCCTTTACCATCTAGTGCTGCTTATCCCGTACATTATCTTATGTAATAAAAAAGACAGCTAAGGCTGTCTTTTTTATTATCTGCTATTTATTGAAGCTCGCAGTTGTGAGGAGTATGACGGTTAGGCGGGATATATTGCCCCCAAGGTTCTTGGGCCTCTAGCGCCTGTTGCAGTGGGTAAATTGCCGGGTAAGTTAGATAGTGTTTGATGGGCAAGCCAGGCAAAGGCAGAGGCTTCAACCCAGTCTACGTCAAGTCCCAGGCTTAGTGTGTTATCGACACCTATATGATGTATTGCAGCAAGTTCTGTTATGCGCTCAACCAAGAGACTGTTATGACAACCTCCGCCGCAGAGATAAAGCTGCTGGCGCTGTTCCTGTTTTGCGCAGTCAATAATGCACTGAGCGGTCAGTTCCAATAGGGTGCGACTGATATCCTGCCAGCTGACTTGATCAATGTTCTCAAGCTGTTTGAGTCGTTCTTCCAGCCAAGTTAGATTAAAGTATTCTCTACCTGTGCTCTTGGGGGCGGGTTGCTGGAAGTAGTGATCTTTGAGACATAGCTCCAGTAGTGACAGGATAATTGATCCCTGGCGTGCACTTATACCATCTGAATCATAACTCTCACCGCTATGACGCTGATGCCAGCTATCCAGCAGGCAGTTACCAGGTCCGCAGTCATAGCCCTTAGAGGCTGTTTGCTCAAGGGCTGTAATGTTACTAATACCACCGATATTGATAATGGCAGAGCGATCAGGTGCTTGTTGAAACAGCCATTGATGAAAGGCAGGGACTAAAGGTGCGCCCTGACCTCCTGCGGCAATATCTCTACTACGAAAATCAGCAATGGTTGTAATGCCGGTGCGTTCTGCGACTAAGCTATGATCACCTATCTGCACACTATAAGGTGTGTCGCAATCTGGAGCATGGTCAATAGTGTGGCCGTGACTGCCAATGGCTTTGATATCGCTAGGATTTAGTTGATTGCGTTGCAGTAGTTGTAAACAGGCAGCGCTGAACCTTTCGCCGAGCAGATAACTCAGTTCACCCAAGGATGTGCGTGGAATCTGCTGAGAGAGTGCCAGAGTAAGGAGTTTGTCACGGAAGTTATCAGAGTAGGGTAGTGCCAGGCAGTCCAGTAATCTGAAGCCGCCTATGTGATCGATTTCGGCTAGTATGGCATCAACGCCATCGGCGCTGGTGCCAGACATCAAGCCAATATAACGTTGGTTCATTGTGCTTTTTCTGCAGCTGCAATTTGCACGTTGCCCTGAGTGCCGAAATTGCTTAACAGGTTGCTGGCATATTGCTCAAAGCGTTCACGTTCTTTTGATGCAATAGGTTCTGCAGCTGGCAGTTTTACCGTCACAGGATTTTTGTGAATACCATTTACTCGGAATTCATAATGTAAGTGAGGGCCTGTAGCATAACCTGTGCTACCTACGTAACCGATAATCTGACCCTGACGCACTTTAGTCCCGGAGCGAATGCCTTTGGCAAAACCGTTCATATGGGCGTACAGGGTGGTGTAGCGGCTACCATGTTGCAGAACAACGTATTTGCCATAGCTGCGGCTCACTTTGGCTGTGATAACTTTACCTGAGCCGGTCGCTTTGATTGGCGTACCGCGACGGGCAGCGTAGTCGGTACCTTTATGTGAACGGAATTTGTGCAGTACCGGATGGTAGCGACGGGTGGTAAAGTGAGAGCTGATGCGGGCAAAGTCTACCGGAGAGCGCAGGAACTGCTTGCGCATACTGCGGCCATCTTCGGAGTAGTAGCTGGTTTTGCCTTCTTTGTCGGTATAGCGTACTGCGCGGTAGGTTGTGCCTTGGTTGGTAAACTCAGCCGCCAGAATGTCACCATCACGATAGTAGCTGCCATCCAATAATTCTTCGTAATACAGTACCTTGAAACTATCCCCAGGACGCATATCCAGTGTGAAGTCGATATCCCAGCCAAAGATGTTGGCAAGATTCATAATGGTTTGTTGGCTAAGGTTGGCATCTTTGCCTGCATTAAAAAAGGCATCTTTAATAACCCCTTCCGAATAACGCAGTTCTTTTTCCGGTTCACGCTGTAAGATGTTTTCAACAAACTTGCCATTTTCCTGGCGCTCAAAGAGAGACATCTTGGTCATTGAGTGATCAAAACGAGTGGTTTTCAGCTTGCCATTATCATCCAGTAGAAAATGCAGTTGTTGACCTGGCATCAGGCGGGCCAGGTTGGTGGTTAAGTCAGGACTATGGATTAAAGAGTAGAGATCGTTATTGCTTAAATTAGCGCGGGAAAATAGTGCTGATAGGGTTTCTCCGCGTTTGACTTTATAAGAGTGCCAGCTGCTGCTCAGTTGTGGCCAGTCTGTATCGCTTTCAGGCAATGGGGAGTGGGAGCTGCTTTCCAGAGATAGATCTAATGGAACATTAATCCGTTTGGCGGATACATCCTGACTAGAGACCAGTGCAATGATGAGTCCTAGCCCGATTAGGGTGGCCAAAATAAGGTGGTGCTTAACTTTAGATACTCGTGACAACATAAGTGAAAACCAAAACTAATGCCTGAAAACGTTGGGTAAACCTTAGCGAATGCTATAATGTACGCTATTTTTTCCAAGATACAATTGGTGAAAAGCAATTGATTTGAATATTGCACTGGACAAAGCGGGAATGATTGATGACTTCTGTTAATGAAGCACTGGCGCTGATCAAGCGTGGTACTGAAGAAATACTGGTAGAAGATGAGCTGATTAAGAAGCTGGAAAGTGGTCGTAAGCTGCGTGTAAAGGCAGGTTTTGATCCAACGGCACCGGATCTGCACTTAGGTCATACGGTTCTGATTAATAAATTACGACACTTTCAGGAGCTGGGGCATCATGTGATGTTCCTTATTGGTGACTTTACTGGTCGTATCGGTGATCCAACGGGTAAAAATGTGACTCGTAAGCCGCTGTCTGAAGAAGATGTCGCCCGTAACGCCAAGACCTATACCGAACAAGTGTTTAAGATTCTGGATCCAGAGAAAACAGAAGTTTGCTTTAACTCAACCTGGATGGGTGAGATGAATGCTTCTGAGATGATCCAGCTGGCGGCACAGCAAACGGTTGCTCGTATGCTCGAGCGTGATGATTTTAGCAAGCGTTACAAAAGCAATCAGTCCATCTCTATTCACGAATTTCTTTATCCGCTGGTGCAGGGTTATGACTCCGTTGCTATGAAGGCAGATATCGAGCTGGGCGGTACGGATCAGAAGTTTAATCTGCTGATGGGACGAGAGCTGCAGAAAGGCGCAGGCCAGGAACCGCAGATCTGTATCACGGTACCGATTCTGGAAGGCTTGGATGGCGTGCAGAAAATGTCCAAGTCACTGGGTAACTATGTGGGTATCAATGATGCGCCTGGCGAAATGTTCGGTAAGATCGTATCTATGCCAGATTCACTGATGTGGCGTTACTTCGAGTTGCTTAGCTTCCGTCCAATGAGTGAAATTGAAGAGCTGAAGGCTTCTGTTGAGGCTGGTGCTAATCCGCGTGATGTGAAAATGGATCTGGCCCGTGAGCTGGTGGCTCGTTTCCATGGTGAGGAAGCAGCAGCGAGTGCTCATAAGGGTGCAGGTAATCGCCTGAAAGAAGGCGAGTTGCCGGAAGATCTGCCAGAGGTCACAGTAGATTTTGGTGATCAGGACGAAGTACCAGTATCTGCGGTTATTAATAAAGCTGGCCTAGTGAAGAACTCTAATGCTGCGCGTGATATGTTAAAAGCAGGTAGTGTTAAAGTAGATGGTGAAGTAGTAGAAGCTAGCCACAAATTGAAGAAAGGCGAAACGTATGTGTGTCAGGCTGGCAAGAAACAGTTTGCTCGCGTGACTATCTCCTAACTTCTAACCAGTACATAATTTATATAGGGCTAGAGAAGTCTGTTTGTCCTAGGCGGCTAACTCTAGTGGAACAAAACGCCAGCGTAAGCTGGCGTTTTGTTTTTCTCTGCTGTTTTCTATTTCCTTACCCTTTCTTTCTTCATCTATGTGTCTCCCTACAAGTGTTCTTTTCAGTTGTTTCAAAACTTTTCCCAAAAAAAAGTGAAAACAAGGGTTGTGCTTTGGTCTTTCGTGCGTATAATACGCCCTCGCTGTCACGGGGTGAGGCCTCGAACAGCAAGTTAGCAGTCTGATTTTTAAGTCCTTTTTTAAAGTTTTTGAAAATCATTTGAATGAAAACTTTAAATTAACTGTTGACGAGAGGTTTAAATGCTGTAAAATGCATCGCCTCGGTTGAGCAAGCTAAGCGCTTGATTCAACAAGCTCTTTAAAAATTTAGTCAGATAATTCGTGTGGGTGCTTATCGGGATGATCTTG
>CAYFGP010000055.1:19892-39026 GCA_964342385.1 uncultured Oleiphilus sp. | reverse complement strand
TATTTTGTGGGCAGCTGCCTGATATCTTTGGTCAGGCAGCTGAATAGTTACAAAAATAGTTAATTAAAATGCAAAAAACACTTTTAGCTTCTGTTATCGCAGCAGGCTCTCTGCTTTCTACTCCTTACGCCCTGGCAGACGGACATGCCTCTAATATCAGTATCAGTGGTATTGCTGAAGTTCTAGGTACTTACAATGATGCTGGTGATGGCAGCACAGATATTGATGTAGATACTGTTGAGCTGACCGTTGAAGCGCCAGTAAATGACTTCATCAGTGTATCAACCACACTGAAGTATGAAGATGACCCGGAAGGCGAAGACGATTTCAATGTTGATGAAGCCATCATCGTAGTAGGTGAAGAAGACGGTGATATCAGTCTGACAGTAGGTCGCACTGGTATCCCATTTGGCGTAATCAATGGTTCTACCTGGACCGGTCCTCTGACGGATGACTTTACTGATAACACCGATGACCTGGCTATGGTGGCATTCGGTGCAGATAGTCTAAGTGCTGAAGTTTATGTCTTCAAAGGTGATCAGGAAAATGACAGTGATGTTGAAAACTTTGGTGCCAATATCGCTTATGAAACAGGCGGCTTAAGCCTAGGGGCGGGTTTCCTGAGTAATATCGGTAATACTGAAGCGTTTGGTCAAACTGAAGATGGCAGTGCTTTCCGTCTGAATGCTGCTTACAACATGGGGAATATCGATCTGTCTGCCGAATTTATTCAGGCTGAAGAGTTTGACGATCTGGGTGGCGACAAGCCATCTGCTGCGCACGTTGGCATCGATGTGGGTACTGATTTTGGTCTGCTGGCGTTTGGTTACAGCATGACATCGGATGCTGAACAGTTGGATCTGCCTGAGCAGCTGCTGGTTGCGAGCTTAGCTCGTGAACTGGGCGAAAACGCAGAAGTGATCTTCGAGCTGGTTAATGAAGAAGATTACGCTGGTGAAGACTCTAATACAGTAAACGCTGTACTGGCCGTTTCTTTCTAATTGATTCGTTATTGATGCACGCAGTGATGAGCTGTGTGCATTTGTTTGTGGTTTGAATCAATCACAAACGTTGCTTTCTCTACTGGCTACTAGATAAGTAGTCGAGACTGACTGTTGTTTCTCTGAGCACAGTGAGCTCTCCAATCGCTTTTTAGGCCTTGATCAATCATGACCAAGGCCTTTTTTCTTAATGCTTTTCTCTGTATATGCTTTCTCTTCTAGTTTTCCTGCCTCAAGAATAGGTCTCTATTCTTTGCAGCTTATTAGCTGCACTTCCACAAAATTTTCATCTCTTGGTCATTATTCTGTCTTGGCTTTGCCGTACTTTCAAAAAGAAATCGTGCAAAGAAACCTCTGTTGAAGCCCTTTCAGGGTCAAGCTTTTAGTTCCTCCTGGTCAGGGGTAGTGTCCTGATTGGGTTATAAAAACTGCGGTTCAAGAAGCACTTGGATAGCCGTTTATTTGCATTGCTAAGAGTTGAAAGTGAGCTTCTGCAGAGGTGCCTAAAATTCTCCCAGAGGAATAGATGTGGAAGAGCAGCCCAAGATATTTTTAATCAATCTGAAGCAGAGTCAGGATCGCCTGGAACAGAGTACGCAGCGGTTAGGCAGCCAAGGTGTTACCTTTGATCGCATTGATGCTATTTATGGTAAGGATCTCTCAGAAGCTGAAGTGGCTGAACACTATTCTGAAACGCTCAATCAGGAAAAGTTCTACCGTCCCTTAAGCAGGGGAGAAATTGGCTGTTATTTTAGTCATCGTATGGCGCGGCAGGAAATCGTTGACCAGCAGCTTGATTATGCCATTGTGCTGGAAGATGACTTTAAGATAGTGGGAGATCTGTATGCGGTCTTTAATGCCCTTAAGCAGTTAAATGGGCTGTGGGATGTTGTAAAGCTGGCGGCATATAACAATCGTACTCGCCCTATTCGCTATCAAGCTCCTCTGAATGAAGCGTTTGATCTGGTTGTACATAATAAAACGATGACGGGCTGCTGTGCACAGGCGATTACTTTGGCTGGTGCGAAGAAACTGTTGGCCTTTAGTGACAAATTTGGTCGCCCGGTTGATACGGATATCCAACATATCTGGGAAACAGGAGTACCTGCAGTTTCTTTGATGCCCTATTTTATTGAGCAGGACCTGAGCTTTGACAGTGATATTGGTAAAACAGCAGCAGGAATTAAGTTCAAAAAGCACTTCTTTAAACGCAAAAAGCAACAGATTGTTGAGAAATGGCACAATCGTGCGGCGACCAATCAATTGATTAAAGAGGTTCAGCTTTGGTCTGATAAGCTTAACCGACCTGCTATAGATAAGCTTGAGGCGATCTAATCGTTTAAAGATCTGATGACGAAGTACTGATCGTCTTTTTGCTATGCTTCAGATAGTCGGCATATCAGCGTGGAGCCGATATGCCGAGGTTTATACAGTACTGAAGTTTATTCTGGGCCGAGGTTTATTTTGTACTGAGACTATTGAGCTTTAGCGGCATCTGTTTTGGGCTCAGAACCGTGTGGCTTTGCAACACTGTGTTTTTTCTCAAAATGACGAAAGTAATGCACAAGCAAACCAATAACCAATCCCCAGAAAGCACTGCCGATACCGAAGAGAGAAAGTCCAGAAGCGGTAATTACAAAGGTGATCAAGGCCGCTTCTCTCTCTTGTTCCACTATAAGCGCACTATATAGGCTATTTCCGATCGTACTTAACAGTGCAAGACCTGCTATCACCATAATCAGGGTTTTCGGTAACACGAGTAGTAAACTTGCAACTGTTGCAGCAAATAATCCTGCCAAAAGGTAGAAAATACCTGCCCAGATAGAGGCCTGATAACGTTTATTGTGATCAGGGTCTGCCTCTTCGCTCATACAGATTGCAGCAGTTATCGCTGATAGATTAAAAGCAAAACCCCCAAAGGGAGCCAATAACAGACCGGTAATCCCTGTCCAGCTGATTAAGGCTGATGCAGGTGCTTGATAGTTGTGAGCTCTTAGCACGGCTAATCCAGGCATATTCTGTGAAGCCATGGTGACCACAAACAGAGGAATCGCCACGCCAATTAGAGTATTGAGAGAAAAGCTGGGCATCATAAATACTGGCATTGCCAGCTGCCATTCAATATTACCGCTATCAAATTGACCCAGTGTAATAGCAATACCTAAGCCAACTAAGAGTGTCATTGGAATAGCGTAGCGAGGCAGTCGGTTTTTCAGCAGCAAATAGCAAAGTAACATCAGACCTGCTAACGCTAGCTGATGTTGTAAAGCGCCAAATGCTTGTAGGCCAAAAGGGAACAGCACGCCTGCTAGCATCGCTGCCGCTAGACTTGGTGGTAGCAAAGCAATCAAGCGGTCAAACCAACCGCTGATCCCGCAGAGGGTAATCAATAGGGAGCAAATCAGAAATGCGCCAATTGCTTCTGACATACTAAGACCCGATAAACTGGTCACCAATAGCGCTGCACCTGGAGTTGACCAGGCGGTGAGTATCGGTTGGCGATAATACCAGGATAGTCCCAAGCTACTGAGTCCCATCCCAACACCTAAGGCCCATAGCCAGGAAGTGAGTTCAGTTGCTGTAGCACCTGCATTTTCGGCGGCTTGAAAGACAATCGCAGCGGAACTGGCATAACCCACCAGCACGACTACAAAACCTGTCACGATATGAGACAAAGTGGGCATATATTTCATGGTTGTCTCCTTTTAGCTCTGTCTGCTTGATTCATTTTTCTATTCAGTTCTATTGTTTGTGCGTTATAGCGCACGGATCGGTCAAAATTTTTTCTTTGCTGAGAGGTATGGTTTGTGCGTTATAGCGCACGATGTGGACAATGCTACCTCCGTACGCTATAACGCACAACGGTTTTTTTAAATCAGGTTTTAGCCCCTTTTTGCTTATTCGCTTATTCAACAGTTACACAAGCCCGGTTTTATTTATGCAGGAAATTAATCGTTATATTGGCCAGACCCTAAAGAAAATCAGAACAGAGAGAGGTTGGAGCCTGGATCAGACCTCAAAACAAACTGGCGTCAGCAAGGCGATGCTCGGTCAGATTGAGCGGGGGGAGTCCAGCCCTACGGTCGCGACTTTATGGAAGATTGCCGGTGGTTTTCATATCTCGTTGTCTACGCTGATGGAACCTCCTCCAGTGCAGGAACCGGGTAGTCAGGGACAAGGAGTGTTAGTGCGCTCCGTAGAACAATTAAGGGGGCAACCCGCTCAGGACTCCATGCTGGTGGCATCGTTGTTTCCTTATGAAGGGAATTTTGGTTTTGAGATGTACGAGTTAACTCTGTTGCCTGGGTACGAGCGTATTGCTGAACCCCATGAGCCAGGTGTAACGGAGCATATCGTTGTACTGAGTGGCTGTATGGAACTGCTGGTCAATGGTCAATGGCGAGTGCTAAAACAAGGTGATGCCATTCGCTTTGCAGCGGATAAGCCTCACGGTTATCGCAACCTGACCGAGCAGTCTGCGGTATTCCATGATGTGATCCATTATCAACACCACAAAAACCTGAATAAGAAAAGTGACTGAAGCTTTCGAAGGGTTGATAAGGAGTCAGGGCTAATAGGCCGAGGTGTTTATAAGCTGGTGAAAGCCCATGGGAGTATGCTAAAACAGAGCTTCTGCAGATAGTCAGCTATCTTGACGAACTCTGTAATCGTGGATAATGAAAGGAAGCCTTTATGAAACAGATTCTGGTATATGCCGACAGCCTGACCTGGGGCATCATTCCCAATACCCGTAAACGTCTGACCTTTGATAAGCGTTGGCCTGGGGTATTTGAAAATGGCCTACTGGAGAAAGGCTTGCCGGTTCGCGTCATCGAAAATTGTCTGAATGGTCGCCGTACTGTCTGGAGTGACCCTTTTAAACCGGGCCGCGATGGTTCTGAAGGTTTAGGGCAGGTGATCGAAATGCACTCTCCGTTGGATCTGGTCATTCTATTGTTAGGATCTAATGATTTTCAATGTACCCATAACAACAATGCTTGGTTATCGGCCCAAGGAATGGCTAAGCTGATTAACCTGATTCGTCAGGCACCTATCGAGCCGGGCATGCCGATTCCAGAAATTTTAGTTGTCGCTCCTCCTGTTATCCATAAAGCTAAGGGTGTTTTACTGCGTAAATTTGAGGGCGCAGAAAACCGGTGTGCCAATCTGGCACAGGAGCTGAAACAGGTGGCGCAAGAGCAGCAGGTGCTGTTTTTTGATATGAATACGGTCACAGAAGCCAGCCGTGTAGACGGTATTCACCTGGATGAAGATCAGCATGAGACCTTTGGTAACGCACTGGTTGAGTATATTGTGAGCACTGATCTATTAGCCTGATTTCTAGACAGAATGGTTAAATTAGCAGCTCTAACAGGTCGCTCTCCTAGCTGAATGTTATACGCACTTAAACAAAAATACTTTGATACTCTGCAACTTTACTTGTCGCTGAAGAATATAGCGTTTAGTTGAAGAGAAACTTTTGTTTAAGTGCCTAAATCAGCGGTTATAAAAACGTTGCAATCTCTCCTAGCGCTTTTTTCTTAGTGGCATGTACAGGAATCGTCGTATCCTCTGCAGGGTAACCTACTACGAGTAAAATATAGGGCCGCTCTGTACTCTCTCGACCACAAATCTCATTTAAGAACTTCATGGGTTTCGGTGTATGGGTCAAAGTCGCTAGGCCTGAGTGATGCAAAGCATCTATCAGAAAGCCGGTAGCGATACCGACGGATTCACGAACATAGTAGTTTTTACCGCTATCGCCGCTTTCAACACCCCCAACGGTCTGAGCAAAAATTGCGATTAACCAAGGTGCTGTCTCTAGAAAAGGTTTCTGATCATCAGTGCCCAGAGGCTTGAGTGCACTGAGCCACTCTTCACCTGCACGTCCAGCATAAAACTGTTGTTCCTCTAACTCTGCTTTCTCTCGCACCTCTTTTTTTACTTCAGGATCGCTAATTGCCACGAAATGCCAGGGCTGGTGGTTTGCACCACTGGGTGCTGTGCCTGCGGCACGTAGACAGTTCTCAATCACAGCTTTATCGACAGCACGATCAGAAAAACTGCGCACACTATGACGACGTTTGATCTCTTGATAAAAGCTTTCTGAACGCTGCAGCATTTCGTCGGCGGGATATTCAATAAAATCGGTCAGAGGAACAGAGGCATGCTCGGCCATGTAAAAATCCTTATCCAGAAATTTGTTATTGCATCGTGAAACACAGTGATTTCAATATTTTCTTCTCAAGCTGCTAGAACAAGAGACCTTGTTTGCGCTGAAGTCTTTGTTTCGCTGCTTAGAATAGATTTATATATATTGTAATTGCAATATATTTTTTAATGAAAAATAATCAGTGAGTTGATGGCGTGGACAGAGTATCGGGTGGAGGGGCGTATGATCCCTGTGTGCTAGGGAATAGGCTCAAATGGGGAAGTGATAAAAGCTGGAGACAGATAGGTGATAGCTAATAGACGAACCGAAAAACAGAAAGAAAAGACGAAAGCTTCCTGATAGGTCGCTTTCGTCATTTAATTTATTTCTTAGCAAAACCCTGCTGATTCAGGCGTTCTTGCATAAAAGGGCGAGCTTCTTTGCTAACAGTATTGCTGATCTGTTCAGACCAGGACTGTTCATTTTTACCCTGTGTTCTCTCACGGTAATAATCGCGCATAGTATTGTCGTACTGTTCTAAAACTGCCTTATCCATAGGCTGATAGCTATCTTCATGTACGATCAGATCCAGTGGTAGGCGAGGCTTCAGACCAGGATCCTGATCTGGATAACCCAAGCATAAACCAAACATTGGGAAGGTATGCTCAGGCAGATTTAATAAGGCGCATACTTTATCAGGGTTATTTCTTAAACCTCCGATATAGACACCGCCCAAGCCTAGAGACTCTGCTGCAACCAGGCAATTCTGTGCCATCAAAGCACAATCGACTGCACCAATCAGAGTTTGTTCAATAAAGCCCAATTTGGCATCAGGTACGATCTGTTGGTGACGGTTAAAGTCAGCGCAAAATACCAGAAACTCAGCCGCACCGGCAACATAAGCCTGGTTGCCAGCATATTCTGCTAATAGAGCACGATTTTCTTCTGAAGAAACACGAATCACACTGACACATTGCAGGTTACTGGATGATGATGCAGCTCGGGCACAATTCAGCAGAGTGTTTAGTGTTTCTGTATCGATGCTTTGATTTTTAAATTTGCGGATGGAGCGATGGGATAGAATAGTCTCAACAGTTGGGTTCATATTGCCGTTCTTAAAAAAGTGAAATTGATGTTATCGGATTAGAGGCCAATGTTTGGTGTTATCCGAGCAAGCCCAATAGGACCTTGATGACCGCATCTTACCAGATAAATGTTTTCCTGCGTTTTCTCAATACTCTTAATGGCATAGTGATCTATAGTGCTTTTGATACATAGTGAAACAAAGTAGCCCTTGAGACTTTTTGTTGAAGCAGTTGGTTAAGATTTGCGCAGAATAGTCGATACTAGAATTAATATTCTAATTGATTGATATATATAGCGAACTTATTGGTTTCGGTGCATTATCTAGGTTCCTGAATGAAAGTCTTACTGCAAGCAGTGCTAGGCCGTTTGCCATAGGGCAGTACGACCAAATATTTTTGTTCGGGTATGTACACACTTACACAAAAGTGTTTCGATATTTTTTGGCCAAAGGCTGAAGAATGAAGCCATTCGCTAAAAAGAAACTTTTGTGTGAGTGCTTGTAACTGATTTTGCGTTTGATAATAAAGGGATGATGTATGCCTAACTTCACACTAAAAACGCGGTTTTACTTGATTAGTGCCGTCATGGTGGTGGCCTTTGTCGCGCTACTTTTGATGCAGCGAGGCCTGATTAATGATCAGGAAGTAAGCTGG
Source organism: uncultured Oleiphilus sp. (assembly GCA_964342385.1). Taxonomy (GTDB): domain Bacteria; phylum Pseudomonadota; class Gammaproteobacteria; order Pseudomonadales; family Halomonadaceae; genus Oceanospirillum. The sequence goes on along the minus strand of CAYFGP010000055.1, from coordinate 31,134 downwards.
CAACAGTTAAAAGATGAAGCTTTGGCCCGGGAAGAGGCGCTGCTGCATATTCGAGCTAATGCCGGTTATGGTGCCATGATTCATAACTTTAAAAACTATGTGCTACGTGGTCAGGAAAAGTATTACGGTCGTATTGTTGAAAATCATAACAATATCCAAAAATCGATTGCAGAATATCGAGCGATTGGCTCGATTACCGCTGAAGAGAAAAAAGCGCTGCAAGATATTGAAGGGGTTTATCAGCGCTATCGTGATGAGACCGATCGTGTTGCCGGTTTTGTTAAGCAAGGTTTTACAGCTGAACAGATTGATAAGCAGGTAAAAATCAGTGATGGTCCTGCGGTACAAGGCTTGCTGGTGCTGGAGAAGCAATATCGTGTCTTGATTGATCAATATACCCAAGAGTTTGAACGGATCTCAGCTTCTGGTGCAAACTCATCTCTAGTCGGTATCAGCGTTGCTCTGGCAGTGCTGCTGGTGGCGCTGTTATATCTGGGCAATTACATCGTGCGCCGCCTGCGTAAGTTTGATGAAGCTATGGTCAATTTGACACAAGGCGAAGCAGATTTGTCTCGTCGACTACCAGAAGAGGGAGGTGACGAGTTTCAGGATATGGCTCGCCATATGAACCGTTTTATTGGAAATCTTTCAGAACTGATCGGCTCAGTAAAGAGTCAGTCACTGAATATTGAATCAGGCCTGAAACAGATTGCTATTAATGAAGATGGCAACTCTGAGCGTTTTAGTCGCCAGCAAGCAGAGACTGAACAGTTGGCCACTGCTGTTGAAGAACTGGCTGCAACGGCCCACAGCGTAGCGGACAATACTGGTAATGCGGTACAGGCGGTGGATGATGCCCGTCATCACTTTGATAACGGTGTGAAAGCATTGGAAGAAGCGGTGCTTAAGATGGAAACCTTAGCAGAAGGCGTGCATGGTGCCGGTGGTGTGATTGCTTCCCTGAAAGAGAGTACCGATGAGATCGGCAATATCGTCGATGTGATTGGTGGTGTCGCAGAGCAAACCAATCTACTGGCGTTGAATGCTGCCATCGAAGCAGCCCGTGCTGGTGAGCAGGGACGAGGATTTGCGGTAGTAGCAGATGAGGTACGAACCCTGGCTAGCCGTACTCAACAGAGTACTGAAGAGATCCGTCGTATGATTGAAGAGCTGCAGAAGGGCTCTGAGAAGGCGGTAGCAGCAATGGATGCCAGCACGGTAGAAAGTAACGAATCCGTAGAGATGGTGAAAGAAGCAGAGCAGGCGATGCAGCAGATTGCTCAGGAGATTCATAAAATCTCTGATCTGAATCTACAAATCGCTCAGGCTACTGAACAGCAATCGGAAGTGACTGATATGATTAACCAGAATATCCACCGTATCACTACTTTCTCTGAAGAGAACGCTGTGGCGATGGAAGAAAATCATAAGGAAGTAGCCGGTCTGAATCAGCGCACACAGACACTATCCAGCCAGGTACAAAGATTTAAGCTATAAGATGTAGTTAGATTGAGCGCACCCTTGATCTGTTTGTTTAGGGCTGATTTTCGGTAAGGAGAGCCATGTGTTTTCCTTACTGTATTTGGCCGATAGGCTGTGAATGGAAGCGCTCTATTTTAATGTTGGGTGAGTGGCTGTTGCACTGAGAATGCGATATACGCCATCCTCTCCCTGAGCCTCATAATACAAACGATACTCTCCCTCTTTCAGGGTTATAACACAGGGCTCTGATACCATCTTATTATCCAATGGCCGGTCTAATCTAAGAATTGGCGGCCCTTCTTTGGACCAATTCAGGCCATCTGGCGATCTAGCAGCAAATACGCCCCCTCGAACTGTGGTGCTCCAGCTGGAGTAATACATGCGATAGCTACCATCCTGCAGGCGAATAACTTCTGGGGCGTAAACAGCATAGCTCTCCCACTGGGGCGCTTCCTGAGCCAGGCGTACCCCTGCATCAAGCCTAAAATTCAAACCATCATCGGATATAGCACTGATGATATGATTCTGAGCATCCATCCCACCTCGCATAGGATGGCGATAATGATGGAAATAAAGCCGATATCTATCATGACTTGAGAGACTTTTGGAGCGATTGGTCTGTGGGATATAAATACAGCGGGGGGATCCATAAGACCAATCTGGGTTGGAAACCCTGATACCCTCTTCCACAATCCAGTCTAAGCCATCTTCAGAGATGGCACTGAGCACAACTGTTGGGGTACTACGTGAGCGGGCTTCAAAATACATCCGCCAACGTCCATCAGCTAATGGAATAACATCAGGACATAACGTCCATGCATCAGCCAGGGGGGGGAAGTTACCGACTCGAATACCAGCCTCTTTCTTCCAGTGAATACCGTCATCGGACCAGGCACTAAGGATACAGCCAATGGATCCCTTCGCTGCTAACTCAGGACCTAACCCGGTGTAATACATGCGATAGCCATTATCTATCGTGATCACATTAGGAGTCAGTGCACGTAAGGAATCCAGTGGGCTGTCGGCATCAAGGGCAATGGCCGGGTCTTTCTGCCACAGGAGTCCTGGATCTTGTGCGATATAGTGCACGGATTTAAGTGGATCAAAGTGATCGGGATCAGATGTCATAGCTTTTCACACTTCTGATGTTAAGAGAAAGAAACAATCAATCACATAAGGCTTTACTGTACTGGGGAAATAGCGGAGTGAGACATTATTTTATCCCTCAGCTCTTAATTCCCTAGTTTGCATAGGAGGAAGATAAAGGTAGGGTGTGGGTGCTACTGTTATTACAAGCCTTCTTGTTCTTCCTGTTGTGCTTTTTTATAAGCTTCCTGGCTAATACTTACCGTTTCTGCTGCATTACCCGGTGTACGTGGCGCCGCCTTTGGCGTATCCATTCCGGTACCGGTTGCATTTACCGATTTGTATTTATTGGATTTAAACATCTGGGAGGGGCTGGATATACGCATAACAACTTCTCCTGAGTAGTTAAATTTTCAGCCTTGCCCTATTAGTCCAGCAAAAGCCAAGCCAATCATATTTTAAATCAGCTATATTCCCGAAGGGAGGTATTATTAATATCTCTAGGCCGGTTTCGCCAGATAGTGCCAAGCATATTCTAAAATTTTACCTGTTAATTCGTATGTTACGGTGTGACAATCAGCCTGATTGGCTCCGGATGTTTTTAACAGCGCGAAAATATGGCACAGGCTTTTTATGTATGTAATTAATATAAGATTTTTTGCATGTAGCTGTTTTTGAATACAAAAAGTGCTGTTACCATAGCTCAATATCGATTTAACACCGTGATTTAACAGGATGTGAATAATGAAAACACTGCTTAAAATTGTTTCTGTTGCTGCATTGGCTTCTGCGATGGTTGCGCCTGTTGCAAGTGCCGAGAACTTCAAAGATGAAGTTAAAACCCGTAAGGCTCATATGCAGGTTGTGAAATACAATATGGGCGTTTTGGCTGGTATGGCAAAAGGCAAGCGTGAGTACGATTCTGCACTGGCCGATGCTGCTGCTAACAATATGTTGAAGCTGTCCTCAATGAACAATATGGCTCTGTGGCCAAAAGGTTCTGACAATGAAGCGCTGGGTGATAAGACTAAAGCTAAGCCTGCGATCTGGGCTGCTGATTCCAAAGTAGGTGAGAAACACCAGGCGTGGGCAAAGGCCTCTGAGAATATGGCGGCAGTAGCGGGTCAGGGTCTGGGTAACCTGCGTCAAGCGATGGGCCCACTGGGTAAATCCTGTAAGGGTTGTCACTCAGACTATAAAGCTAAGTAAGCCTAGCCTTGCAATTGTAGGCTTGGTAGATAGCTAAGTAGCGAAGTATAAGTTTCCTGAGAATGACAAATCTTATTCTCTAACTTCCTGAGGGGGAGAAGGAGTGAATGAGAGAGTATCGAGTTACTTTGCTTCGCTGATAACAAAAAGGCAGTCCACTTGGACTGCCTTTTTGCTTTTAGTGTTTGTGGAAATAACTTATCCCGTCACACGTACCCGACGATCCACCTTTTCTTTCGGTTGATCATCTTTACTTTTTTCAGCGCGGTCTTTCAGTTGTTTATCAACAATATTCTTTACTGCGATCAGCAAGCCCATACCGACAAAGGCACCGGGTGGCAGAATGGCAAACAGGAAGCTGTAGTCATCAAAGACGACAATTTTCCAGTTTTCAGCCATAGGGCCAAACAGCAGCTGCATATTTTCAAACAGTGTGCCCTGGCCGATCAGTTCTCGCATGGCACCCAACAGTACCAGTACCACGGTAAAGCCTAGGCCCATCATTACACCATCCACTACAGAGGGCAGGATAGGGTTCTTACTGGCAAAAGCATCGGCACGGCCCAGAATCACACAGTTGGTGACGATCAATGGGATAAAGATACCCAAAATCTGGTACAGTTCGTAAGTGAAGGCTTGCATCAGCAGCTCGGTACAGGTTACGAAACTGGCGATAATCATCACAAAGGCGGGTAGACGTACTTGCTCAGGCACATAGTTACGGATTAGGGATACCGATAGGTTAGAGCCTACCAGTACCAGAATAGAGGCGATACCTAGGCCCAGTGCGTTGACTACGGTTCCGGTTACGGCCAGTAGCGGACAGAGGCCCAGCAGCTGTACCAGTGCCGGGTTATTGTGCCACAGGCCGTCCAGTGAGATTTCCTGATAACTTTTCATTGTCTTTTCTCTATCTCTATTCCGGCGATCTTATTCAGCGTTTTCAGGGGCCGGTATTTCCAGCAGCGTATCTTTATGCTGGTTGAAGTATTCCAGTACATGGCGGCTTTGATTGACGACCGCCCGTGGGGTAATCGTCGCACCGGTAAACTGGTCGATCACACCGCCGTCTTTTTTCACTTTTAGTTTATCCGCGCCTGGATTCTCCAGTGATAAACCGCTCAGACTATAGATCCAGTCCGACTTTTTAGTTTCGATCTTATCACCCAGTCCTGGGGTTTCTTTGTGACTGAGCGTGCGCACACCGGCCAGTTCGCCGTTGCGCTTTACCCCAACAAGGATATCGATATTACCGCTATAGCCGTGTGGTGAGGTTACCGGGAAGAACAGCGCAATAATCTGATTATCTTTACGGGCGATATGAATATTCACTGGCTCTTTATTGCCCAGAATTTCATTCGGCTCCAGCGAGTAAGTATCGTTGAGCAGATCGTTATCCATCTCACTGGCCGGAACCAGCTCAAACAAGCTCTGGCTTTGCGCACGGCGAATATTTTCGCTGATCACATCTTTGGTACTGACCTGAGTCACAGCAATTACACCGGCGGTGACAATGGCAAACAGGCCAAGACCGATACTGCTGCGTTTAATCGACTCTGCCAGTGACAGGCTTTGCTCTTCTGTCTGATCGTCAGCGCTGTTATTAGCGGGGTTATCTGAATTGTTCATCTCTAATTCCTTAACCATTTACGATCAGGCATCGTGTTTAATGCCTTTGCGCGCTTTTTTATGACCAAAGCTGCGTGGCTGGGTGTAATAGTCGATAAAAGGTGCGGCAAAGTTCATCAGCAGCACGGAGAAGGCAACGGCATCCGGGTAGTTACCCCAGGTACGAATCACGTAGATCAGCACACCAATTCCAGCACCAAACCATAGCTTACCCTTGTTACTGGTGGCTGCTGTTACAGGGTCAGTGGCGATAAAGAAAGCACCCAACATGGTGGCACCAGAAAACAGGTGCACCATAGGACTGGCATAATTGCTTGGATCACCGCCGTAGAACATCGCCGATAGCAGTGTCAGGCTGCCCAGCATGGCAACAGGAATATGCCAGGTGAAGATCTTTTTCCATAACAGGAAAAGGCCACCGACCATAAAGCCGACGGAAGCAAAGGCCCAACCGCCCCAGACTTTTTCTGCGGCAAAGGCATCCAGGCGCCAGTACTCGTCTGCCATCAGTTCGCCTTTGTGCTTAAAACCATCCAGAGGCGTGGCCATGGTAAAAGCATCAGCCACCTGTTGATGACCGGCAAATACTGCTTGTAGGCTGGCAGACAGAGACACGGTATTACCGTTGAGCATCTCAGCAGGCATAATCCACTGAGTCATCTCTACAGGAAATGAGATCAGCAGTAACGCGTAAGCGACCATTGCCGGATTAAAGGGGTTATTACCCAAGCCGCCATACAGTTGTTTGGCTATCACAATGGCGACAAAGCTACCAGTGAGCACTAACCAGAACGGAGCCAGTGGTGGTAAGGCCAGGCCCAATAACACACAGGTCAGCAGGGCGCTGTTATCTTTTAATGCCGGTACAGGATTACGCTTACGGGCCATCAGTACCGTGGCTTCAAAGACCAAGCCAAATGCACTGGCCAGAATCACATTGATCAGCGAACCCCAACCAAAGATCCACGTCAGTGCAGCCAAACCCGGTAGGGTGGCCAAAATCACATAACGCATCACCTGATGGGTGCTTAACGGGCGATGCAGGTGAGGCGATGAAACTCGAATAAACGCCATAACTCTTAATACCTTATTGACTAAACGGAAGCCGTATCGGCTTCGTTACCTTTGCTGACCGTGTTGTTGGCTTGTTCGTCTCCGGTCAATTCGGCCATTTTCTGTTCTGCATCGGCAAACTTCTTCTGACAGCGGGCAACGGTTTGTTGTTGCTCACTGATGGCATCTGCATCACCGCCCTGTTCCGCTTCAGCCAAAGCCTTTTCGGCCTTTTTCAGAGCAGTACGTGTCGCTGCCAGAATAATTTTGGCTTGCTTAAGTGCTTTCACTTTTGCGGCAGTATCTTCTTCAGACGGTGCTGAAGTCGATGTTTTAGCCTCTGCATCAGCAGCTGGTTTGGACTCTGCCGCGTTGGCTTGCTGTTGCAGATCTGCCAGTTTGTTAGCGGCTGCTTCAGCTTTATCTTTGGCTGTCGTCAGTGCCTGCTCACAGTTTTGAATCTCGCTGGCATCACCTGAATCTTGAGCCGCCGTTAGCGCTTTTTCTGCTTTTTTGATGGCAGCTTTGCTAGCCGCAGCGGCGATCTTAGCTTGCTTCAGCGCTTTTTCCTGTTCGGCCTTTTGCTGTTCTGCTTGTTGTGCACCAGCTGCGGCGTTGTCAGCAGTTGGTGCCGAAGGAGCTGGTGGTGGAGCATCTTGCAGAGCTTTTAGCTTATCTGCTGCTTTTTCAGCGTTGGCTTTAGCCGTAGCAACGGCACCTTCCTTCGCTTTAATCTCCGCTTCATCACCGGCTTCTTGAGCAGCGGCTAAGGCTTTTTCTGCTTTCTTAATGGCAGCTTTGCTAGCTGCGGCAGCGATCTTAGCTTGTTTCAGTGCTTTTTCATGATCTGCTTTTTGCTGTTCTGCAAGAGCCGCAGCGTTATCTACAGTTGAAGCTGCTGTTGCTGAAGGAGCCGCTGGCGGTGGGGTATCTTGCAATGCTTTTAGTTTACCGGCAGCTTTTTCAGCGTTGGCTTTAGCCGTAGCAACAGCCTCTTCCTTCGCTTTTATGTCTGCTTCGTCACCTGCTTCCTGAGCCGTAGCTAAAGCTTTCTCGGTTTTCTTAATCGCTGCTTTGCTTGCAGCAGCAGCGATCTTAGCTTGCTTCAGTGCTTTTTCGTGCTCGGCAATAGCCGCTGAATTATCAGCAGCTGAAGCCGTTGCTGAAGGAGCAGCTGGCGGTGGGGCATCCTGCAGTGCTTTTAGCTTATCAGCGGCTTTTTCAGCGTTGGCTTTAGCCGTAGCAACGGCTTCTTCCTTCGCTTTGATATCCGATTCATCTCCAGCTTCCTGAGCAGCGGCTAATGCTTTCTCTGCTTTCTTAATCGCGGCTTTGCTGGCTGCAGCAGCGATCTTCGCTTGCTTCAGGGCTTTCTCGTGCTCGGCAATAGCCGCTGAGTTATCTGCAGCAGGAGCTGTTGCTGATGGAGCTGGAGCACTTTGCAGTGCTTTTAGCTTATCTGCCGCTTTTTCTGCATTTTCTTTAGCGGTGGCCAGATCAGTTTCTTTGGCTTTGATCTCAGCCTCATCACCGGCTTCCTGTGCAGCCGCTAAGGCTTTTTCTGCTTTCTTAATCGCTGCTTTACTGGCTGCAGCAGCAATCTTGGCCTGTTTCAGAGCCTTTTCATGCTCTTCAGATGCCTGACTATTTGCGGGTGCTGCTGAAGCCGCTGGTTTAGCCGTGCCCAACTTGCTATCGATATCATTGAGCTTCTGTTGAGCCTGTTGCTGGGCTTTTTCCAGTTCGGCCAGATTATCAGCGTTGTTTTCTTTGCCTTCCGCCAGCGCTTTCTCTGCTTTCTTCAAAGCAACGGCTGCAGCGGCACGCTGAATCTTAAGTTTCTTCTGTTCAGCTTCATCAAGTGCAGGCGCTGAACCAGTTGTGGCAGCGGTAGTAGCTGCTGGTGCTGTTTTCGGCTTAGCAGAAGCAGCCATACGTGCCTTACGTTTTGCAGCTTTTTCGGCTTCTTCACGTTCCAAGCGGGCCTGGCGTTGTTCAAAGCGAATCTTAGCGCGCTCCGCTTTCTTCGCTTCTTCATCTTCACGACGAATTTCTGCCTTGGCGTAACGGTAGTACTGCACCAGAGGAATATGGCTTGGGCAGACAAAGGCACAAGCACCACACTCGATACAGTCAAAGAGATTAAACAGCTGAGCTTTTTCAAACTCCTGAGCTTTGGCAAACCAGTGCAGCTGTTGCGGCAGCAGTTCTGCCGGACAAGCCTGCTCGCACATACCACAGCGAATGCATGGGTTTTCCAGCTCAGGATCAGGAAACTCGTCGTGAGTCGGTGCTAACAAACAGTTGGTGGTTTTCACTACAGGCAGTTCATCACCCTGCAGTGAGAAGCCCATCATAGGACCGCCCATCAGCAAACGACTGGCGGTTTTCTGGTTGAAATCACCCAGCTCCAGCAGTTCGTTAATAGGGGTGCCTAAGCGAATGGTAAAGTTCTGACGACGATTAAAGGCATTACCGGTCAGGGTTGTCACACGGCTGACTAGAGGCTCACCCTGAGTGACCGCCTTATAGATAGCAATCGTGGTACCGACGTTTTGACAGACTACGCCGATATCGGCTGGTAAACCGCCGGACGGGACTTCACGACCGGTCAAAATTTGGATTAGCTGCTTTTCACCACCAGAAGGGTATTTGGTCGGAATAACCACCACTTCGATATGGCTGCCTTTAGCGGCATCCTGCAGCGCTTTAATTGCTTCAGGTTTGTTGTCTTCGATACCGATCAGGCAGCTGCTGGGATCTACCAGCTGGCAAAGAATCTTCGCGCCCACGATCACATGTTCAGGGTAGGTGCGCATCGCCATATCATCGGAGGTGATATAAGGCTCGCACTCGGCAGCATTGATCACCAGGGTATCAATAGAATGACGTTCGCGGGTGCGCGCTTTGACTGCGGTAGGAAAGCCTGCGCCACCCATACCGACAATACCTGCTGATGCGATCTTATTAAGCAGCTCATCAACACTGGCGTTTTCCCAGTCGGCTAATGGCTCAAGTGCTACCCATTCATCCTGACCATCAGACTCGATGATAATACACTCATCGGTCATACCCGAGGCGTGAGGAATGGCATGATCTTCAATCGCAACGACCGTACCTGAAATGGATGCATGGATATTGGCACTGATAAAACCGTCAGCTTTTGCGATCAGCTGGCCAGTTTTAACCTTTTCACCTACCAAAACCACAGGTTCGGCTGGTGCGCCGATATGTTGCTGCAGGGGTAAAATCACCTTTTTCGGCAGAGGTGCATCCACAATCGGGAATTGTGTGGATTGGTGTTTATTCTCTTCCGGGTGAATACCACCGTGGAAATCCCAAGTTGTACGCATCAGGCTCTACCTCCATCGGTAGCAAAGACCTGAGTGCTGAAGCGGGCATTGGGGCCTTCTGGCACCGGCCAGCTCCAGTTTTTAATGGTGGTTTCAACCGGTAGCATATCAATACAGTCAACAGGGCAAGGTTCTACGCACAGGTCACAGCCCGTGCATTCTTTAGCAACAACGGTGTGCATCAGTTTGGTCGCACCGACAATGGCATCTACAGGGCAGGCCTGGATGCATTTGGTGCAACCGATACACTCGTCTTCACGGATATAGGCTACTTTTTTCACGCCCACATCTTCTAAGTCGGCATCCAGTGGCATAGGGTCCCGACCCATCAGTTCGGCCAGAGCTTCCATGGTGCCTTCACCACCAGGAGGACATTTGTTGATATCGTCGCCGTTGGCAATCGCTTCTGCATAGGGGCGACAGCCAGGGTGACCACACTGACCACACTGAGTCTGCGGCAACAGATTATCGATCTGATCCACAATAGGGTTACCCTCCACCTTAAAGCGGATAGAGGCATACCCGAGCATAGCGCCAAAGGCACTGGCCAGAACCAGCAAGCCGATTACGGCGGCCAGTACAGGATGATTGGTGAAAAATTCCGTCATTATCTTGCTCTTTAACTCAGCTATGATCTGTTATGTCGGCCAGTTATATTCTTGGCTGTGACATAGTGATCAAATTTTGCATCGACTCAGTGGATTACCGAAAAGCTTATTAATAGGGTTATGGCTGCTAACGGTTGTTTTAACCTTGCCCAGTGCTTAAAGCTGTACTCTTTAAAGCTAAAGCTGGACTGTTTATCACAGTTGCGCCTATTACAGTTGTACTAGGCCACTAAAGCCCAGGAACGCCAGGGACATCAAGCCGGCTGTAATCATGGCGATAGATGAACCTTGAAACGGAGCCGGTACATCCGCAACAGCGATACGTTCGCGCATGGCTGCAAACAGTACAAGCACCAACGAGAAGCCAATAGAGGCACCAAAACCATAAACGGTCGCCTCAACAAAACCGCTATTACGATTCAGGCTTAATAGGGCAACACCTAAAACAGCACAGTTGGTAGTAATCAGTGGCAGGAAGATACCCAGTACCCGATATAGCAGGGGACTGGTTTTACGTACCACCATCTCGGTAAATTGCACCACTACCGCGATCATCATGATAAAGGCGATAGTCTTCAGGTACTCAATACCCAGAGGTTCCAGAATAAAGTGATAAACCAGATAACTACTGGACGATGACAGCGTCAGTACAAAAGTGGTTGCCAGGGACATACCCATAGCGGATTCCAACTTGTTGGAAACACCCATAAAAGGGCATAGGCCCAGAAACTGCACCAGTACAAAGTTATTTACCAGGATGGTGCTGATTAACAGCAGTATGTATTCAGTCATCTGATTATCGGTAATCTTGGCTCTAAATAT
>CAYFGP010000055.1:0-19792 GCA_964342385.1 uncultured Oleiphilus sp. | reverse complement strand
TGGCACTCATTTTTTGATACTGGATCAGTTTGCCAGGGTTCGAAATTGTATCAGTAGAAACGCATATTGCTCTGATGCAGGTCAGCCCAAATAAAACGATCGTGTAGAACAGGCTGCTGTGATGGAGCACTGAGGATTCTATCCACAATGGCGGATATTATCTTTTTTTCAATTATTCCATACAAGAAAAAAAGAAAGTGTTTTTATATGCTTTGGTTATAAGTAAGTGATAATGATTTCATAACACAGAATAAAAAACGGGAGCCTAAGCCCCCGTTTTTTATGGCGTTTTTAACGCTTTTTCCAGGCATTTTGGCGATAAGTTCAAGAACCCGGTGCAGAGCGTTAAATTACAAGTGTTAAACCTTACTTAACACGCATGCCGTTAACAGCACCTTCATCCGGTGTCAGCAGGAAGATCTCTTCACCACCAGGGCCTGCAGCCATCACCATGCCTTCGGACATACCGAAACGCATCTTACGTGGTTTCAGGTTGGCCACCATCACGGTTTGACGACCGACCAGATCTTCTGGTTTGTACGCCGACTTAATACCGGCAAAGACGTTGCGGGTTTCACCACCCAGATCCAGTGTCAGTTGGATCAGTTTGTCGGCACCTTTAACGTGATTGGCTTCGGTAATCGTCGCCACACGCAGATCTAGCTTGGCAAAGTCATCAAACTCGATTTCCGGGCTGATCGGATCATCGGCCAGAGGGCCTGTTGCGGCAGGGCCGTGTTTCAGCTTCTCTTCTTCCGCCAGTACTTCTTTGGATGCTTCGATCATCGCTTCGATCTTATCGCTTTCGATACGGGTCATCAGAGGTTTGAACTTCTGAATCTCATGACCCAGCAGCAGTTCTTTGCGTGCATCCCAATCCAGATTGTCCAGATTCAGGAACTCAGCCGCTTTAGCGGACAGTTCTGGCAGAACCGGTGCCAGGTAGGTCACCAGCTGACGGAACAGGTTGATACCTACAGAGCAGATATCCAGTACTTCCTGGCCTTTGCCTTCCTCTTTCGCCAGGGCCCACGGGGCTTTGTCGGCGATATATTGGTTAGCTTTGTCAGCGATTTCCATAATCAGACGAATCGCACGACCGAATTCACGGTTTTCGAAGTGCTCAGCGATCTGATCACCCAAGGCGATAGCTTCGTCCAGCATTGCCTGCTCAGCGCAGTTTTCGGACAGCTTGCCACCGGACTTCTTAACGAAACCGGCGCAACGGCTGGCGATGTTGACGACTTTACCGATCAGGTCAGAGTTTACACGGGCTGTAAAGTCTTCCAGGTTCAGGTCCAGATCTTCAGGACGGCTGGTCAGCTTAGCGGCAAAGTAGTAACGCAGGTATTCCGGGTTCAGGAACTCGGCGTAAGTCTGGGCCTTAATAAAGGTGCCGCGAGACTTGGACATCTTCTGACCATTAACAGTCAGGAAACCGTGGGCATTAACTGCTGTTGGCTTACGGAAGTTGGAGCCTTCCAGCATGGCAGGCCAGAACAGGGCATGGAAGTTGATGATGTCCTTGCCGATAAAGTGGTACAGCTCGGCATCGGAACCTTCTTTCCAGTAATCATCAAACTCCAGGTCGTCACGACGGTCACACAGGTTTTTAAAACTCGCCATATAACCGATCGGTGCATCTAGCCAGACATAGAAGTATTTGCCCGGTGCATCTGGAATCTCAAAACCGAAGTAAGGGGCATCACGGCTGATATCCCACTCCTGCAAACCCACTTCCAGCCATTCTTTCAGTTTGTTGGCGATCTGCTCGTGTAGGGTGCCGCTTTGAGTCCACTGCTCCAGCATCTCCTGGAAATCAGGCAATTTAAAGAAGTAGTGCTCGGAATCTTTTTCAACCGGCGTCGCACCAGAGATGGCTGACTTAGGATCAATCAGTTCTGCCGGGCTATAGGTTGCGCCACAGGCTTCACAGTTATCACCGTACTGATCTTCCGCTTTGCACTTAGGACAGGTGCCCTTGATAAAACGATCCGCCAGGAACATGCCTTTATCAGGATCATACATCTGAGTGATGCTGCGAGTGGCGATATGGCCTTTCTCACGCAGACGCTTGTAGATCAGCTCAGAAAACTCACGGTTTTCTTCGGAGTGCGTGGAGTAGTAGTTATCAAAGTTCACCAGAAACTTGGCAAAGTCCGCACGGTGTTCAGCGTTGACGTTGTCAATCAGCTGCTGAGAGGTGATGCCTTCCAGCTCAGCGCGCAGCATGATCGCAGTGCCGTGCGCATCATCGGCGCAAACGTAGGAACACATATGTCCACGTTGTTTCTGAAAACGAACCCAGATATCGGTCTGAATATATTCCAGCAGGTGGCCAAGGTGGATAGAGCCATTGGCATATGGCAGTGCGCTGGTCACAAGGATTTTACGTGCTGATGACATGGTGTCTCTTTACTGATCTAGGTTAAATGATAACTGTGCTGCTGCATGATGTTCAGGTTGAGCCATGCAGATTATGCAAATCACAAAATGAATCCGCTAACTATAGCGAGTGACAGGATTTTTTTCACCCGTGATTCGGCTTTTATACGTTTTTAGTGTGAGAATATTAACCGAGTAATGAGCTTGGTTATTCTCTGTGTTAAGCTATAAGAAAATTTCTGCTTAGATGAATGAGAGATAACAGATGCTTGAATCGGTAAAAAATGTCATCGCAGTAGCCTCTGGTAAAGGTGGTGTGGGTAAATCTACAGTAACCGCTAACCTGGCGTTGGCGATGGCGCAGAAGGGCTTTAAGGTCGGTGTACTGGATGCGGATATCTATGGACCTAGTCAGGCGCTGATGTTGGGTGTTGCTGATGGCGTACGTCCGCAGATGAAAGATGAAACCACATTCCTGCCGATTGAAGCTCATGGCTTGTACACCATGTCGATGGCTTATCTGGTGACGGAGAAAACGCCGATGGTATGGCGTGGTCCTATGGTCAGTGGTGCTTTTCAGCAGATTCTGACGCAAACGGATTGGCCGGAGCTGGATTATCTGTTTATCGATATGCCGCCGGGTACTGGTGATATTCAGCTAACACTGGCACAAAAGGTTCAGGTGGCTGGTGCGGTGATTGTGACGACGCCGCAGGATATCGCTCTGCTGGATGCTAAAAAAGGTGTTGAGATGTTCCGTAAGGTGAAAATTCCGGTGCTGGGTGTGGTCGAAAATATGAGCCTGCACACCTGTAGTAACTGTGGTCACTCTGAGCCTGTGTTTGGTGAGGGTGGTGGTGATCGTATCGCGAAGGAGTACGATACCGTGTTGTTGGGGCAGCTGCCGTTGGCGCTAAAAGTACGTGAACAAGCTGATAACGGTGCGCCATCAGTGATTGCTGATCCAGAGGGTGATATTGCCGGATTCTTTAGTCAGATTGGCGATAATATGGTGCAGCAGTTGGGTGGTGCGGTGCAGGTGACGCCAAATATCTCATTTAGTGATGATTAATGTTATCACTGCAGCGCGCTGTAGGATGGGATAGTGGTTTGTGGATGAGTCAGATTATTTTCTGGCTCATCCCTTGTTCTTTATATCTCGTGCTTTACATCTTGCATCTCGTATTGGCTTCTTGTGTTATTTCGGGCGATCAAGCTTAAAAACTTCTCCCAGGCTGGCGTATTCACCGCCGCCTAAACGCGCTAAGGCATCTACAGCTTTAGCATCAATAGTGATGCGGTTATTCTCACCCTGTGTCACGCACTCATCCTGAATAAAGATCTCTTTAATCTCGCAGTAGATCACCGCCTGTTTATTCGGGCCCAGTTCGTGCAGTTCATAAAATTCGGCCAGCATGGCGATTGGTGCATCCTGTAAGCGAGGTAGCGGCCAATCTTCTTCCTGAACTAAAGGATGGTCTATTTGTTCCAGCTCGGAATCGCCGTAATCCAGCGTACGAGCGCTTTCTGTAACTTCGGCCGCTTGTGCGGTGTTTGGGATATGAATTACCAGTTGTTTGCTGTTTAGGATATTGCTGCGGGTATCTTTCAATTCACCGTCAGGCTTTTTTCCCATCGATAGCATCACTAATGGCGGGTTGCTGCACAGGGCGTTGAAATAAGAGAACGGAGCCAGGTTATAACCGGAGCTTTCGTTGGCTGTCAGCACCCAGGCCACCGGGCGAGGAATAATGCTTTGAGTCATCAGATGATAAGCGTTATTGGCGCTTAGTGCTGAAAGATCGATGCGCATGAGGTGTCCTTTTTGAGCGGTTTCTTTGCTAGCTATAAAGGCTCTTTAAGTAAAGAGCCGTTCTATTTATTAAGGCTGTTCAAAACAGGTTGATGAATCAGCGATAGTATTTCTGTTCGATCTCGTTTTGAAAACCCTGCTGCAAAATTTTCTCGATATTTTGATTGAGTTGTTCCAATTCGGTAGACCATTTAGAGCTTTTTGATAGGCCGATATAAAGCGGTGTGTGGTTTTTAGGGTTATAGGGTGCCTTGGTAAAGGCGTTGCTCCATTGACTATGGGCTAGTTCATAATCGGCTTGGCAATCAGTGCCTATATAAGTATCGATTCTTTGCGCTGCTAATAGCTGCAATAAAACACTTTCTTGTGCCATCTGGGTTTTGTGTAGTTCTGTGTTGTTATCAAAGCTAGGGTAATAGGCTGATCCGCGTACCATACCGATACTCAGTTTGTTCAGGTCTTGCTGTGTTTTCAGAATGCTCTCTTCGCCTTTACGCAGGTAGTAGCGGGTAGAGCAGCGGAAATAAGCGGGTTGGGTATATTGAATATAGATAGCGCGTTTTTCTCTCCAAGCCAGTCCACTCATGGCATCAATCTGTCCAGAGCGCATCATATCCAGGCAGCGCTTCCAGGGACAGCGAATATATTCAATCTCAAAATCCATGGCTTGAGCCAGTTTTTGCCACAAATCATCATCAATACCTGAAATCTTTTTCTCGGAAACAAAGCGGAAGGGTGGCCAGGCATCGGTACCAATCAACATTTTTGTGGGTTGTGCAGCATGTGATGGGCGGCTGACTACCATTAACAATACCGTTAACAGTAGGGCTAAAGTAATAGGGAGTACTAAAAACTGGGTTTTCTGATCAGTCATTACAGGTCTCCATAGGGTACCTGTATGAGTCTAGTAGATGTTTTTTAAATGCTACTAATATTGGGCTGACTGTGAAGTCATATTAGTTGGTCTGTTGGGGCTAAATTTTAAAAACCTTTAACCGTTCTGCCATCCAGAGTAGCACGATCCAGAAATACTGGATTCTCTTTATCTTTTTTGCGCACAGGTTCAACTCGTAGTAACAAATTGTCCCAGTCAGTTGCAACCCAGATTAGATGTTCTACATCCCGTTGTTTGAAGCGGATGCTTTCCAGTTTTATGGTGTTGAGCTTGCCCATAGGGGTTTTCAGTACTTCTTTGCCAATAACACGAAAGATAAAGCTTTTTACTTTACCACCGTCGGCAACTCGGTAGTGGAACTCTTTCTGCTTGGGATGAGCCATCAGGTCATAACGCAGTTTTAATTGATAGCTGAGTAGATCCAAAGCGTCGGTAGGAATTTCCATCTTCCAGGGTTTGCCATCGATATCGTTGGTGACTTTGAGTTGATCCCAGTGGAAGTGGATGGACCTGTCTTTGGTTTTACCAAACACTTTTTGATAACGGCGGTAGTGTTCTGGCTTTAGTTGTTGTTCTTCATTTATGCGAAAGGTGCTGGTTTGGCTGATGCGAGCAAACCAGTTTTTGGCGCGGAAATCCAAGACCCAAGAGCCGTCCTCTTTCTGTTTCAGGCTGCGTTTGCCTTCGATATCCAGAGTGAAGCCCATGTCATAACTGGTGTGGTAGTAGCCGACAAAGGGCTTGAGGGAGAGTTCGGCGTATGCTGAAGAGAACGTGCTGATCAAAAGAAGCAGAGTTGTTGCAAGTTTCAGCATAGGCCGGGCTCCAATGGATAATAATCTCCAAACAAAAGCGTTTAACCACCCTATAGAGGTGTGGTTTTCTGAGCTGTCGCTACTGTGTCGATAGCAGATTTGACGACAGGCTTCTGTCTGGCTTGGGACAAATGTTAAGACTCTAACAAAGGTATATTATCCAATAATGACACACCGTCCAGATGTGGGGTGTTGTCTTTCAGCTGGATACGACCTTCCATGAACCATTTTACCGCAATCGGGTAAATTTTATGCTCCTGCACCAGTACCCGGGCTGCAAGGGTGTCTGGGGTATCGTCTGTTTCAACCGGTACGCTGGCCTGAATAAAGACCGGACCACCATCCAGTTCTTCTGTCACAAAGTGCACGCTGGCGCCGTGACGGTCATCACCGGCTTCAATCGCGCGCTTATGGGTGTGTAAACCCTGGTATTTCGGCAGCAGCGAAGGATGAATATTGATCAGACGACCGGCATAGCGCTGTACAAACGCAGGTGTCAGAATGCGCATAAAGCCTGCCAATACAACCAGATCTGGTTCGTACGCATCAATTTTGCGAATCAGATTAAGATCAAAACTATCGCGGCTGGCAAACTCTTTATGATCCAGTACTTCAGTTGGGATATCTGCGTCACTGGCACGTTGCAGGCCTTTAACATCTGCTTTATTACTGATCACAGCAGAGATCTGGCCAGGGATATCCCCGGCCTTCACACCATCAATAATGGCTTGCAGATTGCTGCCGCTGCCAGAAATCAGAACAACAATAGAGCCGCTCATGATTACTTCAGGCCCTCAAGTTGCACCTGCTCTTCATCTGCAGAAGCAGTTTCGATGCGACCGATCTGCCAGGCAGATTCGCCTTCAGCGTTCAGTAATTCAATAGCTTGTTCCGCTTTGTCCTGATCAACAACGATGATCATGCCAACACCGCAGTTCAGGGTGCGGTACATTTCGTACTCTTCTACGTTACCGCCACGCTGAATCCAGTTGAATACTTCCGGACGATTCCAGCTGTTCAGGTCTACAACGGCTTTAGCGTTTTCAGGCAGTACACGTGGCAGGTTTTCCTGCAGACCGCCGCCAGTGATGTGAGAGATCGCATGTACTGGCAGGGTTTCAATCAGTTTCAGTACTGGTTTAACGTAGATGCGGGTCGGAGCCAGCAGAGCGTCAGCCAGAGGTTGGCCATCTACTTCTTCGTTCAGATCGGCGCCAGTCACTTCAATGATCTTGCGGATCAGAGAGTAGCCGTTAGAGTGTGGGCCGCTGGATGCCAGGCCAATCAGTGCTTGGCCTGGTTGAACCGTGCTGCCATCAATCACTTCACTCTTTTCGGCAACGCCAACGCAGAAACCCGCCAGATCGTAATCTTCGCCTTCATACATGCCAGGCATTTCGGCAGTTTCACCACCAACCAGAGCTGCACCAGCTTGTAGACAGCCTTCGCCGATACCCGCAACTACATCTGCAGCGATATCAACGTTCAGTTTGCCTGTTGCGTAGTAGTCCAGGAAGAACAGTGGCTCGGCACCACAAACCACCAGGTCGTTAACACACATGGCTACCAGATCGATGCCGATGGTGTCATGTTTGTTCAGATCCATCGCCAGACGCAGTTTGGTACCTACACCGTCGGTGCCGGAAACCAGAACAGGCTCGCGGTAGCGTGTTGGCAGCTCGCACAGTGCACCAAAGCCACCCAGGCCACCCAGAACTTCTGGACGACGGGTACGCTTAGCGGTGCCCTTGATACGGTCTACCAGTGCGTTACCTGCATCAATATCAACGCCTGCATCTTTATAACTGATCGATTTTTTATCGGTGCTCATGAAGGATCCTGTGAACTAAAGGATTACTATTAATCAGCGGCGGATTGTACCCTACCCTAAGCCAGTTATAAATGGCTCAATACCATCAAAGCAGCATAAGGGAAGGATATCTTGTCTTATACTGCGAGTGGTCATGCTTTGATAAGCGTTTATCGGGCTAATTTTTCTTTGTGGCGCTTATTCTGCCTGTGATCCTAAGCTTATTAAGGTAGAATCGCTTTTTATATTTTTGCGGCAGATTCAAGGGGTTTCGATGTTTGCTGTCTTTTTTCGGGGATTGATGGCTGTTGTTGTCAGTATGCTGCTGACGACGCAGGCGATGGCGGCTCAGGTGAGTGGCTTGTTTGAGAGTGAGCGTCTGGTGGTGGATCAATCGCCGGAAGCCAGGGCTGCTGAGGTGGCACGTGGCTTAGCTGAAGTGCTGGTTAAGGTCTCTGGTCATGAGGGTACCCTCCAGGCGGAGCCTATTCAGGCAATGTTAGGCCAGGCTGAACAGTATCTGGCTCAGTTCTCATATCAGGATAATCCCTTGGCGGAGGTTGAGCTGGGTTCAGAGGGGGAGGCTGCTTCTGACTCAGGCCAGGCTGGCAATGCGGGGCAAGAAGGTGCAAGTGCTAATGAAAACGTCGATGCTAGTGCACCTTTGCCTAAACGCTATCGTCTGATTATGCAGTTTGATAGTGCTAGCGTGATGCAGGTACTGAATCAGGCTCAGCAGGCTGTATGGGGTTCGAATCGTCCATCGGTTTTGATCTGGCTGGCAGTCGAAGGGAGTAATCGACGCTTTATTGTCAATAGTGATAATAATCCGCTATTAACCGAGTTGTTAGAATCTTCCGCTGAGCGTCGTGGGGTACCGATTACACTGCCGTTGATGGATCTGAAAGATGAGCAGGTAATTACTGTGAGTGATATCTGGGGGCAGTTTGGTGATCGTATCGCTGCGGCTTCCGTGCGTTATTCTGCTGATGCCACCTATACTGGTCGTTTTTATAAAGATGGTGAAGGTAAGTGGCAGGGGCGCTGGTTACTGCAAGTAGGAAAAGAGCGTAAAGCGATTGCACGGAATAATGCTCGTTTGGGTGGTCTGTTTAGAGAATCCGTCGATGTGTTGGCAGAAGAGCTGGCAAACAAATATGCAGTGGTTAACAAGCCAGGTAAAGCCGGTGAGTATCGTTTTGCGGTGAAGGGTATCGAATCTGTTGAGGGTTATGCTCGTTTAAATCGTTACCTAAACAGTTTGCAGGTTGTGGAGCGTGTTGAGGTCACCCGTTTGGATGATGCCTCTATCGGCTATAAGGTGGCGTTAAAGGGTAATTCTGATCAGTTCCTCTCTGTATTGAAATTGGACTCTTTCCTGCGATTGGATGAATCCTCTATGGTAAACAGCGAAGTCGACTTCTTCTGGCAAGGTCAGCGTTAGCATAGAGGTTAAGGGCAAGGGTTATGTCATCCACACAGCAAAAGATTATCTTGGCGGTGTTGTTGGTCAGTAGTATTCTGATCTATCTTCTTCAGCCTATTTTGATGCCGTTTCTGGCGGGGATGTTGTTTGCCTATATAGGTGATCCCATAGCGGATTGGCTGGAGGCTAAGGGTTTTTCCCGTCGTGTCTCTGTGATTATTGTATTTTCCTGTTTAACTGTCGCTATGGTGGGGTTTCTGCTGTTTTTAATCCCTTTATTGGGTAAGCAGTTAGAGCACATTCGTGAATTCCTACCCGTATTTATCGATTGGTTCCGCTTACAGGCAGTGCCTTTCCTGGCGTCATACACCAATATGGATGTTGAGGCGTTGCAGTTGGATAATCTGCAAAAAGCGCTGTCTGGTCATCTAAAGCAGGTAGGTTCTGTTGCCGGTGTTTTGATTCGTGAGCTGGGGCAGTCAGGTATGGCGTTGGTCAATCTGATTGTGAATCTGGGTCTTATTCCTGTTGTCACCTTTTATCTGCTACTGGATTGGGATCATCTAAAGATAAAGATTTTGCACTTGTTCCCTAATCGCTATCAGCCGAAAGTTGAAGAGCTTGCTGTTGAATGCGATGAGGTGTTGGCAGCCTTTATTAAAGGTCAGCTGATGGTGATGCTGGCGCTGAGCCTGGTTTATTCAACGGGGCTTTGGTTGGTTGGGCTTAAGCTGGCATTGCTGGTGGGCATTATTGCGGGTTTGGCCAGTATTGTGCCTTATCTTGGACCAATTATTGGTATTGGTGCGGGTTTGTTGGCAGGCTGGTTCCAGTTTGGTGATTGGTTGCCGCTGGTGTTTATCGCTTCAGTGTTTATTGTTGGTCAACTGCTGGAGAGCTTTGTTTTCACACCTATGCTGGTGGGAGATAAGATCGGTTTACACCCAGTAACAGTCATTTTTGCCATTATGGCGGGTGGTCAGTTGTTTGGTTTTACCGGTGTATTGATTGCTCTGCCAGTGGCTGCTGTGATTATGGTGTTCCTGCGCCATCTTCATGACTACTATAAAGATAGTGAGATGTACTCCTAAGTGATTCTGTCACGCCGTCAGTATATTTGACCTCTCCCTTGTGATTGGCTCTATGGCAATAAGTTAGGTGAATAGCCCGCTTTTGTTGTTGTAGGGCTTTCACCATTATCTAGTCGATAAAAATACTGTCACCGCTTTTAATGCATGTAAGCTGGTAGTCTTTCAAGTCCTTATGTAGATCTTCTGAAATCTGAATTTCCAGGCCTGGTTTGATGTGAGAAATCAGCAAATGAGGTTTGTGCTTCAGCTTTTCTAGATCTTCCCCCAGGCTTTGGGGTGTGTAGTGTTTCGCTAGTTTACCTAAGTCATGCATGCTGTTGGGATAGCCCGCTTCAATCATTAAGGCGTCCAGACTGTCTTTCTTGTTGAGTGCATCCCATAAGGTATCATTGGTTGAGGTGTCACCGCTAAATGCAAAGTTCTTGTTGTTCTTGTTGGTTACGATAAAGCCGATGCCTGGCACAATGTGGTCGACAGGGATGATTTCTATCGTGCGGTCACCGATGGTTTTGATGTCGTAGGGCTTGACCTCATTAAACTGCATAACGGGTTTTTCTTTGTTAGGCAGCTCAGAAAAATCTGGCCAGATAACCCAGTTAAAGATGTGGTCTCTTAGTGCCTGTATGGTCTCTTTTAAACCATAGATCTGAATCGGTTCTTTAATCTGACTGAAAATGCTATCCACCAAAAAAGGCAGGAAGGCGACATGGTCAAGGTGAGAGTGGGAGATAAATACATGGCGTATTTTTCCCATCTGTTGCAGTTGAAGATCGCCTACACCGCTGCCAGCATCAAGCAGGATATCATCATCCACCAAAATGGAGGTGGTACGATTTCCGGGGCCAATACCGCCGCTGCAGCCAAGAATCGAAATCCACATGGTTGTTATCCTTATTATTCTGAGCTTGTTTGATGTTGCATTCCTGGCAGGTTGTCATGATCGACAGAATCGATCTGATCGGGTAGCAGGAATTTATCAGCGTATTGTTGGTAAACCTTGGATTCGACAAACAGTTTAAAGATGTCTGGATCAAGGTGATTATCTTCTACCATGCGTCCCATAATAGTCAGCGTTTGAGTTAATGGCATGGGTTTTTTGTAAGGTCTGTCAGAAGAAGTAAGGGCTTCAAAAACATCGGCTACTGCCATAATGCGAGCAGGAATCGACATTTCATTTCTAGTCAGGCCTCTAGGGTAGCCGCGACCATCCATGCGCTCGTGGTGTCCGCCAGCATATTCTGGGACATTGCGCAGGTGCTTCGGAAAAGGCAGTCTTTCCAGCATACGAATGGTGAGTGTCATATGGTTATTAATAATCTCTCTTTCTTCAAGAGTAATAGTACCACGACGAATCGTCAGGTTTTTCAGTTCATCATCAGTGATAATGGACTGTTCCTGACCACAGCTATCAACCCAGGAAAGCTCAGCCAGGGATTCTACTCGTGCTACCTGTTCGTCAGCCATAAACTCGCCGCCAGTATTGCACTTTCTCACATAAGCTAAGTCTTCCATTAGAGAATTTGCCAGTTTCTCATAATGGGCGATGATAGATGTGTGATCTGTTTCACCCTTTTCAAAAGCAGCGATGCGCTGCTTTAACATGGTGATTTCCATGTCACGGCGCAGAATTTCAAATCGAGCGGCTACCAGTTCAATGCGATCATGGATTGTTTCCAGCTTGGTGCCTTTTTCAACCACATGTACCGGTGTGGTAATCTTGCCGCAGTCGTGCAGCCAGGATGCAACCTTTAGTTCATAGCGGTCCGCATCTGTCATGGAGAATTCATTAAAATAGTCCATGTCGCTATGGTGGGCAGCTTCAGCAATCATCATAGTGGCTTCAGGTACCCGGCGACAGTGATTACCGGTGTGGGGGGACTTTTCATCGATCGCGGTTGCGATCAGTTTGATAAAGGAATCAAACAGGTTCTGTAATTCGTCAATCAGGCGTTTGTTGGTCAGAGCTACCGCTGCCTGAGAGGCAAGAGATTCCGCAAGGTGCTGATCCTGCTCTGAAAAGGAGATGACCTCTTGGGTGTCATCGTCAACTTTATTCAGTAGCTGTAAAACCGCAATAATATCGTTCTCATGATTTTTCATGGGAACAGTCAAAAAGGACTTGGAGCGGTAGCCAGTTGCAGCATCAAACTTTCGGGTGCCGGAAAAGTCAAAGTCAGTGACTTCGTAAGCATCTTGAATATTGATTGTTTGCCCACTGATTGCTGCATAAGCTGCAATCATCTGTGTGTTTGGTGTGCCGTCGTCTAAATACAGATTGAGAGGTTTGAAGTTACCGCCGATGGGTTGGCCGGTTTTTCCTCCCAAATGTATGCCCAGTGATAAGGTGCGAACAATTTTAAACTCTAGGGTTTTATCACTTTCATTGTGCAGGTAGAGAGTGCCACCGTCCGCCCCTGTCAGTTCTTTAGCATTGACCAGGATGCGTTCCAGTAGACTGTCCATATCATGCTCTGAAGATAGAGCAATCCCGATCTCGTTAAGTGTCGTGAGCTGGTCTAACGATGAGTCGGAACTCTTAACATGCATATTGGGCCGCCATTTATTGAAATTCCAATGTCCTTTGCCGGACATCATGTCCTAAATTTTGCCGTAACAGAAATTTTTTCTGCCTTAATTTTAGTCCACTGGCAAAACTGTCACTAATAGTGTCTAACTTTAATTGTAAGTTTAGCAATTCTAGCGAAAGCTTATGAATTAAAAAACGATTCTGATGGGATGATAGCTTCCATAAAGGTGAAATGGTATTATCCCGCGCCTTGTTGTTTTTGTAGAACTTTGTTTAAAACGTAATGAAAACTCCGGCAGGCCTTACGTAGGGGTCCGCCATGTAGAGAGATAGGATAGGTTATGCCAGTAATTACTCTTCCTGACGGTAGTCAGCGTTCATTTAATCAGGCAGTGACTGTATACGACGTCGCTGCAGATATCGGTGCAGGTCTTGCGAAAGCCGCGGTAGCTGGTCGTATCAATGGTGAGTTAGTCGACACTTGTGAGTTGATCACCGAAGATGTTGAATTAGCTATTGTTACCTCTAAAGACGATGACGGTATTCATATTATCCGTCACTCTTTTGCACACCTGCTAGGTCATGCGCTGAAGCAACTGTACCCTGATGTGAAAATGGCGATCGGTCCTGTGATCGATAATGGTTTCTATTATGATGTGGCCAGTGATCATCATTTCACTCCTGAAGATTTGACCGTTATTGAGAAGCGTATTCAGGAACTGGTGAAAAAGGATTATGACGTTATCAAAAAGATGACGCCTGTTGCTGAGGCTCGTCAGATTTTTGCTGATCGTGGTGAGATCTATAAAGTACAACTGATTGATGATATGGATGACTCCGTAACGGAAGTCGGTCTGTACCACCACGAAGAATATATCGACATGTGTCGTGGCCCTCATGTGCCGAATACACGTCTGTTGCGCTCTTTCAAACTGATGAAGGTTGCGGGTGCCTACTGGCGCGGTGATTCGAATAACGAGATGCTGCAGCGTATCTATGGTACTGCTTGGGCTGATAAAAAAGCACTGAAGGCATACCTGACTCGCTTGGAAGAAGCTGAGAAGCGTGATCACCGTAAACTGGGCAAGCAGCTGAATCTGTTCCATATGCAGGAAGAAGCGCCGGGTATGGTGTTCTGGCATCCGGAAGGTTGGTCTCTGTACCAGACCATCGAAGATTACATGCGTCGTAAGCTGGATATGCACGACTATAAAGAGGTTAAAACACCTCAGGTAGTTGAGCGCACCCTGTGGGAAAAATCAGGCCACTGGGACAAGTTTCATGAGCAGATGTTTACCACGCACTCTGAGCATCGTGACTACGCTGTTAAGCCGATGAACTGCCCTTGTCACATCCAGGTGTTTAACCAGGGCCTGAAGTCTTACCGTGAACTGCCGCTGCGTATGGCAGAATTTGGCTCTTGTCACCGTAATGAGTACTCAGGTTCTCTGCACGGTCTGATGCGTGTGCGTGGTTTTACTCAGGATGATGGTCATATCTTCTGTACTGAAGATCAGATTCAATCCGAAGTATCAGAGTTTATCGATCTGCTGCATGAAGTATATGCAGACTTTGGCTTTACCAATATCGAATACAAGCTGTCCACTCGTCCAGAGCAGCGTGTAGGTTCGGATGAAGTTTGGGATAAAGCGGAAAGCGCACTGTCTGATGCATTGAATGCAAAAGGCTTGGAGTTTGAACTGCTACCGGGTGAAGGTGCTTTCTACGGTCCTAAGATTGAATTTTCTCTGCGTGATTGTCTGGATCGTGTATGGCAGTGTGGTACCATTCAGGTTGACTTCTCTATGCCGGGTCGTCTGGGTGCTGAATACGTGGATCATGAAGGTGAGCGTAAGACGCCTGTAATGTTACACCGTGCAACCCTGGGTTCTTTCGAACGTTTTATTGGTATTCTGATCGAGCACTATGCTGGTGCGCTGCCAACTTGGTTGGCTCCAAAACAGCTGGTAATCATGAATATTACCGATAAGCAGGCGGAATATTGCCAGCAAATTGAAAAAACTCTGAGAAATAAGGGCTTCCGTGCATCTTCGGACTTGAGAAACGAGAAGATCGGCTTTAAAATTCGTGAACACACGATTCATAAAGTGCCTTACCTTGCTGTTATTGGTGATAAGGAAGTTGAGGCAGGAACGGTTGCCGTGCGTTCCCGATCAGGTGAAGATCTGGGCAGCATGAGTATTGAGCAGGTTGAAGAACTGTTAAGCTTCAACCGCGACTAAAAAATAGTGGAGATTTAGCTATTAAGCGGAATAACCCTAGAGGTCGCAACGTAGAGGTTGCACCGATTAATGAGAACATTCGTGCTAAGGAACTGCGTCTGATTGATGCTGAAGGTGAGCAGGTAGGTGTTGTACCCCTGTCACAAGCATTAGCCGCAGCACAAGAGGCCGGTCTGGACCTGGTTCAAATCGCTAAGTCTGATCCGATCGTCTGTAAAATTATGGACTATGGTCGTTATCAGTATGAGCAGAAGAAGCAGAAAGCTGCTCAGAAGAAGAACCAAACTCAGACTAAAGTCAAGGAAGTTAAGTTCCGTCCTGGTACGGAAGATGGGGATTATCAGGTAAAACTGCGCAACCTGGTACGTTTCCTAGAAGATGGTGATAAAGCCAAGATTACGCTGCGTTTCCGTGGTCGTGAGATGGCGCACCAAGAACTGGGTATGAAATTGATGCAACGCATCGAGGCCGACCTGGGAGAAATGGCTATCGTTGAGGCTCGTCCAAAAATGGAAGGTCGTCAGATGGTCATGGTGCTTTCACCGAAAAAGAAAAAATAATCCTGATTCTTCAAAGCTAGACCGCTGTCTTGGCTGAACTCTGTTCAAGTCAATGGTAGCGGTTTGCCTATGGTTTCAGATGAAGAAAAATTGAATGCGGAGTATTGTTTACAATGCCTAAAATCAAATCAAACAGCGGCGCTGCAAAGCGTTTTCGCAAAACTGGTAACGGAATCAAGCACAAGCAGTCTTTCCGTAGCCACATCCTGACCAAAAAATCGACTAAGCGTAAGCGTCAGCTGCGTCCTATGAAGCAGCTGGTTGCTGCGGATCAGGCGTTAGTACAACGCATGCTGCCTAATCTGTAATTTTTTGAATCTTTAAGTCAGGAGTAAGTTATGCCTCGCGTAAAACGTGGTGTGGTGGCGCGTCGTCGTCATAAGAAAGTTCTTAAGCAAGCTAAAGGTTACTACGGTGCTCGTAGCCGTGTATTCCGCGTAGCTAAACAAGCGGTTATCAAAGCGGGTCAGTACGCATATCGTGACCGTCGTCAGCGTAAGCGTCAGTTCCGCGCTCTGTGGATTGCACGTATCAACGCTGCAGCTCGTATCAATGGTCTGTCTTACAGCCGCTTCATCGCGGGTCTGAAGAAAGCCGACATCGAGATCGACCGTAAAGTTCTGGCTGATCTGGCTGTACACGAGAAAGCGGTATTTGCTGCCATCGTTGAAAAAGCGAAAGCAGCGCTAGCTTAAGATCGTTCCCGGATACCTTGATGGGTATTCAGGGTAATGATGATGACCGTGCGGCAGCATGAGTCTTAAATAGGGGAAGGCGCTAACGTCTTCCCCTATTTTTATTTGGAGCCCACTGACGATGGAAAACCTTGCAAGTTTAGTAGAGCAGGCGCAAGCTGCTATTGCTGAAGCCAGTGACGCTCAGGCACTGGATCAGATCCGAGTACAATACCTTGGTAAAAAAGGTGAAGTGACCCAGTTACTGAAAGGCCTGGGTAAACTGTCTCCCGAAGAACGCCCTGTGGCGGGAGACAAGATCAACAAGGCAAAAGATGCCCTGTTACAAGAACTGAATGCGCGTCGCGCTGCACTGGAAGAAGCCCAGCTGCAAGCGAAATTAGCGGCAGAGAAAATTGATGTGACCCTGCCCGGTCGCGGTCAGACCGTAGGTGGTCTGCACCCAGTGACTAAAACCATTCAGCGTATCGAAGATTTTTTTGCTTCAATCGGTTTCAGCGTGGCTGAAGGTCCTGAGATTGAAGACGATTATCACAACTTTGAAGCATTGAATATTCCGGCTCACCATCCGGCTCGTGCGATGCACGATACGTTCTACTTCAATGCCAATACCGTACTGCGTACCCACACTTCCCCTGTGCAGGTGCGTACCATGGAAACACAACAACCTCCGATCCGTATCATTTGTCCGGGCCGTGTATACCGTTGTGATTCCGATCAGACTCACTCCCCTATGTTTCACCAGGTGGAAGGTCTGCTGGTAGACAAAGACATCAGCTTTGCCGACCTGAAAGGTATTCTGGAGCAGTTCCTGCGCGCCTTCTTTGAAGATGACGTAAAAGTACGCTTCCGTCCGTCCTACTTCCCATTCACTGAGCCATCCATTGAAGTGGATATCGACCGCGGTGACGGTAAGTGGCTGGAAGTGCTGGGTTGCGGCATGGTGCACCCGAAAGTATTTGAATATTCGGGTATCAATCCCGAAGAGTACACCGGCTTTGCATTTGGTATGGGTGTTGAGCGTCTGGCGATGCTGCGCTACGGCGTAAACGATCTGCGTCTGTTCTTTGATAACGACCTGCGTTTCCTAAACCAGTTACGTTAATCAGATAGTGTTTTTGCTGCACGTTATCGAATTGTTAAGCGAGAGTGCTTTTGATGAAAAGCGTGCATCAGAAATAACAAGACCTGAGCCGTACCAACGTATTTTGCAAGATTCAGGAAAGAAAAATGAAATTCAGTGAACAGTGGCTCCGTGAATGGGTGAATCCATCCATCACAACTGAAGAGCTGGAAAGCCTGCTTTCTCTGTCCGGTCTGGAAGTGGACGGTGTAGAAAAAGCAGCAGACGATTTCTCTGGTGTGGTGGTCGGTGAGATTCTGACCGCTGAGCAGCACCCAAATGCCGATAAACTGCAGGTTTGTTCTGTGAGTGACGGCAACGAAACCATCCAGGTGGTGTGTGGTGCCAGTAATGCCCGTGCGGGTTTGAAAACCGCTTTTGCTAAAGTGGGCGCCGTACTGCCGGGTGATTTTAAGATCAAAAAAGCTAAGCTGCGTCAGGTAGAGTCTTTTGGCATGCTGTGTGCCGAGGATGAGCTGGGTATTTCCGACGACCATGGCGGTATCATGGAGTTGGCGGCAGATGCGCCTGTGGGGGCTGATCTGCGCGAATACCTGAGCCTGAACGATACCATTCTGGAAGTTGATCTGACGCCTAACCGCAGTGACTGTCTGGGTATCGCCGGTCTGGCTCGTGAAGTGGGTGTTCTGACTCAAACAGCCGTGACTGTACCAGAAGTTACCGCTGCACCAGTGAGCATAGATGAGACCTTTGGTATCGAGCTGATCAATGACGAAGCTTGTCCTCGCTTCCTGGGCCGTGTGATCAAGGGTATTAACCCGACGGCGACAACTCCACTGTGGATGGTAGAAAAACTGCGCCGTAGTGGTATCCGTTCTATCGACCCTGTAGTTGATATCACCAGCTTTGTCATGCTGGAGCTGGGGCAGCCGATGCATGCTTATGACCTAAGCAAGCTGGCAGGCGGTATTCGTGTGCGTTTGGCAGAACAGGGTGAAAAACTGCAGCTGCTGGATGGCTCCGAAGTTGAGCTGAACAAAGACACTCTAGTGATTGCTGACCATGAAAAAGCCGTAGGTATGGCTGGTATCATGGGTGGCGAGAATACTAAGGTTGTTGAAGGTTCCGAAGATATCTATCTGGAATGTGCCTTCTTTGATCCGATCGCCATTGCAGGTCGTGCCCGTTCTTACGGTATGCATACTGATGCTTCTCACCGTTATGAGCGTGGTGTTGATTTTGAGCTGCAAGCGAAAGCGGTAGAGCGTGCGACTAACCTGCTGCTGGAAATTGTTGGTGGTGAAGCCGGTCCTGTAGTCGAAGCCGTTGCTGAAGACAAGCTGCCGGCCCGTGATGATGTGATTCTGCGTCCAGAGCGTCTGAATCAGATCCTGGCCATGGAAATGCCTGCGGAGAAGGTAGAAGACATTCTGACTCGTCTGGGTCTGGAGCTGAGCACAGAAGACAGTGGTGCGTGGCGTGCCAAGGTACCGAGTCACCGCTTTGATATCAGCATCGAAGAAGATCTGATTGAAGAAGTCGCTCGTGTCTACGGCTACGACAATCTGCCGGTTAAGAGCCCGACCATGGCGCTGGGTATCGAAGCTAATCCAGAAGCGATCAAGCCGATTCGTCTGATACGTCAGTCTCTGGCAGCCCGTGGTTATCAGGAAGCGATTACCTTCAGCTTTATCGAGCCTGGTCTGTCCAGGCTGTTTGATCCGGTTAATGCGCCTATCGCGCTGGCTAACCCAATCTCTGCGGATCTGTCCGTGATGCGTACCACGCTGATTGCAGGTCTGACAAAAGCGCTGCAATATAACCTGAACCGTCAACAGAGCCGTGTACGTCTGTTTGAAACCGGTCAGTGTTTTATTCAGCAGGGTGAAGAGATGGTTCAGGACCCTATGCTGGCGGTTATTGCGACCGGTAGTCGTGATCCTGAAGGTTGGACCGGTCAATCCGATGCCATGGACTTCTTCGATCTGAAAGGTGATCTGGAAACTCTGCTGGCGGACAGCGGTATTCTGGATCAGTGTCGCTTTGAGCCTGCTGAGCATCCTGCTCTGCACCCAGGTCAGACTGCACAGATTATCCGTAACGACAACGTGATCGGTTATATCGGCGCTCTACACCCTCAGGTGCAGAAAGAGCTGGGTCTGAAAGGCAATATCTACACCTTCGAACTGAAGCTGTCTGAGCTTCAGGACGGCGTTGTAGCACGTTTTGAGTCTCTGTCTAAATACCCTGAGGTTCGTCGTGATCTGGCCTTTGTGGTGGACGAGGCGACGCCTGTGGCGCATCTGATGGCAGCGATCAAAGAAAAAGCCGGTGAAAACCTGAAAGAGCTGCGCTTATTCGACGTTTATCAAGGCAAAGGCGTTGAAGAACAAAGAAAAAGTGTTGCTTTGGGCTTGACGTGGCAGGACGCTTCGCGCACTCTAAATG
>CAYFGP010000054.1:0-39493 GCA_964342385.1 uncultured Oleiphilus sp. | reverse complement strand
ATAATGAACCTAAAAGTGACAGGCTACTGCTTGTTTATGAAATATCCGGGTTAGAAGCCCGGGCCGCATGCAATTTCTTGTAGCTTTCAATCAAACGAAGGTGCTTGTCTAAACCTTCTAGCTGAGAGTTTGTTGGTGTCAGGCCGTAGAAACGTACCGAGCCTTCTACGGAACCGACGACGGCATCCATACGCTCATTACCGTACATACGACGGAAGCTACCGATATAGTGTTCCAGTTCCATCTCTTCATCCAGCACCACTTCCAGCACCACATTCATCGCCTGATAGAACAAACCACGATCAACAGTGTTGTCGTTGTACTGTAGGAAGTCTTCGGTCAGTTCTTTAGCTTCTTCCAGACGGCCCAGCGCCAGACAGATCTGCAACTTCAGTTCTAACAGCGTCAACTGGCCCCAGATGGTGTTTTCGTCAAACTCGATGCCGATCAGGGTGATGATATCGGTGTAATCATCCAGTTCACTTTCGTAGATACGCTCCAGCAGGTCTTCCAGCTGCTGATCATCCAGAGAGTGTAGGTTTAGAATATCTTCACGGAAGTACAGCGCCTTGTTAGTGTTATCCCAGATCAGATCTTCAACTGGGTAGATCTCAGAATAATCTGGCACCAGAATACGACATGCAGGTACGCCCAAATCCTCATACACTGCCATATAAGCTTCTTTGCCTTGATCTTCCAAGATACCAAACAGTTTCTCGGCTTCTAGCTCATTAGCATTTTCCCCCGATGAGGTGAAGTCCCAATCGCTAAATTCATAATCTGCCTTATCACTGAAGAAACGCCAGGACACCACACCAGTTGAATCGATAAAGTGTTCCACAAAGTTATTGGGTTCAGTCACCGCATTACTTTCAAAGGTCGCCTGCGGCATATCATTCAGACCTTCAAAGCTACGACCCTGCATCAGTTCCGTCAGGCAACGCTCTAATGCCACTTCTAGGCTTGGGTGCGCACCAAACGAGGTAAACACGCCACCAGTGCGCGGATTCATCAGCGCAATACACATCACCGGGAACTGACCACCTAAAGAAGCATCTTTCACCAGGATCGGGAAGCCCTGCTCTTCCAAGCCTTTAATACCTTCAACAATTTTCGGGAAACGTGCCAAAACCTCTTCAGGTACTTCCGGCAGTGCCAGCTCCTGCTCTAGGATTTCACGTTTTACTGCACGTTCAAAGATCTCAGACAGACACTGAACCTGAGCCTCCACCAGCGTATTACCGGCGCTCATACCGTTACTCAGATAGAGGTTTTCTACGATATTGGAGGGGAAATAAACGGTTTCACCATCGGATTGACGTACATAAGGAATGGAGCAGATACCACGCTCTATATTGCCAGAGTTAGTGTCATACAGATGGGAGCCACACAGCTCACCTTCTGGATCATAGATAGCACGAGTGTACTCATCCAGAATCTCTTCCGGCAGCTCATCCTCAGGCCCTGGCTGGAACCACTTTTCTGTCGGATAATGCACAAATTCACTATTGGCAATCTCTTCACCAAAGTATTGGTCGTTGTAGAAGAAGTTGCAGCTCAGGCGCTCCAGAAATTCACCCAGTGCCGATGCCAGTGCTGCCTCTTTGGTAGCACCTTTACCGTTGGTAAAACACATCTGAGACGCCGCATCACGAATATTCAACGACCAGGCATTGGGCACTATATTACGCCAGGAGGTGATCTCGATTTTCATGCCCATATCAGCCAGTAGACGCGTCATCTTGGCGATGGTCTCTTCCAGCGGGCGATCTTTACCCAAAATGTAGGTGCAGGCATCTTCTGTCGGCTCAGCCATTAGCAGTGCCTGAGCATCTTCATCCAGATTCTCGACCACTTCAATCTGAAACTCGGGCCCCGTCTGCACCACTTTTTTCACGGTGCAGCGGTCGATAGAGCGGATAATGCCTTCGCGGTCTTTGTCAGAGATATCTTCCGGCAGTTCCACCTGAATCTTAAAGATCTGGTTGTAGCGGTTTTTCGGATCAACAATATTATTCTGCGACAGACGGATATTTTCCGTTGGAATACCTCGTGACAGGCAGTACACCTTCACAAAGTAGGCCGCACACATGGCTGAAGAAGCCAGGAAGTAATCAAATGGGCTTGGGGCAGAGCCATCCCCCTTGTAGCGAATCGGTTGGTCGGTCACCACCGTGAAATCATCGAACTTGGCTTCAAGGCGTAGGTTGTCGAGAAAATTGACGTTGATTTGCATGCAAAGGGTACTCAGAGTGTAAAAATATTCTCTTGCGATAGGCCGGAAAATATCGGGGGATACTGTTTAGTTTACGTTGCCCGCTATTATCCATTTTTTTTGCTCTGAGTCTTGGTTTGTCGGTAGGTTTTTAGCCTTCCTGCCGGAAGTTTTCACCTGGCATTAGCGAAGAATTCAGGTTGCACTTAAGCATTCACACAAAAGTTTCTCTTCAGCTGATGACTTCATTCTTCAGTCCCTGACCGAAAAATATCGAAATACGTTTGTTTAAGTGTGTATTACTTGAATCCAAGCCCAATAAAAGTGAACCAGTTTCCACTACAGCCGTATAACCAAATTCAGCTTTCTGGCGTCTTAATATAAGGAATATCGCAAAGGCTTTATTTTGGTGTGTATAACACGTCCTAAGCTATTGACCCTTATTTTAATAAGGAGGTTGGACTATATCTTGATAGATACGTCATTAAGTACGCACACAAAAGTTTTAATTTAACCGATAGTTTCATTCCTCAGCCGTTGGCAGAGAAGCATAGAAACACTCTTGTGTAAGTGTGTAATAGCAGGATTTTTTGAAGCGTATCTCGCTTTAAGGTTGAAAAACTTGCTTTTACACAACAAACCTGTTGTATTGAACTTATCAGGGATTGTGTTTTCTAACACGGAACAACCCAAGGACTAATTCCTAAAGGAGGAAATAACATGAGGATTAAAGAACTTAAAAACCTGGTTGAGAGCAAAGCAGACCTTAGCACTCGAATTGAAACCCATGCGACACACAACCAATACAATGTCGTGGTCGAGCATGGTGGTGCTGAATATGCGATAACGAACTGGCGAAATAAACCTTTGATTTTCCGTAGTCTAGATCAGGCTACTGAGGCTCTTGCCCGTGCTGGTATTTT
This sequence comes from uncultured Oleiphilus sp., assembly GCA_964342385.1. Taxonomy (GTDB): domain Bacteria; phylum Pseudomonadota; class Gammaproteobacteria; order Pseudomonadales; family Halomonadaceae; genus Oceanospirillum. The sequence goes on along the minus strand of CAYFGP010000054.1, from coordinate 36,355 downwards.
TCACTCGGTGTTAGTACAGCATGATGGCGATAAAGAGATCCTGGAAGTGGATACTCACCCACAACTGTTTCTAGGCTCTGCTCCAGTTTCTGTGTAGCTAAATTGAATACCTGAACCCTTTAATTAGCTAAAACCAACGCTACACACTAACTAGTAGTTGCTGCTAAGAACTGAAAAGATACCTAAGAACTGGAAAGGTATCTGTAATCAAAACCGCTGACGTGAACTACCATTTCTCACCTGTCAGCGGCATCATCAAAAACAGCAAAAGTAATGAATGGCAACTAGCCATTCATACCTTTCTGCTCAAGTATCTTAAGCAAGTCTTCACGCAGATCAAGATAATCCACATCTGGTAGCCCTAGGAAAGACAACAGTAAAGGCAGTTCCGGCAAGGGTTCTTTATTGTCATAGATGCGCCAGAAACGTCGATAGATCGCACTGACCTCTTTAGCCAGCGTCAAAACAGCAATTAACGTTTTACTCTCATCACAACATTCAACTTCATTGGTGAACACCGCATGTAAATCCACTTGCTGTTCAATCGCTTTACAAATCTCTTCCGGCATATACCAGTCTGCGGCCAACTCTGCACCTAAAGAGAAATGATTAACCTCAAACTGTTGTTCTTCAATCTGTTTCAACTCTAGCGGCTTATTGCCATTGCTCGTACGTAGAAAAGCTTTATAACCGTCGAAACTTTCCAACATAACGGGAATACCGCAGTCATGCATCATTCCCAATGAATAAGCACTATGAGGATCAACATCGGTCAGTTTCTTTGCCAAGAATGCACTTAACTCAGCCACTTCAGTTGCACTGTCCCAGAAACGATCCAAGCGCTCTACTTCACCCAAGCTATTTTTTAATGCGGCGAGTCGAACAACAGAAAAGAGTCGATCTAAACCAAGCAGTGTGATTGCATGAGTGAGATCAGTAATTTTCTTTCTCAGGCCAAGATGCGGAGCATTAACTTCAGACAACACACACGCATAAAGACATACATCCTGTTTCAGAATTTTGGCAATCTGATCAGCATCCGGATCCTTACCTTGCATAAGCTCGCCCATTGAGAGCAACGCTTCAGGTCTGGCCGGTAGCGTATAAGGCTGTTTTTCTTTTTTTGTTTTTACTGATGCCATGCTTGCATTCTACTTTGGTATAAGATAAATCAATTTTCTTTAATCAATGCATTCTAAAGAGTACCAGCCAATTATGAAACAGTTTTTACTACATACTCTAATTTAGTGGTATCAATTCACTTTTTATTGACAACACATCTATTAACTAACTGATTAATAATATTATTCCCTCCACTTACGTAAATCTACGTAGAAGTTCTGCGTATAATCTGTAACTCGATTACGTAGTGATGCGAATACATCTGACGCAACAGCCCTGACATTATTTTCCTGTCGAAATCACTCATCAGTCCGGCACTATAACTTTAGCCTTGAGACACAATCTTCAGTACGAGTTGTAGCGCCAAGTTGAGTGTTGCGCCCTTAAATACGCTTAGGATGATAAAAATAATGTTTAGCGCCCTGAAAAAATTCTCTTTTGGTAAGAAAGCTCTGGCTGCAGCAACCTGCCTGGGTTTACTGGCTTCCCCTGCAATGGCTGCGGATAAGGTCTATCGCCTGAAAATGGCTGAAGGCTGGCCTACTAACTTTCCTATCTTTGGTGACGCCCCTCGTAATATGGCGGCTATGGCTGAGAAGATGTCCAATGGTCGTCTGAAGATCACCATCGACTCCTCTAACAAACACAAAGCACCACTGGCTATCTTCGATATGGTTAAAGGTGGTCAATACGATATGGGCCACACCGCGTCTTACTACTGGAAAGGTAAAGATCCAAATACGCTGTTCTTCACCACTATGCCTTTTGGTATGACAGCACCTGAACAGTATGGCTGGTTCTACTTTGGCGGCGGTATGGAGCTGATGGAGAAGGTCTACAAGCGTCATCGCCTGCTCTCCTTCCCTGGTGGTAACACGGGCGTTCAGATGGGCGGTTGGTTCAAGAAGGAAATCAACAGTGTTGAAGACCTGAAAGGCCTGAAGATGCGTATTCCAGGCTTTGCAGGCGAAGTATTAGCTGAGCTGGGTGCTAAACCCACTAATATTGCAACAGGTGAGCTGTATACCTCTCTGGAGCGTCGCACCATTGATGCACTGGAATGGGTAGGCCCGTCTCTGGATCTGCGTATGGGCTTCCACAAAATCGCACCTTACTACTACACCGGTTGGCATGAGCCTGCCACTGAGCTGCAGTTCCTGATCAACGAGCGCAGCTGGAAGAAACTGCCGGAAGATCTGCAAGAAATCCTGCGTGTCTCCATGCGTACCGCTGCTTACGATATGTATATCCAGTCCACTCACGCTTCTGGTGAGAACTGGGCCACTATGAAGCAGGAATACCCAAATATCGAAGTGAAGCGCTTCCCGGGTGAAGTAATCGAGGCGATGCGTAGCGCTAACGATAAACTGCTGGCGGAAAAAGCGGCTTCGAACCCAATGGCCAAAGAGATCATCGAATCTCAGGCGACTTACCTGAAGCAAGTTCGTGGCTGGACCAATATTGCGGATAAGCAATATCTGGATTCTATTGCGGGCGAATAATCCCCTAATAATCAGAAAAGAGCCGAGTGCTCTTTTCTGATTTTCTCTTTATCTAGAGACCTGAATCTAAAATCAGACCTGACTCTAGGCAAGACAACAGCCATTAAAATGGCAGCGGCCCTAGCCGACGCACCACCGAGCAACCGCTGCACAAGTAATAACAATTCTAAACGCCTGCACCCGACACCTAACCTGAAAGGATAAGCATATGTCCACGACATCTGTGCCTGCTCTGGTACGGCTGGAAAATACCCTCAATTGGATTTCCGACCGACTTGGCACCTTCTCTGCGCTGATTTTTCTCGCGATGCTGGTTAACGTCTTTTACGACGTACTGGCACGTTATCTTCTGAATGATGTATCCATTGCCCTGCAGGAGCTGGAGTGGCACCTGTTTGCGGCCACCTTTCTGTTTGGTGTGCCCTTTACCCTAAAAGCTGGTGGTCATGTACGTGTTGACCTGATCTACGAACGCCTCTCCCCTAATGGCCGCGCCTGGATCGATCTATTCGGCACCATCGTTTTTCTACTACCGTTCTGTGGTTTGGTAACCTGGTTTGGTATCGACTTTGTTAAAGAAGCCTACGAACTGGGCGAAAGCAGCGGCGATCCCGGAGGTCTACCCCATCGTTGGATTATCAAAGCAGCCATCCCGGTTTCCTTTGGCTTTATGGCCGTCAGCGGCTTAGGGCTGCTGTTGAATTCAGTGAATACCTTGCTGGGTTATCACAAACCTATTTACCACAAAACCGAGCTGTAGGAGGCCAACATGATCGGTATTTTAATGTTCGCAACCGCTCTGTTTTTGCTGCTATTGGGTTTCCCTGTAGCCTTTACCTTTGGCGGTGTCGCCCTGATCTTCGGTGTTTTTGCCGAAGGCATGGATATGTTTGCCTTTATGCCGTTCCGTATTATGAGCATTATGCAAAATACGGTGATGATGGCGATCCCGCTGTTTATCTTTATGGGCTTGGTGCTGCAGAAAACTCGTCTGGCGGAACAACTGCTGGAATCTATGGGTACCCTATTTGGTCAGGTGCGTGGCGGTATTGCAATTTCTACAATTCTGGTAGGCGCATTGCTAGCCGCTTCCACCGGTGTTGTAGGTGCATCCGTAGTCGCTATGGGGCTGATCTCATTGCCAGTAATGCTGAAATATCAGTATGACAAACGTCTGGCCTGCGGCACCATCTGTGCATCTGGTACCTTAGGACAGATTATTCCACCCTCGATCATTCTGATTATTCTGGGTGACGTGATGGGCATTCCGGTAGGTGATCTATTCCAGGCCGCTGTAGGCCCTGGCTTCCTGCTGATCGCTGTCTATATCATCTATATTCTGGTTTACACTTGGATGAAGCCCGAGATCGCACCTGCGATGCCGATGGATGACAGCATTGATCGTAAAGCACTGTACTTTAAAGCGATCAAAGCTATCGTACCGCCACTGGCCCTGATTCTGATTGTACTGGGTTCTATCTTTGCCGGTGTAGCGACGCCAACTGAATCTGCCGCTCTGGGTGGTGTGGGTGCTGTCATTCTGGCTATCTTCTATCGCCAGTTTAGCTGGAAGATGGTTATGGATAGCGGTATCGAAACGGTAAAAGTTACCGCGATGGTATTTGCGATTCTGTTGGGTGCGACCGCCTTCTCAATGGCTTTCTCTTATACCGGTGGTGAAGAGATTGTTGAAGAAGTACTGCTCAGCCTACCCGGTGAGAAATGGGGCTTCCTGGTGCTATCGATGATGGTAATCCTGATCCTGGGCTTCTTTATCGACTTTGTTGAGATCTCTTTTATTATCGTGCCGATTCTGGTGCCGATTGCTGAGATCCTGGGCATCAATATGACCTGGTTTGCGATCCTGATCGCTATGAACCTGCAAACCTCCTTCCTGACACCGCCCTTTGGCTTTAGCCTCTTCTATCTCAAAGGGGTCGCACCGGATGGCGTCTCGACAATGGATATTTATAAAGGGGTTCTGCCATTTATTGCCTTGCAAGTCCTTGTCTTGGCTCTGCTGTTATTCTTCCCAGAAATGATGGGGTTTGAATAAAGAATGTTAGCCTGCTATTGATCTCGGATAGCAGGCTCTCAATCGGCTGGTTTTGTTGGGGTACTTAAAAAGCTAACAAAACCAACCGATTTAACAGATCCGGGGCAATTGCTCACCAATCAGCATGTCCAGAATACGACCGCCGCCTAAACCTGTTTGCAACGTCACTCTTCCCTTTGGTCCCTCTTCCACTTCACCGATTATCGCTGAACCTTGTCCTGCTGGATGATTATTCATCGCTTCAACCACAGCTTCCGCTTTCTCAGCAGGAATAATGGCAACCAGCTTGCCTTCGTTGGCAAAATGCAGCGGATCTAAACCCAGAATCTCGCACACACCACGGACTTCATTACGTACCGGAATAGCTGACTCCTGCAAACGAATAGCCACCTCGGAGCTTTCCGCAAATTCATTCAACACCGTAGCAACACCACCACGGGAGGCATCACGCATACAGTGAATATCTGGACAGACCTCACGCATCACATCAACCAGACCATTCAACGGCTGACAATCAGTTTCTAACTCCACTTCCAGCATCAGATCACCACGAGCATTCAGAATAGCCGCACCATGATCACCCACATAACCGTTCACAATCACCTTATCACCAGATTGAGCACGACTGGCAGAGATCTGTGCATCGGCGGGAATCACACCCACACCTGTAGTATTGATAAACAACCTATCGGCTTTGCCCCGGTTCACCACCTTGGTATCACCAGTAACGATCTGCACACCGGCTGCATCAGCAGCCTTACGCATATTACCCAAAATACGACGCAAGGTTTCGATCTCAAGCCCTTCTTCAATAATCAGACCACAGCTTAAATACAACGGCTTAGCGCCACTCATCGCGATATCATTAACAGTGCCATTTACCGCCAAAGTACCAATATCACCACCTGGGAATTCAATGGGATCAACCACATAACTGTCAGTCGTCATTGCCAAACGATTGCCCTGAGCCATTAACTCAGCCAGATCAATACGCGCCTGATCTTCCAGAGCCGCCAGCTCAGGGTTATAAAAAGCACCCAAGACCACATCTTCAATCAGATCACGCATGGCCTTACCACCACTGCCATGAGCCATGGTGATTACATCGCCTTTTACTGTTCTTTTTGGGCTGTAAGTCATAATGTTCTCTTTTCTTATTCTCTCGATCTGCCCCATAACTAAATACAGGGAGTGATCAATCTATTCTTAACTCTGTGGCTGATGGCCAGCAGAGGATCTTAGCTACGTTCGGCCATGGATGGCCGTGACACCTTGTTCAGCGCAGGGATGCGCTGCAAGGTGGTAGCAAAGATCTCTGCAAGGCCTGATAGCACCGAAACTGCGCTCATAGCGAGCGAGCAAACAAACAGCTATCAAGAGGTATTGATCAACCAACCTGCTCAGCTGGAATCTGATCGTCCTGATTCACCTTGCCATAGGTAAAATAGGCAGAGCATGCGCCTTCACTAGATACCATCAAGGCACCCATGGGTGTTTCTGGCGTGCAAGCACGACCAAAGACCTTGCACTCCCATGGCTTGATCACACCTTTAAGTACCTCACCGCACTGACAAGACTTAGGATCAGCAATCTTCAAATTAGGTAGGCTAAACTTCTTTTCGGCATCCCAGGCACTGTAACTGTCACGCATACGCACACCCGAATGATCAATGGAACCTAAACCACGCCATTCAAAAAACTCACGCAGTTCAAATACCTGACTCACCGCCTGTAACGCCTGACGATTACCATCTGGCGGTACGATACGACCATACTGGTTTTCAACCTCACAACGGCCTTCATCCAGCTGTTGCAGGATCATCCAAACGGACTGCAACACATCCAAGGGCTCAAAACCGGCTATCACCATAGGGCGCTTGTATTGCTGAGCCACAAACTCATAAGGGCGGGTACCGATAATCATGCTGACATGCCCCGGCCCCAAGAAGCCATCAAGGTGCAGATCTGGTGAATCCAATACTGCCTTAATCGTCGGGATAATAGTGATATGGTTACAGAACAGACTGAAGTTAGTGATGCCTTCCTTCTCTGCCTGCAATACCGTCAGCGCCGTACTCGGCATCGTGGTTTCAAAACCCAGACCAAAAAACACCACTTCTTTATCGGGATTCTTTTTAGCCAGTTGCAAAGCATCCAGCGGTGAATAGACCATACGGATATCAGCACCTTGGGCTTTGGCTTGCAACAGGCTTTTTTTAGAACCCGGTACCCGCATCGCATCACCAAAGGTGGTAAAGATCACATTGGGCTGTTCCGCAATAGCAATACAGTCATCAACCCGTCCCATCGGCAGTACACAGACCGGACAACCAGGACCATGAACCAACTCAACCATCTCTGGCAGTAACTGCTCCAGACCATAACGGAAGATGGCATGAGTATGGCCACCGCAGACTTCCATCAGCTGTAAAGGTCGTCCCAACTGCTGGACTTTTTTGTCAACCAGAGGGCGAATACGCTGTAACAGAGCTTCAGCCATCTGAGGGTCACGGAATTCATCTACAAAACGCATCGCGTTCTCCTTTAATGACTGAAGTTAGAAAGTAATCTCGCGGGCAACACGATGATTTGCCAGCAGGGTATGCACCAGATCCCATAAGATGTGATAAGCCACCAGATGGCTCTCCTGAATGCGATGTACTGAGTCACACTCCACCACCAGGCTATGAGTCAGCTTGCCGGATTTATGCAGTTCACCACCATTCAGCCCCAGAAAGCCCACAGTTTTAATTCCCAGCTCAAACGCTTTTTGATTCAGTGCCATCAGATTGTCGGAATTACCGGAAGTAGAGAAAATCACCAGTACATCATTGGGCATCACCTGAGCCAGTAACTGGCGTACAAACACATGCTTATAACCCACATCATTGGCCACTGCGGTAATGGTTGATACATCACTGGTGAGATTCAGTGCCGGCAACGCCTGACGCCCCGCCGTTACGGGATGTAGAAACTCCAACGCCAGATGGGCCGCGTCACAACTGGAACCACCGTTACCCACGGTTAACAAACGACCACCGGCTTTATAGGCCTCCGCAATGGTGCGGCTGATTTGCACTAAGGTGTCGCCATAATCGGTAAAAAACTGCTGTTTGGCGGCTAAACTTTCCTGAACCTTAATCTGTACAGAGTTTAATAGATCATCATCAGAGGCTTCTTTGGCATTCTCTGGCTTCATACCGGGATAAAAGGCCGCCAGTAGATCATCATTTTGCCCCTGAGCACCCCCACCGCTAGTTTTATGACTCATGATGCAGACTCCTCGGAATCCGCCACACTGGCTTTAATAGCTTCCATCTCTTCATTGAGTTCGTCCAACTCAGCCAACAATGCCAGAGTACTCTGCGCCTCTGCTTCATCAATACGACTCATGGCAAAACCCACATGAACCAAAACCCAAGCTCCAATTAGACTTTCAGCTACAGCGCCTTCTTCCAGCACGCAGGCGTAATTCACCTGCCGCTTCACACCACACACATCTACCGATGCCAGCTGTGAAGCTTCATCAACAATGGCCACCACCTGGCCGGGAATTCCTAAACACATATATCTTCTCCAGATAGACCAGATGGTTAATTGGGTTGATCGATACCGTAACGTTCGATTTTGCTGCGCAGACCAACACGGGAAAGGCCCAGCTCATTGGCGGCACGGCTCTTATTCCAGCGGTAACGCAATAGGGTTTCTTTAACAATGCGGGCTTCCAGGGCTTCAATACGATCTTTTAACGTACCTTCCATACCACCCAACATGGTTAACTCACGGGCTTGCTGTTCATCTTCCGGTGCGGCACGCAGTACATGGGGTGACAATAGCTCCGCACCCAGTTGATCTTCTTTCGCCATCACCAACATACGACGTACTTCGTTTTCCAGCTCACGTACATTGCCGGGCCAGTGATAGGCTTGCATACAGGCCAGGGCAGAATCGGTAAAACCCTGTACTGGTTTGGCAAAGTCCTGCTCTGCTTTTTGCAGGATCTTTTCAGCCAGCACAGAAATATCATTACCTCTGTCTCTTAACGGCGGCAGCGTCAGAGTAACCTGGGCCAAACGATAGTAGAGATCCTGACGGAAACGACCGGCCTGCACCTCTTCCTGCAGATCCCGGTTAGTCGAGGCGATAACCCGCACATTCACTTTGCGACGACGATGACTACCGACAGGGCGCACTTCCCGCTCCTGTAAAACACGCAACAGTTTGACCTGAAAGGCCGGTGTTATTTCACCGATCTCATCCAGAAAGATAGTGCCACCATCGGCTTGCTCAAACAGGCCAACGTGGTCGGCAATCGCCCCGGTGAACGCACCTTTTTTATGGCCAAATAACTCACTAGCCAGCAGCTCATCAGGCATGGCACCACAGTTTTCCACCACGAAAGGTTGATCAGAACGATGACTGTTGTAGTGCAGAGCGCGTGCAAATAGCTCTTTACCGGTACCCGATTCACCGGTTACCAGCACGGCGATATCATAAGGCGCTATCTGAGCCACTTCATCACAAAGAGCTTCCAGAGGGCTCTTCTCGCCACGGCAGATACCATCCAGTTGAAAGTCTGCTTTCAGCTTTTGTTTGTGACGTAGAATCTTGCCCTCGGCCACATCTGCCGTCAGCCGCATCTCGTTAGCCAGCAGCTCATTTTGCTGCTGCAACTGCCACAGTTTTGCCGCGTTATTAACAGCTAGCAGTAACTGATCTGGGTGCCAGGGTTTAGTGAGATATTGGTAGATTCCGGCTTCGTTGATGCCTGAGATAATATCTTCCGAATCCGTATAACCGGACAGCATCAGGCGGATTGTTTCCGGCCAGCGTTGACGTACTTGAGTCAGAAACTGAACGCCAGTCATTCCCGGCATACGCTGGTCGCAAACGATCACCTGGATGGCACAGACATCCTGATCGCTACATTGCTCTAGCAAGGCTAAAGCATCCGTGGCACTGGATGCAGTGAGCACATCAGAAGTCTCATCCAGAATACGCTCCAGTGTTTCCAAAGAGCGAATCTCATCATCGACCACCAGCACCTTAGGGCGTATTCTTATGGTGACGGTTTCGCTGCTATCTTCCTCAGCCAGCGAACCCTGGGGGGTTGAAAAGTGGTTCATGGTTTTATCAGCCTCAGCCCGTTTTAACGGGTCTTGTTGTCATTTCTGATTATGGTATTACGATCAAATTGCTTCTAACTGACGCTCCAGATTAGCGACCTTTTCTTTTAGTTCAGACAGTTGTTGTTCTAGACCGGCTCGGCGTTGTTGATGAATCCAATCCAGCCATTCATCCATACCCTCACCACTTTTGGCGGAGACCTGAATCACCTGAATGTCTGGATTCACACGGCAGGCATATTCGATACAGGCTTCCACATCAAAATCCAGATAAGGCAGCAGATCGACTTTGTTTAACAACATCAGATCGGCGGCATGGAACATATCCGGGTATTTGATTGGCTTATCTTCGCCTTCAGTAACCGACAAGATAGCAACCTTGCTGTTTTCACCCAGATCAAAGGCCGCAGGACAGACCAGATTACCGACATTTTCGATATAGAGGATGCCGTTTTCCAGCTCATCCAGTTGTTCTAGCGCATGACCCACCATATGCGCATCCAAGTGACAGCCCTTACCGGTATTAACTTGAATCGCCTTAGCACCGGTTTCACGAATACGATCCGCATCGTTAACTGTCTGCTGATCACCCTCAATCACCGCCACAGGAATACGCGCCAGCTGACGTTTCAGGGTTTCGGTTAACAACGTAGTTTTACCGGAACCCGGACTGGATACCAGATTCAGCACCAGAGTGTTTTTCTGCTGAAAACGGGCACGGTTTACGGAAGCATAACGGTCGTTTTTGCCTAGAATATCCTGCTCAATCTGCACCATACGACTTTGAGTCAGGCCCGGAGCGTGGGCTCTGGCAGCCCCGTGGCCAAAGTGCAGATCACCGTTGTTTTGTTCTGGTTGGAATTGAGTGGCCGCAGCTTCGCTTTCACTGTGTGAATGGCTATGAGCGTGAGAATGCGGATGGGCATGATCATGACTGTGAGAGTGGTCATGATCGTGGTTATGAGTGTGTTGATGGCTATGATCATGATGGTGGTGGCCGTGAGAATGGTCATGACTGTGATCATGCTCATGAGAATGACCGTGCTGACCTTCTATACTTACGTTGCCTTCAGCGCAACCGCATACTGTACACATTTATTCCACCTCTAACTCTTTTATTCTTAGTTCTTCACCACCGGTGACCTGCACCTGATAGCTACCACAGACCGGACACGCCTGATAACGCTGTTCTATTTCAATGGACTGACTACAACCTAAACACCAACCGCTGCCGGGCAGTTCGATAATATGCAGCAACGCCCCCTCTGCCAGGGTATTGCGCGTACAGGCATCAAAGCAGAAACGTAATGCTTCGGTTTCTACAGCAGCCAATGGCCCTACTTCTAACCAGACCTGTTTTACTTTTTGATAGTTTTGCGAAGCGGACTGGTCTTCAAGTACCTGCACCAAGCCTTCACAAATCGACATCTCATGCACCTTGGTTCTCCTTTGAGTCCGTCTCGACTAAGCCAATTTCTTCTATGCCTGTCTCTTCTATGTCCATCTCAGCTATTTCCACTTCAGCTATGTCTATCTCAACGCAGGCATCCAATAGCAGAGTTAGTACTTCTAGCTGTTGTTTACTTCTGAGCTGTCCCTGTTTAGCCAGTAGCATCCACCAGCGTTTTAACACACCATGCTCAGCAAAGTTGCGCTCCGTCGGCGCTAAAATCTTGTAGTTCTGAATACGCTGCGTCTGACCCAAAGTGACAAAGTGCAGCAAAGGTCCCCGCGCCGTTATCACCTGAGCCACTCGATAAGTCTTCTCCTGAGAAGCTTGTTCACTATCTATACTAACTTTAGCTTCCAACTGCGAAAAGCGACTTTCCATTTCAGAAAAGTTGTTTTCCAGTAATTGTTGTATAGCTTGCTCTACACTGACCTTAAGCTGAGTCAAACTTTTCTTAATTATTTGTTTATCTTTGATATTTCCTGAATTATCAGCAGTAAAAAATCGACAACTTAAACCCTGATCAATCTGTTCTAATGGCCAATCAGTGACTGGTAAGTGGCTGTAATCCTGATAACATACTAACCACTGATGTAATAAGCTCTGAACATCTTCAGATCTACTTTTTTGCGGACTTTCCAGACCATCATCCGAGCTAACAGCAGACTTAGCTTCTTGCGCTGCATACCTTCGCAAGCCTGAACCTTCTTCCGAGAAATCAAATGGTTGTACTTTATTTAAACATTCCAACCAAAAGGTTTCTGAAAACTGTTGCTGATACCAGGCCTGACATTCTTTCAACAGCTGCTTCTGTTTCCCTGTTAACTCTAGCCATGCACACTGCGACTGAATGTTACTGCCCTCTACGGAGGTACTGTCCGAATATTCACTTAACGCCTGCTGACAACCTTGTTTCCACTGATTAAACCAGTTCAATAACCTTTTCTTAGCTTCCAGCTGCTCTTTCGCATCTATCAATAGACGCCAGCTTTGCCACTGCAACAGTGATAACAGCTGTTCTCTTAATGCCTCGCCTTGTACCGACCACAGATGGTATTGAGCCTGATGCCCGATCAGATCACCGGAAAGTAACTTTACAGCCGACCGATGGGCCTCACCGCATAAACTAAATAAGCCAGGAATCACGCTTTCGGCTTCAGCCAGTGTCTTACCTTTTAACAAGCGATCAATCGGTAACTGATCTCTGGGCTGAATGGTTAACTCGCCCCGCTGATCCAGTATCAAACCGATGCGCTGATTAAACATCCTCTACCTCAACAGCATCCATCCCCGTCGTGTTTTCTCCCTTGCGAGTTTGCCTACCAAAACCAAATAAACGACGCCGGGATAGATCGATCTTTTCTACCTCTCCCGCCACTTCTTCTGCTCCGGCGCTTCCAGCCTGCACAGATTCCGCTGAAGATATGGATGCATTCTGCGCTTTGTTGTTATCCATCTGTTTATCAACAGCTGAGCAGCCATCTACCGATGGAAAAACCTGCCCTAAAACCTCAACGGCAACCTGACGGGCAAACTCTTGATTATCGAACTCGGCCATGGGTGAAAACAGCGAGCAGCTATAAAACAAACCTGTTTCCGGCTGGTAGCTAGCAATCATTTCAAAATCACCGCCAGGAAGAGACAAACTATATTTTTCGCCAGCCAACTCCCTTTGATCGTTATACTGTTGTGGGAAAAAGACCAGACTCATAAACCAAGGGGTGATCAAAACACCAATTTGTCCGATTCCCAGACCTACATCGTTATTACTTTCTACTGTTCCCAACTGAGCAGTAGCTGTGCTCTGAGCAATATCTGAGTTCTGTGCAACGTTGACCTGTTGCCTCTCCTCACTCTGTCTAGCACGTTCCCTCTGCGGCTCCTGCTGAGTTTCCTGATTTTTCTGATCCAGCCACAAGCGAAAGCCCACGGCTTCAACCACTAACTGATCGTTATAGACTGGTAGCTCCACCATTCTCAATGCCGCCTGGCGATAAAAACCAACCAGCTGATCCAAACGGTTTTGCTGTTTGTTATCTTGCTGTTGTGCTGGTGGTAACTCAGTTTCCATTTATAGCCCTTATCACATATCCGCTGGTGCTATTTAACGATTCAGTAACCCGTTTGTTTGTGCTTCAGTATGGTTCCAGCAATCAAGCACTAATCGTCCAGCACCATAAACTGATCTTTATCACCATCGCATTCAGGACAACGCCAATGATCCGGTAGCTGACTAAACGGTGTGTCTGGCGCTATTTGCCAGAAATCATCACCCTGCTCCGGTTCATAGATATACCAGCAGATTTTGCACTCCAGGCGGGTATCGTCGGCCAATTTGGTATTATCTCCCAAATAACTGCCTTCAAATTGTTGATTCATTGTCTTCTGCCTTTGTCTCTAACCCTTAACCTGTAAGTCGTTAACAGCTAGATCAGGCCTGATCCTGCTCGTAAGCCTGAATAATCTCTTGCAGACGTTCGATGCTGTCTTCAAAGTCTTCATTTGCCGCTAGGGCCACTTCAGGTACGGCACAGATTTCCAGCGTATTCAGAATCAGCTGATCACCAGAGTTGTAGTACTGCACCCACCAGGTATTAGGCAGAGCGGTAGCGGTGATACGACAGTTACCGTAACCACGGGAAAGAATGGTGATTGGACCGATACCCAGCCTTTCGTTGATATAGTCCAGATCTAGCGGAGATATCGGTAGTAGACTCAGATTGACTACATGAGGGACTTTTTGCTGTTCAATACTGTCTTTAAGCTGATCAGCCTGATCGCGCAATTCGACCAGTACCATAGGCGCATTCATCACACCTTGCGGTTTCTCACTGGCAAACCACTCAGCTTGATCAGGAATACGAGCCTGCTCAAATGCTTGCTGACGTACTAACTGAGGAATATCAGCTACTTCAAGTAAATCACTGGTCAGCTCTCCAGCTTCGTTTTGACACTGGATACGCCAAACACCCGCTAGTACGGTTTCCTGTATCTGCCAACGCTGCTGGGATGGAGTATCACCAGCTATTTCGCCGCTTGTTGCCCCTTGGGAAATTGAAGCAGAATCCACAAGAATACTTACCTCGCCCTCGCCCAGAATCTGACTCAGTAGCTCAACAGCTGGCTTGGGCCATTTCTGCAAATCCAACTGCTGATTTTCATGACTGTTGCTATAGCGCCCTAACTGATCTAACAGCGTGTGCAGCAGCTGTTTCAGTTCCGGCACGCTTTCAACCAGATCATCCTCTGGCAGAATCGGCATATCGTAGGCGGCCATCTCCTTTGGCATCGGCATATAGTTCAGTACTTCACCATCTTCAGATTCATCCTGACTGCCTGGGCCCATTGGCATATTGAACGCGGGAATTTGACCATCAAACATCATCACACCTATGTTGTTATTTTTTCTTAGAAGCTCTTTGTCAGAGGCTTGTCTTTACCAGCAATTTGATCTTTTACCGGATACCAATAAAGGCTTAGCTCAAACTCGCCAATGGAATATCACCGCCAGGATTTGCTGCCACAGGTTTGGCCAAAATAGCCGGGATCTGGCGTAGATAATCATCCCAGTTCTGAATACGACTGATCTGTCCTAGGTATGCACCCTGTTTCAGAAACACCAATGTTGGCCATTCACGGAAGTGATAACGCTGTTGCCACTCTTTTTCGATCTCGGTACTGACCACAGCACCTTGAATATCAATACCTTGATTCTTCAAACCGCTTAGCAACTCTGGCAGAACAACGGCCACATCCAGAGTTTCTGGAAAGCGATGAGGCTGCTCACCAAACAGCAGCACCTGAAACTCACTTTGCACTGCCAGAGCATCCAAATCAGCTTGATCGTTTAATACTGGATAGTGACTTGCCACCAGTTGTTGAATCAGTGGATGCTGTAAAAAAGGAATCGGTTTCTCTTGTTCAAACTGCACGCTTCTATCCTCTGTCGAGTACAAAACAAAAGTGTCTATAGAAAATTCCCTAGACCCTCTGTTTCGTTATTTATCTCTTATTATTTTTCTGAACTATTTATTCTGCTTTTGCTGATCAAATTGCGCCTGTAGATGTGGCGGCAGTTGGGGTTCTTGCTCAGTAAGGTCCGCAAACAATGCTTCATCAAAACCCTGCCCCTGCATCACAGCAGACATCGCCTTTAACGCACTATTCACCTGTTCCGCCCGCTCTTGAGAGATCACTTCACGGGCAGCGCCAAGAAATACCAGTAGCCATTGATCGGTCGTTACCGGTTCCACCAACTGGATATCGATCCAACTGTTATTACCATCGATATCGCGACATAAGGCACGACCTAGCTCTATCTGCTCAACCTGCATAGGAATACCGATACACATCGGTTAGTCCTCAGAGGTCGTAAATTGACGGTTTAAAAAGCGGGCATCGCCGCCGCGAAACGCTTCCTGCTCGGAAGGGCGTTCGCCTTCATAACGAGATTGTTCCAATTGATCCGGTGCCAACAGCTCTTCATCGGGCAGTGGCTGGGCACGTTTTTGGGGGACGATGTTATACTGGGCAAGAAACTCCAGTGCGACATCCAAGGAGGGTTGGACCTGTTTCTGCACAGGTTCACGCAGGCTGCCACCAAAGTCTTCTAACTCTTCCGGCTGTACACCTACCAGCAATAAGGCTTCAGGATAACCACCGGTAAACTCCGCCATGGCCAACACTTCCTGAAAACCGGTTTGATGTAGACTCATCTGCTTAGCGCCCATAAATTTAGGCACGTCATCATCGCGCACGATCTTCATGGTGCCAGGCTCAAGGCCATAATCGATGGCATCAAATACCACTAAGACATCGGCCTGTTGGACATGCTGTACCAGGTAAATCCCCTGAGTCCCCCCATCCATCAGCTGCACATTGTCAGAAAAGAGATAATCGCGGTGCAGCGCCTGAACACAGCGCACACCAAAACCTTCATCAGCCCATAACACGTTGCCAATACCCAGAATGAGTACTTTTGTCTCACCAGACTGGCCAGTTGTTGCGGCAATAGCAGTTGGATTGTTGTTATCTGTCATTGTTATGCCCAAACCTGAGTTTTTGACAGATCTATTAATCAAGGAACGTGCCAGTCACTAAAAAGCCCTTGGCACTGGGTGTTACGGCAGGGGTTACAGAAGATCGCCAGACCACTAGTGGAAAGTTTGTTTTCACTTAACCGGAGAAGTGCAAACTTTTTTCAGACGTCTCAGAACATAACCAATATGAAAGAATCGACAAGATTAATCTGCTGATAACGTGATACCTATGACTTAAATCCAAGCCACTGTGAGATTACAACTTTTGTTTAATTCATCCGTTGACATATGGCTTAAGGCCCTATCTTTTCTGTTTCTTTCACAGCCATAAAAAAATAGTTTTATTACAGAAAAATTACAATAAATCAGCAATATAGAGATTTTCTATCTACCTACAAGTAGTTTTACTTGAAGACTAAATTTGTCTGATGTTATAACCCTCCACTTTCCCGAAAGGGATGAACTTTTCTGTTGTTCTTACTGATTTGAGGTTGTTGTGACTAAACAGCTAACAAAGGCCGATATTTTTGGCCTGGGTTTTATGACTTTTGCGTTTTTCCTTGGCGCAGGCAATATCATCTTTCCACCCAAAGCCGGTATGTTGGCGGGAAGTGAGGCTTTGCCTGCAATGTTGGGCTTTCTTTGTACGGCAGTAGGTTTACCATTATTGGGTCTGTTTGCGGTCGCCAAAGCTGGTGGTGGTATCTCAAATATGACCCGCCTGCTACCTCCGGCTATCGGCGTGGCTATTTCGGTAGCTATATTTATTATTATCGGCCCCTTAATTGCAGCTCCCCGTACCGCACTGGTAGCCTATGAGTTGGGGGTTCTGCCTTTTGATGCTGTTTATGATCAGCCTTTGCTACCCCAATGGCTCTATTCTCTGGTGTTCTTTGCTATAGCGACATTACTGGCCTTGTTCCCTGGTAAGTTGATGGATTCTATCGGAAAGATACTTACCCCTCTGCTGATTCTTTTGCTGGCTGTACTGGCCATTTCTGTACTGTTTGCTCAAGGTGGTGCTGTTCAACCAACTGACCCAAGCTATGCTGCCTCCCCATTTACCAAAGGTGTACTGGATGGCTATAACACTATGGATGCTCTGGCTTCCATTATGTTTGGTATGCTGATCATCGATCTGTTACGTAAAAAAGGCATCACCGATTTCCAACAGCAATCCCGCTATCTGGCCATTTCAGCTGTCATTGCCGCTGCAGGTTTAGCGTTTGTTTATATTTCGCTATTTGTGCTGGGCGCTAACTTCGGTATTGCAGGAACCAGCAACGGCGGTGAGATTCTGGTGCATTATGTTCAGGATAAATTTGGCCTGGTTGGCATGATCACTTTGGCAGGCGTGATTACACTGGCCTGTTTAACCACTGCAGTGGGTCTGCTTAGTGCCTGTTCTGATTATTTTTCCAGCCTAAGTAAGCATTTATCGTACGCTCATTTTGTGCTTATCAATGCGGTTTTCTGTATGATGATGGCCAATCTGGAGCTGGGCGTCTTAATCGAACTGAGTATTCCGGTTCTGGTTGCGGTATATCCAATCGCAATCGCTCTGATTCTTTACACCCTGTATAGCCCACAGATCACAAACAAAAAGTCTGCTTTAATCTCTATCCTGACTGTAGCGACCCTATTTGGTGCTATTGAAGGTGCTAAAGCAGCTGGTGTGGCATTGGATTTCTTATCTTTCCTACCACTATATGAACAAGGTCTGGCCTGGTTACTGCCTGTAATGAGCATCCAGTTACTATTTATGGTGACAGGTAAAGCCACTCGCAGAGAAGGTGCTAGCCTATAAATAACTCTTTCTGAGAGCGTTACCGAAGAGTATTAACGTACATTTTTTTATCGGTAACGCTTTCTCAATACTGATGATACAAATCCATAGGACGGTTCTTTATGTCCCAGCAGACCTCTGCTGTTACACGCTCTAATGCATTAGCGCTCGCCAGTTTATGTTTGGCTACCTTTTTAATCCCCCAGGCGATGTCCGCTGTAAATATTGCTCTGCCGATGATCGCAGAAGAGCTGGCAGCCGATGCAGTGGCCTTGAGTTGGCTATCCACTATTAACCTATGGGGCAGTGTTGTCTTAATGCTACCAGCCGGTCGACTAGCGGATATGCTGGGACGTAAACGGGTTTATCTCACTGGAACACTGTGCTTCACCCTAGCCTCTTTGCTTGTGCTATTGCCTCAGAGTGTTGAATCCTTGTTAGTAATCCGCTTGCTACAGGGTTTATCCAGCTCTTTAGTATTTGGTACTGCATTAGCTATGGCTAGTGCCCTTGCCAGTGATAAGAATCGTGGTATGTCGCTGGGTTTTGTCTCAACCTCTGTTTATCTGGGTTTAACCTGTGGCCCAACCCTGGGCGGTTGGCTGACAGAACTATTGGGATGGCGCAGTGTTTTCTGGGCACCGGTTCCTCTATTGGCTCTGGCCATTGCGCTTGTGCTGTTAACGATTAAAGGTGATTGGAAAAGCGAAAAGCCGGGTAAATTTGATTGGCGTGGCAGCTTGCTGTTTGTCAGCTGGACTTCCGCGCTGTTCTTTGCCCTATCAGGACTACCGGACTGGCGTTATCTAGTGCTGTTAGTGATTGGCTTTATACTGTTGGCTTGGTTTATCCGCCAACAAAAAGCCAACCCTCAACCTCTGGTGAACATCAATGCTTTACAGCAGAATCGAGTATTAAACCGCTCCATGCTGGCAGGCTTGTTTATGTATGCCGCCCATGCACCACTGCTTTTTCTGTTCAGTCTCTATCTGCAGTATATCCAGCAGATGTCACCGGCAGATTCAGGGCAATTGGTATTGCTACAGGCATTAATGATGGCTTGTTTTGCCCCGATTGCCGGGCGTTTATCGGATCGTTTTGATGCCCGTATGATTGCCACATCAGGCTGTTTGATGTTTGCTGGCGGATTTATCTGTTTGATGGGAATGGATGCGGAAACCAGTATGACTCAGCTGATCATTGGTCTGCTGTTGCTGGGCACCGGATTTGGTTTCTTCTCTTCACCGAATAACAATGCTGCCCTTAGTGCCGTACCTAAGGATCGCCTGAGCATTGCCACTGCCCTGCTGAGTCTGTCACGTACGTTGGGCAATATGTTCAGTATGGCCATTGTGGTATTGCTGTTTAACCAGATTTTAGGTGATAGCCAACTCAGCCCAGAGCAATATCCTGACCTGTTATTTGTACTGCAATTGGCTCTGTCATTGTGTTTGGCTTATAGCGTGATTGCGGCTTATAACTCCTGGTCCAGAGGACGAATCAGCCAGTAATTGCTCTACCGTTAAGCGGACAGTTACTTTCCTAAGCGGCTGTCCGATTCTTCTTGCTTTCTTGCTTTCTTGCTTAATTATTTTCCGTTATCTCAATCACTTCTGCTTTTAAAATCAGTCCGTTAGACAAGCTTAAATTTAACGATGTATTGATCAGAGTATTATTTTTTTCTGTGTAAAATCACAGCATTGTCATCATTCTTACATCAGTTCGCCAGAAACTAGCCCCTACTGCCTGTGATCAGAAGATATAGAAAATATCACTCCTGTTTCACAGTATCCCCATAAGCCTATACCGCTCTAGGCAAAAGAGAATGAGTGGTTAAGGCCAATTAACTTTGCAAAAGACAAGGGACCCTATGAAAACTGCACTAAAAACTCTGTTAGCTGCCAGTATTTCCACTGCTCTGCTTACTGGCTGTAATGCCACGCAACAAACACAAAGCCAAACGATCAATAATCCCGATATTGGTGGCGGTCAGGTATTACTCTACTCTGCCGATGGCCAGTTTATTGATGCAGCGAATGTGGGTAACCTGCCAGATATGGTGCGTTTTGTAAGTCCTACTAAGCTGATCGTCGCTAACGAAGGCGAGCCTGCTGCTGACTACAGTGTTGATCCGGAAGGCTCCGTTAGCTTTATTACGTTAAACAGCAGTAAGAAAGTCTCAAGTGTTACAACTCAGGGTTTTGATCAGGCTGTGATTAACGGCCAGGTACGGATCAAACCAGGCAGTAGTGCTGCTCAAGATCTGGAACCTGAATATATCGCCGTCAGTCAAGATGGCAAAAAAGCCTGGGTTTCACTACAGGAAAACAACGCACTGGGTCTGATCGACCTGGAAAAAGAGCAGATTACCGAAGTAAAAGATCTGGGCAGCGTACGCATTCGTGGCCAGAAGATGGATTTATCCGATGATGGTCGAGCTAACCCTACAGCAAATAACCCTGAAGGCATTTATGCCCTTTACCAACCCGATACTATCGCCAGCTACCGCGTAAATGGTCGTGATTTTGTTGTCACCGCTAACGAGGGTGATGATCGCGAATACGATGCCTGGGAAGATTACACCAAAGCGAAAAAGCTGAAGACGCTGTCTCCTGAATTGAAACAGGCCTTAGCCAACCAAGACAGCAAATCCCTACGCGTCTTTAAAGATATGGGTATGAATAGCAACGGCCAGTACGATTCACTGTATATGGCAGGCACCCGCTCCTTCTCGATCTGGGACGCCCAGGGTCACCTGATCTTTGATAGTGGCGCTCAATTTGAGCAAACCCTGGCACGAGTACTGCCGCAACAGTTTAACAGCCGTGTTGATGACGATGATAACGGCTTCTTCTTTGAAGGTATTGATGCCCGTAGTCTGAAAAAAGGCGCCGAACCTGAAGCCCTGGCAATTGCCCACATCGGTCAACGCCACTTCGCCTATATCGGTCTGGAGAAGCAAGGTGGTATCTTCGTTTATGACATCACCAATCCATACGGCCCTCAGCAGGTGCAGTACTTTAACGATATTGATTACAGCAAAAAACCTGAGCAAGCCGGTGATTTGGAGCCAGAAGGCATGGTGCACTTCCAACAGGATGGTAAGCACTTCCTGGCTGTAGCCAACGAGATGAGCGCTACCGTTAGCCTGTATCAGCTGGCTGGCACTGGTGCGATGAGCAAATTGAGTACAGTTAAACTGGGTAGCTTCGATGAAGGTGCTGCCGAGATTATCGACTACAATGCAGCCAACAAAACCTTATATGTGACTAATGGTGAGCAGCAACGCGTTGATATGGTCAGTGTTGCCAATCCTTACAAGATTACGAAAAAAGGTTTTATTGATTTCTCTGCACATGCAGACGAGCTGCAAAGTGTCTCTGTGAAAGATGGCGTCGTAGCAATTGCAGTTAGCCGTCGCGACTAAGGCCGCCCTCCCCTAATAGGGTAAATCAAGATCTCTGATTGAGACAACAAAACAGCGGGCTATTTCAAATAGCCCGCTGTTTTCTCTTCCAGTTCTATTTTTAATAAGTGGTTCTTTTTCTCCCTCACGGAAAAACCATTCATTCGATTAATTAAAACCCTATATAACCGTATAACAAAAAGGGCCAATACAATTTAAAACAACAAATCAAATACACTATTAACCCAGTATAAATTTAATCAATCGAACAAATAAATACAGCAAACAAAAACCTATAAACAGACAAGTCAAATACCACTTATTTCATAGCAATTATCTTACAACTCAATCCAATATCAGGCTTGGATTACAAAATAAAACATATTAAGCTGCAAACCCTATATATCCATGCAACATACATGTCTTAATATGAATAAGCTTATAAATGAAGCAATAACTTCTACCAGACTGATAACGATTTACTGCACGGCCTGAATAATCAGATACTGGAATTAAGCACATGATAAAAAAAACTAAACAGCGAAACAGAAGCCTCCTACACACAAAATGTCGTACCTTCAGGCGCACTGAACGATAACTATCGAAATACTTTTGTTAGCGCAAGATACAGCTCAGCAAAAGCATTTTAAGCATCTTCAGTTTACGGCAGGAAAAGTGATCGCTTTTCCTAAAGAAGCTTTTGTTTGGTCCAATTTACTCTGATGAGATTCTAGGGAAGGCCTACGGCCGGGTTTGTTTATGCGGAAACAATTAGCAGTAGAGCATGTACGTATTGGCATGCATATCGTGGAACTTGATATTGACTGGCTAAAATCCCCTTTTTGGCGTAGACGTTTTACCGTTAAAACGGAAAAGGAGATGCAGCTACTTAAAGAGTACTGCAAGACCGTTTTTATCGATCTTAAAGAGTGTACCCCAGCTTCTCTTGCCCATTTACGCAGAAAAAAATCAGCCGCTAAACAATCCGAACAAAAAGCCCCCGCGCCAACTGAACAGCAGCCGATTCAGAACACTGAGCCTGCTGAAGAGATTCCACTGGAAGAACGTAAAGGTTTATTGGCTGTTCCAGAGCTGCTAAGCCGAAAAGAGCTCCAGAAGATCGAAGGTCATATCGCCGTTTGTGTCAATGAAATCAAAGATGTCTTTACCCGCATCAGCAATGGCGACACGGTAAACTGTGAGAACCTGACCAATGCTGTCAAACGACTGACCGATGATGCTCTGAATGATGCAGGCTCTCTGCTGTTGCTCTCCCGCCTGAAAGAGAAAGAACTCTCCCTGGCAGAGAAGTCCGTTAACGTCTGTATTCTGACCATCGCTTTTGCACAGTATCTGCAGTTGGATAAACACAAGACTCACGTTCTGGGCTTAGGTGCTTTGTTACATGACGTAGGTATGCTGAAAGTACCTGAATATCTATTGAATCACGAAGGCCCTCTGAATAAGGCTCAGAGACAAGCTATTGAATATCATGTGATCGAGGGCATGAGCTTTGTCGGACTGCATGATGAACTGTCGGGAATTCGAGAACTGAGAGATATCATCGGTAATCACCATGAGCGCTATGATGGCTCAGGCTATCCAAAAGGCCTGAAAGGCGACAAGATTCCTTATATGGCTCAGATTCTGGGTATTACCAGCACCTATGAGGCGATGACTCGGGAACGCTTCTACAGCGGTGCATCCAGCCCAACACAGGCGCTGTCTAAAATGTACAGCTGGCGTGCGACTCTGTTTGATGCCCAACTGGTACAGAAATTTATTAAAGCCCTTGGTGTTTACCCTCCTGGCTGTATGGTTGAACTGGAAGATAGCCAGGTTGCTGTGGTTACCGGTATTAATCCAGAAAACCGTACCCGTCCAGTTATCCGTATTCTGACCGGGCCGCCATCATCTGAAAGCAGCTATGCCGATGAGCTCAACTTAATGAGACCAGAACTGGCTCATATGAAGATCTCCCGCACCTTGGAAGGTACGGACCTGGAGCGCTTAAATATCGCATAATACCTAAGATACCAATCTTCAAATACTGGCGGTTAGATCTTAAGCCGCCAGTCTTATCATTACTCGCCCTTTTACCTGAGTCCATCATCCTGCGCACCTTCCACACAACAGTATTCAATCCATCCTAAGCGACAAAAAAGCCTCTAAAACAAGTCCCGACTATGTCAGCAACAGTGCTAACCCTGACTCTAAAAGCAGAAAAACTCGAATATTCATTCGATATATGACAGAATCACGCCGTCGCAAACATCACGACATTAAACCTTGACGTCCGTAGTAAGTACGAGAATCTTACTGCGAGAGCACTCTTGTGCATTTCTCGATTTTTTCGAAAATGAACTTGGAGACGCTCATGTCCAATAACCATCTCGTTGGTATTGATGCCAACACCTATGCCAATATTTTTACCTTCCTTGGCTTCCCTTTAAGCCGTGAACTCAATGATTCTGTTGATGCTGCCATACTAGGAGTTCCCTATGATCTGGCCACTACTGGCCGTTCAGGTTGTCGCTATGGCCCTAACGGTATTCGCCAGGCATCCGCTCAACTACGCTGGGAAGAAAAGCGCTGGCCATGGACCTTTAATCTGCGCGAACACCTGAATGTGATCGATTATGGAGATCTTTGTTATGACGATGGCGATAGCCTAGACATGGTGAAGCAGCTTGAAGAAGAAGCTCTTCACATTCTTGCAGCGGGGAAAAAGCTGCTCACGTTTGGTGGCGACCACTTTATTACCCTGCCGCTATTGCGCGCAGCTTCGCAAATACACGGTAAACTGGCTCTGATTCACTTTGATGCCCATACCGATACAGAGCAAAGCGATCTCGCTTACAACCATGGTTCCATGTTTTACCATGCGCCAAATGAAGAGCTTATTGATCCTAAACACACCATTCAGATCGGTATTCGAACCGAATATGATCCAAGTAACCATGCTTTTCAGGTGATTGATGGTTCTCAGGCAAATAATCTTTCTGCCGATGAAATTGCTAAAGCGATTCGTGAGCGTGTTGGCGATCTTCCTGTCTATTTAAGTTTTGATATCGACTGCCTGGATCCAGCATTCGCCCCCGGCACGGGCACACCAGTATCTGGCGGTATCACCTCAGATAAAGCGTTGCAGATTATCCGTCAGTTGACAGGAATGAACATTGTTGCCATGGATATGATGGAAGTCGCACCGTGCTATGACCATGCGGAGACTACTTCTCTGGCCGCAGCAACTCTTTCCCTAGAGATGCTGCACTTATTAGCCGAAACCGCAGTCAAGTAGCGGAAAAAGCTTCAAACAAAAGTTTTTCTATTTCCTGATTAGATAGGCTTTTTTAGTACACAACTAAGAGTGTGATTAGCTCTCTGGCTAATCGCACTCTTACTGCAGCGAACAGACTAAGAATCGCAGAAATGGTAGCCACCATCTCAAGCGGTTAATCTTCTAATATCAGATAGCCTTTATTATCCAACCAGTTATGCACGCTATCGAGAAAGACAGAAACCTTCTCTGGCATGGCCCGTCTTTGCGCATATAAGATATACAGGCGGTGAGTTTGAACACTCCATTCTGGGAAAAGTCGGATTAGCTCACCATGTTGAATCAATGTATCCACCAGGTAATGGGGCAAACTAGCCACACCGAGTCCCTGCAAAGCCAGCTCTAAGATAGACTCATAAGTATTAGAAGCGATCTGGCCTTTTACCTCGACCTCGTATTCCTCATTTCCCCGGACAAGCTGCAAACTGTTCCACTGATTACTCTGGCCATTAGCGATAAATTCATAACAATGAAGATCACTAATATCAGCGGCAACCAAGCTTTCAGCCACTTTTGGACTACAAACCAGTACATTACGAATAAAGCCCAGGTTTTTAGCCACCGCATCATCAGGTAACTGGTCATGAGCACGAAAAGCGATATCAAACTCACCAAACACCACATCTTGTGTTTTAGCACCAAAGTTCAGATCCAACTGAATATCTGGATATTGCAGACGAAAAGCAGGAATCACCTCACGGCATAACATTCTTCCCAAAGATAAGGGTGCAGTGACTCTAAGCTCTCCAGACAAACGCTGGCCATAATCCCTAACTCTTCGTTCTGCCTCTGTAGCAATAATCTGAATCTGCCGAGCCTTGCCGTACAGCTCCTTACCTTCCTCCGTTAAGCTGAGGCTTCGAGTAGTACGGTGAAACAAACGCACTTCCAGTGAGTTTTCCAAACCCTGAACATGGCGGGACACCAAGCCTTTAGATACATCGAGAGATTCTGCCGCTTGAGTAAAACTACCGGAATCCGCAACAGCCAGAAACGTCTGTAGATAGACAAGATTCATCATTAACACCATTTAGTAAACAGTGAAGTCATTTTTTACTGTTTTTCAGCATCAATCAAGATCATAAGATTCACTTCATCAACAAACGAGGTGAATTATGAAAAAGCTAATAACCGCTGCAGCACTAATGATCACAGCCATTTCCCCTGCAATGGCAGAGATCACTATCGGTCAACCTAAATTATTGAGCGATCAGATGGGCTTTGCCGAAGGCCCTATCTGGCATGCACAGAAGCAAGCGTTTCTATTTACAGATATTCCTAACCAAACTATCTACAGCGCTTCCCTGGACGGCAAAATCAGTGCTATTGATCAGCAATCAGGTTTCGCCAATGGCCTGGCAGTGGATCAGAAAGGCAATATATGGTCCGCCCGCCACGACAGAAAACTCTCTCTAACCAATCCTAAAGGCGAAAAGACGGTTATGGCTGCCACATATGCAGGCAAGCCTCTCAATAGCCCAAATGATCTTATTATTGATGATCAAGGTGCAGTTTGGTTTACCGATCCACCGTTTGGTATTCAGGGTTACGGACCACAAAAAGCGCCAGAAGAGCAGCCAGCCCGAGGTATTTACCGCTATAAAGATGGCGCACTGACACTGGAAAATGGTGACCTGAAACTGCCTAACGGCATCGCATTTTCACCGGATAATCACTATCTCTATGTGGCAGATACTGCAGATGGTTGGGTGTACCGTTTTAACGTTAGGGATAGTCATCTGAGCAACAAACAGGCTTTCGCCCGTGTCGATGTAACAGGCAAAGAACCGATGGCTGATGGTGTGGAAACAGACCGTAACGGCAACGTTTATATCGCGGGACCCGGCGGCGTAGGTATCTTTAATGATCAGGGAAAACAGCTGCACTATATCGCCATCGACTCAGGCCATATCAGTAATATTGCATTAGGTGGCCAACATCAGGAGTATTTACTAGTGACAGCAGCTAATAAAGTACTGCTTTACCCTATTGACTAGCCTCTCTTTCTATAGCCGAATTTTATATCTGAAAAAATATTTACGCTCATTAACTGATAAGGGCCCTAGTTCAGGAGAATAGAGCTGCATCTCGGGATGCAGCTCGCCCATTTTCATCGTTTGAATAGCTAAAAACAGTCATCTCCTGCGCCAGCTCGAAGACAATCAAAGATTCAAAATTGCGTACATTCCAATGATTTTACTTTGGTGTGTGATTTGTGATCTATCTGATCATTACTTACACTGAATACGCATAATTAATGCGTATAGGTCGCTGTATGAAAAACACAACTCCCAAAAAGCGGCTGATCTGAGCCTTAATAGTTATCTATTGGAAGAAACCAAAAGGTGAATGACTGGAGTAGAATTCTGAGGCTATAAAGCCTTCAATGAGCCAACCGAAAAACATAGACTTTTTCTGACTTATAAAGCCTATCAAACAATACACAACCGACAACTAAGCACATATATCCATCAAACAAAAAACAATGGAAATATAAAAACAAAGAAGAACCAAAAAAGGTATTTATACCTACTCTTCCCTTTATTAAAAACCTTTTTCTTCAGTTTTTCTTTTTCCTCAGCAAGAGGCCTAAGCAATTGATCAGTTATAGTCCCCATATTTATTTTCTGCTCAATATTGCCATACAAGTCATCGCTTGAATATTTAAAAACTAAATTACCACTACCTTCACTTATATTATAAACTGGAACATTCGATATATAGAGGTTAAATGCGTTCGTCGGCTCTCGAAAGGGACTAAATGCTATAAGTTCAATTTTAGGGTAGTCAAAAACAACTTCGCCACGCATAGTAGAGGAAACAGGATAAAGATAATCATTGTTATCTACATCTATAATATACATTGAACGACCATTTACATCATCGCACCAATTTGATGGTATATTATGGTATTTTTGATGATTAATAACCTTTATAGCAATTATAGTACCCCACTTTGTGAAACAAACATCTAATATTTCAATAGATGCATAATCTGAGTCAAATCGACTTGGAGTGAAGCTGGTCTTATCTTCAAAATTGACAGTATCAAATGTCATTGTAGCTTCAAACGGGCCTGATTTTATATTTACAGGCTTTATGTCAAACCCATTATACTCAGTGTAGGTTATATCTAAATTATCAATTGGATCATTAAATAGCTCGTGCTCTAGCCGCTCAGCCCTATGAATAACAGCTAATAAGTTATCATTTATTTCTTGATAACAACTTTCTATTTGATACTGTTCTTCGTCTCTAAGACGCTCCTTTTCAGCCCTCTTTTCACTTCTTCTCTGTCTAAATGACTCAATGATATAGCCTAAAAAAACGTCCCACATAAAATCCCCTGAAGCATACATTCCTTGATACGAACAGTTACCCCTAGCTTATATAGCAAAGAGACCTTCACTTTCACACAAACATTAAACAACACTAATACCTATTATCAAACCCCCTCTAACTTTATTTTGCCTGCAGGCAAGATAAACAAAGGTCAATACGAAAAAAACAACTCATCAATGCTATTATCAACTATTTCAGGCTATCAGGCATATAGATTTTCATGAAAATTTCATCAACCTCATTAGACGATCCACTGTATTATCTCTACAACGCTAAGCAGGTAATAAACCTCTGCCTAAGTCTATACAATGGCCTGTTATTGCCCCAAGAGGTAGAGCTATTGGAGCGTTTTTTATCATCCGAGGAACCGACCCAAGCACTCTTGATCAGAATGGTAATGCGCAAAGGCACCAGCTTCCGAATAGATAACCTGAAGTATGATGAAGTACCCAATCAGGCTGAAGCGATTCAGATGCTTGTGGAAGCTGGATTAGTTGACGATCAACCCTACCTCTCAATCGAGACGCTATGTGACTTATGCAAAAAGAATGAGTGTTTGCAGCTCACTAAGCAGTTATTGCCAGAATCCCACTTCCCTGCATCAATTCGTAAGTCTGATCTGGTGGCAGAGCTGTCGGGGTCTTTTGGTGGTGAGTCGGCTAAACCTTTAAACATTTGGTGGCCAGATGCACCATTTCAGGTAGTTGAACTGAAGTGCAATGATCTGTTTGATCGTTTGCGTTTGATGTTCTTTGGTAATCTTCATCAAACCTGGTCCGAGTTTGTGTTGACTGAGCTGGGTCTACAGCAGTTTGAGTCTGTGCCTCTAACGGCTGAATCACGCCCCTTTCAGAATCGTGCTGAGGTGGACTTATATCTTCGATTACACCAACTCAAGGAACAAGTCGCTGCCGGTCAGAGTATTGAGCTGATATGTGAGTCCCTACCCACACCTGTAGACTGCGACTGGCTTAACTATCGACGTCAAAAGGTGCTATTTGAGCTAGGTCGAGAGGCTGAGCGCCAGCAGTTAATTGATCTGGCTTTAGATCTATATGAGCAAAGCCAAGATTATGAAGCGCAGCTGCGTACTTTACGTATATTGGAAAAACGTGAACAGCCTGAACTTGTGTTTCAACTGGCAGATAAAGCTTTTGAGCGGATTCCACAGCCTGAAATCAGAACTGGACTTAAGCGGATAAAGCAGCGCTGTTCCCGTAAGGCAGGCTTGGATTATGTAGCTGTTAAAGATAAAAAAGTACCCACTAACTTACTGGTTCTCCCCAAACCTACCGAGATTAGAGTTGAACAAGCGGTGATTGATGCTCTATCAAACGATGGTACTCAGCTATTTCATGTTGAGAATCGACTCTTCACGGGTTTGTTTGCACTGCTATTTTGGCCTGCACTTTATGCCCCAGTGCGCGGAGCCTTCTTTAATCCGTTTCAGTCTGGGCCTGCTGATCTGTATCGTCCCGGCTTTGGTGATACCAGACGCAAGTTACTGGATCAGGGCTTTGCTCTGCTGCAATCAAAGGGGAATCAATCCGGGGAATATAGGGAGATCATTTTAACGCGGCTGGAGCAGAAACAGGCGATCAGCTGCCCACTGATTCACTGGCCTAGTCTGCCGGTTGATCTAGTAAAAAGTGCTTTGGCCATTATTCCAGCCGAGCATCTAAGTGCCATCTTTCGCCATCTGCTATTGGATCTACGTCACCATCGCCGAGGGCTACCTGATCTCATTGAGTTAAACCATAGCAAAGGCCAATATCGTTTAATTGAAGTGAAGGGACCTGGGGATCGCCTACAGGATCATCAACATCTGTGGATTCAGGCGATGCTAGAACACGATATTCCGGTGAGCGTGCTTAATGTGGCCTGGAATGAAGGTTAGCAATGAAAGTGAGGGATAAAAGTGATAACTAAAGCTGAAAACAGTTGAGCCAGGTAGTATTTCGGTGCAAAAAACACCGTTACTGTATATTTAAACAGCATTGGTATTTTTACTCTCTTGCCAGTGTATTTTCGACGGGTGTGCATTAGGCTGCTGGCTGTTAAAATACGTCGCCAACAACGATAGCTAATTTAAGAGCCAATTCATGTTTGATTTCAGCAAGAAAAACAAAGTATCCGTTTGGGCCTCACAGCATCCTTATGCCGATATCCCTGATGAATACTTTGAAGAGACTTTCTCTCGTAACAACACCCGTGCCACCAATCGCTGGTCGAACAACTTTAAGCTAAAGTTCTTTTTGCCAGACAATATGGAAACCAACGGCACTATGGATGGCTTGGTTGATATCCGCCAAGCCGCTGGTGAGTGCTCATTCTCTGAATCTTATATGCCACAACTGATGAGTAAAGCGCGTAAGAACAAGATGGAACAGGTCAGCTGGATTGTGCTGCTGTTTGAGTGCGAGTACAGCCTGCGCCAGACCAATATCAGCAAAGATGACTATCTGACCTTTTTGGGCGCTTTTGATTATGACTCTGATGCTGATAGTCTGTTTGATGTAGAAGGCTAATTAGCAAGTAGCGACTTCCTCTGCACAGACCTACAACGGGGTAACCCCTCTCCTGGTTTACCCTGTCCAAATACCACATTTAAGTTCTGACCTACCTCGACTGTATAATTCGCCGAAATCTTAGTCAAAACACGACAAAAATAGTCATCTTTCGCGAAAAATCCCGTTTTAATTTTCTGTCTATCCGTTCACAAAATCAGCAGTTCACTAGACACTTTTTTGTAAGTAAACACTACGCTTGCAAAGACTAACGTAAGCAAACCTACAATAAATGTGTGCATTCGTGCTTTATTGCAATATAGCGAGATTCATAAAAAAGCATTGGCTAACATAAGCTTAAGTTAACCAACCGTGAGCAGCCAATATGTTTAAAACCCGTTATCGAAAACTATATATCGGTGTTCTTTGCTGCCTGCCTTTGTTGGGTGCTGGCAAAGGCTCCATCGCATCCTCTGAACTGAGCTCTGTTACCGACACAGTACTTATTGCAGGAGAACAAAAAAGTACAGACATCGAAGGACACTTTCCTTTAGATGAGGTTCAAGCCCGCCGCTTTTTAGTCCAAGCCTCTATGGGCCCAACACAGAGCAGTGTTGATGAGTTGATGACCATGGGCCGGGAGGCCTGGTTGGAACAACAGCTGTCGATGCCATCGGCTTATGCAGCCAACCCTACCCCTGGTACCCGATCCCATCTGGACTATCTGTTTGAGTACGCTCAATACCGGGGGCTAACGGATTTTTCTGGCTATCAGGTCGGTCAATATCGCTATCCTGAATCCGATGAAGTTTTAGCAACTATCCCCTATGACTCAGGACAATTGCGCTGGGCTCAGTTGGACTCATTGTGGCAGATTGTCCTAAACAGCCCAGATCAGCTGCGTCAAAAAATGGCGCTGGCAATGAATGAGATGCTGGTGATAGGTGCCGGTGGTACGTTGAATAAACGTGTCGATGCTATTGCTCATTATATGGATGTGCTGGCCAGACATTCTCTTGGCAACTTTGAGGATATGCTCTACGACGTCAGTCGCACAGTAGCGATGGGACATTGGTTAAGCCACCAAGGTAATCAGAAAGCCAATGAAGATGGTAGCCGCACACCCGACGAAAACTATGCCCGTGAGATTATGCAGCTGTTCAGCATCGGCCTGTACGAGCTGAATGCTGACGGTACGCCGCGCCTGGATGCATCCGGCCACTATATCCCCACCTACACCCAGGAAGATATCGAAGAGATGGCACGGGTGATGACCGGTTGGAGTCGTCCGGTGCTGTCAGGTGCTGGCAGACGTTTTGGTGATGGCCGTAAGAAAGGCAGCCAACACGCGACTTTTATGGAGTGCCATAACAACTACCACGATACCGATGAGAAGGTGATTCTAGGAGAGGTGTTCCCTGCGGGGCAAAACTGCGAAGAGGATCTAAGACAAGCAGTGCGTATGCTGGTCAATCACCCTAATACCCCTGTTATGGTGGCTAAACACTTGATCCGCCGTTTTGTCACCTCTAATCCTAGCCCAGGTTATGTTCAGCGCGTCAGCGATGCCTTCAGCGCCAATGAAAACGGTGAACGTGGTGATCTGGCTGCGACGTTAAAAGCCGTGCTATTGGATACCGAAGCCCTGGACCCAAGCCATGACGGCAATCCTTACTTCGGTAAGATCAAAAGCTCACGTCACGCTATCGCTCAGGTATTCCGTGCCTTTGAGCCAGTAGGAAAAGGCCCTTACGCCTATACACGCTACTTTGGCAATTTCTTTACCCGCTCACCCACCGTATTTAACTATTACGAAGCAGAGTTTGCCCCCAATGATGATGAATTTACCTATAACAGCTTATTAGCTCCGGAAACTCAGGAACTGAATGAAAAAAATCTGGCCACCAACTTTAACTTTTACGACAAGTTACTACGCAATATGGAGGTTCGGGAACTTGTTCATCGCGGCAAACCAGAACCAATCAACGGAGTGATGTTCCCTGACTTTGGAAAGAGCAGAAAGCCCTATCAGAACAGTCTTTTGATTGATCTTAACCCTGTCTACCAGATTTTACTGAGCGGGCTGGAAGGTGATATCAGCCGTATTCACGATGATGAAGTTAAAAATCATGCCATCGACCTGTTACTCAATGATCTGAATCTGCGTCTGGTTGAAGGCCGCTTAACAGAGCAAAGTCTGGAGATTATGAAACAGGTGTTATCACAAGTTCATCGTCGTAATGCTGAACGTAAAGCGATCTTTATCGTTCAGGAAGCCGTTCTGCTGGTCGTCAGCAGCGCCGAATTTAATGTGCAAATTTAAGGAGCAGATCATGAAACAGAGCCGACGCGATTTTTTACGCCAGTCTGCCGCAGTATCAGGTCTGCTGGGCACGGCCTCTCTGATCAAACCAGGTCTGCTGATGGCCAATTCTAATGTGGAAGATCAGTTTGATGACTATAAAGCCGTTGTGGTACTGATGCTTCATGGCGGTAACGACAGCCTGAATATGATTCTCCCCACGGCAGAATCCGGTGAAGGTGGTTTTAACTACGATAATTACGCCAATGCCCGTGGTCTTAATGAACCGCAACACCAGAGTATCCTGGTAGCCAATAATCCACTGGAGTTAAGTCACTATTTCAGTGGTGATCGCTTGATTGATAATCCCTATGCGACTTCAGGTGGCATTATCAACCAATATCGTTACGGTCATTTCCCGCTGGCTCATAAAGGTATCCCTGCCGGGGTAAATAGTCTGATGCCTGAGCTGGCGAAACTGATCGAGGACGATAAATGTTCATTGATCGCTAATGTCGGTACTCTGCTGCAACCTCTGAGCAAAACCGACTACAAGGACTCCCCCGCTTCCCGCCCGCCGTTTTTGTTCTCTCACAATAACCAGCGCCGTATGATGCAAACCGGCAAGGGTGATGATCTGCATATGATGGGCTGGGGTGGTCACATTGTTGATCGCTGGACTATGGATCAGGATATTAACGCCGGTTCCTTGATCAATATGTCCATCTCTTACGGCGGCAATAATCGCCTGCTAATGGGCAATGACAGTACGGGGCTGGTTCTGCCTACAGGAAAAATGGTGGTCCACAAACACGCCGGGCAGGACAACAATCCAGATCGTTACTCTTTTGGCGACGGTTTCCAGGCGCTGAATAACCAAACCGATGGCGATATCTTTACTCGTCTGTTCCGCCGCATGAACCAGAACGCCTATAACAAGCTATATGCCATCAGCGATGCCTTAAATGGCTCTGGAGATCTGTTTAATGGTGTGAGCGACAGCTATGGTAATGCCCTATTTAGCGATCCAAATAATGAAAGTAATGCGACTGGACTACCGGGTGGTGCCGATACTAAAGTGGTCAAACAGATAGAAGCACTATCTAAGATGATCGCCTTGAGTGCCCGCTCCAGCAATGAAGGCGGTTTTGGTGCCAAACGCCAGATCTTCTATATCCAGATGAACGGCTTCGATACTCACGGTAGTCAGGCTACCCGTCATGCAGGTTTACTGCGCGGTTTAAGTCTGGCTCTGGATAAGTTCCAACGGGCGATGGAAAGTCAGGGCCTGGGCGATAAAGTTACTCTGATGACCACCTCTGATTTCGGCCGTACCGTACGTAGTAATGGTGATGGCACCGACCACGCCTGGGGTGCTCAACAGCTGGTGTTGGGTGGAGCATTAAACAGTAATCGGATGGTAGGAACACTACCGGATCTTGCTTTAGGTTCTGATAGCGATGTCTCAGGCAAAGGCCGCATGCTGCCGACAACAGCCTATGATCAGCTATGTGCCAGTGTATGTAACTGGTGGGGAGTGAGTGACGAGGAAATGCCTGAAATTTTCCCTAATCTGCTCAACTTCTCAGCAGATGGTACCGTAGCGGGTAGTTATCTTGATCTGTTTAAGACTTAACATCCCAGATGTTAACAGTCCATCAACATCCCCTTGATTGATATATACGAATACAGTTATTAACAGGAGCAAACGGCAGGCTACTTCTAGCTCTGCCGTTTCTTTATTCCTACTATTTGCTGCTCTGTTTAGGCAAAGGGCCTACTAAGTAAATCTTTGCTAAAACAAGCTCATCTCAGACAAATCTATTCTTCACAAAACCAGCCTGTTTTATGCAAACAGTAGACGCTGCTTCATCTTCACCGAACCCTCTTTATAGTAAGGATTGGTCCAGGCATCTGTTGCTTTCAGGTAAGTACTCTCTCTTTCCACTTGTTTGCCCGACGCCTGGCGGTTCGCGACATCTCGATAGTAGAAGTGATTAAACATTCGCATAAACTCCCCCAGATAAATATCAGCAACCTGGGTATTGCCGCGAATGATCAACATATTCTCATCATTATTCTGGGTGGATGCTTTACTGAAGTTGGCAGAACCACTGATCACAAGAGGATCATCGCTCATAGGGTCAATCAGCATAAATTTGTTATGTACATATTTCACCCAGGTGTTCAGGTCTGTCAGCTCTTCCTCAAGCATGCGATGTACACCTTCCATATACTGCGTCTGTTTGCGTTTATAGACGGCACCCAGAGCGATTCTGACATCAGAATCCTTAGTGAGCATGGAGTAGGTTTTTCCCTTTTTCTCCATCAATAGATAACGAAGATAAGCTTTGTTCTTTTCAAAGACCTTGGCTAACTCTTTACTTACACCAAAAGCTGCAGTCATAAAAACAGAGCGATCTGCAGCATCCAGTTTATCGGCATACCACTCCAGAACGCCTAGACCCTGGCGCGGACTAAACGCTGTTTCAAAGGCCTCATCTGCCATAGGCTCAACGGGAGGCGCAATATTGGCGGCCTCATTGCCTTTACGGAGATCTTTTGTTTGCGGGTCAGCCTCCAAGCGTTTCCAGTAGTCATAGTATCTTTGTGCAATATCAGGATTACGTACCCAATGTCCTACATTCGACTGACCAAAGATACCACCGGCAGTAAAGTTAGTTGAACCGGTCCAGACCGCCATGGGCTGGTCATTTTCCATGAAAATTATAAATTTATTGTGCGAGAGGTAGCTTTGCTGGGTGCGAGTTGACACCAGATGTTCGATGCCAGCTTCAACCACCGCTTTTGCTGTGGCTTCTCCTGGCGAACGTTTGCCTCTGTTATCGTAAACGATATGAACCTTAGCTCCTCGCTCATCGGCTTTTTTAAAGGACTCCAATACCGGTAGATAATTAAACTCATACACCGCTGCCAGAAGTGTGTGATTTTTATTTTCCGCCTGAGCAATAAAATCGTGAATAGCTTCTTCCAAGCCTCTGGATAGCCATTGATATGCCTTACGATCAGCCACTTCATCTGGCTTTTTATTGCCAAACTTACGTGCATAAGCCTGACTACCCGCGACGCCTCGGTTGAAAAAGACCGAATGCTCGCCCACGGTTGTCGATTCACTGGTTACCCTGACAGCAACAGCACTTCCTTTCTCTAATGCTCCAGGCTTGCCGTACATAGGCACAACCTTGTAGGTGTACTCATGATCTGGTTTTACAGAGTAGTCGCCCCAGAAGAAACTCTGCACAGGAGCCTGTTCTGTAGTAACAAATTCACCAGGAGAAAATTCATTCTTGTCCTGTTCAAACGTAAGCGGTAGTTTCTCCCCACCTGTTCAGAAACACTCCCCACCAGTAACGTCG
>CAYFGP010000053.1:0-39586 GCA_964342385.1 uncultured Oleiphilus sp. | reverse complement strand
GGGTTCGTCCTGCTGGCCCTGCGCGTGCATTATTAAAAATAGTTGAAGCTAATCCAGACGCTCTGTCCGCTATTCAAAGTTAGTAAAGAGATAACACTAAAGGGGCGTTCAAAAAAACAATCAATAGCTTATAAATAGCCTATAAAGGACGCCCAATCTTATTATCCTTGTATATCAAGTGGTTATCCTATCCCTATAAAAAACCAAAGGACACCCATTCTTATTTGACCCTTCATATTTTCCCTTCTACTTTTTAATCATGACCTTCCTCTTGGAGATAGTGTGATGACAAAGGCTCGTCGTGAACAAGTCTGTTTATCCGATACCCCTTGGTATCATATTGTTAATAGGTGTGTTCGTCGTGCTTATCTATGCGGCACTGATCGTGTAAGTGGTCAGTGTTATGAGCATCGTAGGGGGTGGATTGAGCAACGGATTCTTCAACTAGCTTCAGTTTTTGCTATAGATGTGGCGGCTTATGCTGTGATGAGTAACCACTACCATCTTGTTGTCAGGGTGGATTGTGATGTGGCGAAGTCTTGGTCCGATGATGAGGTTTTAGAGCGTTGGACGAAGTTATTCACCGGTCCTCTATTGGTACGAAATTATCTTGAGGATAGCAGTGAGTTCAATGACGCAATGTTAGATAAAGTTGGTGAATTTACTGAGCTTTATAGAAAGCGACTTCATGATATCTCTTGGTTTATGCGAGTGCTAAATGAGTCAATTGCTCGCATGGCGAATAATGAAGATGGCGTCACAGGGCGATTCTGGGAGGGGCGTTTTAAAAGTCAGGCGTTATTGGATGAGCAGGCGATTCTATCTGTTATGGCTTATGTGGACTTAAATCCTGTGCGTGCCGGTATTGCCAGTGACTTGCTCGAGTCTGAATATACTTCTATCAAACATAGAGTTTCTGGTCATCCTTCAGAAAGTAAGTCTTCTATAGACGGTAGGGCTGTTGAGAGAAGGGAGGTGGAGCCTGCACCGTGTGATGGACATCATCTGAAATTTAATGGGCTTAATACTTTGCCGCTTGCTGAGTTGATGCCGTTTGACGCTGGTGGACAATGTTCCAGTGCCATACCTTTTGCTCTGATGGATTATCTGGAATTTGTTGATTACTTAGGTCGGGCTGTTCATCCCAAAAAGTGGGGCTATATACCAGAGGCAAGGCCCAAATTAATGACTGTTCTAGGGCTTGGGGATGCTTGGGTTGAAGAGATATCTAACGATTCATGGCTCAAGAGCTTTGGTTGGGTAATAGGTCGGCCAGACAGTTTAAGACAGTTGAATTCTGGTCCAAAAAAAGGAATGAGGAAGGCCTGTTTACTTGCGGCTTAGCCTAAAAAACAACCAAAAGAACGCTTGTTTTTGTGTCTTCCTGAGTATGTTTAATGGTATGAGTATTCCCTAATCTGCTATGATCGCTTGCAATATCCATTACATATCAGAGATCGTTCATGTGCTCTCGTAAAGTTCAGAATGGTGAAGTCAGTATTAGTGACAGTAATCATCATGACTCCGGCTATAAGGAGTTATTCAGTTATCCTGAGCTTGTCCAGCAGTTGATCGAGGGATTTGCACCGCCCGAAATTGCTGCGTTAATGGATTTTTCTACTTTGCAGCTCGAAAGTGGGCATTACATTACGCCGTTGTTTGAAGAGAAACGTGAGGATCTGGTTTGGTCTGTACAGGCTAATTGGCAAGGTGAAAGGCAGACGCTGTATCTCTATCTGCTGATCGAATTTCAGTCCCGTATTGATCAAACTATGCCTTTACGTCTCATGCACTATGTTGCCGGTTTTTATAGCCATTTGCTGAAAACTAAGCAAACGACGGCGAGACGAGGCTTACCGCCGGTATTTCCTATCGTGCTTTATAATGGCTTGGTTCGCTGGAGTGCACAGCAGGATATCTTCAATCTGATTAAGCCAGAAGTCCCTGATATCCTTCGTGCGTATCAGCCACGTCTGCGTTATTATTTGATCGATGAAGGGGCTTACTCTGATGAGCTGCTTGAGGCAACTGAAAATACGGTGAGTGGCGTGTTCTCTATTGAGAAAGCTTCGCATAGTAAAGTTCAGATGGAGCGAGTTGTGGCTCGGATGGTGCGCTTAATTCAGCAAGAGCCGCATAAAGAGCGCATTGATAAAGTGGTTACCCGTTGGCTGAAGCGCCATTTTCACCGTTTGGGTGATACGCATAATTGGGAACGTATCCATAGCTTAACTGAGGATCATGCGATGATCACAGAGAACTTAAAAACGTGGGCTGAGAAAGAACGGGCAGAAGGAGTGCAGCAAGGAATACAACAAGGAATACAACAAGGAATACAGCAGGGAATACAGCAGGGAATACAGCAAGGAGTGCAGCAGCATCTACAAGAAGTGGTGCTGAATATGCTTCAAGCGGGTCTACCTGATGAGCAAGTGATGAATATTGCTAAGGTCAGTGCTCAAGAGCTTGCAGAGATTAAAGCACAGCAGATGAAGCATTAGTCATATAGTGCTTTAGGCTGTTCTTTAAAATATAAAGACTCCCAAAACATTAGCTGACTTTGCCCTGAATCTCTTACCCATGCGTTCAAAGGTTGTGATCCGAAAAACTTTTGTCATTTCTAAGCAGGTAGTGATTAAAATGTACGGCCGTTTATCTCCTGCAAGGTGCCGATATATCCAGCAACGCTTCTGTTGTTACTTTGGTTGTAGTTCATAGAGAGGCTTGCCGTGAATCATTTTCTTGGTCGGTTGATAGATTAATATAAGTTAATTCTGAATTAACTTCGACTCTATCGTCATCAAGGGGGATAAAGGATGTATCCAAAGATTGAGCACCATGGAGGTGCGCAGGGTGTAACCGGTAGCTGTCATCAGCTTTGGTTTGACAGTGAACATTCATTGTTGGTCGATTGTGGTTTGTTTCAAGGGCAGGAGGTGGATGATAGCCTACCTGCATTGGAAAGACTGACCATTGATTTTCCTACTGAGACGATTCAAGCCCTGATTGTTACCCATGTCCATATTGATCATATTGGTCGATTACCTTATCTATTGGCTGCAGGTTTTCGCGGTCCGATTATCTGCTCTCCGCCCTCGGCTCATCTATTGCCTCTAGTGATAGAGGATGCCCTTAAAATCGGTTTCACCCGAAATAAATCCCTGATTGAGCGCTTTTTAAAGCAGGTGAAACAGCAGTTGGTTGTTTTGCCATATAAGCAGTGGCACAGTCTGATTGATCAGAAGGGTTTGGCGGTCAAGGTGCGTTTGCAACGGGCAGGCCATATTCTGGGTTCAGCTTATATCGAGGTGGACTTTAACGATGTATCACCGCAAGACTCTTTAACAGATGATGTTACCGAGAGTAAAAGAATTGTCTTCTCTGGTGATTTAGGTGCTCCCTGGACACCTTTATTGCCGGCGCCTCGCTCACCTTATCGGGCAGATATTTTGGTATTGGAAAGTACCTATGGTGATCGTTTGCATCAGCATCGTCGTGAGAGAAGTCAGCAGTTAGAACACTTGATTGAGCAGGCGATGGCTTGTGGTGGTCATATTATTATTCCTGCTTTCAGTATTGGTCGTACTCAGGAATTGTTGTACGAACTGGAGCATATAATTCATCGTGCTGAGCCTGGTTCTATGATTAAGTCTCTGGAAGTGATCGTTGACTCGCCTTTGGCAGCTAAATTTACCCAGTCCTATCGTGAGTTAAAAGATTGGTGGGATAAGGAGGCCTGGCGGCGCTATCGTCAGGGGCGTCACCCTCTCAGCTTTGATGAGTTATATACCGTTGATGGGCATGATGAACATCTGCAAACGGTAGACTATTTATCCCGCAGTCAGCGTTCAACTCTGATCATAGCCGCCAGTGGTATGGCCAGTGGCGGCCGTATTGTGAATTACCTGAAAGCGATGTTGGGCGAGTCACGTCACCAGGTGCTGTTTACCGGCTATCAGGCCAAGGGCACACCTGGGGCTGATATTTTGCGTTATGGCCCTCAAGGTGGTTGGGTTAAGCTGGATGGTGAAAAATATACAATTCAGGCATCAGTACATCAGATCTCTGGTTATTCTGCCCATGCGGATCAAAAAGATCTGATCAACTTTGTTAAGCGCATGCGTTATTGGCCACAAGAGATTCGTTTGGTGCATGGGGATGATCAAGCGCGTGAGGCCTTAAAAGATCAGTTTGAGCAACTTTATCGCGAGAGCATAGGGTTTGATGGGCAAGTGATACTGGCCAATTAGTCTGACTTGGGAATGGTAATGTCTGAATTGCCCGTGGTTTATTCGGAAGGTTAGATAAAAAGGAAAGCAGATCAATCTGCTTTCCTTGGTTATATCATTATTTCAATGAGCTAAAAATCATTTATGCCAGTGTGGTTGTGGTATCAGTGAACTGAAGATTCTCCACACCAGTCAATTGTGCCGCAAATGAGTCGGCTAATACGATATAACTGCCATCCGTTTGCTTTTCAACCTGTGCTGCTGAAGACGCAATGCTCAGTTGTACTGTATCAGTACCCGTACCGCCGTTTACTGTGTCAAAACCACCTTGGTTCAGAATGATCGTATCGTCACCTGCGCCTGTATTGATCACGTTATCAACCGAATTATCCTGTACGCTATCGTTGCCGCTGCCTGTGGTGACGTTCTCAATGACTACACCTTTGGAAATCGCGAGGTTCATTTCACCGGTGTATAGCAGATCACCCAAATCAGAGTACTGGGAGTTGATAAAGTCGATAAAGGTCTGGCTGGTAACGCCTAGTTCAGTGATTTTTTCTGAGGCTTGAGTTGCTGCATCTTTTACATCAATGGATGAGAATTTCTGTTCGCGCAGATCTACGGTGCATGAACCAGTAGCTGCCGAAGCATCAATCAGATCTGTGCCACCTGCATCCCAGATTACTTCCTGAACAGTTGTGCCGAAGCCTACGGTATAGGTTGTATCAGTATTGTTATAGGTGGTATTAACACCATATGCTGCTTGTAGACCAATTACATCATATAGGGCAAAGCCAGTGGTATAGTAGCTACTAATGACTTGAGAGTTGATAGAATTGCCTGATAGGGTGAAATCTACAGTTTGGTTGTGGTAATCCGTGTAAGACATTACAGAGTGTGTAATATTCTCTTCATTGCTAGGCAGTGTCGCATCGCCCTCAAAAGTATGATCCAGGCCCATGGCATGGCCTAGCTCATGAACCACAGTAAAGTATGGGGATTGGCCCGCGGTATATTGTTCGCTGGTGGTGTACTCATTATTTAAGAAGACATCACCGCCAATGCCGCTGCCTGGGTAGTAGGCATAGGCGTCGGTATTACCTGATTGCTGAATGGCATTCCACTCGATATCACCATCAACAGAAATTTCGCTAAACGTCAGTGGCGTAAAGGTCGCGATATCGGCAAAGGACGCGACAACAGAAGGTTTGGCGGCATCGGGGAAGGCGATAAAACCAGAGAGGTTTTCACCGGCGTAGTCAGCTGGTTCGGTCAGGTTGTAGGAATAAGTGATATTGGTTTTACCGGTCCAATAAACACCTGATTCTACAGCAGGACTATCGCCTGTAGTCGGTAGCGTGCCTGTGCCTGAATTCGTGCTGGTTTTGGCTTGGGCTTGCGTGAGCAAGCTGTCACTTCCTCCGGTATCACCGCCGCCAGTATCTGTTGGAGGTGTTGTCGTAACAGAACCATCAGAGCTAACGTCGGCAGACCCGCCAGTACTGGTGCCAGAGGTCGGAACGGTGGTGCTCAGTACGTCTGTTACAAAGCTGGTAAAACTTTTGTCTACACCTGCTGTTGCTGTGAGAGGGTTACCACCCAGGGTATAAGACATATTACTGGCACCCAGTATTGTCACAACGGCACCATTGCTTAGTGTTAGCTGGACGGTGTCAGAGGCAACAATCGAACTGGTGATGCTTAAGCCGCCAATAAACTGCAGGCTGTTATTACCTTGAGTGTCGGTGATGGTAATTTGGGCGTTGCTATCCACTTGGTTGGCGGAGAATACATAAACGTCATCTCCTTCCCCTTTGCCGATGACTCCGCGTTGTACAATAAATGTATCGTTAGACATGCATACTCTCCAGGGCTGTAGTCCCTTATTCTTGTAAGAGGCTGATCAAGATATTCGGCTGTTCAAATCTTAAAATAGCAGAACATCTTGATCATAGTGTTATTTCATCGTGAGGCTCGGTAGCCACATAAAACCTTTCAGAGCGAAAGGTGACATGGACTTAGCGCTTCAATATGTAATGTTTCAAAATATTTTTGTTGAGGTATGTATGTAATATTCACTATTTTGCTTAAGCAAGCAACGCGAAATCTGAGGTCGAGTCACCACTTAGAATAAATCCGTTAGAAGTAGTGCCTGTTATGGTGATTTCAGTGCCGCTATTAACCCCACTGGTTGGTACCCCTTGAGCGATACCAAGCTGATTAATGACAAACGAAGAATAATCCATAGAGCTGGCTGCTAGGCCAGTAAGTGGGTCTCCTCCAGCGATATAGCTGAAACTGCTGGCCCCTAATATTGTTAGGCTACTACCGTTATTAAAGTTGAGTAGTGCGGTGTCATTTGCAACTTGAGAGCTGCTGATCGTTAGGCCATCAATCAGCTGAAGAGAGTTCTGGCCCTGGGTATCAGAGATGGTCAGTGTCGCGTTACTATCCAGTAGTGTGCTGGCGATAACATAAACATCATTGCCAGCTCCTTTGCCGACAATACCTCTCTGTACTATATAGGTATCGTTGTCTTCTGGATTGCTGGCGCTATT
Source organism: uncultured Oleiphilus sp. (assembly GCA_964342385.1). GTDB lineage: Bacteria > Pseudomonadota > Gammaproteobacteria > Pseudomonadales > Halomonadaceae > Oceanospirillum. The sequence continues at coordinate 32,799 of CAYFGP010000053.1, read as the reverse complement.
GTCACCTGTATTATCAGTATCGCTGCCATTTTGAGTGCCGGCAATATTATCAATCCAGTCAGCAAAGTAGGATATACGAGTATCGTGGGAAACCTCACCAAAAGAAGAGTTGATGCCTACCAGAATGTCGTAATCTGAACCTAGGTCATTGCCGCCTGAGACGATGCCTGCAATTTGTAACTGGCCATCAACACTAATAAAGTTAGGCCCGCCGCTATCTCCACCAACGGAGTTTACTTCAGCAGTACCTAAGCCAGTATTGGTTTTGCCAATCAGTCCTCCCAAGGCATCACGTGCGCTGGTACCGTCGTCAAAATCGTAAAATAGCATGGAGCTTTCGGGGGCGTTACCAAAGATACTATTAAAGTCTTCATTTAAAGCTTCATAAGTATTGTCGCCCTTTCTCTTTATCAGACCTAGTCCGGGGTCATCTTCTGCCGCGCCAGTGTTACCCGTGCCTTTGCCGCCATAGCCCACCAGGCTGAAAGTGCTATCGATCTCAGTGCTGCCACGATAAATTTCGTAGCCTGTCGTGGGAGCATCTTCTGTAAGCTCGACAATAGCAATATCGTAGCCCCAGTTGTTTTCCCAGTTGTTGTGGATGTGGACCTGACTGGCTGAGAGAGTTTGACGACCAGAGGTTAGATCAAAGGCAATGGCGATATCTGACAATGCCATCCCTTCAACAACATGAGCGGCTGTTAGAATGTGGCGGCCAGAGTTTAGCAGCGCTCCTGTACCTGTGTAATTTCCATCTCCAATCTGTACTACGCCATCATACTCGCCTCCAGGGCTGATGATGTAGCTTGGATCATCGGGATCGGATGTGGGAACCGCAACTTTAGGTGTATAGCTGATAAGTGAGGTATTGTTGATATTCATTGAACTCTCCTTATTTCATCCGGTGTATGTTGCTGCGAATAAGTAGGGGCTGTGCCTTTTAGGGCTCGCCTGTATACCCCGCCAGACCTTACTTGCAGTCTTATTAGATGGTCTGCAGTGTTCGCAGTAAGAAGATGATATCAAGTAACATTTGTTGTGTTCAAAGCATTGATCACCTGAGTGATTAAGTAAAGGTGAGCTTAATGTCTAAATAGCGCGCTACGCTGAAAGATATTGTTAAATGTCAGGTGGGTAATGTTGCTATGCAATAAGAGGTGTAGATAAAAGCCTAAAAGAAACGTTGGATGTCTAAAGCAGTGCGAGAGATTGTAAGTATTGGGCTAATTTATGGAGGGTCGGATTAAAGATAAGGAGGAAGGTGCTAACCAGAGCCTGGATCTAGCCCAGGCCCTTAGGGTTTGGCTCAGATTAATCTTTTGCCAGCAGTTCTTTCAGTGCGTTAGCATAAGCCATTCGAGCTGTTTGCAGGATAGCCAGTTCCTGTTGAGTGCTCTGGATTTTCTGATCACACACTTGCAGAGAGATTAGTTGGTTTTTGGTCTCTTCAGACAGGGAATCCAGTTCGTACTCTTTGCCATCAATTGTGATTTTAGACATTATCTTTCCTGTAGGTATATCAGTTCAATATTCAGCCTGAATAGATAAGCTCGTAAGCTACTCAAGATATAAGGCTAGATTTCTGGATTTAAAGGGATAAACGCAATATTTGTCCCGTTAAATACATTTTCTTGGCTTTTGCGTTAATCGTGTCGTTAAGGTGCTGCTTTCTGAGCGGCCTGTTCAAACAGCTTGTCATACTCGGCCAGCATCTCTCTGTTCAGTAGGCCTGTTTCCAGGTGCAGAGTTAGATTTGCCAGTAGATACTGGTTAAGCGTATCTGCAAAATTAAGCTGAATATCGACCAGGCGTGTTCTGGCATCCAGTACTTCAACCTGACTTCTCAGATTCAAAGCTTGTCCGCGGATTGCAGCATCCAGGTAGCCCTGACCGGATTGTCTGGATTCAACCAGGGCGGCCAAACGTTCGCTCAGGCTAATCATACGGGAGTAGGCCAGTTTGACTCGTTGTGTCACTTGTGAACGAGTGAAGTCAGCACCGGCATATTCAGCATTCAGACGTGCACTGGCCTGGCGAATGCTGGCTTCAGTACGACCACCTTGGTAAATCGGCAGGCTCAGTTCTAAACCAACAATAAAGTCTTCACGGGCACGTTGCTCATCTTCCGAGTTCCGATCTTGGTAGCTTAGGTTAAAGTTAACGGTTGGGTAATGGCCTGCCTTGCGACTGGAAACGGCGATTTCCGCTTCTTTGGCTTTGGCCGCCGTTTCTTGCATTACCGCATTCTGGTTAACTTTCTCTAACCAATCCGCTTCATCACCCACAGGTAGGTCGTATTCAACCTGATGACCATTAGCAACCCATGCCTTAGGAATGTTCACATCCTGAGCGATCATATTCTGCAGTAGGGTTTTGGCGTCGCTGAGTTCGCTTTTTGCCTGTAACAGATCGGATTTGGCCAGGTCGCGACGGGCTTTAACTTCCAATACGTTCAATTGGTCGCCAACGCCTAGGCTCAGCTCACGCTCTACCTGCTCAAGGTTGGCTTCCAGGGAGCTCAGCTTCTGTTCATTAAGATAAACCTGCTGAGCATTCAGTAATACCGCCAGATAACGCTCTGACAGTCGATAGATCAAATCCTGTTCTGCCCGTTGATAACGGTAAGAGGCGGCATCGACGTAGGATTTAGAGCCTTTGTACTCATAGTAACGGGCAAAATCGACCACAGGCTGGCGTAGATTTACCTGCCAGTAGCTGTCATTTAGCGTACCGCTAGAGCGTGGTAAATCAGCGCTATAGTAATCGCTGTCTGGATCAGTATAAATATTATCCGAGTCCTCGTAGCGGTGGCCCGCGGTCAGACTGACTGTGGGTAACAGCTTAGCCTTAGCAATATTGACCTCTTCCTTGTCGGCGGTAAAGGTCATATAAGCGGATTTGATCTCCGGGTCGTGGGCCAGAGCCGCTTCTAAAGCGGCACTAAAGCTGAGTCCGGTAGCGATAGCATTGTGAGCCGCTATAGATGTTTCTTGGGTCTGATCAGTACCCTCTGCCTGTGCTGCTGGAGCGAAGGCCAGTAGCGCTGTCAGTGGCAGCACTGCGTAACGGGTCAGTGGTTGATTTGAACCAAGGTTTTTACGCAAAGCGGCAGTCAGTTTATTTAAACGTGACACGGGTTATTCCTCTTTCAGACCACGGGCAAAACTATCAGCCAAAGGCTTCAACAGATAGCTGAACAGGGTGCGTTCACCACGGCGAATCATCACCTCGGCAGGCATGCCTGGTTTTAACTGCATGCTCTCATCCATATCGGCATAGCCATTATCGGTGACTCGGATTCGGGCCAGGTAGTAAGGCATGCCGTCACGCTCATTAAGTAAACGGTCTGCAGATACCAATACGACTTCACCTTCAATCACCTTGGTTTTACCTTGGTTGAATGCTGAGAAGCGGATATCAGCCAGCTGGCCTTTATACAGCTCGTTAATATCTTGCGGCATTACTCGGGCTTCAACCACAAACTGGTCTTTTTCCGGTACCAGATCCAGTAGTGTTTGGCCTGGAGTCGCAACACTGCCCAGAGTGTGCATCTGCAGATCAACCACAATGCCTTTCTCTGGTGCGCGAATAGTGGCACGACGTACCTTATCCTCAGCAACTCGAATGCGTTCCTGTAGGTCGAAGTAATCCGATTGAGTTTGTCTAATACGCTCACCGACCTCTTTCAGGTAGTCCTGCTTACGGGTGGCTTGCTGCAGTTCTGTTTCGGTAGCCTGAATTTTCAGGCGGGCGATCTCTGATTCGTTACGTGCTTTTTCGTTTTGACGCTGTAACAGCTGACGGTTCAGCTCACGAGCACGTTGACCATCGCCGAGACCTTCTTTGAACAATGTATCAAACGCTTTCTGTTCTTCATCCAGAGAAGCAATCTGTTGTTCAAGAATGGTACGTTGCTGTTCATAACCTGCAATCTGCTGATTAATCTGCTCAACACGTGCCCCTAAGGCTTGTTGCTCTTGCATATAAGCGCTAACGCCAGCTTTGAGTAACTGGTGCTGTTGTTTCAGAACATTGTTGATATCCTGAGACTTTTCAGCTTCTTGCAACAGGTTGTCACTGAACGTTAAGTTAGTGTCAAAACTTTGCTCGGCACGCAGGCGCTCAAGTTCAGCCTGAGTGTTTAGCAGGCGCTTTTGTGTCGCGTCACGATCGGCATCCCACTGAGTGGTATCCAGTTGAATCAGGGGATCGTTTTCTGCAACCAAGTCACCATTGCGCACCAGAATATTTTTGACGATACCGCCTTCGTAGTGCTGAATCGATTTACGATAACTATCAACAACTACTTCACCAGAGGAGATCAGGGCGCTGCTCAGTGGGACAAAACCAGCCCACCAGGAAAAACCACCCAGTGTCAGTAGTAGAAACAATATACCCGAGCGGATATAACGTCTGTCATCAACCGGTACGTCTTCTGACCCTGCCGGTGCTGGCGGCGGTGGTGGTGTCAGATTATCTTCTTGCCTGGCTGGCATCTTGTCATCTTTTGAGGAGAGCTGTTCGTGCTCGCCTTCAATTACTCTGCTTTTACTCATCTTATTTCTCTGAAAAAACCGTTTAAATCCGTTGGCTTACGGCCCTGCATTAGACATAAGATCAATGCAGGACGCGTAGACCTGTGTTTTGGCAACTACACAGAGTTATGCTTTCGCAGGAGTTGAGTTTGCCTTTTGCTGGGCCAAGTGGGCCATGACATCGTCTCTTGGACCGAAAGCTTGTAGTTGGCCATCACGCATAACCAGCAGCTTGTCGATGTTCTTCAGAATTGAAGGGCGGTGGCTCACAACAAACAGTGTGGTACCGCCTTCTTTTAAGCGTTGCATGGATTGGGCCAGAGCCTGTTCACCCTGGTCATCCAGGTTGGAGTTAGGTTCATCCAAAACAACCACTTTAGGGTTGCCATACAGTGCCCGTGCCAGACCAATACGTTGGCGTTGACCGCCAGACAGTGCACCGCTGTTGCTACCAATCACGGTGTCGTAAGCGTTAGGTAATTGCAGAATAAGTTCATGAACACCGGCTTTTTTCGCGGCTTCGACAACCTTTTCTGCATCCACATTGCCAAAGCGCGCGATATTTTCACTGACTGAGCCATCAAACAGTTCAATATCTTGTGGTAAATAGCCAATGTGAGGGCCTAGTTCGTCGCGGTTGTAGTGCTGAATATTTGCACCATCAACACGCACACAGCCATTGGCTGCAGGCCAGATGCCTAATAACGCACGTGCTAGAGTGGATTTACCTGCAGCACTCGGGCCGACAATGCCAACATGTTCGCCCGGCGAAACGCCAAACTGAACGCCACGCACGGCTGGAGCCTGGGAACCTGGCGGGATAACCACTAGGCTTTCTGCGGTAACGGTGCCCATTGGCGCAGGCAGTGGCATCTTACGATCTTTTGCAGGGATAGCGACCAGCAGTTCATTCAGGCGTTTGTGTGCTGCGCGGGCATTGTTAAAGCCGTTCCAGCTGTTGATCATCAGATCCAGAGGCGCCAGTGCACGACCCATCAGAATGGAGCCCGCAATCATCATACCTGCAGACATCTCATTCAGAACTACGTAGTAAGCACCCAGGCCTAGAATCAGAGACTGGAACATCATACGCAGTACCTTACTCAGGTTACTGAATGTTCCCGCCATATCACTGGCTTCAGTCTGCTTGGTCAAAAAGCTTTGATGTTTGTTGTACCAGCGGCCCATGATGCCTGGCAGCATACCCATGGCGTGCAGTACTTCGGCATTACGCAGGTTGTTATTTGCCAAGCCCTGAGCCTTAACGTTCTCGCTGTTGGCTTCCATCAAACGTGTGCGAGTAGAGCGTTCGTTAAAAATCGCCACGATGAACAAGATGATGGCTGCAGCAATTGCGAACCAACCAAAGGCCGGGTGGAAAAGGAACAGCAGGCCAATATAGATTGGCATCCAAGGGGCATCAAAGAAGGCAAACAAACCATTGCCAGTCATAAACTGACGGATACTGGTGAGGTCTGTTAACGGTTGTGCAGAGCGTTGTGCCGGGTTCTTAACACCCAGTTCAAACATCGCTGAATAGATACGCTGGCTTAGGTAGCCATCCAACTGGTTGCCAACACGAACGAGAATGCGTGAGCGAACCCACTCTAAGGTACCCATGACAAAAAACATGGCAACCATTAATAGTGTCAGGAAAAGCAGAGTTTCCAAGCTGCGTGAGGCAACTACTCTGTCATATACCTGAAGCATATAAAGAGGGGCGGTTAGCATTAACAGGTTAATAAACAGGCTAAAGAAACCTGCTGCCCAAAAACCTCGTTTGCTGGCTCGAAGAGCTGATCTAAGATCTTCAGCAATATTCGTTTCGTTCATGATTGGCTCAGTTCATTTCAAAGATTGGCTTGAGAACCTGTCAGCAAACGTTATTATTTGCTTGATTCGTACACCGGTAAAAACTCTTGGCTAGAGGATGGGTAAGGCCTTCGACCGTATCTTTCTCAATCGTTATGACTCCACCACGCATTCAGCAGGGGCGAAATGCTAGCACCTCTAAACACCTTACTGCAATATGGTGATTAAAATGCTGGAATCAAGAGGGATTTTGCGGGAAAAAACCGATGAACTCCCTTTGCTGAGATATTGAGACTTAGCTCACAAAACAACCGTTATATGCTTTAGACCTATCCTTGGCGCATGTATTATACACGGTTGGAAAAATTATAGGTATAGAAGCGAAATTTGAGCCATGATCCCTTCACTGCAGCGCGTTACGACCGAGTATGTAGAAACAGAAGATAGAATCCGATTAAACGGCTTGGCCGGTGAAGATACTATCTGTATCTGGTTGTCCAAACGTCTGGCAGACCGTTTAGTGGCGACGGTTACTCGATTATTGGAGCAACAGCATGTGGCTCAGGAAAAAGCTGTAAAAAATGATTTACTGAGTTTTTCCCAACATGCCGCACAGCAAGCCAATCAGAGAAGCGTAGAGAAGCCTGTGGCTGTTTCTGCCAAGACTGAAGCTGAATCCAGCTGGTTGGCAATCACAATTCAGATCACGCCTGATCCGTATATGCTGCAAATGACTTTTGTAGGAAAGAGTGATGAGCAAAAGGCTGAGTTAAAGATGGGTGTAGGCCATTTACGCCAATGGATTAATATTTTGTTTTTGGCCTATAAAAGAGGGGCGTGGGCGACAGATGCCTGGCCAGAGTGGATGCATAATAACTTTACTCCAGAAGCTGCTCCTCAAGTAGAAAGTAAGAAGGTTCATTAAGCTTGGTTTGCATACTGGGCAAGTAAGACCTGAGGTCTTCGGTATAAGCCATTTCGGATGTTACAATAGTCGATTAAATAATCAGTTAATACGGAGAGCGTAATGCCTCGCTATATTCCTCTGCAGCGTCAGTTGCATAAACAGTCCGGATGGCAGCCGGTCAAAAACTTTTCTTTTACTCAAGATATGGCTGTGGCCCCTCTGTTAGTGGAAGAGCTGTCTCATGTCTTGCCTCATATGGCGATTGCTTTCTCTAAAACTGAACATATTGAATCCGGTTACGAACTGGTTGCGATTCAGTCTTTGCAGCCTGGTATTAACCTGTTTGTAAATACAGATGGTCGTTGGCTGGGTAGCTATATCCCGGCAGCTTTCCGGGGTTATCCTTATGCTTTGTTGAAGGATGAAAACTCGGATAATCTGCACCTATGCATTGACGCAGATAGTGAGTTGTATCATGAAGAGCTTGTAGAAGGTGATTTAAGAATCCTAAACGACGAAGGAGAGCCATCAGAGGAGGTGTCCAAGGTACTTAGCTTCTTACAACAGTGTTACCAGAATCGATTGTTAACTCATAAACTGGTACAACAACTGGTAGATAATGATCTGATTAAGCCATGGCGTATTGATCTTAAGCAACCAAAAGAGGGTGGTGAAGCGGAAGTTGTTGCTGTAGAAGGCCTGTTTGAGATCAATAAAGAAGTTTTGGACGCCTTACCGGCAGATAAACTGCAAGAGTTGCATAAAAGTGGTGCTTTGGCTATGGCATACTGTCAGATGTGGTCAAAGTCTCGTCTAAGCAATTTAACACCACTTTACCAAGTGCGTTCTAATGCGTTGAAACAGCAACAAGCTAAAGCTGCAGAGCCAGATCTTGATCAGCTGTTTGGTGAAGCAGAAGAAGATATCTTCAAGTTCTAATCATTCACTAAAGCTAGCAATTGGCTTGGTTGATGATGCATAGAAGCTCTACTATTTAAAGTTGAGCTTCTATGCATGCCTATCCTTTTCTTCCTATCCACTTTTATAATGTCACCATTACATCTTTGATACAGCTGACCACCTCTCTGACGCAGGTCATGCGAGAATAGTTAGGTCGTATCAACAGTGAAATTAAACGGCTGGGTTCCGGTTGCTCAAATCTTAGATAATGTAGAGACTGATTTTCCCTCTGACTGGCTAAGCGCGGCATCATTGTAATGCCCATGCCACTGGCAACCATGTAACGTAGTGTTTCCAGACTGGTTGCCTGAAAGCTGTGATCCTCACTGGCCCCGGCGCTAAAGCAATAACCCATGGCTTGATCCCTCAAACAGTGGCCATCTTCTAAAGTCAGAATCTTCTGTTCATTAAGATCGCTCAGTTGCAAAGTGTCTTTTTGAATCAATTCGTGGCCAGAGGGGACGGCCAGATCCAGGGGCTCAGAAAATAGGTCATAACGTTCGACACCCTGCATATCTTCCAACCAAGGCAGAACTAGCAGGTCCAGTTTGCCTTCATTTAATTCCTGCAGTAGCACCTTGGTCTGTTTTTCATGTAGATAGAAGCGGATATTAGGCAGCCTTTTATGCAAAGGGCCCATGATATGGGGAAGAAGATAAGGTGCCAGAGTGGGAATTAACCCCATGTGCAGGTCACCGGCTAAAGGATCAAGCAGGTTCTTGGCAGTTTCTTCAAAGTCCCGAGCGGCGTTAAGCACTTTTCGCGCTTCTTGAACCAGTTGCTCACCTGCTGGTGTCAGCATCACATTGCGGCGGTGTCGTTCTACCAGTTGGAGTGACAACTGTTCTTCTAGCTTCATAATCTGGCCGCTGAGTGTGGGCTGACTGACAAAACAGGCTTCGGCAGCTTTGCCAAAGTGTTTGTGCTGGTCGATGGCATCCAGATATTGCAAGTCTCTGAGCTTAACCATAAGTGATCCTGTACTGTCAGTAGAGTGAGGATAATACCTAAAAGAGCGTTCAGCATTCACACAAAAGTTTCTTTTTAACCGATGTCTTCATTCTTTAGCCATTGGCCGAAAAATATCAAAGCACTTTTGTGTCAGTGGGTATGATCCTCGTTTTGGCCCTTGGAGCTGAAGTGCGACCATTGGGCTAAGGCCCGCCTTTATACGGCTGCTCTGTTAAGTGTATGAAGTGATCTGTTTTGTGCCAAGTCTGACCATTAAAGCGACGTATTTTATCCTGGGGTGATCTGGGTCAAAAGAAGTGTTTTCTTCTATTTTTGACATCTAATTTAGGGCTGAAAAACAAATATTTAATGGCTAACTTATAGCGTAAGAGAGGAGGGATTAAGCAGGTAAAGCAAATATTAGAAAGAGGGATATTAAGTTCATACACACTAACACAAAAGTATTTCGATATTTTTCGGTCAGTGGCTGAAGAATGAAGCCATCTGCTAAAGAGAAGCTTTTGTGTGAGTGCTTAGAGGTCATTGTTTGTCTGCTTAAAGAGTCGATTTAGAGGATGTTTCACAGGCAAGTGTCTGTGCCATCTGAATATGGTTTCAACCTAACCGATACCTATCGGACAGGGAGGCTTGATATGAACTCACAGATATACCTTCAACGCTTACGTCATGCGATGGCTCATTGTGATGAGTTGGAAGCAACAGTTGTCGAAATACAAACAAAACTGGAGTCCCGACGAGAGGTGCTGGCAGAGACGATTCAGCAGCTGCAGCAACGCCTGGAGAAAAATGAGGAGCGCAAGGAAACAGATTATGAGGGCTTTGGTCAGCATAGTTAATGTTCAGGTGTCATCAGGTGCTATGGTATTAATTCTGGTGCCGGTTGAGGTGGGGAATGCTTGAAAATATGAATCTGAGCCCATAAATCGGTATCAATTGAATGATCAAGCTAATACAGGACCGCTATGAGCGAAAGTAAACATATCGTCTGTCCCCATTGTGATGCGGTGAATCGTCTGCCTGCTGAGCGTCTGAGTGATAGCCCAAACTGTGGCAAGTGCAAGCAAGCATTGTTTAACGGACAGCCTCAGAATCTGACCGATGCTAATTTTCAAAAAGTGATCGTGAACTCTGATCTACCGGTTGTTGTGGACTTCTGGGCGGCTTGGTGTGGCCCTTGTCAGATGATGGCTCCGATTTTTAGTGCCGCGACACAACAGTTGGAGCCCAAAGTACGTATGGCTAAAGTGGATACCGAAGTGGCACAACAGACCGCGGCTCAGTATGGCATTCGTAGCATTCCGACGCTGGCTATCTTTAAAAACGGTCAGGAAGTGGCCCGTCAGGCGGGTGTGATGCAAGGACCACAGCTGCAGGCCTGGATTGAACAAAACTGTTAATGTCACTTTTTCCATTAATCCTGCTATGTCTAAATAGCCTCGCTGATATTATTGGCATCCAAGTGATCAAGTCAGTGGGTCATAAAAATAACCGGATATCAGCAGATATCCGGTTATTTTGTTATAGGATCGGGTCAGTCAAATAGCTCGACTCTAAGGCAGGATCGTGGACAGGCGATTAAACAAACTCAATATTGCCCAGATCACCATTCTGCTGGCGGATAATCACCGTAGAAAACTCAGGCGTAGCGGAGTAAATCACCAGATAACGTCCGGTTAGATAAGCATCGGAGTGAATCGCCCATGGGGCCATATGTACCGCATAACCGTAAGGGATCTGGAAAGCGGATACCCGATCCGCACCATCTTTATCCCGTTTACCTAGAATCAGATAACCTGCCGCATCTTCTTCAACAGGCATATGGAAATGAGGTCTGTCGTGTACTTCAAGATAAGTACCGCCGCCTTTTACTGGGTCCATCAGATAATTCTGGGCATAGGTTTTACCAACGGCGGTAATGGTGATGGGTAGATTGCCGGTGGAATCAAAGCGTGTGGTCTCACCCATTTTCACCAGTTGGCTATCGTAGTAGGCCAGGTTTTCAGGGCTGCATTCGGCAACAGGAATTTGGATGCCAGTATCATCGTTGCGTAGGTAATAGGTGCCCATTCCTCCCAGAATATTGGCGTCTTCAGTGGTCAGGTCCACTTCCTGTTGCCACTGGCCCGTTAAAACGGCATGTGGTGGCTCTTGTGCTTCAGGCAGCTGGATCTCTTGACCGTCATCCTCAATTTCCGTCAGGCCCTGCCAGCCCAGCTGATACAGTTTGCCGTGTTCGGCGTGACCGATAATATTCTCTGTGCGCATATAGGCATTACTGTCAGTACCTTGGCGATTGACCAGCAGTACACCCAGCCCTTGCATAATATCTTCAGGCAGGGCACGAACATAGGTTAGGGCATCTTGTCCAAATTCTTCCGGGCTGATTGGGTTTTGTACTGTCTTTACGGGATTATCTTGTGCGGTTTGTTCCTGATTGGCTTGCGCTATATGGCTCATCTTCTTGGTCTCTTAATCAAATTTTGTCGTCGGGCGGCCCCAGAGGGTGATTTTCCTCTGTCGGCTACGGTCGTTTTAGTCTTTTAGAAGTTTGAGCCAGAGGTAGTTTACCTCTGACTCAGTTGGTCTATTTATGCAGATGGTTTTCTATGACAAATGGCTATCTATGGCAGACGGCTAGGCAGTTTCGGTTGCTTGAGCTTTGGCAGTAGTTTGGTTATCAGTCTGTGCTTGTGCCTGATTTTTAACCTGAGACGGTGTTTTGCTCCCGGCTTTAAAGATGGCGATTCCCAAGTATGCAAACACAATGGATAACACAGGATTAAGCCAGTTCAGCAGTGCCCATGGCGCGTATTCCAGTACACTGACACCCAGAGTTGAGGCGAAAAATGCGCCGCCGGTGGTCCAGGGAATCAATGCTGTTGTCAGCGTGGCACCTTCTTCCAGTGAACGGGACATGACGGAGCGATCAATATCTTTCTCATCGTAGGCATCGCCAAACAGCTGGCCGCCCAGAATGATCGACATATAGGCTTCCCCCATGGTCATATTGCCGACAAAGCAGGTCATCATGGTGGTTGCAATCAGAGTAGCACCACGCTTCACTCGAATCAGAATGCCGGTGATCAGGATCTTCAGGAAATCAAAACGAGTCAGAATACCGCCCAGTGCCAGGGCCATCAGAGACAGGGACAGTGTCCACATCATCGAGCTGATACCGCCACGGCCCAGCAGCTTATCTAACGTTTCGATACCGGTTTGACCCGTACCGCCGTTATAAAGCGCACCCAGCACAGTGGTCAGATCAGAGCCTTGTAGCGTTAAGGCCAGCACAACCGCTGTGATTGCTGCCGCCATCATCGCCGGTTCTGCCGCCACGCGACGCAGGCTTAGGGTGAGCATGATCACCAGAGGCAAAAGATTAATTAAACTAATGGTATAGCTGCTTTCCAGACCCGTCATCAGGCTATTGAGTTCTTCTGCTGGCAGGCTGTTTTCGGCATAGCTCATACCCAGGAAGCTAAAGGCTGCCAGTGTCAGCAGATAGGCAGGCCCTGTGGTGTACAACATGCTCCTGATATGGGTATACAGATCGGTGCCTGAAGACATCGCCGACAGGTTGGTGGTATCGGATACCGGTGACATTTTGTCGCCAAAACAGGCTCCCGAGATCACCATGCCGGCAACCAAAGGCAGCGGGATATTCATGGCTGCGCCGATACCCATCAAGACAACACCGGCAGTACCCACAGTGCCCCAGCTGGTGCCGGTGGCTACCGACATCAGGCTGCATAGAATCAAGCCGGCTGGTAGAAAGAGTGCGGGTTGAATAAAGTCGACACCATAGTAGATCAGTGTCGCCAGTATGCCGCCTTCAATAAAGGCTGCTATCAGTACGCCAATCAGCAGGAAGATATAGATCGCCGACATGGCGCCACTGATACCGCTATTCATGGCGTCACGAATAGCCGTAAAGTTGTAGCCTAAGCGCCAGGCACTGACTGAGGCGATTAACAGACAGATCAGCATTAAGCTGTGCAGGCTGGTTTGCAGGTAAAATAAGCCGATGCCAATGACAACGACGATGGAGCCAAAAGTCACTAAGGCTTGTTGGAAACTGGCGGTTCTGGTGTTGACCACAACACGACCCTCCCATAATTTCAATTATTGTTGTTGGTGGGTAAGCCAGATTTATTGCTCTCGTCAGCTGGGCAGATTATCCATAGTCTCAAGGCAGTGTTAACACTCGGGTAAAGCGTTACATGGACCTGATGATAGAAGATTGGCCGCAACGGTATAAATCTGACTCAGGTTTCCTAGTGATCATCTAGTACTCGCCAAGGCTATCAGCTGTCGCTTAGACTACCCATCTGTATTTACTAACCCATTCATTAGTTGAACTAATCGATTATGTTTAGGATTCCCTCTGTACAGACCCTGAGAGTGCTGGAAAGCTGCTACCGATTGAATAGTTTTACCCAGGCCGCTGATGAGTTGGGTATCAGTCAGGGGGCGGTCAGCCAGCAGATTAAATCACTGGAACAGCGTTTGGGCTTTGCAGTATTTATCCGCGAAGGGCGCAGTATTCGTCCAACCCATTCAGGCGAACAGTTAGTGCAGGCGGTACGTCAGGGTTTTGGCCATATAGCTGATGCAATCGCTCAGGAGAAACGCAAACAGCAGAATAATGAGTTGCTGATTTCGGTGTTGCCCGGATTTGCTATTCGCTGGTTGTTTCCTCGTCTGATGGACTTTGAGCAGAGTAATCCTCAATATCGACTGACCGTTAATGCCATCAGTGCGCCAGATAATTTCAGCCTGCATCATGGCCATGCTGCTATCGTGTACCGGGAAGTGGCTGAGAGTGCCAATCGGGTGTTTTTTAGTGAGTTGATGTACCCAGTGTGCTCGCCGGATTATGCCAAGCAGCATCAGTTGATAGATGCTGATGCTTTGATTGCTTACTGGTCTGAATTACAGCTATTGCGTGATACCAGTCCAACCGCTGCTCGCTATTCAGATGGCTGGTCTTATTGGCAGGAGTGCATTGAGCAAGCACAACAGATCAGTTTACCGGTATTAGATGTTAATGCATCAAGTCAGCGCTATAGTCAGGCAAATATCACCTTGCAGCTGGCTGAATTAGGCCACGGTTTAGCTTTGGGGCGTTCTTCTTTGGTTATGGATGCTATCGAAGAGGGCAAGCTGGTTGCTTTTAAAGCGTTAGCGGTAGAGAACCCTTGTTGTTACCAGCTGGTGTTGAATCCTGCTATTCAGGACAGCTCTGCGATGGAAACATTTGAGTATTGGCTACAGCAACAAACGGCAGTGATTAAAGGGTTTGAGTCTGAGCTTAAATAGACAGGGATCCAGAAGCTTATACCCAATACTGGGTGTTAAGTGGTGGGCATAAGCTTTGATCAGAATAGATAATGTTTAGGGTTATGGCCTTAGTTACAAAGAGCTACTGTGAATAAATTGGTTGATCACAGAGTGTGAGTTACTTCTTTCCCTTCTTGTTCTTGCCCTTTCCTGAACTGGCTTTATTGCTTTCTCGTTCTGAGCTATCACTTTCTTCTAAGGCTGAAATCTCTTTATCAGACGGTACATAAACCACAACAGTATCGGAGAACTGGTCGTGCCAAGTGACTTTGTTTTTAGAAAACAGCATCCAGATATAACCCAGACCCAGACTGGCAATAGAGATGGAAGCACAGAGAAAGCGCATCAGTGCCTGAGTTGGTGACATGGCGGTACCGTTTTCATTCTGTACACGGATACGCCAGGCCTGCATGCCCAGGGTTTGGCCGGTACGCAGCCAGAAAAAGGCGAAAAAGCCAAAGGTTAGGATAAACAGAGCGCTCTGGAAAGCAGGACCTGCGCTGTCGGTCATGGCATCGGCTTCGACAAAGGGCAGGCGAGCAAAACCGGCAAACATCCATAGGGCAACGATAATCAGAAAATCATACAACAGGGCTCCCAGACGACGGGTCAGGTTAGCCGGTTGGGTCCATTGTTGATTGGGGAACTGTCGCCCGCTTTGAAACATAGTTTTTATCCTGAGATTAAATCAATTTAACAATAGAGAAGTATTTGTACTTAAATCGGCTGATAGGCCTAATTGTCGTGCACAGCCTCTGGCCGATTATTGCTTCTAGCCGCTACGACGAATCAAAATAGCACCATAGAGCGCGCAACCCAGTGCTGGGACCAGAATCGCCCACATAGGTTCAAAGCCGTAGACCACACTGGCGGGGCCTAGAAGGTCCTGCACATACTTCACCGCAAGTCCCACAATCACACCACTGAAGACACGTGTGCCTGCTGGTGCGGAGCGCAATGGTCCAAAAACAAAAGAAGCGGCTACCAGGACCAAAGAGCCGATGGTGATGGGCATCAGTACCTTCTGCCAGAAGGCTAGTAAGTGGTCATGGGATTTCAGCCCCCGTTCTTTCAGGTATTGCGCGTACTGCCAGAGTTCACTGGGTGCCAGATACCTTTCCTTGATGATGATCATCTTCATCAGGTCTGGGGTCAGTTTGGTCTGCCAGCGCCACTGGTCGATACGTTCTTCCTGGATATGAGTTGGTGTAATACGGCTGATCTGCACATTTTTCAGCAGCCAGTTATCGTTTTCATAGGTGCTGGAGCGGGCGTAGAAGATGCTTTCCAGCTCTTTGGTTTCTTCGTTAAAGATATAACGGGAGATACCAAACAGGCGGCCATCGGCATGAATCGAAGCAAAGTAGAAAAACTCATTGCCTTCCCGGTGCCAAACGCCCCACTCGGCTTTTACCCGGGCGTTACCGGACTTCTTCAGAATGCGATAGTTCTGGGCGTTTACTTCAGTCACAGGTGAGACATATTCACCAACCAGGAATGACACCAGAATAATGGCCAGCATCGGCTTCATGACCGAACCGATAATACGCACGATAGAGACACCCGCAGCCCGGATGACGGCCAGTTCATTACTGCTGGCCAGGGCTCCCAAGCCGATCAGGGAGCCTACCATAACCCCCACCGGCATCAGATCGTAAAAACGTCGCGGTAATGTCATTACGACAAAGTAGAGTGCGTTAGTGATCTGATAGGTTTTATTCAGGTCGTCCAGTTCATTGACCAGAGCCAGCATGAAATCCAGACCCAATAGCAGGGTCTGCACAATCAGAACAGAGCTCAGTACGCTGACGGCGATATAGCGATCCAGTGTTTTCATCAGCTTTGTACCGCCCCAGGTTTATCAGTCGGAGTTGAGTCGTTTGGCTTTGAAGGCTTGGATGATGACGACTTATTAAACAGCGTATCCTTGAATACCAGCAGCATAGCGATCAGGAAAAATACCAGGTGTACTGACCACATACCGATAGCTGGATCCAGACGACCTTTTTCGATCATACCCTGTACCGAGATCAGTCCACTCAGGTAGAAAATATGCAGGAAAACCGCAGGGAACAGTTTGGCAAAGCGACCCTGACGAGGGCGCACATAGCTGAGTGGCACTGCCATCAGAGTGACAATAATCACCATCAGTGGCAGGGATAAGCGCCATTGCACGCCAGCAATATGTTGTGGATTATCCGATGACCAGATCTGACTGGTGGGTAGCTGACGCACCTTAATGCGTTTACGCCCCTGATTGCTTTCTGCCAGTCGTACGGCATAACGTTCAAAGGTCAGCACGTTAAAATCTTTTTGTCCTACCTGGCCTTCCGTCCGGGCACCGTTTTCTAACACCAGAAAGCGACTGCCGGTCTCTTCATCCAGGTATTGATAACCCTGCTCGGCACGGAATACGGCAGTACGGCCATCGCTTTTTTCCCTGCGGTCACCATCCAGCTCCTGGGATAAAAAGACACCGCGCATACGGGTATTTTGGTCGGTCAGCTCTTCGGTATAGACCACTTGGCCTCCAGAGAACTTTTGGAAACGACCCGGTTTAATGGCGGAAAAATCCACCTTACGTTTCTGTTCTTCAAAGATGGCAGCAGCCTTGGCTTCACTGTTGGGGGTCAGCCACAGACTGAAACTGCCGACAATGGTCGCCACTAAGGCACCGGCACAGAGGGTATAGAGCAGTAGTTTAGTCGGGGTAAAACCGCAGGCCATCAAGACGCCCATCTCGTTTTCCTGATACAAACGACCATAGGCCAGCATAATCGCCAGGAAAAAGCCCAACGGTAGAATCAGTTCCAGTACTGAAGGCAACTGAAGCACCAGCAGGCTCCAGAGGAAATCCAGTGACAGCGAGCCTTCGGCGATATCTTCAAACAGCTTGATAAAACGACCGCCGAGAATAATCAGTAGGAGGACCAGGGTCACTGCGGTCATGGTCTGCAGCACTTCCCTGAGCAGGTAACGAAAAATAATCAAAAAGCGGCTCCTGTCAGTGTTAGCTCCGTGATCGGCAGAGAGCGCTGTTTGCTCGATGGATATCTGCTGATCCGGCTTTGCGTTCAGTTAGGCATTGCGTAAACTGAGGGTAATGACTGAGAGTGGGTTCTCAGCGGGCAAATTATCCAATAACACTCCCCATTTGTCTTGTGAGTATTGTTGCGTCTTGCGGGTATTTTTGGTCCCTTTGGATCAGTTTGTGCCCTGGGATAACATTCTTGTGGTGAGATAGCGTTAGAGAGTGCGGTATTTGATCGGGTTATTGGGTCGTTTGCCTTCTTTGTCTTGTGAATTTTTGGAGTCTCTATGCAGTTTATCGCAACCAATCAGGCGTTAACCGAACTGAAAAAAGATTGTCTGGTCGCTTTTGTCGGCGCAGACGGTGAGTTAGGTGCTGCCGCACAGCAGCTGGATCAAGCGACTAATGGTCTGATCAGCAAAATTATCGATCAGGGCGACTTCACCGGTAAACAGGGTCAAACCCTGCTGCTGCCGGTTGTGGATGGTCTGGATGCATCCCGTCTGCTGCTAGTGGGCGCAGGCAAAGCGGACGAACTGAACGACGGTAAATTCCGTTCACTGGCGACTGGCCTGATCAATAGCATCAAAGGTGGCAAGATTGAATCCGTGGCGCTGAATCTGGATGATGTAGAGCTGAAAGATGGTCGTGACAACGCCTGGAAAGCCCGTCTGCTGGCAGAGAACACTGAAACTGCGCTCTATGCCTTCACTCAGATGAAGAGCAAAGAAGCGGAAGAGCTGGCGCTGAACGAAATCACCGTAGTGAGCCAGGATACTGATGCTGTAGAAGCGGCACTGGCTATCGGTCAGGCAACCGGTCTGGGCTCTAACGTCACTCGTAACCTGGGCAACCTGCCGGGCAATGTGTGTACGCCGGTCTTCCTGGCCGAGCAAGCGGAACTGTTGGTTGAAGACTGCGACGAGATGACCCTAACCGTACTGGACGAAGATCAGATGGCCGATCTGGGCATGCACTGTATGCTGTCCGTGGGTGAAGGCAGTGTGCAGCCGTCTCGCCTGATCACCGTAGAGTACAAAGGTGCGGGTGATGAGCAGCCTCATGTGCTGGTCGGTAAAGGTGTCACCTTCGACTCCGGTGGTATCAGCCTGAAGCCAGGCGCAGGCATGGACGAGATGAAATACGATATGTGCGGTGCCGCCAGCGTAATGGGCGTATTGCAAGTATTGAAAGCGCTGAAGCCTAAGGTGAATGTTGTGGGCGTGGTCGCTGCCGTTGAAAATATGCCAGCGGGTAACGCCACCAAGCCGGGTGATATCGTGACGACTATGTCTGGTAAAACCGTTGAGATACTGAACACTGATGCCGAAGGCCGTCTGGTATTGTGTGATGCACTGACCTATATCGAGCGTTTTAAGCCAGCCACCGTTGTCGATATCGCGACACTGACCGGTGCCTGTATTATCGCTCTGGGTCATCAGGCGACAGGTTTGCTGTCCAACGACGATGATCTGGCCGCTGATCTGCTGGCCTCCGGTATCGAAGCTGCAGACCGTGCTTGGCACCTGCCGCTGTGGTCCGAGTACCAACAGCAACTGGACTCTAACTTCGCCGATATCGCCAATATCGGTGGTCGCCCAGCCGGTACCATCACCGCAGCTTGCTTCCTGTCCCGCTTTACCGAAGACTACCGTTGGGCCCACCTGGATATCGCAGGTACCGCATGGCACAGCGGCGGTAAAGAGAAAGGCGCAACCGGTCGCCCGGTACCGCTGCTGACTCAATATCTGTTGTCTAAGGTTTAATACCTAGCGAATAGTCCTATTTTGATGGGATAAATAAAAGGCGATAAGTGCAGCCAATGATTGTCGCCTTTTTTGCTTCTGCTTTTAGGTAGACGTGTAAATTAATAAGTAGCTGTTAACACTTCCTGTGAGTAGAGTGTTAGTACTGTGAAATGCTTTACTTTATGGTCGGGACAAATCTATACTTTATGTGTTCCGGTTAATCCGGCTTGTAAGCCTACTGAAATATGTAGCTGACCTAGATATCTGCGATGACAAGCTTTTCTAGGCCATGAACTGGTTTATCCAGCTAGTGTCAAGAATCATGCCCCATTGGTGTTCGCACCAATGGGGCATTTCTTTTTTATGGCAAAAACTTTTTCAAACCAAGGCCATTTATCACTGCTCGTTCAATGCTGGCGATATCGTCAGCCGTGGCTTTCCCTGCAAGATAGCAGCGTTTGCCGTTGCTATCCTTATCTCTGATTCGATCCAAGCGATTAAGCCCAACGGTATAAAGCATGTCACACTTAGCCCAGCAATCTACTTTTTGAAGCTTGGGTGGCAGAGACTGAGTATCCATCTTGTGATGGTAAGGTTGTAGAGGATCTGGTTCGACAGTACTCAGTGGAACAACGGTGCACAATCCTGGTCTTCCAGGCAGTTGTGGCGTAATGATGACCACAGGTCTCACTTTTACCATTTCAGGTGGTTGGAATCCCTTGGAAAAATCACAACAGAGTACAGTTCCTTTTTTCGGATGAAATTTCAGCATCCTTAACCCTATTATTTAGAAAGTATGAATAAGCACCTTATCATTTAGAGTTAAGCCCTCTCAATCACCTGACTAATCAAATGGCCAATGGCGATGATGCCGGTCAATCACAAACTTATGCTGGTGCCGAATCGCTTGGTGTTGGTGGTTGTGTGAGTGTGGTTCAGGCCCTTCCCAGCCTTCATGGCTATGTTGATGATGTTCATCATGAAAATGCAGGTGTTGATGGGTTTGCTCACCGTGTTCGTGCCATAGCTCGTTTGCTTTGTTTCTAGGCCAGAGCATGATTGCAACTAAGGTGGTGAGGATGGCTAATAGGGCCATCAGGCCAAAGGCGGTGGTCAGTGTCCATTGAGCGCCGAGCCATCCAGCCAGTGGATAACAGATTAACCAACAGGCATGGGACAGTGAGAAATGCGCTGCAAAGAGTGCCGGTCTATCCTCTTCCTGACAATGACTGCGCAGTAGCAGGCCAATGGGTGTTTGTACCAGTGAGCTGCTCAAGCCGATCAGGCACCAGAGTATGAGTAAGGTGTAGTAATCCGGTTTGAGTGTTCCCGCCAGTAATAATCCCCCCATCAAGACAGAGCCGGTTAGCATAATCAGGCGTTGTGAGTAGTGTTTTAACAACCAAGGTACAGCAATGGCGGCGCTGATTGAGCCAACTCCAGCAGCGGCAAACGCCAGTGGTACCAGTGTTTCTGCCAGGCCCAGTTCAGAGCGCACATAAACCACGGTATTCACAATCTGCATTGCGCCGACGGCTGAGATGGCGAGGTTTAATGCCATCAAGGCTTTTAGGGCCGGAGTGCGGAAATAGATACGACTGCCTACGGTGAGTCGATACCAGAAACTGTCGTTGTTTTGTCCCTGATTGGCTGCCGGTAAAGTCACGGAGACGATCAACAAAGCCGATATCACAAAAGCGATGGCATTGAGGCTGAATAATACATCAAAGCTTAATACGGTCAGGAGTAACGCGGCGAGGGTTGGGCTTAATAGGTTTTCCAAGTCGTAAGCTAAGCGGGATAGCGATAGTGCCTGAGTGTAGTCTTTTTCATCCGGCAGGATATCGGGAATTGTGGCCTGAAAGGTGGGCGTAAATAGTGCCGAGCAGGTATTGAGTAGAAATATCAACAGATAGACCTGCCATAAACTATCCACAAAGGGTAAGCAGAGCACGGCCCCGGCTCTTAGGATATCCAGAGTGACCAACATACGCCGCCTAGGCATAAAAGGTGCGATCACTCCAGCCAGTGGCGATACGATCACATAGGCGACCATTTTCAATGCCAGGGCAAAGCCCAGCACCAGACCCGCATCACCTTCAGCCAGTTCGTAGGCTAGCAGGGCCAAGGCGATGGAGGTTAGGCCGGTGCCAAATAGGGCGATAACCTGTGCCGCAAACAGATGGCGAAAGAGGCCTAGGGGGATAAAGCTAAACATCTGCTTCTCCTGAGTCAGTCTTACCTGATGTTAGCTGATCAACGTGGCGATATTGAGTTATGCACAGAGACGCTTGTTATCATCAAGCATAGAAAGTATTCACATGCACTGCGAAACAACCCGAAACCCCTTCCCTTTCTCTATATAGATATCTGGTAACGGATTTCGAGTTGTGGCTTATGGAATGGGGTTATTGTTTCTAAGTCATTAGCGCTTACATCACGCGCATCAGACCCAGAAATTCACCTTGAACCTCCAATGTCAGGGTAACCACTGTGTCAGAGCGGTTACGCCAGAACCAGCCGTGGTTACCGTCAAAAGCGGCGACCAGTTCACCTTCTTGGCCCGGTTTATTACGGCCTTTGCCATAACCGTGGTAAGAGATCTCAGCGTTATCACCGTGAGTATCAAAGTTCAGCTTGCCGCCCTCTGCGATCCAGCGATACTGCACTTTATCTCCTTTGTTCATACCCAGTTTTAGCTCTGCCGCTTGACCCGGAGCCAATGTCAGTACACGTTTGTCCTGTTTAACGACAGGCTTTTTCTGTACTGGCTCAGGTGCTGCTTTTGCCACTTGCTGTGCAGGTTGAGCAGTACTCTTTGCAGGCTGTGCTTGTGCAGCAGTTTGGTTGCTTTGTTGAGCGCTCTGTGGAGACAGCTGTTGGACTGTTTGAGGGGCCGATTTGGCTTTATCGGCTTCAGATTCTGCCGCCAGGCTGGTTTTAATCTCACCCATTTCGGTCAGGCCTAAGCCACGACCAATACCTGTGGGGTCGATGGCGTATTCCGCCGGTAGGATAACTGTGATCAGCAATACCATGGCGACCACAAAAGCGGCCAGGGTGGAGACTAATAGTTGTTTGCTGGAAGGCAGTTGGTCTTTGTTGGGTACTTCTGAGTTAAACATAATGTAAAACCTTTTAATGCTTTTTGTTGCCCGGTTTGATCGCTTCTTAGGTGTCAAAACCGAGGCAATATCATTCATGTTATTGGCCACAGCTTGAGCTGCTTTTTTGCGCAATGGCTGATTAGCGCTGAGACCAATAAAGTTCTTTTGTGTAAGGCTCTGTTGTTTAAAGCCCTGTTGTTTGCTCAATTCAGGGCCTTTTTGACTGACCAGGGCCTGTTTGATGAGCAGTATCAGGCGACAAAAAAGCCGACGATCTGATAGCCCATCAACATAAAGCCCATGCTCATCAGGGCGACATTGGCCAGGAAGGCATGGCGCATAAAACTGTTATGGCGACGCCAGAAGCCCATCAGAATCAGGATAAAGCTCAGCGCCAGTAGCTGGCCGATCTCAACACCAACGTTAAAGGCGATCAGATTGGCTAGCAGGCCATCGGATGAGATCTCGAACTCCTGAATCTTGGTCGCCAGGCCAAAACCATGGAAAAAACCAAAGATCAGAGTCGCCAGCTTGGTATCCGGTTGCTTACCAAACCAACGTTGGAAGGCACCTAGGTTATCCATCGCTTTGTACACCACCGACAGGCCGATAATGGCGTCGATAATGTAGGCGCTGGCTTCAATATTGAAGTAAACCCCGAGTAATAGAGTACTGGAGTGGCCGATGGCAAACAGGCTGACATAGATGCCCACATGACTCAGGCGATAGAGGAAGAAGATCACGCCAAACAGAAATAGCAGGTGATCGTAGCCGGTGACCATATGTTTGGCACCGAGGTAGATAAAGGGAATCAGCTGTACACCGCTAATCTCTTGAATATAACCCTGATCACCGACGGCGACACCGTGGGCAAATAGAGCTTCGGAGAACAATAACAGGCCGATCAGTGCCAACAGATAAACAGGCACTAACCTAGCTTGGGAAAAAGGTAACGTCATAACTTAATCCAAAAATAACAATCGAGTTTGTCCCTCTGAGCTATAGCAGCCGTAAACAGACACGGTAAGCAGGTGCATTAAGCTGGTATAGCCAACTGGCTATAGAGGCAGACACAGCAGTGCCTATGGCTGTAAACCATTACGTCATAAGGCCATTACGCTATAGCGCGATCAGGCTGCGATTAAGCAACCATCAAACCACTACAGAGCAGTGCTTAAGCAATAACAGAGGGTGTGAAGGCTCAAAATGCTATTTTAGGAGGACGTTTGGGGGGCTTAGGTCTAAAGAGGATGGCGCTATAGTGATAGCAGACCATTAATACCCAACAGGCCACCAATGCCAGCGCCTGTTGTAGGGTCAGGTAAACCGATTCGTGGCTGTGATCAGCTGGGTTATGTCCGTGTTGATGAGTGGTTTGCTGATTAACATCATTCTCTGAATGCGCATGATCATGGCTGTGGCCATGGGCGTGATGCTCTGCTACGAGCGATAGATGTTGTTCGGAGTGATGTTGCTCAAAGGCCAGAGGATTATGATTATTGATAAACAATTGAGGCAGCATCACTAAGGCAGGCAACAGCAGCACAAGCACCCAGAAAGGCACTGCGCGATAACGATCAAGCTGTTGTATGCGGATCAGCGGATGTTTCATCAGAGTGAGTTATCTCTCATTAATCTCTTATTGCTTATGGCTAAAACGGAACCATTATCATCAAGGTCCCGAAGTATACCGGATAAAAGAGTGGTGGGAAGAGGAAAAGTTCCACATCATTTTTATAATTTGGGTTCGGGCATGAATTGGAATGAGGCTTGTGTGAGTTGTGGTAGAGCAGTACTTCGGTGTTGATGACTGGAGATATAAAAAAACCGCGACCAACATCAATTAGGGACTGGCCGCGGTAGAAAAAGAAAGGGGGTATTAAAACCTTTCTTTAATGGTCAAAAGTGCGCTTTGAGGGACAAAGCGAAGCCGTGATAGCCACTTTTGATTTGCAGGGGGTGAGTGCATCACTTAAATAAATTGCCTTGAAGGAGCTGCCTTAAACAGCCCCATTCAGACTTGTAGGTTTTAGCTTGGTAGGAACTCCTTGCCCCAGCCCAGACCGGCAATCTTACGTTCGATCATGGATTCCACTTCCGTTTCGCTATAGCCCATGTCGGCCAGTACGCTGCGAGTCGAGTGACCAAAACGCTCCGTTGGGCGGAAGGCGGTAATCGACGCTTCCGTTGGACGGATAGAGTACTGATCGATCTGAGTAATCACATGGCTGCTTGGGTGATCCGGGTAAACCTGGAACGCAAAGCTGCCACGGTCGATTCCGACAGTGTTATCCGCTTCACGTGTGTAAAGTTCACGTAGATGCTCGATGGACTGTGGCTCAGCAACGGCGATATTGGCTTCGCGCAGCACTTCCGCCCAGTAAGCGGCGGGTGCTTTAGCAAAGGCTTCGTTCAGGAAGGTCTGAATATCGTCGGCTTGCTGAACCCCTTTTAAGCCTTCAACGCTGGCCAGTTTATCCAGCTCAGCTTCACTGGCATCCAGAAAGATCCAACCCTCACTGGTGTGGTAGAAGTGAGACAGAGCGTGATTACCCAGAGCCTCACGACCGGATGGCTCATCAAAGGGTGCGCGTCCTGCGTAATCAAAGGCAAATGGCATCTGTGCATAGTTGGTGACTGCCGATAGCGAGGTGCGGGAGCGGGTCACTTCACCGGTTTTCAGTTTGTGATACAGAGATGCAGCCATACCCAGACCGGCGGCAAAACCACAGTTCACATCCAGTGTACCCAGGTGCGCGTGTTCTTCCGGTGTTGCCGGCCCACCAAAGCGACTCATAATGCCACTGTTGGCCTGAATAATATCGTCGTATCCGATATAGTCGGTTTTAGGGCCGCGTTTCATACCGCCCAGGCAGTCCAGACGACAGAACAACACGCCAGGATTGATCGCTTGCAGGCTGTCGTGATCCAGACCCAGAGGTTTCATCTGACGATCCGGTGCGTTGATCACCACCATATCGACGGATTTCACCAGACGGTTAAACACTTCACGGCCTTCTTCCGTGGTGATATTGGCCAGAATACTGCGTTTGCTAACACCACACTGGAAGGTAAACAGGGTGCCAATCAGCGGATCGTACAGCGGAGTTACCGGGTCCAGCTTGATCACATCCGCGCCAAAACGGGTCAGGAAAGCCGCTGAGTGAGGACCGGCAATCACATTAGTCAGATCCAGTACCCGGACACCGTCCAGCCAGCCTTTGCCTGTAGCCGGTTGAATATCGGCACCGGTTGGGCGCGTTACCGTTTCCTGCTCGGCGACTTGCGTTAACTCGGTCAGTGCTTGTTCAAAGCTGACATTCTGGCGTGGTTGTGGCGTCAGGATGCTTTCATCCATACCTTCAAACCAGGTCAGTGGTCCCGGTTGTTTCATCAGGCCATATTCAGGATCGTTAACTTCAACAATCAAACCCGCAGTATTGGTGTGTTCGTCGTTCACCCATTCCTGAGTGGTGCGGTGTGGTGCGCCTGGAATCTGGCCTTCACCAAACAGTACACCCCATTCAGTAGAGGTTTTGGTCAGGAAGGCCGCTTTCATCTTGGCAGAGATAATATCGGCCCATTTTTTCGGCAGTGGGTAAACACCGATGGAGGTTTCACCGTCCCACTCTGCGATCGGCATATGCAGATCTTTAACATCCGGCAGGCCTTCTGCCATCAGCTCATCGTATATGCCCAGTACCTGCAGTGCGCGCTTGGCGTGATTTCGGTGTGATGGACACACACAGTAGAACATACGGCCATCAGCACACTTGTAGGTGCGATAGAAAGGATCGAGATATTCCTGCAGATCGGTGTAGCTCAGATCCATTGGGATATTGTTGGTTTTGCGGTGCTCAATCTCATGCTCACGCATGGTTTTATAGCGCTCAGGCAGGCCCTCAATAACATAAGAGTTGTAAGACAGGCCTTCCATCAGTGCCGCAGCAACCGGCACTTCAATTTGATCACCGCGACCACTTTTTTCACGCTCAAACAGCGCTAGCACCACAGAACTAGCTGCCAGTGAGATGGCATAAGAGGAACCCAGAGGCAGAGGTGAGAAGCTTGGGTTCAGGCCCATCAGTACCCGGTTAAAGCCCATATCGGTAAAGGCACCACATGTTGCGGCAACAACAGATTCGGTGGCCTTCCACTCTTTTCTCAGCTCATCGTTACTGGCAAAACCGGGCACCGACAGTGTCACCAATTCAGGGCGTTCAGCACGCAGTTGAGCAAAATCCAAACCTAAACGGGCCATCACACCCGGACGGAAACTCTCGATCACAATATCCGCTTGTGCGATCAGCTGCTGGGCTTGAGCCAAGCCATCCGCCGTTTTCAGATCCAGTTGCAAACAGCGCTTGTTACGGTTCAAAACCGCATTAGCAGGATGGTCCCATTGAGGACCGGTAGGCGGATCGATATGTACCACGGTGGCACCCAGATCCGCTAACACCATGGCGACAGCGGGGGCCGCAATCTGCTGGCCAAAGTCTACTACGCGGACACCTGCCAGAGGCAGTTGATTGTTGTTGTTCATGTCAGCAATCCTGATTAACGGTCTTCCAACGAATTAGCGTAAGGCTAAGTAACTTAATGATTTAAAAGGTTTTGTTGAAAGTTTTAGTGGTCTGTTACAGCGGCCAGTGGCGATGCTGTGGTTTAGGGATGCAGCCTGGGCTGTCATCTGGCTGGCATGTTAATCAGGGAGATATCGGGCGAACCAGCAATAAAAAATTAGGCTTAGACCCGGTTTTTTTTATGCTGCAAGAGCGCACAAATAATTGTGCATTAGCAGCATAAAAATAATGAGGTCTTAGGGCTTTTTTTTATTGCTTCTCAGTTTTGGTGGTTATTCATAACAATACATTTCGTATCGATTTGGTCGCTTTTGCTGACCGCAATTGAACACGCAGGACTCGAAGAACAAATCCAAGAACCTATGCGAAGAGTCGAACAACCATGAATAACCAATACAGCAATATTGTTATCCCGCTGGATATGGCCCACGAGAGTTCGTGGCGTACCGCGCTACCGATAGCAATAGACCACGCGAGACAGAATCAGGCCACTTTGCACGTGGCAACTGTTGTGCCCAACGCCGATATTCCCGCCATTGCGGTGCATCTGCCGTCGGGTATCGAACAGCATATCCGGGAAGAGGGTGAGCAGGCGATGCAAGCGCTGGTGGAGCGTTTGATGCCTGAGGATATCAACTGGCAGGTGCAGATCGGCCAGGGTCGTATCTATAAAGAGATTCTCCACATCGCGAAAAAAGTGGATGCCGATCTGATTGTGATGGCTTCCCACCGTCCTGAACTGGCGGATTATCTGATTGGAGCCAATGCAGCCCATGTCACCCGTCATGCCCAGTGCTCTGTGCTCGTCGTACGTGAGAAAGAGATTCGGGAAAAAGAGCTGCGAGAAGAGGGTGGATCTCAGGATCAGCTCCACGGCAATACACAGACAGAGGAGGCTCAGGTATGACCACTGAACATAGCGCCAATGGGGCTCAAAGAGCCTTGCCTGAATCCGGTTTGTTTGCCGGGGTTAATCCTATTATGGCCGTCGGTTCCGGCGCGCTGATGCTAGCTTTTGTGCTCTTCACCATTATTGACCCTGAGTACGCGGGCGGTGTTTATAACGCTGCGAAAGCCTATATTGCATCTGATCTGGACTGGTACTACATCGGTCTGATCAGCTTCTTCCTGTTTTTTGCCGTCTGGCTGGCGACGAGCCGCTACGGTGATATCCGTTTGGGTAAGGATACGGATCGTCCGGAATTTACCAACTTTGCCTGGTTCTCCATGCTGTTTGGGGCGGGTATTGGTATCGGTATTCTGTTCTGGAGTATCGCCGAGCCGATCTACCATTTTCAGAGCAACCCACTGATTAGCGAGTCTCAGCAGCAAACCGTTGAAGCGGCTCAGGTGGCGATGCGGATCTCCATCTTCCATTGGGGCCTGCACGGTTGGGGCTTGTTCTCGGTGATCGGTCTGGTACTGGCGTACTTCTCTTACCGTAAGGGCTTACCACTATCGATTCGTTCCAGCCTGTATCCGATTTTTGGTGATCGTATCTATGGCCCGATTGGTCATGCGGCTGACCTGCTGGCGGTATTTGGCACTGTGTTTGGTATCGCTACCTCGTTGGGACTGGGCGCGCAGCAGATGAATGCCGGTCTGTCCTATATGTTTGGCCTGGAAGTATCGACAACTAACCAGATTATTCTGATTGCCCTGCTATCGGTTATCGCCACGGCGTCTGTACTGACTGGTCTGCAAAAAGGTATCCGTATCCTGAGTGAGCTGAATATGCAGCTGACCATGGTGGTTTTAGGACTGTTTATTCTGTTTGGTCCGACCGCTTATGTCTTGGGGGCTTTCTTCACCAATATGGGCGATTACCTGTTTCACTCCATTGAGCTGGGGCTGTGGGTTGATCCTGATCCGGAAGGTCCTTGGCAGGGCTGGTGGACCATCTTCTACTGGGGCTGGTGGATCGCTTGGGCTCCTTTCTGCGGCATCTTTATTGCCCGTATCTCAAAAGGTCGCACCATCCGTGAATTTATCCTGGGTGTACTGGTAGCCCCTACCCTGCTAGCTGGTTTCTGGATCACCATCTTTGGCAATACCGCTATGTTTATCGAGCTGTTTGGTGCGGGCGGCATTGTTGAAGCGGTGAACGCAGATACCACCATGGCGCTGTTTAAAACCATCGAACTGATGGATATCGGTTCCACCATGACCGCTGTGATCTCGGGCATCTGTACCCTGATGCTGATCACTTACTTTGTCACCTCTGCAGACTCCGCAACGCTGGTGATTTGTACTCTGATCTCTATGGGTGAAGAGCATCCACCGGCGCGCTACCGCGTGTTCTGGGGCCTGGCCATTGGTGCTGTGGCAGCGGTGCTGCTTTATGCCGGTGGTCTGAAAGCGCTGCAAACCGCATCCATCGTCGCTGCTTTACCGTTCTCTTTTATTGTCATTATGGCGACCTGGGGTCTGTACCGCTCGCTGCGTGAAGAAGATTTGCCAGCGAAGCACTCTGGCCACAGCCTGGCTAACCAAGCGCTGGAATCTGCCAGTCACGTAGTCCATGCCACTGAACATAAGGTGAAAGAAGTGGCCCATGCGACCGAAAACACTGTGAAAAAAGCGATGCATAACGTCAGTGATGCAGTGGATCAGGAAGCGATGGAAAAACTGGTGCTATCTGACGGCAACATAACGCCAAAACCAGATCAATAAGCTCAAGCTGAAGCATTAAACCGATCGCAATAAAAAGCTTAAACGACAAGAGCAAAGCCCTGCGCTTAAAGCGTGAGATTACAGTGTGCGATTACAGCGCAGGGGCAAAGAATAAGAGCTAAGAACAAAAGTAGTGTAGGAGGTAATTATGACTCATCAGGTAATCCTGCCACGAGTGATGCAGGTTGGCGGTGGTGCCAGCGAACAGGTGGCTGAAGTAGTCACCAGTCTGGGCTGTGCCAAGCCTTTGATCATCACCGATAAGATGATGGTACAGCTGGGTTATGCCGGACAGGTTCAGGACACACTGGCAAAACAAGATATTCCTGCCGATGTGTTTGACGATACGGTACCTGAGCCGACGGTGGCGTCTATCCAGGCCGGTGTCGATAAAGCCCGTAATGGTGACTATGACTGCATTATCGCGCTGGGTGGTGGTAGCCCGATTGATAGTGCAAAAGCGATCTCCATTCTGGCCAAGTTTGGCGGTGAAATGCGTGACTACAAGTTCCCGCGTATCGTCAATGAAACCGGTCTGCCGATTATTGCGGTACCGACGACAGCTGGAACAGGTTCTGAAGTCACCCGCGTGACCATCATCACCGATGAAAG
Source organism: uncultured Oleiphilus sp. (assembly GCA_964342385.1). Classification (GTDB taxonomy): domain Bacteria; phylum Pseudomonadota; class Gammaproteobacteria; order Pseudomonadales; family Halomonadaceae; genus Oceanospirillum. The sequence continues at coordinate 2,519 of CAYFGP010000053.1, read as the reverse complement.
CTGTGATGAGAAGATGCTCTGTGTCGGTATCGGTTTTATGCCGGTTGCGGCGCTGATCGACTACAAGCTGACCCTGAGCCTGCCGGGGCGTATCACTGCCGATACCGGTATCGATGCCCTGACCCATGCCATGGAAGCTTACGTCAGTAAAAAGGCCAATCTCTATACCGATGGACAGGCCCTGGCGGCGATCCGCCTGCTGGCTCCTAATCTACGTACTGTTTTCCATGATGGTGGTAATGAAGCCGCCCGTGAAGCCATGATGCTGGGTTCTACCCTGGCCGGTGTGGCCTTCTCTAACGCTTCGGTTGCGCTGGTGCACGGCATGAGTCGTCCGATTGGTGCCGCCTTCCATGTACCTCATGGCCTGTCTAACGCCATGTTGCTGCCTGCCGTCACCGAATTTTCTATCCCGGCGGCCCCTGAGCGTTATGCGGATTGTGCCCGCGCCATGGGTATCGCCACAGAGCAGGATTCTGATGAACAAGCCAACGCCAAGCTATTGGTTGAGCTGAAAGCTATCAATGAAGAACTGCAAGTACCGTCTCCTGCCGAGTTTGGTATTGAGCGCAGTGCCTTCTTTGATCTGATGCCGACCATGGCTGAGCAGGCTTTAGCCTCGGGCTCTCCGGGTAATAACCCACGAGTACCGAGCGCAGAAGAGATTATCGAGATCTACCAGCAACTCTGGTAACTCGGTTAACCCGCGCCACTTGCTGCTGAAATAACGTACGCCTGATTTAGGGCGTACACACCCTGAAATTAAGTTATTCAATCAAATACTAGCTTCAGACTGGGTGCTAACTGCCCATTAGTCCCTGTCTGACCCTTTTGAGGATTAAGGTTATGACAACTGTTGGTCATCTGATTAATGGTGAGATCTCAACTCAAGCAACACGTCTACAGGATGTGTTTAACCCAGCGACTGGCGAAGCGACCAAGCAGGTTGCTCTGGCCAGCAAGGCGACAGTTGAAGAGGCGATTGCAGCGGCGCAAGCGGCTTACCCTGCATGGCGTAATACACCGCCAAACAAACGTGCCGCGGTGATGTTTCGTTTTAAAGCACTGCTGGAACAGCATGCTGAAAAGATCTGCCAGATGATCGGTGAAGAGCATGGCAAGATCAGCCATGATGCCGCCGGTGAACTGCAGCGCGGTCTGGAAAATGTCGAGTACGCCTGTGGTATCGCAGAGCTGTTAAAAGGTGAGCACAGCCGTAATGTGGGTCCTGGTATCGACTCCTGGAGCGAATTCCAACCATTAGGTGTGGTTGCTGGTATTACGCCATTTAACTTCCCGGCTATGGTGCCACTGTGGATGTACCCAATGGCGATCGCTTGTGGCAACACCTTTGTGCTGAAACCATCCGAGCGTGATCCATCCTCTACCATGTTTATCGCTGAGCTGCTGCAGGAAGCAGGTCTGCCGGATGGTGTGATCAACGTAGTCAATGGTGATAAAGAAGCGGTCGATGTACTGCTGACTGACGAACGCGTAAAAGCGGTAAGCTTTGTTGGTTCCACACCAATCGCCGAATATATCTACAGCACTGCCAATGCCAACGGTAAGCGTTGTCAGGCCTTAGGTGGCGCGAAAAACCACGCCATCGTTATGCCAGATGCGGATATGGACAACGCCGTAAACCAACTGTTAGGTGCAGCTTTTGGTTCTTCCGGTGAGCGCTGTATGGCGCTGTCTGTTGCCGTTGCCGTAGGCGATGAAGCAGCGGATGCTCTGGTCAGCAAAATGAGCGCGGCGATGGAGCCACTGAAAGTGGGTGCCTACAGCGATAGCAACAACGACTTTGGCCCTGTGATTACCCGTCAGCATCAGGAAAAAGTTGTGGGCTATATCAACAGTGCAGAAGAAGATGGTGCCAAGATTGTTGTCGATGGTCGTGATCCTCAGGTTGCGGGTTACGAAGATGGTTTCTTTGTCGGTGCCACTCTGATCGATGGTGTGACGACTGATATGGTCAGCTATCAAGAAGAGATCTTTGGTCCGGTACTGCAGGTGGTACGTGTTGAGACCATGGAAGAGGCGATGCAGCTGATCAACGATCACGAGTACGGTAATGGTACCTGTATCTTTACCCGTGACGGTGAAGCAGCACGTTACTTCTCCGATCATATCGAAGTGGGCATGGTGGGTATCAACGTACCGCTGCCAGTGCCTGTGTCGTATCACAGCTTCGGTGGTTGGAAGCGCTCCCTGTTTGGTGATCTACACGCTTACGGTCCGGATGCCGTACGTTTCTACACCAAGCGTAAAACCATCACTCAACGCTGGCCGTCCAGCGGTGTACGTGAAGGTGTCAGTTTCTCCTTCCCTAGTTAATAGAGACCAAGTTAATAGAGTGTGAGTTAAAAAGCCGGTCAGGTTGTTCCTGATCGGCTCCGATATCTGATTAGCTCTGATGACTTATTTGTTCTGATTCAGGGCCCTGCAAGGTCGTACCGATAGAGCTATCGGTTGCTTGGAAACGACCTGTTATAGCTTTGCCATTTTTGCGGTGTTTC
>CAYFGP010000052.1:0-39849 GCA_964342385.1 uncultured Oleiphilus sp. | reverse complement strand
TCGTATTTATACACACTTACACAAAAGTGTTTCGATATTTTTGGCCAACGGCTGAAGCATGAAGCCATTCGCTAAAGAGAAACTTTTGTGTGAGTGCTTATTCAGCATTTAATGTATGAAATAGCAGAAATTAATGACCTGTCTAGCATGTCAAAATAATGAATAAGGATATGCGACAGTTAAGCTCGGTAAAGTTCATTTTATCGGGCTTGTTTAGCGGGAAATAGGGCGAATGATTAAGTGTTTATCAGTCAGCTTAAGGAAATAGGTATAGCTAGCCGCCTATAATCAAAGACGGCTAGCTCAAGGCTAAGTACAGTGTGATACACACTTGCACAAAAAAGTTTTGATATTTTTGGCGAACAGCTGAAAAATAAAGCCATTTGCTAAAGAGAAACTTCTGTGTGCGTACTTATGTTATTTGCCGATAGCAATCCAATCAAAGTATTCTTCGCCATCAATAGTGCCATCACGATTACAAGTGAAGAAATTTTTATCTTCTTCTGTAACAGGCATAACGCATTCAGCATTTTTTGCCGTACGCTGGGTCAGAACAATATCGCAACTATTTGAGAAGGGCTCCAAGCCTAGGCTGGTAAATGTATACGACTGTGCGTTGTCGCTAGAGCTTTTTGCTCTACCACCTTTCATGGTAAATTTATCACCAAAATCAATAGAGAAGGTATTGTTATCCATCTCAACATCACCAATGGCAATCCATGAGAAGCTTTCATCACCACTGATGCCATCATTGCGATTAACAGTAAAACTTCCGGTGTTCTTACTGATAACAGGCATAATATCTTCTACGCCCTTTTTGTTTCGGTTGGTGATAACAAAAGCACAGTTTTTGCTAAACGACTGATGGAATGAAAACGATTGATCGCCATCTTTAGAGCTGGTAGAAGATCCCCATTGAATCTTTCCTACTGCATTTCCTTTACCGTCTTCAATCGTGGCAACTTTAGTTCCGCCGTTCTGATTCGAAGCAACTGCAAACCAATGGAATCGCTCGTTCCTATTAATTGAGTCTTTACGATCAATATAAAACATTGATTTGTCAGCTCTCAATATCGGCAATGTATTTTCTGAGTCTTCGCCTGTTCGAGTATTGACCACCATAGGTATATCGGTGAAGTTTTCATCAAAACTAAACGGCTGCTCTGTGTCTTGACTACTATTGTCGCTTCCCCACTGTACTAGGCCGTTTTTGATATCTAACTTACTCATGACTGTATTCTAACTCCCTTAAAAAACTTCGAGTGGATAACTAAGGAGGCTTTAAGCTTATCCAAGTCGCCTTCCTTGGTGACTCACTATACAGAGCAAAAAATAGGAAAGTATGCAAATTCCGAATGAGACGTAATAGGTTTAATCAGTTTGTATGTGTTTTTGTATAAATAAGAGAGTGATAAAGCCGATAAATAATGACGTATTAAAATTGAAATAAATGCAGTTTTTATATGCGGGTGTGAAATTTGCTGGGTTTTTGAAAATAATTTGCGTCATTCTTTATCGCTAATACTAATTTGTGGAAATAAAATGTGGAAGAATTAAGACAGGTTAGTCACGTATGAAATAAATAATAAAATTTAAAAATTAGTTGCCTACAGAGCGATAATTAAGCATTCACACAGGTTTCCCTTTAGCCGATGTCTCCATTTTTCAGTCATTGGTCGAAAAATATCGAAACACTGGAACAGGTATTCGAAGTCAAATAGCCTGAGCCTTCTATCTAATCTTTTCCTTTTGTCTAAATAGGCCAACGTACCTCTGGAGTGTCGGAGTAATAATTCAGTCCAGTGTGATGGGCCTTCAGGTATTCCATCGGAGGTTGGCCGGTAAAATGCCGGAATTCCTTAATAAAGTGAGCCTGATCGTAAAAAGTATGGTCACCGGGGGCATCTGAAAAGTGTCTTTTTTTATGCTTTAACAGGTGCTTGAGTGTGTGCTGAAATCGCGCCGTGCGGGAAAAGTACCTGGCATCAACGCCGGTTAACAGGCGAAACTTTCTCTGGAAGCTTCTTTCACTGCATGCCGCTTGGGTTTTGATCTCTGCCAGTCCATCACCTCCGTAGCGATAATAGACCTGATCTACGATACCAGAGAAAGCATTGGGAGATTTCATCTGTTCCAGTCTTTGTTCCAACCATTGTTTCAGATGCAAAATGCATTGTTGATTGGATAACTCTGGATCAAAAATAGGCGGTAACTGATCAGAGGAGAAGCATTCGCTGAATGAAAACAGATGGTCCGTCAGCTCTGTCATAGGGATTCTGAACATTTGATAGAAGCCCGATGAGCGGAAACGAATAGATAACAAGCGAACCTTGCTATGAGCGCTTAGCGTGATGCGGTGTTTTCTGGGGCAGATGATGATCGCATCCTGATACAGACGGCGGGTTTCTCCATTCAGCGTCAGCTCAATCGGTGCCCCTAGGTTAAATATCAGCTCAGTGCCTGTACCCGGCAGCATCACGGGAAGTGCTTCTGATATTTCTGATTGCCAGAGCCAGATCTGACGCACAAAGGGATCAAGATGATCTGGCATATAAAGGGTATTTTGTTGCATAAACTTGATCTGAACAGGTCACCAGTGAGAATGATACCCTCTCTTTGATAAGAGAGGGGAAAAGATTTATCTGAACAGGTTGTCGCCCGTGTTGTAGCTTAAACCCGGATGATGATCAAAGCGGACAACACCGACAGGCACACGGCCATCCGCTTTCTCGCTGATAGCAGCAGCCCCCTGATGACCAAAACCCGCGCAAAGCTCAATCGCGACCATACCTTCTTCGATCAAAGCATCTATCTGATCGCAAGCCTGTTGGTAGTCAGAAACGGCGAGCATTTTTACTTCAACCTGAGGGGTTTTTACCCAGCTGTAATGGTGCTGAGCAGAGGCTTGTGGGGCGACAAAAATAAAAGCTGCTTTTAAAACTTCGGACATCATAACTCTCCTGATTGAATGGTCTGAGAGCATCTTATTGATATCCTAAGTTCGGGCATTGTATAAACCCGCCACTTTTTCAAAAGCGGGGGCAGAAGCCCTAATCTGCCAGCATGGCAAAGAGGCTTGTTTTGGAGTTCTCCAGCAAAGCCTTTTGGCTCTCTGTATCCGTCAAGCTTCTGGCTATAGACACTGTACCCACCATCGTCACCACAAGGTATTGGGCTTGAGCACGCGCAGTTTGCAGGCTTTTACCTGTGGCTTCTAATGCCTCTGCCAATCGGGTCACCATGCCATTAAACACTTTTTCATAACTCGCCCTGACCTGGCTGTCTCTATGAGCCACATCGGTGGATAAAAACGCTAATGGGCAAGCGTAGCCCTCTTGTCTGACATGTTCCATGCTCAGATACTCGCTAACCAGATAGCGCATCTTCTCTTTATCAAGATCACCGCCTTCCCTGACCAATAAAGAGTGTCGGCCTGCCGTGAGTATCGCCTCGGCATACAAATTGACCTTAGAGCTAAAGTGAGCGTAAAACGCACCATGGGTCATCTCAGCGTGTTGCATAATCTGCGCAATAGATACCTGATCAAAACCTCTACGACAAAACAGATCAATGGCGGATAAAAGAATACGTTCACGGCTTTGCTTTTTGTGGTCTGCAGAGTAAGGCAAGGTTATCTCCCGATGAAATAAGACACCTGTGAGAGTTTTTATATTATCTTGATCATATTAAGGCTTACCTTAGCATGATTACCCTATCAGTAGAAGTAACGCTGGGTACTCAGCTAAAGGAAATCATATGTCACAGGCAAACCGAATTGTTATCACAGGAATGGGCATCGTCTCGCCACTGGGTTGTGGCGTGACATCTGTGTGGCAACGTCTAATCTCAGGTGAATCCGGCATCGATTGGATAAAAGAAGATCTACCAGAGGGTTTAACCACTAAAATTGCCGGCCAGGTTCCACGTAATGGCGAACAGGATAACGCCCTGATCGAATCAGACTATTTATCCGCTAAAGAACGGCGGCGTGTTGACCTGTTCACCTTATTTGCTTTAGCCGCCGCAGATGAAGCGTTAGCTCAAGCACACTGGAAGCCTGAAAGTGAAGACGAACAAGCCGCTACCGCTACAGTGATCGCCACAGGTATTGGCGGCTTTCCAACCATTACCCATGCCAAAGAAGTGCTCGATCATTCTGGCCCTCGTAAACTATCCCCCTTTACCGTCCCCGCATTTTTAGCCAACTTAGCCGCAGGCAACGTCTCAATAAAATACGGCTTTAAAGGGCCTATCGGCACACCGGTTACAGCCTGTGCTGCCGGTATTCAAGCCATAGGTGACGGTATGCGCCTCATTCGTAACGGAGAAGCCGATGTTGTGCTGGCAGGTGGCACAGAAGCCTGTATTGATCCTTTATCCCTGGCAGGATTTAGTGCCCTAAAAGCCTTATCCACCCACAATACAGAGCCAAAAGCAGCATCCCGTCCTTTTGATCAGGCACGAGATGGCTTTGTGATGGGAGAAGGCGCAGGACTACTGGTGATTGAAAGCCTGGAACATGCGTTAAACCGTGGCGCAACGCCGTTAGCCGAAATTGTCGGTTATGGCACAAGTGCCGATGCCTACCATCTGACCTCAGGACCTGAAAACGGTGACGGTGCCGCAAGAGCGATAAAGTCAGCGTTAAGAATGGCCAAGCTTAAAGCGGCTGATATAGGTTACGTTAATGCTCATGCCACCTCGACTCCAGTGGGAGATAAAGGGGAAATTAACGCACTGCGCCAGATCTTTGCTGATGATATTACCCAAGTGCCAATTTCAGCGACCAAGTCTGCCACAGGCCACTTACTGGGTGCTGCCGGGGGAGTAGAAGCGATCTTCAGCGTTCAGGCACTACGCTCTGGAGTTTTACCGCCCACACTGAATTTAGATAACGTTGATACCAGCATGGCTGACCTTGATCTAATCCCCCATACTGCCCGAGAAACCCAAGTGGATCATGTGCTTTGTAACGGTTTTGGCTTTGGTGGTGTCAATGCCGCTGTGATCTTTAAACGGTATCCATTTTAAGTAGTGATTCCTGTTTATTTGTATTTTTCTGTAGATGTACCGGATTTGCCCCCCAAGCTCCGGGGTTGACCCCTCTTCCGGAGCTTCTCTTGATTTATGTTCATCTCTGGCAAAAATCTCATTGCTATCTATATTTGATAGTCAAAATATACGGAGTTGCTTAACCAAGGATGGATCTATGATGACTACAGAAAATACTTCCACTCTTCTTGACCCAAAAAATGATTACGTGTTTAAACGCTTATTTGCAGAAGTGCCCAGGCTTCTGATTGCGTTAATCAATGCGGTTAGAGCGGATGAACCGGAAATCATTGAGCTGGAAGTGCTTAACCCCAAAATTGATCCCGAAGAGTTAGCAGGTAAATACATCATCCTCGATGTTCAGGCCATGGATGAAACTGGTAAACGCTATAATGTAGAGATGCAGGTGCGACGTTATAATGCCTGGAGTGCCCGTAGCGCGTTTTATCTGGCGCGAATGTTGTCTCAGCAGCTTGAACAGGGTGAAGACTACAGCGAGTTGAAGCCAGCCATAGGTATTCACTTATTGGATTTTGATCTGTTTAAGGCTCCAGATCAGCAGAATCAGTCGGTGTGGTGCTTTGAGATGCGTGACCGTCATCGACCAGCGGTAAGACTGGGCAAAGAGTTGCAATTAAACCTGATTGAGTTGAGAAAAGCCGATAAACTGGGGCTTGCATCCAAAGAGCTGAGTGCTTGGATTACCTTTTTTGAACATTGGCAGGAGGAGTTGACCATGGCCAATATCGCTTATGAGCCAGTCAAAGAAGCCTTGGCAAAGGTTAAGGAACTGAGTGCGGATGAAGAAGCTCGGCGTCTGGCGTTTGTGCGTGAAAGAGCCTTACACGATGAAGCCAGTTTAATGAAGGATGCTAAAACTCAAGGCGAAGCTCAGATGTTGGAAAAAATGCTTCGCTTCCGTTTTGGTGAGTTGCCAAGCTGGGCTATTGATAATCTAGCCGAAGCCGATATTCCTCAGTTAGAGCAATGGGGTGAGCAGTTACTGCAGGTTGAGACGCTAGAGCAGGTGTTTGAGGTCAAATAGTCTGAGATTGTTGTTCCTGAGCGATCTCAACGACGGCATGGCCCAACTGAACCAGAGTGCCAAAGTTTGGTGACACCTCAGGTTTGAGTGCACGATAAGCGCTGGTGCGGCTTTTAATACCCGCCCGCTCAACGACCTGTTTATGGCCAAATTGCTCGACATAGGCCCGAATTGCCGCCTGCAAAATATCGGGGCGACCTTCCTGAATGGAATCCCAAGCCGCTTGTTTAATCACTTCTTCCATCCGTTGTAGATCGCTCTGTTCAGGCGCGTGGGTAAAATCCCCCTCAGTGATATCCCGAACGGTAGTCGCAGTGAGTCGAACTTCTCCCCAATCAAGATGGCCTTCAGTAGTTAAAGCAAAGCGTTTAAAGTCTGTAACCGCCTGAAATGCAGGAGCCTGGAAGATTTCTGCCAGATCTGCCGTACCTGCAAAGCCATCGCTAAACACCAGCTCTAATTTGTGGTTACTTAACCAGTCTGCATCAGTAATTTTCAACATCACGTCACCTATAACTTACCGGGGTTACCACCCAGAACGGCTGTGTTAGGAGTGTAGGACAACCGTGAAATAATCCTTGAGAATCAAGGGGTAAATGCTGGATATCCCCTATTTTGCGATTTTCCCTTCCCTCCCGATTGATGTTTGGAAATATTTCGTTTGGTATAGCGTGTACTCTGAAGTATACTCGCCGTATCTTTACGTGATTTATGAGCTTCGGCTCTAGTCGGGTGTATAGCCAGACTCTAACTTATTGATTGGATTTAGTTGCGATGAATGCCTATCCGGGATTCATCTTCGTTCCTCAGCTAAATCCCGGATAGGCATTCATCGCTATATCTGAGGTAAAGATACCTATACCTTGTCGTAGGTTTGTGCATTTTTTGAGAAAGAAAATTGAAATTTGATGATAAAAGGAAGGCTCATCTCGCACAAATTTCTCTAGAAAAAAGTCGTGTAGATCTGAGTTCCCCAATAATTTTCCTTTGTGGTGGGCTAGTTGATATTAAGGATGCAGAGACAAACTCCATTCGTAATGCCTTCCTTGACTATATTACAAAGGTCGGTTGCGATACTGCTAACCAAGTAATCCTAGCAGAGAACTTCCAAGACTGGATTCATGATTCAGTGTATAAAGACCTTCTCGATTTTGAAAGTGATATTGCACACATTTCATCTTTGATTGTAATAATACTTGAGAGTCCGGGTGCATTAGCTGAGCTTGGTCTATTTATTAGAAACCAAGAGCTCAATAAAAAACTAATCATTTTTGTGAATGATGATCACTATAATGCCAACTCTTTTATTTCTCTAGGCCCTCTAAGATACTTAGAATCCATTCAAGAAAGAAACGTATGCGCATATCCCTGGGACTTAAACAATATTGATGACTCCCTAGAAGAAAGCCTTCCAGAAATGCACGATGACTTGATATCCATAATGACGGGTATGGATAGATCTGAAGGATTCAGTATCAATAATGATGGACATATCTCATTTGTAATGTATGAGATAATTCGATTGTTTAGAGCTTTGAAAATTACTGAGGTCGAGTCTTTTGTTAATGATATGGGAATAACTGTTAAAAGGGAAAAAGTAAAAAGGTTGCTTTTTCTACTTCAGAAGTTTGAACTGATCTCAGTAGGAAAACGCGGCAATGATGAATATTACTTTCCTATAAAGGATGTTGATAAAATTCATTTTGGTGGTCACTTTAATAAAAATGAGGCCAAAGTTGCAGCAATGCAGTACTATGCTTTTAATGAGTCAGAATCTAGGCGCTTTAATTTTATAAAAAAAATCACTAACGAAGAGAAGAAGAGAGAGAAAATAACAGAGGAGGTCGCATAAATGGATATATACGAAAGCCTTTCTGAAATTCTCTTGATCGATGAATCAGAAATAATCGATTATATTAAAAAAGCTCCATACAAGTATAAGGTGTATGAGATACCAAAACGAAATGGTCGAGGTACACGTACTATTGCTCAACCTGCTAAAGAACTGAAAGTATTTCAACAGCTTTCATTACGCCACTCTCTTTTAGATTTGCCAGTTCATGAGGCCGCTTTTGCTTATAGAGAAGGGGTGAGCATAAAGCAAAATGCTGAGATGCACTCCAAAAATCATTATTTACTAAAAATGGATTTCAAGAATTTCTTTCCATCAATTCTTGATGCTGACCTCATAACTCATATAGAAAAGTATCATGGAGAGCTGAGTCCAAGAAATAGGAGTGCTATTCGTAATCTCTTTTTCTGGCGCAGAAAAGGAGATAGGGATAATAGATTGAGCATTGGTGCACCATCTTCACCATTTATATCAAATACTCTATTGTATGGGTTTGATGAAGAAGTTAGTAATGTATGCTCATCGCTTATGATTACATATACAAGATATGCTGATGATTTGACATTTACTACAAATCAACCTGGAATACTTTTCACGATACCAGATATTGTGAATGAGATTCTAAAATCTATCAAAACGCCAAGATTAGCAATAAATCCACAAAAAACAGTTTTTTCATCAAAGAAAAATAATCGGCACGTTACAGGCCTTGTTATATCTAATGATGATAAGGTCTCTCTAGGGCGTTCAAAGAAAAGATATATTCGTTCTTTGGTTTTTCAGTTCGACACAAAAAAGTTATCAGATGCCGATACTATAAAGCTGAAAGGATTGCTTGGTTTTGCAAAGTACATAGAACCTGGTTTTTACTCTTCATTGATTAGGAAATACTCACTTCAGGTCATAAGGGATATCGAAACATTTGAATTCAAGTGATTCTTGGATTCAAATAATAAGTACATCCAGATAACGCCTACGGCGTGGCTGAAGCAAATGTTAGACAGTCAGCCCAGCTAAACTACTTGCCTTTACCCAAACAAAAACACCAGCCAGCGATTGCATTAAATCGCTAACTGGTGTTTGATTACTTGCTAATCTAATCAACAGAAGGAATCCGCCTATCGCAAGAATTTAAATCTTTATAAGCGCTACCCCTGAGTGCTGGTAACACATCAGAGGCAGCTAACCAAAACTGATAACTTGGATATCAATTATGGCTATCGTCAATATTACGCCAGAGCTTCGCTCGGCTAAAGAAAAATTTCTTCTTTATTTTCATGATCTTACGGCCTGTAATCGCATTTGCGGTGCCAGGTTTTTTTGCGTCTTCAATTCCTCTTGGGCTTCTGGCTCAAACCCTCTTTTTCAATCGTTTCGACTCCGTTCGGGTGTTTTGTCCCGTGGTGTTTTTGCGTCTGTTATCTCCCTCTTTATGTCTCTCTTTTACTCAAGTGGGCGTTTATCTGGGCGGCAATCCGTCTATTTGATGAACTTTGCTGCAGGGAGGGCGGGGCTATGAGCAAGATCGCTGATATTAAGGATAGCGAGAAGCAAGATGCTATGGATCAACTGGATTTGGACCTGTTAAGTCAGTCGTTTGAGAGCTTGTACCATCGCTGCGCTTTTATGTTGGTGGCGTTGGAGAATATTGCTTTCGGCGAGACTTCTTTTCATCACCAAGCGGCGGCGAATGGCGTGGGTTATTACGCTGCTGATTTGCTTGATGAGATGTTCCTGATTCAGGAGATGATCAACAAAGGTCTGAAATCTGGCGAACAACAATAACCCTGTTTCTAGCAGGCAGGGTGTTGAGTGATTTAAATGCTTTGCCGGTAGGGACGTCACCTGTGCCATGTTCGTGGAGGAATATGGCACTTTAGGTGATTCGTCGTTATCGGAATTAATTGAAAACTACTGATCCCAACTCGATTCTGAGCTGATTTTGGTAAAGGCGGCTAAGTGTGGCTTTCTGTTTTGGCTGTTTTTCTGTATCAGGGGCGAGGGGGAGATGTAGTGAGCGAGGGAATGTATGAAGTATCCAGAAGGCTGGCATCAGGCCAGTGATGAAAGAGCCAAGCGACTGGCGGATAAGTTAACTCAGGCTGTGGGCGAACAGCATGTTTTGTACGGTAAGCGCTTATGTGTGGTTGCGTATCGACATAGGGATGGTGTGGATGAATTGCTGTGCCAGCATCCTGAAGAAGAGGATCTGTTTACTCTGCTGCATCTGGTGTGGTCGTTAACCACATCTGAAACTCATAGAGCGGCACCGATTGTGGAGGTGCATGGCAGTTTTCAGGACTTTTTGAATTATGAGTGTGAGGTTCAGAGCAGGGGAATGCCTGAAGAAGCCAGTGGTATTAGTCGCCGACTCAATAACCCGCTAATACCATTTTCGATAAATTTCTCTATATCAGAGTAGGTCGGATAAGCGAAGCGCCATCCGACATTGGCTCAGGTGCTCAGCTATTGTCGGAAGGCGCCCACGGCTTTTCCAACCTATAATAACTTATCTTGATTGGGACAATGTTAGAAGAACCAAGAACAGGTGAGGAAGTAGGTTTTTCATCGCTTATTGCTACACCGAGTGTGGCCCAGTCATGGTACCCATATTTTTCGGAGAGGTTCTGATGAAGGTTGAGTTGGTAACGTTACTTGAGCATCAAGAAAATAAGATTCGCGCTGACCTTTATGAGGCAAAAGTGAAAAGGGTGGTGCCTGTTGGTTGTCCCCATTTAGGGTAAGCCAGTATCAATGCTTGAAGCTTGGCCTCTGCTTCCAAATATTCGGATCTCGACTGGCATGTAAAACAGCAAAGATCAGAACAGTATCCTCCATTAATCGGAAATAAATACCAAATGGGAATTTGTTGATCAGAACTCGACGAATGCCTTTGTGTACCACCGGGTATTGCAAAGGGTTCTCTGCTATTTTGGCAACAGCTTCACTAATTTGATCAAGGTAATTATGCCCTAGTCCCTGACTCTGTGTTTCATACCACTGCGCGGCATCCTCAATATCCCGTTCAGCTTCTTTACGAAACCGAACTTGATAAGTCATAGTTTTTTCCTGATAGCGTCTAATACATCGCTGGCTTTTCTGCCTTGCTCACCATCCCTTTGATAGTTTTCCAGACGTCGGTCCAGCTCATTTTTCTGTGTTTGGGTAACTGATAGTGCACCTTGGTCTTCAGCAATACTGTCCCAGATATCTTCTACTAGTTGGACACGTTGACTGATAGGCAACTCACGTAGCTCTGGTTTCATGGTTTACTCCAGAGGGGGTAATTGGAAAGGTTATCCCTAGTGTAACGTTTATTTCAGGCTAAGGCATATAGGGTTTGATTGAGCTTTCTGGGCTATCCAGGTACCCCCCCCCTACGAATTTGCGTCACGTTTTAGCTGATCTGATGTCGCAAATAATGGGGGTGTCGCAAATTGGCATTATTGGGCCGCTGTTAAGCAGCTACGTTAAACCCGCTCTGTTTAGTATTGGTTTCACAATGCAGCCTGAGATCTGACCATTGCGGCAGGTTGCAGATGACAATCCTGCCATAGGTGATTACTCGGCCTTAGCAGTAACAAGAAAGAGCTGAATGAGGTGAAGCGGTCACAAATAGACCGTCGCTTCTAAGCTGGTTTTTCAGCCAGGTTGGCTGGCATCCAGAGAGGGTTATAACAATGCAAAAATACTCTGGCTTCGGGCTGTTTAAACACAGCTTGAACCACCACGAAGACTGGCAGCGTGCCTGGAGAAACCCAACACCGAAGAAGAAGTACGATGTAATCATCGTTGGGGGTGGTGGTCATGGTCTGGCGACAGCTTATTACCTGGCAAAACAGTTTGGTGTAACCAATGTAGCGGTAATTGAGAAAGGCTACCTGGGTGGCGGCAATACCGCACGTAACACCACAATTGTACGTTCCAACTACCTGTGGGACGAGGCAGCTCACCTGTATGAGCACGCGATGAAACTGTGGGAAGGTCTGTCTCAGGATCTGAACTACAACGTGATGTTCTCTCAGCGTGGTGTACTGAACCTGGGTCACACTCTGCAGGATATGCGTGATATCGAGCGTCGTGTGAACGCTAACCGTCTGAACGGTGTGGATGGTGAAGTTCTGGATCCGCAGCAGATCAAAGAGATCGTGCCGCATATGGATTGTTCTGAAAACACCCGTTACCCAATCATGGGTGCTTCCTGGCAGCCACGTGGTGGTGTAGCTCGTCACGATGCGGTGGCCTGGGGCTTCGCTCGTGGTGCGGATATGCACGGTGTAGATCTGATTCAGCAAACTGAAGTAACCGATCTGATCATTGAAGACGGTACGATTACTGGCGTTAAAACCAACCGTTACGGCGAAATCAAAGCGGACCGTGTGGGTTGTGTTGTTGCAGGTAACTCGGGTGTGCTGGCTAAGATGGCTGGTTTCGAACTGCCGCTGGAATCGCACCCGCTGCAGGCTCTGGTATCTGAGCCGATCAAACCGATTCTGGATACGGTTGTTATGTCTAACCATGTACACGGTTACGTATCCCAGTCTGATAAAGGTGACCTGGTAATTGGTGCCGGTATCGACGGTTATAACGGCTACGGCCAACGTGGTTCTTTCCCAACGATTGAGCACACGGTACAGGCGATTGTTGAGCTGTTCCCAATCTTCAGCCGTGTTCGCATGAACCGTCAGTGGGGCGGTATTGTTGATACGTGTCCTGATGCTTGTCCAATCATCAGTGAAACGCCGGTTAAGAACCTGTTCTTCAACTGTGGTTGGGGTACCGGTGGCTTTAAGGCGACTCCGGGTTCCGGCAACGTATTTGCGGCATCTCTGGCGAAAGGAGAGATGCATGAACTGGCTAAGCCGTTCTCTATGTTCCGTTTCCACAATGGCGCGCTGATTGATGAGCATGGCGCAGCTGGCGTAGCGCACTAATACGGGCAGAGTCTGAGGAGTAAGAATCGATGTTTCATATCTATTGCCCGCATTGTGGCGAATACCGGGAAGAAGAAGAGTTCCACGCCGCTGGTCAGGCACACATTGCCCGTCCACTGGACCCGGAAGCGTGCTCTGATAAAGAGTGGGGTGAGTACCTGTTCTTCCGTAAGAACCCTCGTGGTCTGCACCATGAGCTGTGGGTGCACTCAGCGGGTTGTCGCAAATTTTTCAATGTGACCCGTGACACCCAGACCTACGAAATCAAAGAAGTTTACCTGATCGGCGAGCAGCCATCAGTGGTAGCAGAATAAGAGGAGCGGACCCATGACACAGAAAAACCGCCTCCAGAGTGGAGGTCGCATCGACCGCTCCAAGCAATTGACGTTTACCTACAACGGTAAGCAGTACAAGGGCTACCAAGGCGATACACTGGCTTCTGCGATGCTGGCTAATGGCATCGACGTGATTGGCCGTAGTTTCAAATACAGCCGTCCGCGCGGCATTATCGCTGCGGGTGCGGAAGAGCCGAATGCAATCATGCAGCTGGGTGCTACTGAAGCCACTCAGGTGCCTAACGTACGTGCCACTCAGCAAGAGCTGTTTAACGGTCTGGTATCCGGTGCCACCAATGGTTGGCCAAGTGTTGATACCGACGTAATGGGCGTACTGGGTAAAGTCGGCGGCAACATGATGCCACCGGGCTTCTACTACAAAACCTTTATGTATCCTCAGTCTATGTGGGATACCTACGAGTCCATCATCCGTAAAGCGGCGGGCCTGGGTCGTTCACCTCTGGAAAATGATCCAGATATGTACGACAAGGTGAATCAGCACTGTGACGTTCTGGTTGTAGGTGCCGGTCCTGCGGGTCTGTCTGCGGCGCTGACTGCTGCACGCAGTGGTGCTCGTGTGATCATCGCTGATGAGCAATCAGAGTTTGGTGGCAGCCTGCTGAGCAGCAAAGAGACCCTGAATGGCGCGCCAGCCAGCGAGTGGGTGAGCTTTGTTATTGATGAGCTGAGCGGCTACGAAGATGTGATGCTGCTGCCACGTTCTACTGTGAACGGCTATCACGATCACAACTTCCTGACCATTCATGAGCGTCGCACCGATCATATTGCTGATCGTGCACCAGACGGTCAGGTACGTCAGCGTCTGCACCGTGTACGCGCCAAGTGGGTTGTACTGGCTACCGGTGCTCACGAGCGTCCACTGGTATTCGCTAATAACGATGTACCGGGTTGTATGGTGGCTAATGCTGTTTCTACCTACATCACCCGTTACGGTGTGGTACCAGGTAATGATCTGGTACTGATGACTACTAACGATGCAGGTTACCAGGCAGCACTGGATTGGCACGATGCCGGTCGTCGTGTAGCGGCTGTGGTTGATACCCGTAAGAACCCAAGCGGTGATCGTGTTGATGCGGCTCGCAAGCGTGGTCTGAATCTGATCACAGGTTCTGCAGTTATCGAAGTACAGGGCAGCAAGCGTGTGTCTGGTGTTTCTGTTGCACCGATCAGCGCTGACGGTAAGTCTGTGACCGGTTCTGTGACTAAGATTAATGCCGATACGGTTGCGTCTTCCGGTGGTTGGAGTCCGGTTATTCACCTGTCTTGCCACACCGGTAGTCGTCCGGTTTGGAACGAAGAAGTCGTGGGCTTCCTGCCAGGACCGACCGTACAGAAGCAGCTGACTGCAGGTGCCATCAACGGTAGCTACAGCACCAGCCAAGCACTGGCTGAAGGTCAGAAAGCGGCTCTGGATGCGGTTGAAGCGCTGGGCATGAAGGCAGCTGAAGTGGTTCTGCCACAAGCGGTTGAGGTGAACGAAGGTCAGCCAATGACGCTGTTCCACATCCCGCACTTGAAGTCGACTGCAAAAGCACCGAAACAGTTTGTTGATTACCAGAATGACGTAACGGCTGCGGGTATCGAGCTGGCGTGTCGTGAAGGTTACGAGTCTATCGAGCACGTGAAGCGTTACACCGCCATGGGCTTCGGTACTGATCAGGGTAAGCTGGGTAACATCAATGGTATGGCGGTTGCGGCAAGCGTGCTGAACAAGACCATTCCAGAAACCGGTACGACCATTTTCCGTCCGAACTATACGCCTGTATCTTTCGGTGCGATTGCCGGTCGTGATTGTGGTGCGCTGTTTGATCCTGAGCGTTACACCGCGATGCACAAGTGGCACGTTGAGAACGGAGCTAAGTTTGAGGATGTCGGTCAGTGGAAACGTCCTTGGTACTTCCCGAAAGCGGGTGAGTCCATGCAGGATGCACTGAACCGTGAGTGTAAAGCCACGCGTGAATCCGTCGGTATTCTGGATGCTTCTACACTGGGTAAGATCGATATCCAGGGTAAAGACGCCCGTGAATTCCTGGGTCGTGTTTACACCAACGCCTGGGCTAAGCTGGCGGTAGGTAAGTGTCGTTACGGCCTGATGTGTGGCGAAGACGGCATGGTGTTTGACGATGGTGTGACCTCTTGCCTGGGCGAGAACCACTTCGTAATGACCACCACATCTGGCGGTGCAGCCCGCGTTTACGAATGGCTGGAACTGTATCATCAGACCGAATGGCCTGAGATGGAAGTGTACTTCAACACCGTAACCGATCACTGGTCTACCATGACCATCTCTGGTCCTAACAGCCGTAAGCTGCTGCAGGAGCTGACCGATTACGATGTGTCGAAAGAGAACCTAGGCTTTATGGATTGGAGAGAGATGCAGGTTGCTGGCGTTCCAGCACGTGTATTCCGTATCTCCTTTACCGGTGAGCTGTCGTTCGAGATCAACGTTCAGGCCAACTACGGTCTGCATGTTTGGGAAAAACTGTTCGAGCACGGTGCCAAGTACAACCTGACGCCATACGGTACAGAAACCATGCACGTACTGCGTGCTGAGAAAGGTTTCATCATTGCCGGTCAGGATACGGATGGTTCTGTACACCCATACGATCTGGGCATGGCCTGGTGTGTGGCGCAGAAGAAACCGTTCAGCTTTATCGGTAAGCGTGGTATGGCCCGTGAGGACTGTGTACGCCCAGACCGTAAGCAACTGGTGGGTATTAAGACTATTGATCCAAACGTGGTACTGCCGGAAGGTGCTCAGGGTGTATTAGACCCTAACGCACCAATCCCAATGCCGATGGTGGGTCACATTACTTCCAGTTACTGGAGTGCCAACCTGGGTCACAGCATCGCCATGGGCTTTGTGAAAGGTGGCCTGGATAAGATGGGTGAGAAAGTATTCTACCCACTGGCTGATGGCCGAGTTGTAGAAGCAGAAATCTGTAGTCCGATCTTCCTGGACCCTAAAGGGGAGCGTCAAAATGTCTGATAATGTCGTTGTAGAAGAAAAGCCAGTAGATACCGTGGCAATTATGAATCAACTGCCGGGTGCTGACATTGTTGGTCAATCGCCGCTGCATCATGCTGAACTGGACGTACTGTCCAAGAAAGGCATTCGCAAAGGTGGTGTACACCTGCGCGAAAACAAGCTGCAGGCTCATCTGACTCTGCGTTGCAATCCAAACAACACTGAGCAGCTGGCTGCTGTAGTGCGTGTTCTGGATGTGGCTCTGCCACTGCAACCACTGACTTCAGTGGAGAAAGGTGATGTCTCTATCCGTTGGATCTCTCCGGATGAGTGGCTGATCATCGTGCCGGGTGAGAAAGCGTTCGAAGTGGAAACCCGTTTCCGCGAAGAGATGGAAGGTCATCACTCGCTGGTGAATTCCAGCGGCGGCTCTACCATTCTGGAACTGTCAGGCGACAGCGTAGTGGATATGCTGAAAAAATCCACGCCGATTGATCTGCACCCGAAAGAGTTTCCGGTAGGTAAAGTGGTATCGACGGTATTTGCCAAGAGTAGTGCCATCATCCGCCGTACCGGTGACAAGAGCTTTGAGCTGGTGATTCGTCGCAGCTTCGCCGACTACATCTGGCTGTGGATTCAAGACGCAAGTCGCGAATTCGGTCTCGTTATCGAGGCTTAAAACCAAATCAGGGTAGATGCCCGTCCCTCTACCGGGCATCTTCCTGTAAACCGCTCCCCTTGGTGGCTATAGGGCATATCGATTACTGGCATGGTTTGTAGCGAACACATGCTGCTGACGATATGAGTTACGGATAAGGGGAAGCGGTTCCCTCCAGTTAAACCTGCTTGTTTTGATTGTGTGACGTTGATGATTGAGCGGCACAGGGTCAGCATGCATAGAATAAGAAAGAGATCGTTATGACTAACAAAACAACACCCTGGATCTTTACTGCAACCTGTCCGAGCCAGCTAGGTACTGTCGATGTGGTCACCCGTTATATGGCGACCTCTGGAAATTACGTGGATGAGATCCATTCTTTTGATGATCGCGCATCCAGCAAGTTTTTTATCCGTATTGAGTTTACTCCTCAGGCGGAAGATTTTAGCCCAGCGACCTTCGCTGAAGAGTTTGGTCCCCGTGCCGCTGAGTTTGATATGGACTGGCAGCTGACTGAACCGGAACACCGTCCCCGTGTGGCGATTATGGTGTCCAAGTTTGACCACTGTTTGAACGATCTGCTGTACCGTCTGCGTACCAATCAGTTGAATATCGAAGTGCCGTTGATCATTTCTAACCACCCGGATCTGAAGCATCTGGCTGAGTGGCACGATATTCCTTATTACCATCTGCCGATCACTGCTGATACTAAACCGCAGCAGGAAGCAGAAGTGATCAAGCTGCTGGAAGAGTACGATATCGAACTGGTCGTACTGGCCCGTTACATGCAGGTACTGTCGCCGGATCTGTGCCAATACCTGGACGGTAAAGCGATCAATATTCACCACTCACTGCTGCCAGGCTTTAAAGGTGCGAAACCTTACCACCAGGCGTGGGAGAAGGGCGTGAAGATGGTGGGTGCCACCGCACACTACGTGAATAACGATCTGGATGAAGGCCCAATCATTACTCAGGGTATCCAGGCGGTTGATCATGCGCATTACCCAGAAGATCTGGTCGCGAAAGGCCAGGATATTGAGCGTGTGACACTGTTTAATGCCGTACGTTACCACGTACAGAAGCGCGTCTTCTTAAGCGGCAGCCGTACCGTTGTATTTAGTAATTAATTTGAGAGCAGCAATTAATTTGTAAGTAGCAAAAATTAGTGCATAGAAACTAATTTGCTAGCAGCTAAGACGGCAACTTTGAAGAAGAGATGCTGTTTTAGCTCAACCAGTTAAGGAACCTCTGAGTCTGTCATGCCGAGACTGAGTCCTCCATCCCCTGTAGGACTCTCAGAGGTTCCGCTTTCTGATCAAACTCATACCAATCCAGATAAGTTGTTGTAGCTCGGAACAGCCGCAAGGCGCCTTCCGACAATAATCCTGTCATCGAACCTAAGGGGCTCACCGCTATGGATATCAATAATAATCGCCAGCCCTTTGATTTTGGCCGCACTATGCGCCTGTTCCGTCAGGAAAAAGGCTATACCCTGGAAAAAGCGCAGCAGATGACCGGGGTCGCAAAATCCACCTTGTCTAAGATCGAAAATAATCAGATCTCACCCAGCTTTGAAACACTGCAAGCCATTGCGATTGGTTTAAAGATTGAGCTGCCGCAGTTGTTTGAACGCCTGATGGATAAGCCTAAACCTTTTGCCCGCCTGGATATCACCCGTGCACCACGCCCGGTTGAAGTTCAGGGCGCTGATGCTGTTGTTAGCAGTGTGGCTGATAGTGCTGGTGCTAGCAGCTCTAGTGATAGTACTGGCGTTACTAGCTCTGGTATTAGTAGCGCAGCCAATGATGATCAGGCAATGGCTATGGGCGGTTATAAACAAACCGTTAATAGTGATCTGAACGGGTTTGGTGATCTTGCAGAGCAGGCCAAAGGGGCGAGTGATGTTCCTAATGGTGCCCCTGCTAAAAAAGGACGTAAGCAAAATAGTGGTGAAGTCCAAGTGGATCGCAGAGCTCTAGTGAAGCAACAGCCAAATCAAAGCCCGGATCGACTATTGGCTCAGCAGATCTCTAATAAAAAGCTGATCCCAACGGTATTAAAAATCACTAATCGTTCGGTACGTGAGTTTACTGAAGAAGTTAAAGACCGTGGTGATGCATTTTTGTATGTGCTGAAGGGCAGTATCATACTCTTCTCTGAATTCTATGAACCCATCGAGCTGCATAAAGGCGATAGCATCTACTATGACTGCAGCATGGGGCAGAATCTCTTGTCTTCTGGTGATGAAGATGCTGAAGTGCTTTGGGTCACGGCGTAAGCATAGGGATAACTGCTTAGATCATCGTTCTCCCTCTTTAATGGTGGGGAGATCGGTTAATTGTGCAACAAAACTCTCTGCGAAGTGCTGCTTGTGTAGAGCGGCATGATAAAGCTAATTGATAACTCAGGACTTTTTACCGCGAAACCCAACGTTGGATTCATCTGTCACCAATATTGTATCGGGTAAATGATAGCCTGATGTTGGGTTTCGCAGTTCTCATACCTGCTAATCATACAGATCTTTCCGCTGCTCTACCCAACCTACACGAGCCTCACTCCGAAACTATTTATCCTCTTTTAGATTCACCGAGCCAAAGGTCGATTCTGCTTTGGCTTCGGTAAAAGCCCCTTTAGCCAGTGATTCCTGACAGCTTTGCATCGATTTTAATTGAGGTTTCTGAATGGGTGATTTTTGTTCAGCCTCGCGCACTTTGGCTTTCTCTTCCTTCGTCATGGCGGTACGCTCTTCGCTAGGGGCAACGCCCATCTGTTCGCGATAGCATTTACTAAAGTGAGTCGCTGAGACAAAACCACACGCAGTAGCGATATCTACAATGGGCATGGTGCTCTGTTTTAATAGCTGCCGGCCTCTAAGTAGTCTGAGTTTCAGATAATACTTAAACGGCGAACAGTGCAGATACTTTTGGAATACTCGTTCCAGCTGACGACGTGAGAGCCCAACATAGTGAGCTAATTCGTCCATACCGATCACTTCTTCGATATTCGCCTCCATCAGAGCGACCACTTCCGCCAGTTTAGGCTGGTTGGTGCCTAATACATGACGTAGGGGCACCTTCTGTTGATCACTCTCATCCCGTACCCGATCACAGATAAACATCTCAGAAATTGCGGCGGATAATTGAGCTCCATGCTCCTGCTTGATCATATTCAGCATCATATCCAGTGGTACAGTACCGCCGGAGCAGGTCATGCGTTTACGATCCATGCTGAATAGACGGTTTGAGCAGTTCACTTTAGGGAAGGTTTCCTGCAGTGAAGCCAGATATTCCCAGTGCACACTGCAATCGTAACCATCCATTAGACCGGCTTCTGCCAGCAGGTAAGGACCGGTACAGACACCACCAAGCTTACAGCCCTTACGATCCATTTCCTGAATCCAACTGATATGCTTTTTGTGATAGGCCTTGGTGACATTGACCCCACCGGCAACTATCACGGTATCCAGAAATAGATTGGAGTACATGCTGGCATCTGGGGTGATTTTAATACCATCACTGGCGCTGATGGGTTCACCATCTTCTGTCAGGGTATACCAGGCGTATAGCTCTTCACCGGATAATTGGTTAGCCATACGTAAGGCTTCCACGGCTGAAGCCAGAGAGATCATGGTGAAGTTGTTCAGCAGCAGAAACCCTATGGTGCGTACTCTGCGGCCGCTGGTGTGTTCTTGATTGGGATTGCTCATAAGCTCACGTGCACCTTAGTGCTTGCCAGTCCTAAATTGTGGTAAAAGGCTTCCTGCTGTGAGGCTGCTTTACCATGCTGGCAAGTCGATTATTTTTCTATTTTATTATCGGAATGCTATGCAAGGTCAGGTTTGCGTCCCGTGCTGACGGCACCTTGCGTCATATCGAGAGGATACGACTTTATCTGAATGTAGGATAGCTGAAAAGCCATATCAAAGAAGAGTCTAATGGAAGTTAGAACACTTATTCTTAAGCTGATAGTTACCCTCTTATTCAAAGAAGGGTTATAGCCGGTTTATGGGTAACAAAGATAGAGTGGTGACGCTTTTTGTGGTCTGAGCGTCGCTTTTTAATTTAGGTTTATCAAGTCTCGGGTAGTGAAGGCTATTTTAAAAAAACAGCCTTCATATCTGCTTTGATTACCGTTAAACCAGATGAAACTGGCTATTCATACCTTTATTTCGCAGTGGAATGATGGCCTGATAGGCATCACTGTTATACCAGCTGCGTGCGCTGTCTTTGTCGGGAAACTGAATCACTGCTTTTAGTGGGTGAGTGCTTTCACCGTGTAACACCTCAATTTCTCCTTTCGCGATAAATTCACCGTTAAATGGCTTTAAAGTGGGTGCCGCTTTCTCTTTGTACTGGTCCAAGCTCATGGTATCGATTGGGGTAGAGTCGACAATTACTAAACAAGTCATCTTTTCTGTTCCTGTTGTTTTGCTGTTAACGTGTTGACTTAGCTTAGATGTTTGCAAAAATACGGACAATAACCATAAATTTAACTCATTGTTTATAAATATGAACACTGTAAAGCTTGCACCGTTATTGATTATTTTTGTTGAAGTGGCCAAGAAACGTTCTTTTTCCGAAGCAGCAAAACAGTTAGGCCTGAGTAAGTCGGCTGTCAGTCAGCAGATAAAACGCTTGGAGGAGACGACAGGCCAGCAGTTGCTGGTGCGTAATACCCGAGGTGTGGTACTGACTGCTGTAGGTGAAACCTTGTTAAGCCGCAGTGAGTTGTTAAGTGAACAGATGAGTCTGGCGTTAACCGAACTGGAGAGTGTTAAAGAGCAGCCCGGTGGTAAGTTTAAAGTTTCGGTGCCGCCATTTTTTGAAAACAATATTGTTATTCCTGCCGTCAGCCAGTTATGTCTTGAGTTCCCCTTACTGGAACCAGAAGTGATGGTGACAGGACGGTGGCAAGATCTGATTCAGCAAAACCTGGATGTGGCTATCTTTGGTGGTGATCTGAAAGAGTGTAACTACCGGGCTTTATCCATAGGTAAAACGGCAGAAAGGTTTTGTGCTTCACCACGGTATTTACATCAGCAAGGGGATTTAACCTGTATCGAAGATTTACTCTCCCATCGTTTTATCGCCACCCCATGGCAGCATACCGAACTGGATCTTTTTGATACCGAGATGGGGACTCAACGCCTACTACCCATCAAACATACTATTAAAACGAATACGCTGATAACGCTAAGGGAGATGGCACTCAATCATATGGGGATTGCATTATGCCCTGAGTTTCTTGTGCAGGCGGATATCAGGGCTGAACGCCTGATGCCGGTGTTACCTGAGGTTCATGGGCGGGCCTGGCATTTCTACTTCTTGCACCAGTATATGGGCGATAAGCCTATTCATATCAGTCGTTTCTACCAGCTGATCTGCTACCACTTCAACAAAGTGCACCTGAGCCCTTTGATTTGATATTCGGTGTGCCAAGATCAAATTGAGTGATTAAGCTTTTGCATTTTTTCAGGTTTATCGCTTGAGCCTCTAGTAACTACAGGCTTTACAATAGCCAGTTTTTATCTGATGGCTGCTTTGGCTATCAGAGTATTTATTGCCCATTTTTTCGGATATTAAAAACATGACAAGAACTAAGCTTGTTCTCGGTGTTACATTCCTTACGCTCATTTTATTTGCCGGTGCGGCCTATTTGGTGAATCAGTATCAAGCCAGCTCAGGCAATGGACAGAATTATGATATGACACTGCTGGAACGTGAGCATTCACCTTCTTTAGGACCAGATAATGCGAAGGTAACGATTGTTGAGTTTTTCGATCCAGCCTGTGAGGCGTGCCGGGCTTTTTACCCCTTCGTAAAGAAAATCATGGCGCATCACTCGGGTGATGTGCGTGTCGTATTGCGTTATACCACTTTTCATAAGGGGTCTGATGAGGTGGTGCGTATTCTTGAAGCTGCCCGTCTACAGAATCTTTTCTTACCGGTATTGGAAGCAGTACTAGAGCGACAGCCTGAGTGGGCGGATCATGGTAACCCCAGTATTGCTCTCGCATGGGAAGCTGCAGAGCAGGTTGGGTTGGATATTGAGCAGGCGAGAAAAGATGGTCAAAGTGCGATGATAAATCAGATATTGGAGCAAGATATGGTGGATGTGCGCACGGTAGGTGTTTTGAAAACGCCGACGTTTTTTGTCAACGGTAAAGGTTTGGAAACCTTTGGCGGTCAGCAACTGTATGATTTAGTGCTGAGCGAGTTGCAGGCACCTTAATCTGAAGAGAGCGCTTTGGGTTTGTTCTGATGAGCTTCAAAAGAGCTGTTAAAGGGTCACAGGTATCTTTTGTCTGCGACCCTTTTTTCATATCCGCTTTATGGCTTAAGTAGTTCTTCTATCTAGATTACGCCTGAAAAGGGCGCACCATTTGATTCAGGTGATCCGACAGTTCTGACAGTTGTACACTGGTCTGTGCGGTTTCTTCGGCGCGCTGGCTGGTGGCTCGTGCCACATCAGCAACCTGTTCCAGAGTGACATTAACCTGAGCCGTGGTGGCGCTTTGCTGTTCTACTGCTGTAGCAATGTGGCTGTTCATATCGCTGATGGTGGCGATCTTATCCGTGACCTGTTGCAGTACGGCACTGGTTTGCTGGCTGTGCTCCAACCCTTGCTGTGCCCTTTGTTGGCTGGCAGACATCACTTGTACGGCATTTTGACTACGCTCCTGTACTCTGAGAATGGCTGTTTCAATCTCATCAGTGGAGCTTTGGGTTTGCTGTGCCAGACTGCGTACTTCATCGGCAACCACAGCAAAGCCTCGGCCTTGTTCTCCTGCTCGGGCTGCTTCGATTGCGGCGTTTAGTGCCAGCAGGTTGGTTTGTTCGGCGATATTTTTGATCATGTCGATCACCATGGCGATTTGCTGAGCCTCATTTTCCAGCTCACGAATCACCTCAGCAGCCTGTTCGACTTCATCAGTCAAAGAGTGGATCAGGCGGTTATTCTCCTGCAGGGCCTGACCTCCCTTTCCTGACTCTGAACGAGTGGTTTGTGCGGCTTGCTCCGCTTCAGAGGCATGGTGAGACACCGTTTGAATGCTCTTGACCAATTCGGCTACCGCTTTGGTGACCTGATCGGTTTCCAGGGTTTGTTGTTCCAGATCCCGACGGGCGGCCTGACTGATTCCTGACATCTGTTGAGCCTTCTGCCCAAGTTGATCAACCGCACTGGTAACCTGAGAAACCAGATCCTGAAACTGGTCCAGCATACGGTTAAAGGCATTGCCAATGGTTGCCATCTCATCCTGACCAGAATAACTCACCCGGCGAGTCAGATCTTTATTGGCTTCGATATCAACAATGGCTGAGCGCAGTGTCATCAGCGGGCGAGTAATGGCGCGGGAGACCCGCAGACCGCTGATGATGACTGCAATCAGAATAATGGCCAGCACCGTTAGTATCTGCATCAGCTGTTGAGCATTTTCCTGTTGCTGCTGGCGGGTATCTTCACTGGCCAAGGCTAACTGCAGACGGATCAGTTCATCCAGTTTGTGGCTGATCGGTGTGATAGTCTCGTAGGTGGTGCTGATAAAGTACTTCAGTGAGCCTGAGGTTTTGCCTTCTGTATCCGCCAATACCGTTAGAATCACCTCAATGGTTTGCTTGGCTTCATCACTGAGTTGGTTGATCTCATCAATCAGCTTCAACTCTTGTTCAGAACGGGCCTGTTGCGAGTATTGCTGCCAATGTGTGCTGATCTGCTGCTGGGCTTGTTTGATGTTTTTCTGCCCCTCTTCGGAGCTCATTAGGGCAGTATTGACCAGATTGACTGCACCAATAATATCTTTCTCATAGCCTGCGCTGATGTAATACAGATGAGACAAGGGCTCGACTCTATCATGGTAGAGATGATTCAGTGCTTGTTCCGACTGGCTCAAGCTTTCCCGGGTGACTAAAAATAGCAGAATCAGCCCTAACAGGGGCAGAAGTAGCATCAAAGTGAGTTTTTGACCCGTGGACAAACGGCTTAACATAACAATGACCTCATTGTTGTTTGTTGAGTGCTGATATTGGGTTAGCCCGGTAATGGGAAGGCCAGTCAAGAGAAGCGACCTTGCAGAACGTTTTTTCTGTTAAAAATAAACAGTTTAGAAATAGACAAGCCAGAAGTAGCCAATCCCGGAAATAAGCAACCCCAAAGCTTGGCTTTGGGGTTGCTCGTTAAAGCGCTTGTTAAAACACCAGGTGAGCGACACCGGCGATAACGGGGAGCGTAATCAGTGTACGCAGTACAAAGATAATAAAGAGCTCCAGCAGGTTGACCGGGATCTTGCTGCCCAGAATCAAGGCTCCTACCTCAGATAGATAGATCAGCTGAGTGATTGAGACGGCGGCAACGACAAAGCGGGTCATCTCGCTCTCAATAGAAGCGGCCATGATGGAAGGGATAAACATATCCGCAAAACCCACCACCAGAGTTTCAGAGGCTTTTACCGCTTCAGGAATAGCCAGCAGTTCCAGCAAAGGCACAAAAGGTGCGCCCAGGGTACTGAAGAGAGATGTGTTTTCAGCGACCACCAGTGCCAATGTACCTACAGCCATAACGACAGGTAGCACACAGAACACCATCTCTGCTGCATTGATCAGACCATCCTTCATGGTCGCTTTCAGATCTGAATTGCGATCTGCCCGGGCAATGGCATCGTCCAACCCCAGGTGGAACAGTTGTTTCAGACTTTTATTGGCATGAGGGCATGGCTCACCTTCTGAGCCATCCACATAACGGTGGGGTTTCAGGCTTAATGGTGGTAAACGTGGGATCACCAGAGCTGCAACAAAACCAGCCAGAGATACCGCCAGGTAGAAAGGAATAAACAAGTGTTCCAGTTTAACCTGAGCAATAACGACCAGCGCAAAACTGATCGAAACTGCCGAGAAGGTCGTCGAAATCACTGCTGCTTCTTTTTGCGTGTACATCTTCTGTTCATACTGCTGACTGGTCAGCATCACACCTACCGTACCATCGCCCAGCCAGGAGGTCGTACAGTCCACCGCAGAGCGACCTGGTAGGTTAAACAGAGGACGCATAATTTTGCTCATCAGGCTGCCGGTCAACTCCAGCAGACCAAAATTCAGTAGCAGAGGTAGCAGGAGACCGGCAAACAGAAAAACGGATAGCAGTACTGGCATCAACTCTTTTAACACTAAGCCACCGGTGTATTCATGCCAGATGGCGCCTGGGCCAATCTCATTCAGAGTCATAACGGCGAATACGGCACCAAGAATACGTACCACCAACCAAGGTAAGCTGGTTAGAAATAGCAGTTTTACCAGAGGCTTATCGTGCAAAGGCTTATAGAAGGTAGTTACCAGAGAACAGACTGCTGTAATGGCAATCAACACGGTAACAATCAAAGTGGCGTAGTTGCCGAGCATAGCCTTAAAGCTTTTTGCCAGCACCGCGACAGGGATAGTGATACCGCCATCGTAGGGCACGGGGGTCATAAAAAGTAAAAGCCCGAGAACGGAGGGAATAATAAATTTCCACACTCCGGAATGCTTATGTGCAGTCACAGCTGCATCAGAATTTGTGGACATAAGCCTCATCCTGTCAGTTTATTTTTTTTGTCACATTTTGCGAGGAGAGGGATATTAACGTGGCAAGCATTAAGGTCAATTCAGGTGGTCGACAAATTGCAATTAGACATTGGAATGTGTCGCCTGATATAAATTTTTATCCGATTGAGGCTGGAAAATAGTGTGTATTCAGCTAGCCAAAGAAAGGCTGAAATGTGAAAAAATGAGGTGTTAAAGGAGATGTTATTGGTAGAGAAAAAAACCGATGATCCATCACCGGTTTATGGGATTCATATAACTTCCAGCCATCAGAGCAGGCTATGAATCACGACAAGTAAGCACTTAAAAAAGCTTCTCTAAAACAAAGCGCCGCGTTCTTCAGGGACCGGCCAAAGAATATCGAAATACTTTTGTTTAAGTGTATAACAACGATTTTGACGGCGGCGATCATACTGATAACGCTGATCGATGCCTACTGTCGTGACCGCAAAACCAAAAAGTAGGTCTTTTTTGTGCAAATAGCTTACTTCACCGAGGGCAGACTACAGATACATTTTATGAGACTAATCATGCCCAGATGGTCTAAGGTACGACTTGCTTTAGAGCTATAAGCAGTGAAACAAAAGTTTCCAGTACAAGCAGAAGTGTCGCTATATTCTCAGGTGGTTTGCTTGAAAATATCGAAATACTTTTGTTTCGCTATGTATGTCAGAATAGTAATAAGAAGGTAACAGTCGGCTTGGAATAGGGAAGATAGATCTGTATGACTTTTTTATACCGCTTTAATACCAAACAGATTTTCTTTGGCATTATTCTTGTCGAAGCTGCCGCTATTTTTCTATTGCTGAATTTTGTTTTCTCTACACTATCGGGACAAGCTAAGTCTCAGGCTTTAACTGATATGGAGACTATGACACGGACTGTTGCTCAGCAGGTGGACGAGGAACTCAATAAGGTCGCTTTTACTACCAAGATTATCTCAGATGCTTATATGCGGGCTTACAATGCACTACCTGAGCAAAATCTGCGACAGACAAATGCATGGCGCTCACAGCTGCATAGCACGGAAACAAGCTGGGCATTTTACCATGATGGCAGTAACCATCCCGAAACACCTTTTCAGTCCCCAATACTGACCAGCTTTGTTGATAAAAATACTCGCTTTGATAAGGATGTGGCCAGACAGATCAACGCTGCTGAAGATGTGAAGCATCTGATTCGAGGGATTTATGAAAACTATCAATATTCATGGGTTTATATCAGTACAGAAGATGATCTGGTTCATATCTACCCCAGTGTCAGTCTTGAATATTCCAGTGCTTCTACTGCACCAACCACCAAACACTGGTATCTGGCCGCTGATTTTGAGAATAAAACGTTTGGTTGGGAAGAACCCTATAGTGATCTAGCTGGAGAGGGGCAAATGGTGACAGTGTCCTATCCCTTTTATGACGAGCAGGGCCAGCTTAAAGGCGTAACCTCACACGATATTAAGATTCAGCAACTGCTGGATGCTTTTCTGAAAGATATCGAGCTGTACGATAACTCTACCATTATTGTGACATCCCGCTATGGCAAAGCGATATCGACCAATCATCAAATCTATAATGATGAAATTGAAGCTAGGAACAAAGATAGCTATCGCGGTGTGCTCTATTACCTGTCCCCACAGCGCTTGATTAAACAGCAGCAAAAAAATCCAGACTTTGTTAACTCTGACTTCCCCGAGTTGAATCAGTTATCGGATAACATCATGCAGCGGCTAATAGATAAGGATTCCCTGTCGTTTGAGTTGAATGTGAGTAAGGTGTCAAGTCAGGAGGTGTATCAGGTCAGTGCAGTACAAATTCCAGCCACAGGCTGGATGATTATCAATGCAGTACCTAACTCTGCCATCATAGGCACTTTAAGTCAGATCAATGAAAGAATGCAGATCTCAATTGCCTTTATATTGGCATTCTTGTACCTGGCTATCGGTTTTATCTACTACTTCCGTTTGTTTGTCCCAATTCAAAATGTATCCAGTATTGCGACAGAGATCAGTGATGACAATTTGGAGCACGAACTACCGACGCAATACTCCGGTGAGATGGGGGCTCTATTTCAAAATTTTGGCAGCATGATCGAAAAACTCAGGCAGTCAAAGGAGTTAACTCGGGAATATCACAGGAAGTTGGAAGATGAGGTTCAGCAACGTACAGAGGAGCTTCATGAGAAAAATAAACTACTTGGTAAGATCGCCGTGACAGATCCTCTGACTCAACTGTTTAATCGGCACAAACTATACGAATCTCTATCGGAGCAGTTGGAGTGTGCGAGTCAAAGTGATCAGGGTTTTGCCATTATTTTGCTTGATATTGATAACTTTAAAGCGATTAATGATAGCTTTGGTCACAATACTGGTGATCTGGTTTTGAAAGAGTTTGCCACTATTTTACGGATGGAGTGTCGAAGCAATGAGATAGTCGGGCGATGGGGCGGTGAAGAGTTTTTGATTATCTGCCCGCAATGTGATCTGGAATCAGCAATCGGTTTGGCTGAAAAGCTCCGGCTTCATGTTGAGCAGCAGAACTTCCCTGAAGTGAAGTGTGTCACTGCGAGCTTTGGTGTCAGCATGTATCAAGTTAACGATAATGCGGAAAGCTTGCTGGAGCGAACAGATGTTGCGCTTTATCAGGCCAAGGATAATGGGCGTAATGATGTCTGCTGTGTTGATCATCTATTACCTGATGAGGCTTAAGGTATGCTAGATCCAGTGTTTAACTCTATTGGCGAGTACAATGAAGAAAACGGATAAGAAAATAGAGAAAAATCTAATCTCTGCTCTAACCCGAGTATGTGATGCAGCCTTGGATTGTGTCGAAGGCTTTCAATGGTTAACTCATATTGCTAGCTTTAACAAATTTCCTGATTCACTGTCTGTTATTTGCGTTTTTAACTCAATTGAGAGTCTTGAGAAAGCCAAATCATCAGCGGGAATTGAAACTTTGCATGATTTGATTGGCAGTGAGTTGAAAGCGGCTAACATCTCCATTAGTGATATCACTCAACATGTACGCTTTGATACAGAGGAAGAGTGTGCCGCTGAGCACGATGGTAAATGGAATGTGAGATTACGCAGGCATTGAAGTCAATAGAATCGGGTACGATGATAAGTAAGCTATCTTCATTGTCAGAAAAGAGGGGAACGATATGATTGAGTATCTGGATATTGGTGTGCCAAAGGCTGTGGCTTATCGTATTTCTGGAAAAATTAGCCAGGATGAGATGCACGAAGTGCTACAGAAGATAACGGCTAAAATTGATGAGTTTGGTGAAGTTTATCTGTATCAGGAAGTTGAAAGTCTCGGTGGTGTCGAGTTTGAAGCCATTGTAGAAAAGCTAAAGTTTCTGGTTAGTCAAGGCGTGTCGGATATTCATAAAGCGGCAGTGATAACGGATAAAAATTGGCTGCATAAAGTTGTGCAGTTTGAAGATAAGCTTTTTCCACAAACTGAATTGCGCAGTTTCTCGATGGATGCAAAAAATGATGCGGTGGCATTTTTAAGGGATTAGCACAGGATATCTGGTTTTTGTGACTGTTCTCTTATTCCTTGTCTCTATCCAGCTGTACTTCTCCCGCTGCACTGCATGCTGAGCCAGGATCGTTGCCAATAACGCGAGTTCAAGCATCGCACTTATTATCCGAAACCGCGATGCTTTAGTCGGTTAAAGCTTTAAGCTCCAGTCTCTTTTAAGTAGAGCAATAGACTGGAGCCTTATTTCGAATACTTGGTTTTAAGGGCATGTAAGCCTCAAGGTTGTAGTTCACTCCAGTCAAAGCGGGTAATCCGGTTGCTAATCAGGGAAAACACAAACACATAGCCATTACCTGATGTAATCTGCTCAGCAGCAAACAATCCACCTGGACGAGTCCCCAGAGCTGTATCGTACCAATGGCCTTGATAAGGTGGTCGAATGACTCCCTGAGCATCGGGGGAATAGGCATCAGGGTTGTTCCAGCTGCGGGCCAGCATATTAAAACCATCTGCCACGAGTAAGGCATCCTGACTGGCGTTATAACTCAGGCCCACGGGTAAAAACAGCTGATTCGGATCCAGTGTGACCGGATGATCGTAGGTTCCGCCACCTTCACCTACTTTGCCTAGGTATGCTCCGGTTACCGGATTAAAAGCCTGAATACGTTGGTTGCGGCGATCCGTCACGTATAATCGATTGTTTAAAGCCAGAATCCCACCAACCTGATCAAATGTACCGGCTGCACCTTCATTAAAGAAGTCTGCACCCAGCTGCCAGTTATTACCCAGATCTGTGCCTTTTTGGCTATCAGAACCACCCAGATTCCAGTCGTAACTCAAACTGCCGTAAAAGCTGTCATAGTCAAAGCTCCATACCCGATTGCCAAAACTGGTGATATAGATGCGATGATCCTGCCCACCCTGAGGCACGACAGATACCGATACCGGATAATTGCCATTGGTAATATCAATCTCGGGTACAGACAGATAGTTGGTACGATAGGTCAGGTTAAAAATATCCTGTAACTGACCTGAGGTGTTATAGATTCGGAGCGAACTGTCGCCCACATACCACCAGGGCAGGGTGGCATCAGAGGCGATCAGCACAGCTACCAACTCACCCTTTACCGGATCAGTAAAGCTGGTGATGCCGGTTACGCCATAACTCAGATCAGAGCCGGTAAAACGCCCCTGATACTGGCCATTCTGATCGTATATATTAATCCGGGTATTAGGAGTATCACTGACGAGCAAGCGTCCGGTGCTGTTTAGCCAAGTCATGCCACTGGAGGAATGCAGTTGACCGGGCAGTGAACGGGGGTGCCCCCAGAATTCATGATCCGATACGCCACCAACACCTTCGGATACTGAGCATCGTAGCAGGGTTAAACCGCTGGAGCTGGTCCAGCATTTTTTAATCCGGTTGTTGCCGCTATCACTGACCAAATGCACTCGGGCATTGCTGTAATACACGCCCCAGGCCCAGATATTTTCCCGGTAGAACTGACCATTTCCATCAATTACAGGCACTAAATCATTAGGTAACTGAAAGGCTTCATCTTCCGTCAGAGCTGTTGCAGGAGCGCGCATCAGTACCTGGTGGATACCCAGTGCACCGTATTCCCAGGCACTCTGGGCATCACTGCTCAGGTTGCTACGGTAGCGTACCGGATCAGGATCAGACGGGCTGGCCAGATTATCAAAACGCAGGATACGTCCATTATAGGTATCTGCCACATAAAGATTGCCTTCTGCATCGGTACGTACGCCTCGTGGCCGTTTCAGATGATCATCAGAACCGGAGCTACGATCAAAACGTCCCAGCATATCGTACAGTGTCAGCTGACCTGTGCTGGCATCGGCCCGGAAGATCTTAATGCGGTTATTACCGTTATCTGCAACATAGATATAGGTTTTATCTGTGCCTGGCTGCTGGTAATAGGTAATGCCCTGAGGGATACGAAAACCGTACAGTTTATCCGGCTCTCCGGCATAATCATCATACCAGGTGGAATCTGTACCATAGTTTTTATCGACACCCTTAATAATCGGACCGGCGCCAACGTAGTCGCCCTGACTGTCCTGATGACCCAGCGTCTGTACCAGAGTGACCTGATAGTTATTGTCCGGATCAATACTGAATACCTTCAGACGATGATTAAACTCATCAGAGATATATAGAAAACCTTCTGGCGTGATGGTCAGGTTTCTGGGCAGAGTCAGGTCTTCACCACCACCATGACCCTTTTGGCCAATGGATGTTACATATTCAAAGTCATCCGCATTGCCGCTGACGGTACGGAAGAAATGAATCTGATGGCGGCCGACATCATTTACATACAGACCTGCCAGGCGATCATCGTCAGCTTCGCTTTCTGATAAAAACGCGATACCCAGTGGCGCTTTAATATCTGGCACACTGGTTTCTGGACTGTCCACTGCCAGTGTCTGGTCATTGTCATCCAGTACACCAGTAATCGTACCATTTAGGTTCAGTACCCGAATAATATGGTTACCCATATCTGCCACATAGACGCGGGCACCGGATGCTCCGCCAGACAGTGTATCCTTATCGTAGGTGACTGTAGTGGGGGTATTAAACTGATACCGCTGATGAGCGACTTCATTGACTAGGTCGGCAGAACGATCCTCATCGGCAAAAGTCTGAAATGCCTGAGCAGGCAGGTGGATTAGAGATAAAGAGCATACGGTCAGGCTGACATTAAGCACCTGTTTCCGTAACAATGAATAGATTGCCATAACACATAACCCCTTGATACGCAGAAGCGTTTATCCCTGGTTATTCGTATTAACTCGCAAAAAGACCTAATGGAGGCATAGTGTTGACACTAAGCTGTTTCGTCTTTGGTATGCGACAAAATCATTCGTGTGGGGTTGTTTCAAAATAGTTGCAGTTAGACGTGTCAGCCATCGCTGATTTGTAGCAGTATGTTTTTATTTGATACCGCCGGTATATTTATCATTATTTGGGATACCGCTCGAAATGCTTCTAAGCCCCTGAATTAACATCGATAGTTTTCTGGATATTGGCTGAAAAGATAGGGTATTTGGAAGGTCTGGGTCGTGTGTCGTGATGGGTAAATGTTTTTTCTATCAAAAAGGGATAAATCGGTTTTTGGTAAGTAGCACGCCAGAGAAACGACCGCAAAGTGATAAAGGGAAACTCAGCGGCCGCTCGGCTTAGTTAGTCGTATTCTCGGACTAAGGGTTAAGCCTTGACGTTGATGTTGTTACCCAAGTGGGGTTCAACGGAGGGTTGTACAGGAGCAACGCCACTCATTAGAGTCTCAACTGCATTTTTATGAGTTTCCTGAATGGATTGAACAAGCGAAGCCTGCACTCCTAATGAAGCATTCTGATGGCCCATATTACTTGCAACAATACCTACACTGCCCATAGCATCCATTTCTATTTCCTCTTCGATTAAACTCAATTATTTTAAATAACGGCGGATCAAGAGTTATCTTAAGCATAATCCAACGTGAAAATGTTGCAGTTTGTTTTGCGAATGTAGCTCATAGAGAACATCAGGTGAAATTGGTGATCAAGTGTTCTATATGCCTGTTTGCCTTGTTCCTTCAGACGCCTTATGTCCGTGCCAGTTTATAACCTGTGATGGACCCCGCGAAGCTATAATGAAGATAGACTAAGACCTCTCCCCCGAAGAGGAAGAATGATGAGGCAATATTTTAATTTCTTGCTATTCACTTGTTTACTGTTGCAATCGACATTGCCAGCAATAGCCGACGAAGATATCCAATGTCCTGAGACATTAGCCATCGTTCAGAACGATAGGGTTGTAGACGCAACGGTTAGTAAGCTTACAGAGCTCTACCTTAAATTAGGCTGTAGTCCGATACTGCAAGAGTTTCCAGGACGGCGGGGAATTTTGCATTTTAATGAAAAGCTGGTTGATGGAGAGTTTTTTCGTATTCCTCAGGTAGAGCATAAGTATTCTCGCCCCTTTGTCCGCTCTGCAGTACCTCTTTTTCAAACTACGAATAGACTTTGGTTACACCCCGATCCAAAAGTGCGTGATAGCTTACCTATTGGTTATATTCGGGGTGTTGTTTGGCATGAAGAGTATATGAAAGATCGGCAGGGAGTGGCTTTTTCTAATGGCAGGAAGATGTTCTCGTTCTATCAGAAAGGTCGAATCTCAGGATTTTTAGCGAGCACCAGCCCTGCTGTAGATCATTCTGAAATCAGTCGGTTACACCCTGCTCCTGTTAGAGGAGAGTTGATATCCAAATTATCTCTCTATCACTATCTTGGTTCAGAGCATGCCGTGTTTATGAAAAAACTGTCGGAACTATTGGAGGCAAACAATCCGTTTGAGAAAACGAGCACACCTTAAAAACTAATGGCAGATTTTACTTTGCTGATACCTGATTTGGTGAGTCTGTAGATAGTTCCATCTGACTTATTCTATGGTGATGCGGTTCGATCATATTTTCCGACTTCAGATTTCTCATCATTTCCGCTAATTGCCCTCTCTCTTTCAGCTTCTCAAGACCACTATTAAACCGTTCTAGAAAGGTGCGTGCATGAGGGCTGCTTTTGGAAATAATTAAATGAAGTGTTCTTCGCCTGAACTCTTTTGCGTGGTGGGTAAAGTGTCGTGCTTGTTCTGGGGGGAAAGTATTACGGATTTGGGCATAGCCAACGGTTAGGTCATTAGGAAAAATATCGATACGGCCGCCTAATAGTTTCTTAAAGTTTGTTTCATCTGACACCGCCCAATCAACCTCAAATGATTGTGTTTTCAACGCTGACAAAAACTCTTTGCCGTAGTCATATTGTAGGGTTACACCTATTGTATGCCCTTGAAGGTCTTCGAAACCAGACCAGTCGAATGACCTGTTTTTAAGGTGAAAGAACACATATTTTAAGGTGAAAGAACACATAGGAGTTAGTACTGATGGGGGCACTGACCAGAAAATCCTCTTCAACTTCTTTAGTGACTCCCCAGGCTGCAGAAGCATCCCATTGGCTGTTATCTCTCGCTTCAATAAAAGCACGTTTCCAAGGGAAGAATCCCCACTTGACCTGAATACCTTCCAATCTGAAGGCCTCTGATACGATGTGTGAATTAATGCCGTAATGTGGACTGTGTTGAGAGAGGAATGGTTCCCACTCGCCATTGGTAATTCGAATAGTCTCTTGGGCATGACTGGTTGCAGTCAGTATCAGTAGATAAATAGCTTGAACAAAAATCACGGCTTTCATCATTGATATTAGGCCTGGTAATTAGATCAACGCACCATAGCACTCTGCCTTAAGCTTTAAAAAATAGCAAAGATTGACTGGATCAGTGGTATCTTTCAAGCTAGTTTGGAGCGCATTAACCCTCCTTTAACGGCTTCTGACTCTGCGATAGCTGGTATATTTTCCAGTAGCTCTGAGCTATGGCACCATGGATAAGGTTTTCGGGAAACCCAACTGAGGATGCTGCCTGCATTGCTTGGTTCTAAAACAAACATATCATCAATGATGATGGTCAACTTGTTCGTCTTTATTTCAGGGCAGTTTGAGAAGGTCCATTCGTATCGGCCAAATCCAATTCGGCAGCTTTTATCGCTTTTATGTGTCATCACGACCAACCAGCGACAATCCAGCATCATGCCATTTAGACAAACCGAGTCATCAAGACATAGCGTATAAACATTATCGTAGGTTGCACCAAACTGCCTTGATAAAATGTCAGCAATATTATCAGCACCATGGGTTACCGGTGGAAAGGCAATGCTGTCACTGTTTACTCTCATTTCTAAAACAGCACTTTTGTGGAACACAGCACTCATCAGATGTGGCCGGTTGTAGTCTTTAGCGTAGATATATTGTTCAATGATCTGCTTGGCGGTCTCTAGATTGATCGCTTCAGTCTTGACTGCTTCCACCTTTCTAACCTCTATGACTGCGTTTTTATTCTCGTCATTATCACCACTTGTAGGCTTGTTGGGTAATCAATAATAGTTATCTGGTTTGATAAGAAATGGCAGAGAGAGGAGCAAAATCAGGATTGTAGCTATATACACTTACACAAGAATGTTTCGATATTTTTTGGCCAATGGCTGAAGCATGAAACCATTTGTTAAAGATAACCTTTTGTGTGAGTGCTTACCGCTATGCGTTACTCATACAGGCACAAAAAAGGGCTCAATTGAGCCCTTTTATAACAGTCGTGGGCCTTACAAACGGCTATCACCGTACACCAGCTCTTTCTGTTGTGATGCCTGAGCCTTTGGTACAGCGTTACCGGATACCTCGGTCACTGGCATAATGGCATTGATCTGTCCGGTACCAGAGCTGCCAAACAGTGGTGTAACCACGTCCGCTTTACCCTCGTATTCAGACCAACCCAGTGCGCCCAATAGCATAGCGGTATCATGCATAAAGCCTTCCCCATGACCTTTGGCCGCGTATTCTGGCAGCATTTCGCAGAATGTTGACCACTCACCTTCTTCCCACATACGAATGGCTTGCTTGTCCAGAGTTTCCAGCATAGGGCTCCAGATTTTATCGGCGAACTCAGGTGCTTGACCGTTTTGGGCAAAACGGTGAGACATAGAACCTGACGCCAAAATCGCCACGGTACCATCATAGTGTTTCTCAATGGCTTCACGGAAAGCCCAGCCCAAACGGGCGCTATCGTTCAGGTAGTGCACTTGGCACAGCGCTGAAACACAGATTACCTTAAAGTGGTTGTCCTTATTCATATAACGCATCGGGACCAGGGTGCCGTATTCCGGTGCCAAAGTGGTGTTATCGTGGGCCAGTGTTTCTACACCTTGTTCATTGGCTACTTTTGCCAGAAGATTGCCCAGCTCTGGATTGCCGTAAAGATCATATTCCATATTGCTGATGAAATGTGGTAGCTCATTACTGGTATAGGTACCTTGCCAGTGAGGCGCACAATTGATGTGGTAACCCGCATTCACCAGCCAATGGGTGTCAAACACAATAATGGTATCAACGCCCAGTTCACGACAGCGGCGATCAATCTCGATATGGCCATCGATAGCGGCTTGACGACAGCCTTTGCGTGGTCCATCTAACTCTGAAAGATACATCGATGGAACGTGAGTGATTTTGGCTGCGAGTGCAAGTTTGCCCATTTGTAGCTACCTTATTGTCTCTTTTGCAGTAAAAAGGCCCAGAATGCCAAAGCATTGGGTTCAGCAGGTCAACACTTTGCCGAGCCGCTTGATGTTATTAAAGTTAATATGTTAACTAAAAATATACTTAATATGTTATCTAGTGTCAAAGAGGCTGAGAGATATAGTCGGTTATTATGGTCATGGCGGTGTAATCACCCGTAAGCGTGCGTAATTGCCGGCGGCGAAGTGTCTTCTAGAATAGTGCGGGATCATTACATACCGGGATAGACGTATTTGGGATTATTCGGTCAGTTGCAGCAGCATACTAAAAAGAACCGGATCTGCTCCTGGGTTGCTTCTGTTTCGGTGCTTATAAAGGACTGATTATGCGCATTTTCAAAAGACCGGAACTTAAGCTAACCGCTGCTTTATCGGCTGGTTGGCTGCTGGCCGCGTGCTCTACTGGTAGTCATGTGGATCATACTAGCCATCATAAAATGAATACCAACGACACCTGGCAACCTAATTATATCAAGCTCAGCGATTATCAACCGCCTACCTCTATTCCTACAGGTGTTGGGGAAGGATGTGAATTCCAATATCTGGCACCAGAGCTGGCCGAAGTGACGGATCCGGATATTCTGAAATCAGCTCGTGGTGAGCTGAACTTCACTCTATCCGTTGAGTATCAACAAAGAAAGATCGCAGGCTGTAATGCCTGGCTGCGTAACTATGCTTATAGCCAGAACAATGGTGATAAGCAGTCTGCCCTGGTGGGACCTACGCTGAAACTGAAACCGGGTGATATTCTGCGTTTCAGACTGGAAAACCGCATGCCTGATTGCGCTTCTGCACCTGATTTTCTTTGTGCCGGTGGCCATGAACATAGTCATGCAGATGCCATGAACACTACGTTAAGTGATGATGAAGCTGACAAGCTCAATACGCCTCATAACTTTAACGTGACCAACTTCCATACCCATGGCCTGTGGGTATCGCCCAGTAAAAATAGCGATAACGTGCTGTTGGAAATTCAGCCAGGTTATGGCTTTGACTATGAGATCCGTATTCCTGAGGATCATCCCCAAGGTACCTTCTGGTATCACGCTCACGTACATGGTTCTACTGCATTACAGGTTTCCAGCGGTATGGCGGGAGCCATCATTATTGAAGGTGGCAACCCGGAAAAAGATATCAGTCAGCAGGCTCAAATCAAAGGCAAAGTGGATAAAACCTTTACGCTTCAGCAAGTTGCTTATGACTGTAACGGTGTGATTGAGTACTACGATGCCAATGATGCCCCTGCGGATATTGATGTTTGTAAAATTGATGGTAACCCGGTCAATATGTTCTCTCCGGGTTCTTGGCAACAGATGCAGAGAAGAACCCTGATCAATGGCCAGGTAGTACCTTCGATTATGGTTAATCCTAGTGAAGTTCAGCGCTGGCGCTTTATTCATGCCGGTGTGCGCGAGACATTGAAGTTAGTGACACTGAAGGACTCAGACAATATCAAATTGCACCAAGGGGTGATTGGTGATGCCGAGTTTGTGGGTAGCTTAAATCAGATCTCAGTGGATGGTCTGAATACCGGTCAACTGGATCGCTGGTGTCTGGATCAAACCGTCGAAAGCTGTAATATCGAAGCCTTACAACCGGGCTATCGCGCAGATTATCTGTACAAAGCACCGATGGAGCCCGGCATCTACTGGCTAATTGATGAAGAAACAGCCGCGAAAAACTCTCTGCAAGGGGAAGCAGAAAATAAAGAAGCACTGATGCAGATTGTTGTCAGCGGCCAGACAAAAGCTGACACCCTACCGACATCGGCTGCTTTAAAAGGTTATCAGGCTCATGCCGCTCCGACTCAGGCTCAAATAGCTGCGATGGATGCAGATACATCCAATACTCAGGATATGATGTTCTATCTGGGTAGCCGACTGAGTATTGAAAATATCGATAACCCTACCTGCCTAGACACCTCAAACAGTGATGTAGATGGCGGTGGCGATGCGTCAAAATCTCTGATCTTCTCAATCAATGGATTACCGTTTGGTCAAAACCCAGATAGAGATCTGGAGTTGGGCGATTGGCAGCGTTGGAATCTGTGTACCCGTGGCCTGGCTTCAATGCACCCTTACCATATCCATGTGAATCCTTTCTATGCCTACAGGACAGGGCCTGATGGTGAGCAACAGGGTGTATGGCGTGATACGTTGGCCATTGAAAGAGATATATCATCAGGACAATCTGCTTCGGATAATAGTTATCCTGCAACGATAGTTTATTCCGAAAACCGTTATCCTTCGGCACTGCCAGGTATTTCAGATCCAGCTGTCGTGAAGCAGATGTATGCCGGAGCTTTTGTACTGCACTGCCATATTCTGGACCATGAAGATCAAGGCATGATGCAAAAAGTGGTCTTAGTCGAATAAATGAGAACTGAATAAAAGTGGTCAAATAACAGAGGACCAAAGAAAAGAGCATGACTTAAGCACTTACACAAAAGTTTCTCTATAGCAAAGTGCTTCATTCTCCAGCCATTGGCCAAAGAATGTCGAAACACTTTTGTGTGAGAGTGTATCTCACTTCCATGGTTCGCCCATGGGGGTGAGGTTAGGCTTCTAAACTTGGCCAGAGCTATCTGATCGTCCGATTTCCTAGGCTTTCTGATATGGCGGTATGCATTGTGTATTTTCAAACCAAGGGAGAATCAGAAAGGCATTATTGTGAATGAAGCCCTTCGGTTTTACGCCAAGCGCTAGCCCGGATATTTCATAAAAGAAGGCAAGTTCCGCCCAAATCATTGATATGA
>CAYFGP010000051.1:0-39945 GCA_964342385.1 uncultured Oleiphilus sp. | reverse complement strand
GACATCGTCAAGCGCCTATTTAGTCTTTTTAGAAAAGACAGCAAACCCCGATCAGTAATGGTCGGGGTTTTTTCATATGTGCAGAAGAAAAGTCTGAAAGAGAAATAGAGCCTGAAAAGAAACTCCGTTCCCTAAGGGATACATCTGGCTACACTCAAAACGTGATTCAGCGTGAGGCTTATGTAGATTACTGCCAGGCTAGGCATAAAAAATGGCAGCTATGGCTGCCATTTGATTGAGATGTAAAAAGTAATCAAGCTATTACAACTGAGAACCGGTACCGTCGGTGTGCCACTGGTACATGCCAAATTCAAAGCCTACCAGATCACCTTTCTTGTCCCAGGTTAGAGGGCCCATTGCAGTGTCGATAGTTTTACCGCGTAGACCTTCAGCTACTTTGTAAGGATCGTCGGAACCCACTTTGGAGATCACATCAACCATAGCTTGTACTGCTGCAACACTGGTCCATACGAATGGACCGGTTGGATCCTGGCCTTTGGATTTCATCAGATCAACCACGGCTTTGTTTTGTGGTAGCAAGTCATAACGAGCTGGCAGAGTGACCATCAGGTTCTCAGCCGCTTCCCCCGCGATGGAAGCGATCGCTTTGTTACCTACGGCTTCAGG
This sequence comes from uncultured Oleiphilus sp., assembly GCA_964342385.1. GTDB lineage: Bacteria > Pseudomonadota > Gammaproteobacteria > Pseudomonadales > Halomonadaceae > Oceanospirillum. Next base: position 39,318 of record CAYFGP010000051.1, on the reverse strand, counting down.
ACCAACAAATTGAGGTTTAAAATCATTTGCAAAGCTCTGGCGCATAATCAGGCCTAGTTCTGGGTGGTAGCCACCGTAGTAAACCAGATCCACACCTTCACGCTTCAGTTTGAAGATCAGAGAAGAAAAATCTTTATCGCCAGCAGTAACACCTTCAGTTAATGCTACATTTACGCCCGAATCCATCAGTGTTTTACGCACCGACATGGCGATGCCTTCACCGTACTGCTGTTTGTCGTGGATGATGGCAACTTTCTTAGGCTTCAAGTTGTCTGCGATATAGCGTGCTGCAGTTGGGCCTTGGTCGGAATCCAGGCCAATGGTACGGAAGATCATTTCGTAGCCACGGCTGGTGATCGATGGGTTAGTAGAGCAGGTAATTGCCAGAATGCCTTCTTCTTCATATACATCAGAAGCAGGCTGAGTAGAGCTTGAACATAGGTGACCTACAACGTATTGAACTCCATCACTCACCAGTTTGTTTGCTACTGCTACTGCTTGCTTTGGATCGCAGGCGTCATCGTACTCAACGGCTTCCAGCATCATGCCATTAACACCGCCCGCTTTATTGATTAGCTCGATTGCCGCATGAGTTCCTTGGAACTGCATATCACCATACTGAGCTACTGCACCTGTTTGTGGTCCTGCGATACCAATTTTCAGTGTTTCTGCGGCGTTAGCTGCACTAACTGCTACAGATAAAGCCAGAGTCGCAAATGTTTTTTTTATTAGAGTCATTCGGGTATTCCCTGTTTGTTTTTATGTTTAGCCTAGTAAGAAACGCTAAAATGCATGCTAGGCTTTTATCTGGATCTGCTCCACAACATCCTGATTTACAAACAGAATAGCTGCCGCTATATGGTTGTTTTCTAATGCTGTAGAGGACTATCTCAGTCCAGATATCTATAAATAGCATTTACTCTAAAAAAATAAAATGGCGTAGCAGATGTGTAATTCAAACAAACGAAGAGTAGGGGGATGAAGCTGTAAAACAAACTGGACGCTTTAGATAAAGTGCCCTTTGTGGATGAGTGGCTATTCCTTATCCCTATCTCTCATAGTGAATTAGTGTTTATTGTGATGCACTAATGGCTCGAATGATTTTTAAGGGACGCTATCAGTAGCGCCTTCTTGTTGCACAACTCTATTACGACCTTCCCGTTTGGCTGTATACAGAGCTATATCTGCCAGTTTGATAACCTGTTCAACTGTTTCTCCTGCCCTTTTCTGCCAGTAGGCCACACCACAGGAAATAGTGATCTTATGTTTGATATCTGCCAGATTGGTGTTTTCAACTCGCCCCCTGATCAATTCAGCCAATTGTAATGCGGTTTCAGTCTGAGTGTTGGGGAGCAGGAGAATAAACTCCTCGCCACCACTACGGCACACAATGTCGTGCTCCCGAGAACAAGACTTCATTACCGATGCAATTGTCTGGATCACGCGATCACCGATATCATGACCGTAGCTGTCATTGATTCGTTTAAAATGATCGATATCCAAAGCAATCACAGAGATTTGGTCACATACTCCCTGGCACTGGCTGATCTGTTTCTGCATACCCCGGCGGTTATAGAGTAGGGTCATGGGATCCGTTAGGGCATCTTGATGCAGGCGGTTAATTTGTTGTTGCACTAGGCTGATGCCTTCCTGCAGGCTCTCTTTCAGTTGTGCTGCTTCAAAGTACCAGGCTTTGATGCGGACAATGCCCGATTTAGCTTCCTGCAGGTTAACTTTCTTGGCATTGTTTGCCATCTGCCACAATGGTTTGGAAATCACGCGTGCAAATAACCAGATTAAAAAGAAGGTGCCCAGTGTGTAGGGCAAAGTGTATTGCAGCACAGCCTGCATACGCTCTTCCAGAAGTATCATTACCTCTTGTTCTGGTCGCTGTACCACAATGCCCCAACCCGTAGACATCACTGGAGCATAACCCGCCAACATCTCAATACCTTTAGAGTTCACGATACGTGAGCTGCCGGTTTCTCCCTGAATAACCGCATTGATCGCTGGATTATTGGGCACAACCTCGCCAATGCGTTCAGGATTTTTATGATGCAGTAAGTGTTTATTCTGGTCGACCACATACAAATAAGAACCATCCTTATAGTCATGTTCATCAACCAATTGTTTCAAGATACTGTCTTGACATAGATAAATTGCTCCACTGACAAAGCCGAGGTAGTCACCGGTACTGGAGAAGATTGGATGTGAGATGGAGATAATAAAATTGCCTTTGGGTGATAAGAACGGCTGGCTGATAATTGGCTTTTTGACTGCCAAGGCTTCATCACTGCCTTTTGCCTCAATGATTTTTCCTTTCAGCTGTAATGTCTCAGGAGAGGCCGCCAATACACGGCTATTGGCGTTAACAATAACAACAGAATTATAACTTCGGGTCTGTTGAGCCAGTCGTTGTACCTCACCATCCAGCCAGCTTTCATCCTCAATATGATTTGTCGTTAGCTTCGCACTGTATTGGATCTGCTGACGGGCAGCCAACAGGAAGTCTTCGATATTGGTGGCAATTTTTGCACTATAGACTCGATTAGATTCCAGCGTATTCTCGATCAGTAGCTCTTTCTGCACTTTATAACTGGCAAGTAATACATTGAGCAAAGTCACTACGACACCAAAGATGGCTAACAGCAGGATTAAACGCCTTAGATTGAGTCGAAAGAGTGAAGAGGTGGACATGAAGCGGAAATCCTTTTGTAGCCAAAATCCTATGTAGCCAATAGCGCTCAGTGATTTTTTGTGTCACTAGTTTGAAATGATTACTCTATTTTACCTGAATAGATCTGTTTTGGCTTGAGAGAAATTTAGGCAAAACAGAGATGTATCAAGAAAATGTTACTTTATGTATCTATTGCTCTGTTGTTAGATGCCGTTTATAAAACTGCTGTCGGTAAAATAAAGGGTTACTGTATGTTGGAATTTGAGGGATTCAGAAGTTTGGCAATAACTAGGTCAATAGTAGGAGTGAATCAATCAAGAACGGGTTTAGGCTGGATCAGTGATGGATTAAGGATAAATCAAGACTGAACCAGGACAGAGTTGGATCACCAACTCTGTCCTATTTATATGACGAGTGTATATGGCTTATTCCTGAAGTGTATCTTCAGAATGCTTAATAGGAGGATGAATCTGTAGCTGAAACAAACTGGCTTCGCCGCTGCGATCATCATTGCTGGCCTGATCTGGTTTACCATCTCGGACAATCACGTGACCACCCTGGCCATTACGACCACCAATGACACTACCCACCAGATAGCTTGGGAAGATACTCGGATCGTTTTCATAGTTAGGATTATGAATCAGGCCGATCATCTGGAAACGACCGCGAGTGTTACGCAGAGATTCCAGTGAGTCTTCAATCAGCTTCTTGTGAGACAGCTTACTGAACAGACCATCAAGAATAATCACGCTTTCACGGCTGGCTTGCTCACGTTTACGTTTCGGGCTGGCGACCATGCGCATATCCCGTTCGATGGCAAACTCGGATAGTTTCACCAGCCACATCAGGGACACGGCTTCACGCTGCCCCTCACTCATCTGCTCGTTCAGGCTAAACAGGCGACCATGGGCACGGATCGAACTATGGCGCAGGCGAATAGCGATATTACGGAACAGGGAACGGTAGATACGGCGGCGAATCAGTTCCTGCAGCTCTTTCTGCTGTTTCTCTTCGCTGTAGCTTTCCGGGTTCTGCTGTTGGCGTTTACGGCTCACTTCCTGATGGGTCTCAATCTCGCTCAACAGTGCGGCTACCGTCTCCTGAATTGCGGTGTCGTCGATTACTTCCGCCTGGATATCAAAGTGTGCGCCTTCATCACTGCCGTGGTTACGGGCGACACGTTTGAGAATCTGCAGATTACCGGCGGCGTCGGCAATAATACGGCTGAGGCGTTCCTGCAGACCGGCTTCTACCTGGCCTTGGGATTCCTTCAGTTGTTCCACTCGGCTCATATGCTGCTGCAATTGACTTTGCAGGGTGATCTCCAGGGCATGCAGATCACTGATCGCCTGATCACCAAAGCTTTCCAGCGCGGTTAAGCGGGCTTTTTCCGTGCTGTTAAACAGTTTGGCTTCAGACAGCGCCTGTTTTAGCTGATTGGAGAGCTGCTCATGCAGTTGGTTGATCAGTTTCTCCTGACGTACCAGTTCTTTGCCACGTTCATTCAACTGTTCATCACGCAGGCTTTCGATCAGACGGGCCTGCAGGATATTCAGTTGATCCAACTCGGATTCATCTAATTGATAGCTGTGACGATATTGATCAAACAGTTGATACAGTTCGCTGTCTTCAACGCTTTCGGTCAGAGGGATAACTTGATCACCGCTGAATTCCAGCTCACGCAACTGCTCCAGCCACTCCATTGCCAGCTCATCGGTGAGTTTCATCACCTGCTCAGCGTGACTGATACTGGCTCTGAGTTGTTCGATACGCTGTTGCAGCTCTTTACGTTGGGCTTTCAGCTGACGAATGGTTTGATCCAGCGTTGCCAGGTTTTTATCCAAGCTCTGATCGTTATCGCTATCACCACGTAGAGCCAGGTAGTCACGAATACGTTGGAAGTTCCAGCGTACCCGGCGGGTGGCTCTTTCCTGTTGAGCCAGCAGTTCCTGCTCTTTTTGGGATCGATGGGCCATAAAGGCCTGCTCGCCGGAGTCCAGGTAGTGGCACAGGCGTTGTAAACGGGCCTGTTCGCCATCAGCGAAGATCTGCAGCAACTGACGCTGAAGGGTTTGCAACTGCTGTTGCTGTTGTTCCTGCTGTTCAGTTTGTTGATTCTGCTGTTCTTCAAGACGAGCCAGATTCAGATCACAGGACGCTTGTTGATTGATCAGGGTTTGGTAATGACTTTCACCACCAGCCTGAACAAAGTTTTCCGCTTCCAGTGCCTGACGTTGGGACTGGTGCAGCACCTGTTCCAACTCTTTCACCCGTGGCATCAGTGGTTGCAGAATAAGCTCCTGCTCTTTGATGCTTTCCAGAGCTTCAGTCAGGCAGGCGTCACCACCCAGCTCCAGATAGCGTTGGTAGTCGCTGATGGTGGCCAGCGCTTCCGGTTGAATCTGTTGCTGCAATTGTGTCAGTGCTTGCTCAGTTTCCAGCAGCGTATTATCGATGGCCTGCAGGCGTTTATCCGCATTGTCGGCAACCGCCTTGGCGGCTTGTTCCACGGTGCCATAAGCTTCACCGTAGGGATCATACAGTTGCTGTTCCAGCGCCAGTTGTTGCTGTTGCTGTTCCAGCTGTTCGATACGTTCCTGCACCTGTTCTCGGAGCAGATTGATACTGTTGGGGTCGGTGGCGGCTTTTACCGCCAGAGTCTCGTAACCCAGTACCGAACCCAGAATCTCACGCTGGTTACGTACTGATTCTGTTAATTCACTGTGGCTAAACACCGGTAGTGAGAACTGTTTCTGTAGCAGTAACTTGGCCGCTTGCTGAGCCTGTTCGTTATCCGGCAGAACCGGGGCAAACAGGAAGGCGGCGGCCTGGGTTAGCCAGCGCTGCTTGATCTCTTGATCAGTGATGCCTTGTTGTTCCGCGATATGGGACAGGCTGATATGCAACGCACTAACCGAAAATCCCTGCTCCTGCAGCAGGTGCAAGGCTTGCTGTTCCTGCTCACTGGCGGCCAGCGGATCGGTATCCAGGTGTTTCAGATAGTGCTGCAGACGCGGCAGTTCTTTACGGCACTGTTCCAGTTCGGTCAGGGCCGTAGGGTAACGCTGTTGAGCAAACTCCAGCCACTGTTTTGGCGTTTGTTCCGGGTTCTGCTGACGATATGCCTGCAGCGCCTGGGCTAAAGCCGTGTACTGTTGCTGTTCCGCGTTGAGTTGTTCCAGCTGCTGTTGCAGGCTGCGTTCTTTATTCAGTAGTTCTTCTTTCAGGCCCACAGGTTTGGCATCGGCAAACAGCTGTTGGAAACGATCTCTTTGCAGAGCCAGTGGTTGCAGTTGTTGCAGCTGCTGACGGGCTTCTTCCAGTGTTTGTTCCGCTGGTTGTTTTTGAGCCAGCAAGGTTTGGTATTCCTGCTGAATACGTTGGATAAAACCGGCTGGGGATTGCTCAGGGTGCTGCTGACAGAAAGCCTGATAGGCTTCTCTGTGTTGTTCCAGCTGTGCCAGCTCCGTGTGCAGACGATGTTGCTGCTGCTGTTCCTGAGACACTTGCTGCTGCAGGTTTTGCAGTTGGCTGCTGTATTGCTCTAGCGCTTCCTGCACGGCGTGCTGATTTTCACTGAGCTCGTTATGACGAGCTTCTTTCTCCTGCAGCAGCTCCTGAGGCGTGGTATTGGCGTGCAGATCGCTAAATGTTTGCCACCATTGTTCCGTTTGTTCCAGCTGACCGGTTTTACGCTGGTGTTCACTTAAGGCTTGCTGGGCTTGTTCCGCTTCCTGAGTACAGGCCTGTTCGGTTTGATCCGGCGTTTCCAATTCCTGTTCGGTAAACAGGCCTTCGCTTAAACCATCACGGTAGTAGCTTTGGTTATCGATAAAGGCCTGAGAGCGGGTCGCGAGAGATTCTTTCTCCTGTTGGCACTGTTCCAGGCGCTCTTCCGTTTCGCTTAGTTCCTGCTGGCTGTTATGCAGGAACAGTTGATCGGCCAGATAATCTTCACGGGCCTGATTGCTGTCCCATTCCAGGAAGGTATCGCAGGCATCTTCCAGTTGCTGTAGTGCTTCCAGACGAGCCGCATCATCTTCAAAGCCTTGGCTGTTGGCAATCAGCTGACGGCTTTTTTCTAGCGGATAGGTGTTTACCCTACGATCACCCACCCAGCGCGCAGCCGGATGATGCAACAGACGACGGGTCGGATTACCGCTAAAACCGGCCTGATCCATATAGGCCTGGGCACGACTCAGGGAGATATTCAACAGTTTGGCGATCAGGGTACCGGCCACCACGGGCTCGGTTTGACCTGGCAGCAGGGCGAAATTCAGTGCCGGGTGTTTATCGTCAATTACCTCTTCGGCAAACGGAATACCGGGCAGTGGCGATTGAGCGATATGCAGCAGGGTATCGCGACTGGTAGCCATCTCAGCTTGTTGGTGATTCAGTTCGCTACGGGCCTGTTGCAGTTCGGCGGCTTTTTCATTTAGGCCGTGTAGCTGAGAGACCTTTTTCTCAGCGCGTTGCTGATCCTGCTCGGCGGCATCGATACGGTGACGCAGCTCGGACACCTTCTGGCCCGAGTTGATAATCACCTCTTCAATAAACTCTTCACCTTCGTCGGTTTCCCCCTGAGTGGCACCAGCCAGAATTTGAGGGGCCAGCACCTCATAGAAAAATGCCTGATCCGGCTTTTCGCCGGGACGGGGACGAATGGCGTTAAAGATCTGGCTCTTATCCGCACCACCTTCCTTCTGGAAGTTGGCCAGCTGCTCCAGCTCTTTACGACTGATATGACGACTGATGGACTCCAGCCACTCATCACGGGTATTGGGGCGTACCACGCGAATGGCGCGGGCTGCATTTAGAAAGTCCCGATTGCTGTACAAGCGTACCTTGCCATCCAGGCTGGTTTCGATAACCCGGCAATCTTCCAGCTGGCCCTGATAGTAGTAGAAGTGACCATCTCCGTCGCTATGGCCATACATACCAAAGACCCAGTTTTCACCGGACACCTCTTCACCGGCGATGGCGAGCAGGTCACTTTGTTGTTCGCTGGATTGGTTATTACTGCGGAACTCGACGCGGATATGACTCCAGGGACGTTCCTGGCCCTGTACGCGTGATGGACTCATCTTACGGCGGCTGTTGGACATCAGCTTACGATCACGTGACAGCATACCGATCAGGGCATCACTTAACGTGGTTTTACCAAAGCCGTTTTCCATGCTGACTGCGGTGGACTGACCATGCAGATTTAACAGCAGGTGGCGCATTTTGGGTTCCCAGGGGCTGGCCACATCACCGTACTTGTTCAGCAGGTTGGCAATCTCGATACGATTAATCACAGACATTAGTGGTTCTCCTGTTGATCCAAGATTGCGCTTTCATTCACTTGTTCGTTGGCGTGCTCACTGGCCTGCTTATTGTCGTGCTCATTATCGAGAGAGGTTAGCAGATCGCCTTTTACCTGGGAGAGCAGATTCTCTTCGATAGGTGACAGTAGATCACCGCCTTGAGGAATCATATCGGTTTGCTGAGAAGGACTCTCTTCAGATGCTTTTTCTTCGGAAGCGCTATTCTTTATCGTGTCTTGCTCAGCATAGGCTTTCTCAACAGAATCTTTATCAGAAGAGTCATCAACGGCAACAGTTTCTGTTTGAGATATCTCTGTCTGAGTCGTATGCTCGGCATCAGTGTTTTCACCTGCTTCAGGCAGGTTCAGATCATTTAATAGATGATGTAGATGGTGCAGACCGATCTGCTCCGCTTCCAAAGCACCTAATAGAGTTTGCTGATAACTGGTTTGTAGGGCGCTGGCCTGCTGACTGGCTGTAGCGACATCGTCATTATCATTTTTATCTTGATTACGTTGCAGATGACCCGCTTGCTCCATCAGTTCGATAAAGACACGCACACGACGGGGAATATCCTCACCCTTTTCATCAATCAGCGCTCGTACCGCAGGAGAGACTTGGGCACCCTGTACGCCACTTTGACGCAGTTGTTCCAGATGCTGACGCATGGCGGTGATCAGCTCCTGTACGCTAAATACCGCTTCTTGATATTGACTGACATCGGTCAGCGAGCGGTTATTACGGGTATAGAGTAGCCCCATCAACAGCAGCCACAGATGCAGGAACCACAGAGCGATCTCCTCCTGGCTTTCCTGACGCAGGCGCATACTGGCGTAAACCGGTTGTTGGCTGAATAGTGCCGGTAGGTCGGCTTCTGGCAGGCGTTGTAGCAGATACATACGGCCACCGGCAGAGATACCGGGGTAATCACTGGCTTCGATAAACACCAGCTGCAAACCCTGACCGTTCAGGAACTGACGCAGTTGACTGATCTCATCCTCACTGGCCTGAGCTAGAGTGGCGCAGACATCCCGCTCAGAAATTAAACCGGCACGGGAGGCACGGCGATTACGCTGACTGGGGCGGCTCTCCGCCATACGGTAACGTAGCAGGTAGGCGTACACTTCGCCCATTTCACTCATATTCATCTTACTGGTAATCCTGGGCGTGAGGTTGGCGTAACATCAGAATCGGGTTGTCGCCCTTCAGCACCCGGCCATCGGGCAGGGTGATCTCAAGGCTGTGGTCTGGGTCCAGAGCGACCACCAGATTCGCTTGCAGCTGTTCCGGGTCGACATACATATTCAGCAGCTGAGGCAGGAAGTCTTCGCCCTCAATCTGATGCCAGCCTTTATCCAAGGCTTCAGCTAGCGTTAGTGGCTGTTGCTGCAGATGCTGACAGATCGTTTCCGATCTGTGCTGCAGGAAGGTATGCAGGGCAGTGTCCTGATAGTCATCGTTATCAATACTGTCGAATACCAGAGCTTCTTCACTGCGTTCACTACGTTGATCCAGCAGGTTGCTGGTAAAGTCATTAGGTGACGGGAACATGGTCTGGATATAAAACGGCATACAGCGCTCTGCCACGGTATCGGTCAGTGCCTGTACCGGTGGTTTCAGGGCGATGTCCTGAGCCAGTTGACTGAAGTCGATTACGCCCATACTGCGGATACGGCCATCGGCAATATCGGTCAGCAGTTCGGTTAAACGACGGCTCAGGTTTTCAATAGCATTCACGACGCGATTCAGGCTCTGGGTCAGCATGAGTAGATCCCACTCCTGTTGGTTCTGCTGTTGCCACTGTTCAAAACTTTGCTGCTGTTCCGGACGCAGCAGTTGAGCACGACAATCCAGAATGGTGCGCTGAATACTGTTCAGAGCATTATGGTAGTGGCGCTGATTTTCCTGAAACGCCTGCAGCTTACTTTCCCGTGTCGGGTTTTCCCGAATCTTACGGATCTCCTGGGTTAAACCTCGGATCGCCAACAGAATGGAGTTACAGATATCCGGCACCCGGCCATAGTCTCCACGGGTAATTGCGGTAAGCGCTTTTGCCGCATCGTACTCACTGTAGAGCACGTCTTCCACTTGACCGGCCAGGTTCACCGCCTGACGACCTGATGAGGTCAAACGCACATGACCGGTTTGCGCTTGCTTTTCAATCAGTGAGGTACGCTTGGTACTGGCAATAGGGGCTTGCTGCTCATGACTTTGACCCGGCTGGCGGTTGATATAAATAAGCTCGCTGGGAGTTGCCAGGGTATTGACCACAAACTGCAGATCATCACTGCTGCAGTTGGGGTAGTACTCACGGACAAAACCCAAACAACGGCTATGACTGATAAAACCACCGTTGGTCAGGAAGTCCTCTTCCAGTAGATAGTCCAGTAGTAGACAGGCAAGATCGAGCCAATAGCCATTTTTCAGGCCCGGTCGGGGCTGTTGTGCCACCCTTACATGGGGGGAGCGCTGTTCATGGTTGCTGTCATGAAGATCCAACAGGCGAACCGTGGTAATCAGCAGATTAGTCCAGGGGGTCATAGCAGTACCCCAAAGTCATGGCGATAAGCTTTCATAATTGAAATTTAAGCAGTTTCCGGAACAAAACAGAGCCAAAGCGGCCAAAATACAAAGGCGGTTATTATGCCACAAACGTCTTAAGGGCGAGGGCTAATTTGTCTTAAATCAGAGGCTTTAACAGGAGTGTTATTATGCTAAAAACTACAACATCGGTGGTTGAAGGGCGTCCGGTTCAGGATTATCTGGGTGTGGTTGTCGGCGAGGCGATTTTAGGGGCCAATATCTTTAAAGATATGTTTGGTGCAGTGAGGGATATTGTTGGTGGCCGATCTGGCGCTTATGAGAAAGAGATGGGCCGGGCCAGAGCGATTGCTTTTGAGGAGATGGAAGCGCGCGCGCGCGAGTTAGGAGCTGATGGCATTATCGGCATCGATATCGATTATGAAGTCGTCGGTGCAAAAGGTGCCATGATGATGGTCAGTGTCAGCGGTACAGCAGTTCGATTTGGGCGTTAAGAGTAAGACTGGCCGAAATATTCAGGTACAGAATGATTTTCGGGCTCTTGTGGAGCCCGAAAATTTGGAAACTGTCAGATTGACTCTGGATTGCGATATGTAATCCGCTTCTGCCAGGGTAAAGCAGAAAACTCAATATAACGCTGATTAACGATCATAGCCTTGATGGTTTAAGGCTGTTTTCTCTATCAATCAGGTCCGGTTGATCTGATCGAATAGCTGTTCTGGTTTCCGGCTACCTTATAGGTGCTCCAGAACGGTGACCTTCTCTTCTTCCGCTAGCATCGCAGAAATCGCGCCGGAAATCTGAATACGCTCTTCTGATTTATACCATTGGTTCCAGGCGCTTTGGTCGCACCAGGTAGTGAAGATAAAACGATGGTTAGGATGGGCGCTATCTTTTAACGATTCACCAGAGATAAAACCTCTGGAGTGGATGGCCTGTTTCAGGATACTGCGCGAGAATTCTTCATAGTCTTCTTCCAGACCAGGAATAATAATGCGTTCAATCATTACCTTAATCATGCTGTTCTCCTTAAAGCAAGTGGTACGTCCAGAGCTAACACGGTGATACACATGGTTAGGTGTTTTGAGTGACCGTGCGGTCAAATTTGGCTCAAGACGCGTATTTATTATTGGTTGCTCTATCTTAATAGTGTGTAATGTCGGCGATTTTCGCAAGGGGTATGAAGAAAATTTCTTGTGTTAAGTCAGTCTGTTAAACTTAGCGGTAAGATTTTTGATAGCTCATATAACACAAGCTGCTTAGATCAAAATATATCAATCCTACTGATCAGGAACCGGCTGATGTCTGATACTGCTTTTACTCACGAACTGGATACTTCGGGCCTGTTGTGCCCAGAACCTGTCATGATGCTGCATGGTAAGGTGAAAGAGCTGGCAAAAGGTGACGTGTTGAAAGTGATCGCAACTGACCCTTCAACCACGCGCGATATTCCTAAGTTTTGTCAGTTCCTGAGCTATCCGTTGGTGCATCAGGAGCAGCAGGATGATATCTATCTGTATTTTATTGAAAAAACCTCAGACTAACTGAATCTTTTCCTTGTGCAGGCTTTGCATCAAGCCCTTGCCTAAGATCTTTTATTAAAAGGTGTTGGCAAGGGCTGTATTAACCATTTCTTTTATTCGCTCTCTTCGATCTGGTTTCTTTAGATTGCTCTTTTTAATTGGATTGTGATGATATTTCTGCCGAGTGCATCATACGCACTAATGCCTGCATCGCTTCCGGTTCTCGCCGTTTAATCTGGTTGGCAATCTGGTATTGGAAGTAGTAGCTGGTACCTTTCACTTCACTGGCAGGGAAAAGGCAATCATCGCCGGAAAGTACAGGGGTATTCACCACTTTATTTTCATCGACGATAAAGGCTTCGATAGTACCGTCACTGAATAAGCCCCAACTGAATATTTCAGCCATCTGGAAACTACGCTGATCCTCTTTTAGGGTCACCAAGTGAGTACCGGTTAAGTCGGGCATCTCCTGCATCAGGTAGCGTTCTGGTCCGCCGACAAACTCATAAATATCCATAGCTGCTTCCAACTCGGCGATTTTATGCTCCGGTGGATCACTGAAAACAGTTTCGGTTTCGTAATCGTAGTAACCCTGCCATTGTCCGCCTCTGGGATCTGCAGCACTATCGGCGGCGATCACTTCTTTTAGCCAGGGCACGACTCCGACAATTTCACCGTTTTTCTGCATTGCCCAGCCGATTAAACGTAGAGCAAAAAGAGTGGATTCGTCACTGGGGTGACTGTAGACCATGGCAAGCCCGTCCAGCTCAGGTGTCATACGAACAAAAGACCTTGCCTGAGGATCTTCATGCACGCGACGGCTGAACAGATCAATTACGTTACTGGCTTGACCAGTATGAGCAGGTGAGGTGTTCATAGAGCCCTCCTTTCCCCGTTGTTATATAAGACCGGGGGGACTAAATCAGAGAGTGAATCATGCGCTATCAGCAGGCCTACCTTTCCCGCAAATGGGCCAGGAAAAATAAACCCGCTCTGATAATTTATACACCTTATAAGTAAAAATAGTTCATAACTTGTTGTCTGCAAAGTAAAAGTTGGAAACAGCGTTATGGTTCAAGGGGTTAAGTGATGGCTTAGGTAAGGGTAATACCTGATAAAGGTGGTCTGAATTAAAGGCTTGCAGTGATAGTGATGGCTAACTTTTTGAGTTTGATTCTAGTTACTTCTAGGAAACAGGCCGCATTCACGTAGTACCTGATTCCAAATATAGGTATGTCGTTTATTAGCTTGCTGATAGCTTTGCCAAAGCCCCTCTGGATAATCATTACTTAGCCATTGCAGGCGGAATTTTTCTAACTCGCTACCTTTTTCTGCCAGTCGAAATAACTGATCCATTCTGGGCAGTAGCTGATTCGCTATACGGCTATGGGAAGCCAGCTCCGGTTGGATACCCTGCAGATAAAACTTCTGTAGTAGGTTAAACAGAATTTTTGCTTTTGGCGTAGCGGTGCCACTTAAACACAGGGGGCGTTTGGCTCTTTTGTCTTCTAAGAGTTGTGCAGTTTGGTTTAGCTCTACGGTGCTGATCTGTAGTGTTTTGAGCAAAGAGAGCATCAAAGGCTGTTGATAGAGTGTCTGTAGGATTTGCTCAAGTCCGGTTCCGTTAATTGGGCTGTTGAGTGGATCTTTGCTGATGGTAATCAGCTGATCCAGTGCCGAGACCAGAGTGTTATACTCCAATACCTGTTCTGGGGGAATCGCTTGTTGTGTGGCACCAAACTGGCTATCCAGCTCGGGTCCGGCAAATAACATCTGGTGAAACACGACCGGCATAATATTTTGCTTGTACTGATAAAACTGTTCGATGCGGCTGACAAACTCGGCATCTTCAACCAGCCATTGTTCCCGCTCTTCATAGCAGGGTTTTAGCTTTTGCCAAAAGGTATTTTCATAGATAAACCGCTGTGAGTGGGCCATCACTTTGCCCAGGTTGCTATTGCGCTGGTTGATCAGCTGCATCAGATCACAACGGCGGAAATCCCAGACTTCTATCATGCCCTCGCTGTATTTGGGGATCTCTCTTAAGCGTTGGCGTTTTTCAGGGTAGTTAATATTGGCGAGAGGGGCTGCAGTGGGAAGGTCACTATCCAGTGTGCTGGCTAAGCGATCTTGATAGTCATCAAAACGGTATTGCAAGCTATCTTGTTCAGAGCAGGCCGTTATCATCAATACCATAAAGCCAATGGCTAAAAAGCTTAGAGCTTTTAGCGGCCTGATGGTGTGTGTGATAGTGCAATCAGTTAATCGCAAATTAACGGCCTATTTAAGGTTTTGCTTCTCTTTTTATATGCTGGTTTTATGCCGGCTTTGCTGTTTTCTTATGTGCTGAGCACTAAGCTCTGAGCCATTATACTCTGCGCCAGATAGTACGTAGTCGCCAGCACAGCAGTACGGCGGCGCAGCTTAGACCTGCGATCAGACCATACCAGAAGCCGGAAACACCGGCCGCAGGAATAATCCAGTCGGTCAAACCCCATACGTAACCCAGTCCCATACCGATCACCCAATAGGAAAACAGCGTGATTGGCATAATAATTTTAGTATCTTTATAGCCTCTTAGGGCACCGCTGGCACTCACTTGGATGGCATCAGATAGCTGAAAGATCGCAGCCAGGTGTAAAAGACTAACAGCCAGGGCAATTACATCGCTGTCCTGGGTGTAGAGCCGTGCGATAGGTTCTGGCAGGAAAAACATAATACTGGCGGTAAAGCTACAGGCGATCACCGTACAGCAGATACCGATCTGACTAATGCGATGGGCAGCTTGTTGACCTTGTTCGCCAATCCCTTGCCCCACGCGAACCGTTAACGCCATCGCTAAACTCAGTGGAATCATAAAGGTTACTGAGGTCACGTTTAAGGCGATCTGGTGCGCAGCCACATCCGTTGAACCCAGATGGGCAATAAACAGGGCAATGGTGGTAAACAGACCCACCTCGAAAAAGATGGCGACACCGATAGGTAAACCGACACGGGCAATCTCTTTAATGTCATGAGTATTAGGGGCTGCAGGGTGATCCAGTAGATTACAGGCCTGATATCTCGGCTGTTTTTTGAGATACAACCACATAAACAACACACTGCTCCACATCGCAATGGCTGTTGCTAAACCGCAGCCTAAAACCCCTAATGCCGGGATAGGCCCAAAACCAAAGATCAGAACGGCATTAGCGATAATATTCACCACAAGGCTAGCCAGGCTGATTAGCAGTACTGGTTTGGTAAACCCCAGGCCTTCGGTAAAGCTGCGCATGGTTTGATATAGGCCAATGGCAGGGAAACCCAGCATAATGCCCAGTAGGTAATCACTCACTGAGCCGTAAAGATGCTCTGGTACCTGCATCAGATCCAGAATCCAGGGGTGCAGAGACATCACTGCAATACTGAAAAAAGCCAGTGTCAGGCCCAGCCAAAAGCCCTGAAAGGCAAAAGGGCCGATCTTGTGATCTTCTTTTGCACCATTCCATTGAGCGATAAAGGGTGTCAGACCTAATAACACACCTGCCAGCAGCAGGAACAGTGGCATCCAGACACTGGTGCCCAAAGCTACGGCGGCTAAGGCATCAGCTCCCAGGCGGCCTACCATCAGGGTATCCGCCACACTCATGCTGGATTGAGCAATCTGTGCACCCATAATTGGCAAAGCAATCGCCAGCAGCTTTTTCACTTCTGTCGAGAGTTTGTCAGGAGATGTTTGGTGTGAATGGGCTAGTGAATTTGACATGGTGTCCATCTGGTCTATACAAATCTATACAGGGATCAAAAAAGATCCGGCATTCTACCTATGAGTTAAACATTTGTCTGTTGAAAGTAATGAATCCTTCTATCAGTGAAATTCATACATCTGCGCTCAGCTGAATAAGAAAGGGATTGTTCCGTATCAAAAAAACAGTCATCAAACCTGCATAAAGTTAAACAGGTCGTATAATGTCCCGCGAAAAAATATGTTCTTCTGAGGTTAGTGTGGCTGAGCAATATCAATGTAAAGATCTGATCCAGATCTTTAATCAACTTTTTCAAGACAGTGAAAATACCCTTCTGGTACGTGGCGATGATGAGCCTATCTATCTGCCGGATTCCATGACAGGTAATAAACATCAGGTGATTTTTGCCCATGGTTTTTATGCCAGTGCTATGCATGAGATTGCTCACTGGTGTGTTGCCGGAGCCGAGCGTCGTTTGCTGGAAGACTACGGTTATTGGTATGAGCCCGATGGCCGTAGCGAAGAGCAACAACGTTTGTTTGAAAAAGTTGAAATTGTGCCTCAGGCGATGGAAAAGTGTTTCTGTCTGGCCGCTGGTTTTAAGTTTCGTGTCAGTGTCGATAACCTCAATGGCTCCCCAGGCGATACCTCTGGCTTTGCTCATAATGTGGACGTGAAGGCACAAGAATACCTTGATCAGGGTTTACCCAATCGTGCTCAGCGCTTCTTTGATGCTTTGGCTAAGTTTTATGGCACAGGGGTTGTCACCGCTAAATCTCTGCAGGATCGAAAGCTTTCTGTTCAGGCTGACGAATTAGCATTGGCATAAAAGCTTTTACTCACCTAGTGTTAACTAAGATTAGATAATGTAAACGATTCGTATCAAACGTTGCGTTTCGTAGTGAATTGCGATTAAATACAATTATTCTCATTTATATTAGATATTTGATTTTAAAGACTTTCCCCCTTCGTATGGAGCACACGATGGCACAACAGAACGCACTGAAAAAAGCGCTGGCAGGTCTGGCGATGGTCGCTGGTGTTACAGCGACATTTAATGTCAATGCTGCTGGTGAGGTTAACATCTATTCTGACCGTCAGGCATTTCTGTTAAAGCCGATTTTGACCGCTTTCACTAAAGAGACTGGTGTCAAGGTTAATATCGTTTACGCTAAGAAGGGGATTATTCAGCGCCTGAAGAGTGAGGGCCGTAATAGTCCTGCGGATCTGTTGTTAACTTCTAACGTAAGTAACCTGAACCGTGCAGTAGATGCCGGTGTGACTCAGGCAGTTAACGACAGTGTGATCAATGGCAATGTACCGGCTCAGTACCGTGATCCGAATGGTCACTGGTTTGGTCTGACGACCCGCGCTCGTATTATCTACGCCTCTAAAGATCGTGTTAAGCCAGGCGAGATCACTCGTTATGAAGATCTGGCTGATCCTAAGTTCCAGGGCCGCATCTGTACCCGTAAGGGCGATCACACCTATAACATCGCTCTGCTGGCTTCTATGATCACTGCCCACGGTGAAGCCGAAGCGAAAGCGTGGCTGCAAGGCTTGAAAGACAACCTGGCTCGCCGCCCACAGGGTAATGACCGTGCTCAGATTAAAGCCGTTAAAGAAGGCGTGTGTGATATTGCTGTAGGCAACAGCTATTACTACGGCAAGATGCTGAAAAACGAAGAGCAGCGCGCCTGGGCTGATTCGGTTAATCTGATTTATCCAAACCAGGGTGATCGTGGTACTCACGTAAATATCAGTGGTATGACGCTGACGAAGAGTGCACCGCACCGTGAATATGCGCTGAAACTGATGCGTTTCCTGACCGAAAATACCGCACAAAAGATCTATGCTGAGCAGAACTTTGAATACCCTGTTAAGCCGGGTGTTGAAGCCAGCAAGCTGATTGATAACTGGGGCGTATTTAAAGCGGACCAAGTCTCTCTGGCTGAAGTAGATACACACCGTAAGCGTGCAGCTATGATGGTGAATGAAGTGGGTTATAACCGCTAATCGGCAGAGACTAAAAGCCGATGGTTATTGGGTTGCACTGATTACTTGTTACTTGAAAGCAAACCCAATAAAAAAACAAGGAATTATCTTCCTTAAAAACAGGGCAGTTTTGACTGCCCTTTTGCGCGTTTAAGGATACGGATTTGCAGACACTGCCAGAACAAAGTAAACCGGGGTTTTTTAGCCGTATGACTTCGGCAAAAAAGAGTACAGATACAGTGGTTAAGCGTTGGCAATGGTCGGTATGGTTGATTGCCGCGATTGTGTTGTTACCCGTGGTTTCTGTGCTTTGGTTGGCTGCGTTTCCAGAAGAAAATATCTGGCCCCACCTGTTTGAAACTGTTCTACCGGATTATGTACAAAGCACTCTGTTATTGATGTTGGGTGTGGGTGTACTCTCAGCAGCATTGGGGGTTTCTACCGCCTGGGTGACCACCATGTATGAGTTCCCAGGTCGGCGCTATTTTGAATGGGCGCTGTTGCTGCCTTTCGCTGTTCCTGCCTATGTGATCGCTTACGTTTATACCGATATGCTGGAGTACTCTGGTTGGCTACAAAGCTGGTTGCGGGAACTGTTTGGCTGGCAGACGGCCCGTGATTACTGGTTTCCTGAGATTCGTAGCCTGGGCGGTGCGGTGATTATGATGGCGCTGGTGCTCTATCCCTACGTTTTTATGATGGTGCGTGCCACCTTTATTGAGCAATCAGCCTCGCTGCGTGATGCAGCCAGAACTTTAGGCTGTAGTCGTCGTCAGGTGTTCTGGCGTGTGTCTTTGCCTACAGCACGACCTGCACTGGCAGTAGGTCTGGCACTGGTGTTGATGGAAACGCTGAATGACTTTGGTACGGTGGATTACTTTGCTGTACGCACCCTGACCGCAGGTATCTATGATGTCTGGATGAATATGGGCAATATCGGTGGTGCGGCTCAGATTGCCAGTGTGATGATGTTGTTTATTGTTGTACTGATTGGTATGGAGCGTTTCTCCCGTCGTAAGCAGAAGCAGTTCTCTCGTGGCGATCGTTTTAAGCGTTTTAATCGCACCAAGCTTTCAGGCCGTACCGCTTTTGCCTGTTGGTTGATCTGTTTTGTGCCGTTAGCGTTCGGTTTCCTGATTCCTGTGGGGTCATTGGCTCGTCATGCGGTAGTGTATTTTGATGTCTCCTGGACACCTGAATTTATCCAGATGAGCTGGAATAGCTTCTCTCTGTCGGCAGCTGCCGCTTTGGGTACGGTTATTCTGGGTCTGGTGCTGGCGTACGGTAAACGTCTGGTTAAAGTGGCCAGTGTTCAGCGTGCCGTGGCGCTATCTGGATTGGGTTATGCCATGCCGGGTGCGGTATTGGCGGTGGGGGTAGTGATCCCTCTGGCTGCTTTCGATAACGGTATCGACCGCCTGTTTGAAAGCTGGTTTGGTATCTCCACCGGTCTGTTGCTAAGTGGTACCGTGTTTGCGGTGGTATTTGCCTATATGGTGCGTTTCTTGGCGGTGTCGTCAGGTAGTATTGAGTCCAGCCTGGAGAAGGTGACACCGAGCATGGATATGGCGGCACGCTCAATGGGCTACAGCACGTTAGAAATTCTGTATAAGATCCATTTGCCCATTATTAAACCGGGTGTGCTGACTGCGGCTCTTGTGGTGTTTGTGGATTGTATGAAGGAGCTGCCTGCGACGCTGGTGCTGCGTCCGTTTAACTTCGATACCTTGGCTACTCATGTCTATCAGTTTGCTTCCGATGAGTTGCTGGAAGAGTCGGCGTTGTCGGCATTGGTGATTGTGCTGGTAGGTATTATTCCGGTAATTCTGTTAAGTCGTTCGATTATTGCGGCAAGGAATGAGAAGAAAGAACCGGCCAGTGCGGAGTAGTTATCTGTCAGTTTATTTGAGCGGGATTATCATTAAATTGCTCTGAATCAGATTCAGAGTGCGGCTTGTGTAGGTTGGGTAGAGCGGCACACTGTAATTGTCTGATTCAAAAGGGGTTTAAACCGCGAAACCCAACGGCAGATTAGCGTACCCCCGATACAAGATTGTTTTTATCACCGGATTACGCATTAACAAAGTTTGTTAGTGATGGCGGGTTCACGTTGGGGTTCGCGGAATCTATTTTCAGCGTTTTTGAGAGAGCGGTGTTTTCGCTCAGCCCAACCTACACAAGCCTCACTTCGAATCGAGAAGCGAGGCTTGATGCTTTCAAACCGCGTTTCTAATATTGCTGATCTTCCAGCTGGTGGTGCAGATTCAGCATAGCCACCACATTGGCTTCGGACTGATAGTTATCCAGTCCCTGATCTTCCAGCCATTGCTGTTTCATATCCATCCACGGCTCAAAACCGACCGTGTATAGCTGTGGCGCAGACTCGACGCGGAAAGCGGGTTCGATTTCATAGGCCGAGAATAGCATCTCCAACCAGTGCTCATCTTCACCCAAGGCATCGCTGTAAACCACATCCTGATCGATATCACCCTGCATCTCTCGGATCACTTCCAGTGCACTAACACCGTGCATCATCAGGTCATCCAGGTTCACTCGCTCATCATCAAACAGATGGCTGCTGCTGTTGAGCCAGTGATCTTCCGGTGTGATCAGTGTGGTTTTTACCTGACCGTCTGGCAGTGACCAGCATACGGCAATAGGGAAGCCGTCTTCGTCAGGGCTGCTGCACTCAAAGTCGATAAAAATCGGATACTGGGTCATGTTCTTTCTCTTGTGGATGTTCTACAGAGGGGAGATTAAAAAATGTACGGGCGTTATCGCCGGTTTTGATCGCTAATGCAAGTTCATTGATTGCAACACCGTCTTTTTCCGGGCTGTATTGCTGATAGCTCTGAGTGATCTGATGTAGAACCCAAGGCAGAAAGGCCGGACGATTGCTTCTGTCTTTCGGCTTTTTCACCATATTGCGTGGCAGCAGATAGGGTGAATCTGTTTCGATCATCAGACGATCCAGAGGGATATTGTGCACCAGCTGTTGCAGTTCAGTACCCCGGCGTTCGTCACAGACCCAGCCGGTGATGCCGATATAGAGGTCCAGATCCAGATAACCAAACAGAGATTTTTGATCGCCGGTAAAACAGTGGATTACCGCATTGCTCAGTTGATCGCGATAGCTCTTTAACATCTCAAACTGACGAGTAAAGGCATCCCGTTCATGAAGAAACATCGGCTTGCCTGTTTCTATCGCCAGTTCGATCTGAGCTTCAAAGGCGGCAACCTGCTGTTCCGGGGTGGAGAAGTTACGATTAAAGTCCAGACCGGTTTCACCGATAGCAACGCAAGCGGCTTCTTTACTCAGATCTCTCAGTGTTGCGCTGGTGGTGTTGTCGTAGCTGCTGGCATCGTGGGGATGTACGCCTGCGGTAAAGTAAAGTTGTTCTGGATATTGCTGACACAGTTTAAACGCGGCTTCGGACTCAGCCATGGAAGTGCCTGTTACAATAAGTGTTTTTACACCCGCTTCCAGAGATTGCTCAATAATCTCGTCATGTTTGCCGTCAAATCGGCTGTTGGTCAGGTTGACTCCGATATCAACCAGAGGTGCAGGGGCGATTAACAGGTTATTTGTGCTAGTTTCGCTCATTTGTAGAGGAATCCTGATAGCAAAAAAGTATAAATTTAACTACTATTGTGTTCTCGAATGAAGGTAATCGGCAACGAGAACCCTTTAAGACAACGTATAGAGTGGAGCGGCCCATGGCAGGGGTATTAGATAGCGTAGATTCCAGAACCCAGCTAGTTGGTGAAAACCGACTTGAGTTACTGATGTTCCGTCTGTTGACTGGCCAGTTATTTGCCATCAACGTATTTAAAATCCAGGAAGTGATGCGTTTACCTTCACTGTCCAATCTGCCTCACCACCACCCTCATGTTGTGGGTGTGACTCACCTTCGTGGCCAAACTGTTACCGTAATTAATCTGAGTCAGGCGATTGGTATGCCTGCACTGCAGCCTACGGAAGACAGCAACCTGATTGTAACCGAATACAACAACTCAATTCAGGCATTTTTGGTGGGCGGTGTTGATCGCATTATCAATATGAACTGGGATGAGATTATGCCGCCGCCAAGAACCACTGGCCGCTCGCACTATCTGACCGCGATTACCCGGGTAGATGAGCAGATCGTTGAAATCATCGACGTTGAAAAAGTATTGGCAGAGATCTCGCCATACCTGATTGATGTAGATACCAATAGTCTGGATGCAGATCTGCGTGAAGCGGCTAATGGTATGGAAATCCTGATGGTGGATGATTCCTCTACTGCTCGTGCTCAGGTTCAGGAAACTGTGGGTCAGTTGGGTATTAAGATTCATGAAGCCCGTGACGGTAAAGAAGGCTTGGATCTGCTGCGTGAGTGGGCCGATGCCAATGAAGATGTACCAAATAAACTCCTGATGATGATCACGGATGCGGAGATGCCAGAAATGGATGGTTATCGTCTGACCCGTGAGATTCGTGAAGATCCGCGCTTGAAAGATATGTTTATCGTATTGCACACTTCTCTGAGTGGTAGCTTTAACAAGGCTATGGTGCAGAAGGTGGGTTGTGATGACTTCCTGTCGAAGTTCCAGCCACATCAGCTGATTGATATCGTGCTGAAGCGTGTAGCCAGTGTCAAAGGTCTGCCATTGCCAGAAAGCCTGAGTTAATTTTTTATCGGAGTTAAGTCGGTAAAAAGTGGCTTGGTCTGCTTAAGAAAACCCGCTACGGCGGGTTTTTGCTTTTTAGGATTGGCTATCAAATTCTATTGATAGCTTTAGCTGGGTTAATCCGTTTGTAGTGTGATCTTATTTTCGCTATCAGCTAAGGGTTTTGCCATTGCAGCGCTGAAATGCTGGCGAATCTCTTCTAGCCGTCGGCGATTCTTACCTAGATCATAAAAGCCGACACGGGATTCAGAGCGCAATGCAACGACTCCCGGTACTTGAAAATAGAATTCCACATCGTCAATAAAACCCAATAAGGGCGAACGAAAGTCTGCTCTGATGTAGTGTGCATGTTCCATCTCTACTACAATGGCATCTTTTCGCTGTTTTATCAGTTCTAGGAGCTGCTCATAAGCTAGACTTTGTTCTGCGCTATAGATGAGCGGTGCAATGCGTTGGCTTTTTGGTGTGTCGGGATGAGAAGCTACGCAGCTTTGAGTGTTAGGGCAAGAGGATAAACGGTTGTTCTGTATTCCAAGAACAGGCAGATCTGCAAGGCAGCCGGTTAGAAACAGTGTACTGCTGAGGGCGATAAGTCCATTCTTCAGATGCCTGGGGTAGTTCATTTCACTTGCCTGTTAATGAGTACTTCTGCCTGTGAGAGTTGTGACTCTAGTAGAAGACTTAAAGTAGCAAGTTTTGCCGCATATCGAAACAAAAGTATTCAATATTCTCCTGTTTACAGTCGGAGAAGATTGCCACTCAATTCTAGAGAAACTTATGTTTAGCTGATTGCAGTGAGCAATTGAACAGTTTTTTTGTAACGGAAATATCATGTCGTTAGTTAGGTTAGAAAAAGTCAGTATCGCATTTGGACATCATGCTTTGCTGGATGAAGCTTCTCTGGTTATTGAGAAAGGGGAGCGGATCTGTATTGTCGGCCGTAACGGTGCCGGTAAGTCCACTATGTTAAAGCTGGTCTCTGGTGAGCAGACCGTAGATTCGGGTAACTTGTGGTTGCAGCAGGGGCTGAAAATCGGTCAGCTGGCTCAGGATCTGCCTGCGGCGGTTGATGAAACGGTATTTGATATCGTTGCTGGCGGTTTACCGGATATCGGCGATCTGATCACCCAGTACCACCATTTAGCCATGTCTATTGATGGTGATGCGGATCTTAAAAAACTAGAGCGTTTGCAGCATGAGCTGGAAAGCAAAGATGGCTGGGCGCTGACACAGCGGGTTGAGTCCATTATCAGTCGCCTGAATCTACCGGCAGATACCCCAATGAAATCCCTGTCTGGTGGCTGGCGTCGTCGTGTAGCTTTAGCCCGTGCGCTGGTATCTGAGCCTGATCTGCTACTGCTGGACGAGCCAACCAACCACCTGGATATTGAAACCATCGCCTGGCTGGAGCAGCAGGTGAGTGAGTTCCGTGGTGCTGTGTTGTTTATCACTCACGACCGGGCTTTCCTGCAAAAACTGGCGACCCGCATCGTCGAGCTGGATCGTGGTCAGTTAACCGTTTGGGAAGGGGATTACCCAAGCTTCCTGGAAAACAAGCAACACCTGCTGGAAGTGGAAGAGAAACAAAACGCCGAGTTTGATAAAAAACTGGCTCAGGAAGAGACCTGGATTCGTCAGGGCATTAAAGCCCGTCGTACCCGTAATGAAGGCCGTGTTCGTGCCCTGCAGGCGTTGCGTAAAGAGCGTTCACAGCGTCGTGAGCGTCAGGGTACCGCCAGTATCACCGTTGATAAGGCAGAGTCCTCCGGTAAGCTGGTGGCTGAGCTGGAAAGTGTCAGCTACAGCTGGGGTGATAAGCCGATTATCCGCAACCTGAGTACTCAGGTAATGCGTGGCGACCGTATCGGTCTGTTAGGTCGTAATGGTGCCGGTAAGAGTACGCTGTTAAAGCTGTTATTGGGTCAGCTAGAGCCGTCATCTGGTGAGCTGAAGATGGGCTCTAAACTGGAAGTGGCCTATTTCGACCAGCTACGTAATCAGTTAAACCCAGAACGTACCGTGATGGATAACGTTGCCGAAGGCCAGACCAGTATCACCATCGGTGGTCGTGATAAGCATATCATGAGCTATCTGGGTGACTTCCTGTTTACCCCTGAGCGTGCTCGTACACCGGTTAAGGCGCTGTCTGGTGGTGAGTGTAACCGTCTATTGTTAGCCAAACTGTTTACCAAGCCAGCCAATATGCTGGTACTGGATGAGCCGACCAATGATCTGGATGTAGAAACTCTGGAACTGTTGGAAGAGTTGCTGGCTAGTTTTGACGGCACAGTCTTGCTGGTAAGCCACGACCGGGCCTTTATGGACAATGTAGTGACCAGTGTCTTCGCCTTTGAGGGCAATGGCCGGGTGAAAGAGTACGTTGGCGGTTATACCGACTGGGTGCGTCAGGGCGGCAAGTTCCCAACAGAATTGGCTGGTGGTGATGCCGGTGGGGACAGCAAGGCGACTAAAAAAGATAAAGCTGCTGAGTCAAAAGCGGAGAAATCTGCAGAAGCTGCTCAACCTGCCGCAAAAGCCGCACCTAAGAAAAAACTAAGCTACAAGCTGCAACGTGAACTGGATCTGCTTCCGGCAGAAATCGAGCGTCTGGAAACTGAGCTAGAAGCATTACACGAGATGACCTCGGATAATAACTTCTATCAGCAGGATCAGGCTAAGGTTGCTGAAACGCTGGATAAGCTGCAGCAAACAGAAGAAGCGCTGGAAGCAGCGATGGATCGTTGGGTTGAATTGGAAGCGATGCAGGAAGGCGAGTAAATCGATCTTTTCTGCTCACCTGAATAATCTGGGCAGGCTAGTGATAGCTTGCCCAGTTCTTTCAAAGTATCTCAAGGCCACAGCTATAGTGGTGAGAGGTCAGGACAATTGAAAGACTCAGAAAGGATTATTTCTCTTTGTCTTTCTGGATGCGTACGGCTAACACATCGCACTTGGCGCCATGGAGTACACCGGTAGAAGTGGAGCCCAGTAGTAGTGAGAGTCCGTGACGACCGTGGCTGCCGACAACGATCAGATCCACATCCTGTTCTTTTGCGATACGGTGAATTTCACTATCTGGCATACCGACAATGACATGCTGGCGATAGTCCGGTACATCCATAGGATTGCCCAACTCGGCGATTTTTTCGCGGGCGTGTTGGTCCAGTTGTTCCTGAATACTGGTCAGGTCCATAGGAATATCACCACCATAGGCAAAGCCTAAAGGTTCCAGAGCATGGATCAGACTGACCTTAGCGTCATTACGCTGTGCGATGGCAAAACCCTTCTCAATCACCTGGTGGGATTCTTCGGTCAGATCCACGGCAATTAATACATGCTGATATTGGCTCATAATCCGGTCCTCTTGGTAAAAAATCCATATCTGACTGTACTTTATCCCTTCTCTATCGATTAGTATAGGCGGCAATTTTCTAAGGAATCTTGACTATGAGCACAACTTTATTGGTTGTTATTATTTTTGCTATGGTGATCAGCCCAATTTTCTGGTTGGTGCCGTCCCGTCGCCAGCGTTATCAGATGCATATGCGCAAAATGGCATTACATGCCGGTATTAAGGTGCGTTTGGAAAAGTTTGAGCTGAATGGCGAGAAGCATCCCGCTGTGGCTTACCGTTGGATGCGTGATGCGGATGATAGGAAACAAGCTCGTCGTTTTCGTCTGGCCCATATGCCGCGTATGGAGAAAGATCAGTTTGATGTTCGTGGTGATGAGTTTATCGAGAACTGGGTGTGGCTGCAGTCGCCAATCCCGGAAGCAACAGAAGAGCAGTTGGAAGCCCTGAAAGAGTGCTTGGCGAAACTACCGGAAGATACGCTGATCTTTGAATCAGGCACCGCTGCATTCACCATCTGGTGGCGTGAGCGAGGTACGCCGGAAGAAGTTGAGGCTATGCCTGAGTTTTTATCGAAACTGCCACTCTAATCCCTGACCCTGAAGGCTTAGTCTTTATAGAATATTGGCTGTTAGGCTTTAGATGCTCAGCCATTAAAGTGTTATCTGTCATTAAGAGCTATCCGTCATTAAGAGCTATCTACCACTAAAACGCTAAAGAGAGTTTATGATGAATTTGCAGCAACAGTCTGAACCTTTGGATCAATCTCTGCAGCGCATGCTGCCGGAGGCCAGAGTGCAGGCTGTTGCCCTGCCTGATCTACTGCAACTGAAGCTTTGGTTGATTGATCCTGAGCCTGTGGATCGTCCGTTTAGCCCTGAAGAGGTCGCTGCTATTAGTTATCACACGCCCTATTGGGCGTTTTGCTGGGGCAGTGGCTTGGCGTTAGCTCGTTATATTCTGCAGCGCCCTGAGCAGGTTCAGGGTAAGCGGGTTATCGATTTTGGCGCGGGCTCAGGTGTCGTTGCTGTAGCATGTGCGATGGCTGGGGCTGAAGTCATTGCCTGTGATATTGATCCTGTTTCTCAGCAGGCGTGTAGTTCTAATGCCGCGTTAAATGGTGTTGAGTTTAAGGTAGCGGGCGACTTATTGGCGTTAGATAAGCAATGGGCTGATCTTTTGATTGCCGCCGATGTGCTGTATGACAGAGAGAATCTACCTTGGCTGGATACTTTTAAGGCGTTCGCGGCAGATGTGTGGGTGGCGGATTCCCGAGTGAAAGATTTTTCCCATCCAAATTACTATCTGGCGGAGCAGATGCAGGCACAGACCCTGCCTGATATGGGTGAACCCTATGAGTTCTCCCATATCCGTTTTTATCGTTTGAGCTAAGTGTATTGTTTTCCTCTTATGGTGGTAGAGTCATTACGCTTAGGTTATGACATGCTCAGGCCGAGTGCATTCGAGGTTATTGGGGTTGTAATTCAAACTGATTAAATTCAGTCTGTTGTTGTCCTATACAGATCTGGTCCGCAATATATTTGCCTGCTCCACAACCCATGGTCCAGCCCAGCGTGCCATGGCCAGTATTCAGCCAGAGATTATCAAAGTGGGTTTTTTCGATATAGGGTAGGTTAGAGGGAGTGGCTGGTCTTAAACCAGTCCAGAATCGTGCCTGATCAAATCCTCCCGCTTCAGGGAAAAGTTTTCTGGCTTGTTCAACAATCAGGTCGCAGCGTTTTGCATTCAGCTCTGTGGAGTAGCCAGTAAGTTCTCCTGTACCGGCCACCCTTAACTCATTGCCTAGTCGGCTGTACATCAGTCGGTACTCATCATCGGTCAGGCTGACAAAGGGGGCGCAATCCTCGTGCTCAATAGGCAGGGTGATCGAGTAGCCCTTCGCGGGATAGATATTGAGGTAAATGCCGATGGGGCGTAATAGTGGCGCTGACCAAGCCCCCATACAAACCACCATATTATCGGCGCTGAGTTGAGTATTACCCAGATCTCCATTCAGGCGCACATGTACCCGGCTGCCTTCCTGTTGCAGCTCTAGAATATGAGTGTTTAAAGCAAATTCGACTCCCATCTCACGGCATACTTTACTGAGTTCCTGGCAGTACTGATGAGCATCGCCTGATTCATCATCGGGCGTATAGGTGGCTCCGACAATGTCCTGGCTGGCCCAGCGTAGGGCAGGTTCCAATATCAGGGCTTCTTCCTTGGAAAGAAACTTCCGATCACAACCGTATTCCTGCATTAACTCTGTCTCTGCTTTAATGCCATCAAGATCATGTTTATTGCGATAGAAATGCAGAATCCCCCGGGTTTTATGCCGGTAATCCAGCTGATGTGCCCGTCGAACCTGCTGTAGTAATTGACGGGAATAGGTGGTCAGTCTTAAAAGCTCTATGGTGTTTTTTTGAGCGTTTTTTCGACTGCATTGTCTTAGCCAGCTGAATAGCCAGCGCCATTGATGAGGGTCTACTTTGGGGCGAAACAGAAGTGGTGCATCATCCTGCATCAGCCAGTTGAGTACTTTCCAGGGAGCGGTGGGGCTTGCCCAGGGCATTGCGTGGCTAACGGCAATCTGCCCACCGTTGGCATAGGAGGCTTCGTTGGCTACTTCAGGTTGGCGATCAACAACCAATACTTTATGCCCGGCTTTGGCCAGCCAGTAGGCAGTATTGACGCCTACGACGCCGGCACCAAGTACAATACTGTCGTACATGACTTTTCTCCTATCCTGGATGTTGTCTTTGCTATTTTTACTGCTTTGTTTTGATCTCTTTTGTTTGAGTGTAGACAAGAATGGCTGGTTTTGTGTGGGGAGTAGAGTGAAAAGCAGGCAATAAAAAAGCGGATAACCCATTGAGTTGTCCGCTTTTTTATCTCTATTGAGTGCTCAGGTCGGTGTTTAATATCCGGGAGCATTGTTTATGCTCAGAGTTGGCCTGATTCCGTACTACTCAAAAATATTTGCTTGGTTACGACCATTGCGTTTGGACTGATAGAGTGCCTGATCGGAATGCTCCAGCCATTGAGTATGGTCATTCAGGTTTGGATTAAATTCACAAATACCAAGGCTGATGGTGAACTTAATTTCCATATCTTCATAAGTGACCGGTGAGGCCTCGATAAACTTGCGTAGGCGATTAGCCATAATCAGCGCCTCTTGAGCGCCAGTGTCTGGCAGGATAATGCCAAACTCTTCGCCACCGTAACGGCCCGAGATATCGGTTTCCCGCTGCATTTGAATCAGAGTTGAAGC
Organism: uncultured Oleiphilus sp.; assembly: GCA_964342385.1. GTDB lineage: Bacteria > Pseudomonadota > Gammaproteobacteria > Pseudomonadales > Halomonadaceae > Oceanospirillum. The sequence goes on along the minus strand of CAYFGP010000051.1, from coordinate 10,257 downwards.
CACTACACGAATGACTTCATCGCCAGCTTGGTGGCCGTAGGTATCGTTCACCTTCTTGAAGTGGTCGATATCAAACATAATCAAAGATGATATGCCTTTGGTCCGGCTGCAACGGCGGTATTCCTGTACCAGGCTCTCTTCCCAGAAACCACGGTTATTCAGGCCTGTCAGGCGATCGGTACGGCTCAGACGTTCCAGCTCGGCGTTGGCTTTTTGCAGCTCAAGTTTACTCACAGCAATATCCGTTACGTCGTAAACCAGGATACATATGTGAGTAACACTCTTATCAATACCTGTCAGAGGAATGATAGTGATGTTTTGATACATCAGCTCTGACTTACCGGTTAATGGGCGATAGCTTTTAAACTTAAACAGATAAGGGCGTTGCTCCCAAGTGGAGTAAGCGCGGCTATCCAGAGTAAATACAGATTCTATCTTGCGACTTAACCAGGCTTCAGGCAGATCCGGGAAAAGTTGGAACAGGTTTTCATCACGGGCTTTGGAGGTGCGCACACCGCTGTGGTTTTCCATAAAGCTGTTCCACAGCTGGATATTGTTGTTTCTATCCAGTACCACTAAACCTACATCAACGGTCTGTAACATCTGCATCATCCAATGCAGACCGCCCATATCCAGTTCGCTTGATTGTGTCATTTCAGATACCCCGCACGTTCCGACAGTGCCGGTATGGAATCCTCAGTCAGAAGCAGAATAAGATCACATTCCACCTTGTGATCTGGAATGCTGTAGTCAATTTCAATGGCCAGAATCTGTTGTTCGGCGGCATGATCACCCAGTAGCGGAGCTAATGGTTTCTTTCGACCCAGAACCACAGGGTGGCTATAGCTCAGATCCAGATCTAACTGCTCTGAAATACCGTTTAAACAGGCTCCTGTCAGAATACCTGACAGATCCATTAAAACTTCCAGATCATTATTGTCCTGACTGTTATCGTCGTACTGCATCAGCTTGGCCATATGAGGAAAGCTGTCATCATTCACTAACAGAATAGCTTCGCCCGCAATGCCTGAGCCATTAAAGCCTTGGGTCACGCCGGTCAGAGAAACGATGTCCTTAGAGGCCAGCACATCTTGAAGGTTTTTATAAGCCGTCAGGTGAACCTTGGGAACAGGTAGATGGATAAAGGTGTTAAGCAGGCTAGCCAATTGGCTACCAGCCTGGCCCATGGAAACGTTGACTACTTCCTGAACCAGATCAACCAGAGCTACGTCCTGGTCGTCAAAGCGTGCCAGCTCACTTTCAGATTGCGGCTGCGCTTCGCTGATAATGCCAAACTGGGTCAGAATTTCGGTGATTTTCTCTGTGGTAACCGGTTTCTTGATAAAATCCAGTGCGCCCAGAGAGGTCACTTTTTTGTGGGCTTCAGGTTGAATATCACCGGATACCACCAGCACCATGGTTGGTAGGTCTTCTTTGCGGATCGCTTCCAATACCTCGTAGCCATCCATAACCGGCATATTCAGGTCAAGAAAGAGAATATCGGCTTTACCAGCCTTGATGGCTTCGACTGCTTCCTTGCCGTGCTCTGCAAAGCTGATCTCGACATCCCATCCGCCAGGTAGCGAACGGGCCATCTGTTTTCGCGCAAAACTAGAGTCATCACATATGACGATGGGGGTAGTCATGTGTCACAGGAATCCTTTTTACTGTAATGAATAACCACATGCAGCTGAAATACTTAGCATGCTTGCATAAGCACCTAAGCAACGCTGTTTAACAAAGCAAGTGTCAGAAGATCTTTCAAACACTTTTGTTTAGGTGGCTACATTTTTATTTTTACAAAATGATACAGAGGTTTTGTAAAGAACAACAGGTTTTCATCCGTTATGCTGCAACTTTTGTGCGAATTTTGTTAATGCAGAACTGCGACGGCGGTTCCAAATGACATACTGGAAATACTTTTTTGACTTCAGTCAGCTAAATCTTTAATTCGTCAATGGACCATTACCCCCAGTTTTGTCATTATGTGGCGCTATTTTATTTTTGACTGGTGAATACATAACTCTATGAAAAAGGACACAATTTTGACAGCGCCTGAGACTCTGTCACTGGGACAACGTGTTCGCCATCTTTTTGAGCTGATGAAGGGGTACGAGCTTTTAGGTGCCCGTGAACACCCTTCAGATTTCAATCAGATCCGGGCGGAATATATCAATACCCGGATTCGCTTATTAGCACTGCTGTTTTCTATTCTGACTCCATTGTGGATTCCAGTGGATTATCTGATCCTGCCGAAGGAAACTTTTCTGGACATCGTGTTGGCCAGATTACTGTTTTCGGCTTCTCTGCTGGCGTTATGGGTGAGAGCGTCTTACGTACATTCCTTGTATAAAGCACGACGGCGGCTGGTGGTATTGATGGTGATGCCGGCGATTTTCCATTTGTCGACTCAGTTTATTCTGGGGGAACATCTGGAGAGTGAGTACCTGGCTTCTTACACTTTTTTACCCATACTGATCATTGCCATTCACTGCGTTTTCCCTTTAACCCTGAAAGAGGGCATTCTGCTCGCCTTCTTTACTATTTTTGCTTTGTCCATGGATGAGCTGGTCAGAAAGCAGTTTTTCTCTCTGACCTCGTTAAATAATATGTGGTTGCTGGGTGTGATTATGTCCATTGCTATCTGGGCACAGCTCTCTCAATTGCATATGCAGCTGAAGCTGTTTGAGCAGGCCACCACGGATGCGTTGACGGGATTGCTCAATCGTCGCTCTTTTATGTCTCAGGTGGAAACAGAGTTGAGCCGTTCGGAGCGTTATAACCGCCCGTTGTCTATGGCTCTGCTAGATCTGGATTTCTTTAAGCATATTAATGATGCCTATGGTCATCAGGCTGGAGATAAGGTGCTGGTGCACTTTTCCGAGCTGTTACGTGAAGAACTGAGAGCAACAGATATCATAGGTCGTTTTGGTGGCGAGGAGTTTATTGTTGCTCTGCCTGAAACACCTCTCTCTGAAGCGGAACGTGTCATTAAGCGAGTACTGCAAAGCTGTCGTGAATCAATCGTGGAGTTTGATGGTCAGGAGATTCGCTTTACATCCAGTGCAGGTTTAGGCGAAGTGCTGGTGGATGTTCAGTCCTCTATGAAGCTGGTTGATGCTGCACTTTACGAGGCTAAAGACAAGGGGCGCGATCAGGTAGTATTGGCATCGGGTACCGAATTGACGGAATAAACGATCTCTTGGCACTACTTCAATATTGCCGTATCAGTTTTCGTTGAACCTTATTGCGCTAGAGTAGGCGACTAAAATCCTAAAGCATATAAAAAGAGTCGAGCCAGTATTTAGCTGGCTCTGCGGGCTCTTTTGTTACGCTTCTGGTTGTACATCGCCTCATCGGCCTTACGCAGCAGCTCTTCTGTAGTGATAGCATCGTTGGGATAGACGGCATAGCCAATACTGGCCTCTAAAAAGAGCTTGGTTTTGCCCAGGTTCGCGATATTCTCAATTAAACCGATCTCAATATTCTTTTTCACGGCCAATACACCCGCAAGATTGGTATTGGTCAGCAGAATGACAAACTCATCGCCGCCCAGGCGGATGACCAGATCATTACCTTTCACCTGACGCTGAAGTACATGAGCAAAATGTACCAGTGCCAGGTCGCCAGCATCATGGCCCAATTCGTCGTTGATCATTTTAAAGCGGTCGAGATCAAGCAGCATCAGTGCGCAGGGTTGTTCGCTGTGCTTGGCTTTGCTCAGCAGATTTGGCATCTGTTCGCTAAAATAGCGACGGTTATAAAGGCCAGTTAGTGAATCCAGATAGGAGGTTTCTTTCAGCTGACGATGGTACTCTTCTAACTCTGCAGCCAGTTGGTTGAAGCTGTTTGCCAGTGTGTAAGATTCTTTCAGGTGGTAACGCTCAGGATCGATTCTGGCTACTGTCAGATCCTCTTTTATACCGGCTCGTATACGCCGAGACAGATCCCGCATTGGATGCACAATACGCATTCGCACTATGATAAACAGGGCGCTGAACAGCACAATCAGTGTCAGAGCGATAGCGACGATATAAAAGTTCAGTGTGTGATCCAGAGACTGCTGCATATGATGATCTGGGAAGCGGATATCCAATACCCCATGCACCTTGCCAATGGCCGAATTGGTATGGCAACCCAGGCAGTTCTCTTCCGCCAAAATAGGATAGAGATAACGCACGTAGCCGCCCTGATTATGGATTATCGGATGCTGTTCTTTAATCGCCTGTTGCAGCTGTAGATCGGTGCTTAACAGATGTTGTGATGCTTTGTGAGCACCAAACAGTTCATCAATCACAGGTGTGCGGATTAACTGGACCTTGCTGTCCCGGGTATTGATTTCCAGAGAGTGCAGAAAACTGTCCATCTCCTCTCTGGACCAGCCTTTAATCATGCCGTGCCAGATGGTGCGAAAGATAATTTCGGCCTGTTGTTGAGCATGATCTTCAGCTAATTCCCGTACGGTGTCACGTTTAAAGGATTGTGAGAAAAACAGAGTGGTGATCAGGCCGATGCTCATCACGGTTAAAAAGGTGAGTGCGAGTGTTTTATAGGTTGAGTGTCTGGGGTTATAGGGGCTTACCGACATGGGGTTGCAGTCTCTTGCTGGTTCACTTACCGATCTTGTTGATCTTAAGGCTTGAAAATGCCATCGCCTGCGTTGATGCATGGCCATGGTGTTCCTTTTATTTCATAACCCTTAATGTAGAGAGCAAATATGACAGTCTTTGCCAAAATTTAAGGCAGAACTGTGATCAAGCATCTGGGATGCTGATTTGAGTTATATTGGCTTTTAGGGGCTGGGCGTTACATGGCTTTTGCAGCGGGATTGCCTGTTTTTATAAAAGGTATTCGTCGGTCTTTATTGTGGTGTTGCTTGGTCTTTATGGGAATATTAGTTAGCTTTAACCACAGGAATCTCCTGCCAGCAGGTGGTATAGCGGGGTGAGCGGTAGGCCATCTTCATCTGCCAGTTGGCTTCTTCTCTGGCCAGGCCAAAGCCAACGGCTTGTTTGCCAATTTTATCGTTGAGTTGATCCATCGTTTGCATCAACTGTCGGCGTTTTTGTCCCTGTTCACTGATACTGGCTTGCTCCTTCTGAAACAGTCCCAGCTGCATGGGCCGGTAAGGAATTAAATCCAGTAGCATCACTCCGGCTTTTTGATAACGAAAGCCTGGTTGATGCAGTAGTTCCAGTTGCTCCTGAGCGTATTTAAGAATGAGACCGGTATCATCCGTCGCTTGTGGTAAGGGATAAGCTCTGGCTTCTTTATGTTGCGGGCCAAAGCGATTGCTATTGGTCCGAATGGTAACCAGCACGGCTTGAGCGAGACTGTTTTGCTTGCGTAGCTTTTCACAGGCCGTCTGACAGTGAAAGCGTATAGCTTCTTTAAGCTCTGCCAGGCTGTTGGTGGTTTTACTAAAAGAGCGGGAGCACATGATGTTTTGTCTAGGCTCTGGAGCATCATCCACATGAATACAATGAGTGCCCTTGAGCTCAAGTGCCGTACGAGCCACTAAGACACTAAAGTTACGTTTTAGCCAACGGTGGTCGGTATCCCGTAATTGCAGTGCTGTTTCGATACCGGCTTGCCTGAGCTTCTGTCCCAAACGGCGGCCAATGCCCCAGATCTCTTCAATGGGTAGAGATTTTAACCAGATTAATAGCTCTGGATCATCGGCGTGTTCAAAGACGCACACGTTTTGACGGCCCGGCTGCTTTTTCGCCAGATGGCTGGCAATTTTGGCCAGAGTTTTACTGGGGGCTGCGCCAACAGATACAGGAATACCGGTGTAAATCGGCACCTGACAGGCGATCTGTTGGCAGATATTACTCACTGAATCTTGCATACCTGAAAGGTCAAGAAAGGCTTCATCGATGGAGTAGCGTTCAACACTGGGGCTAAAGCTGTCTAGAACCTGCATCACCCGTGAGGAGAGATCGCCGTAGAGCGCATAGTTGGAAGAGCGCAGGATAATTCCGAAACGATTTTGCAGTGGATAGACCTGAAAAGCCGGTGTGGCCATCTCTATATTCAGAGCCTTCAATTCGGCAGAGCGCGCGATAACACAGCCATCATTGTTGGATAGCACACCGATAGGCTTGCCAATCAAGGCAGGATCAAAGACCCGCTCGCAGGAAGCATAGAAGTTATTGCAATCCACCAGCGCTACCATGGATTGGGGCAAGGCATCTGTGCTCATCGTATTGTCTTATTCCATTAAAGAGTGTGAATCACATGGGCTACGGTGCCCCAGACAAATGCTTCGTTTTCATCTGTTATTGGAATGGGGCGGTAACGAGGGTTATCTGGTTGTAGCCAGAATTGTCCTGAGTGCTGTACCAGACGTTTAACGGTCAACTCACCATTTACCGCTGCAATCACCACTTTGCCAGGGTGAGGTTGAATCGCCCGATCAACAACCAGCAGATCACCATCCTTTATCCCAGCATTGACCATGGCATCACCCTGAACGCGCATAATAAAGGTAGCGGAGGGGTGACGAATCAACTGCTGGTTCAGATCCAGGCTGTGTTCAATGTAATTATCTGCAGGAGATGGAAAGCCTGAATGATAGGACTCTCCATTGTCTGGCGTATGTTGTCCGGCGGCGGCATAGGCTTGCGCGATAATCTCTGTTTGCATCTCTTTCACGCCTTTTTATAGAGTGCTGTATAAATATATAGTTTCTACTATACCTCGAATTTCCAGGGATGCCTAATTTTACTGTAAATAAAAACAGTGCCTGTGCCTGTGCCTGAATTTGAAGCTGATTCCGAGGCTGTGATTAAGTCTGGAGCTATTTTGTAGTGACTTAGATTAATCAGAACGGGATAGATGGATAGCAAGGTGACCGATAATAGGAATGCAATAGGGCATTTAAGCGAATTAAATTTCGATCAATCCAAATATTATTCGGTTTGTTTAAAATAATATTTTGTTTTTATGTTTTTCTATGAATTTTATTTTGATCTTCCTTGCTTTGAAGAATTTAATTCGTTACCTTTGTCGTCAGTTGAGCAAGGCTGTATGGATTAAGTTTGATTAATCCGCTAGTAAACGAGTAACCTTGCAGATAAATCACCTGAAGTCAGTTAGAGTTAATAGCATGTTTAACCAAGCACACCCACTTAAACGCAAGGCCTATAAACGTGAAGTCATCTTCGCGACCGGTTTTGCTATGTGTGCATAACGCTTACTGACACAAGATTGCAGAAACCCGGTCGCAGTAGCGCACCGGGTTTTTTATTATTTATTTAAGGAGTTTTCCCATGTTTCGCGGATCATATGTTGCCCTGATTACCCCTTTTACCAACGGTGAGCTGGATGAAGCTGCCCTGCGTAAGATGGTGAACTGGCAGATTGAGAGCGGTACTCACGGTCTGGTACCTGTTGGTACGACCGGTGAATCACCGACTCTGAATGAAGCGGAACACAAACGCGTGATCGAGATTGTAGTTGAAGAAACTGCGGGTCGTGTTCCTGTTGTAGCGGGCACCGGTTCTAACAACCCGATTGAAGCGGTGGAATACTCTCGTCATGCTCAGGAAGCGGGCGCTAACGGTGTACTGAGTGTAGCCGGTTACTACAACCGTCCTAATCAGGAAGGTCTGTACCAGCAGTTCAAAATGATCCACGATGCGATCGATATTCCTGTGATCATCTACAACATTCCACCACGTGCTGTGGTTGATGTACTGCCTGAAACGATGGCGCGTCTGGCTGAGCTGCCACGTGTAACCGGTGTTAAAGATGCGACAGGCGATCTGTCCCGTATCAGTAATGAGCGTCTGGTAGTAAAAGGTGAGTTCAGCTACCTGTCTGGTGAAGACCTGACCGCGATGGCTTACCGTGCCAACGGTGGTCACGGTTGTATCTCGGTAACCGCAAACGTTGCACCAGCACTTTGTGCTCAGATGCATGAAGCTTGTGATCGTGGTGATTTTGCTGCCGCTCTGGAAATTCAGGATCGTCTGGCTCCGCTGCACAATGCGCTGTTCTCTGAGCCAAGCCCTGCGGGCGTGAAGTATGCTGCGTCTCTGCTGGGTCTGTGTGACGAGGAAGCACGTCTGCCAATCGTTGAGATGTCAGAAGCCGGTAAAGTCCGTGTTAAAGCCGCAATGGAAGTTGCTGGCCTGCTGTAATCGGTACTGGTTTACCGTAATAGGCGAAGGCTTACGGCTTGCTGTAATAGATAGCTGCTGATCAGCTGTTATAAACCGCTCGCTATGCAGTAAGACAAAAAGACCCGTTATCCAGCTGATTTGGATTACGGGTCTTTTGTTATTCAGGGGATGATTCTTTTCATCTCAGTGATTGCATCTAGGCTGTTTTATCCATCTTTATCCATTGGGATTATTTGATCTCCACCTCAATCAGCACAATATCCTGGTCGGTGTTATTCATCACATTGTGCTCGACACCGGCATAGCGAAAATAACATTCACCCGCCTTCATCGGTACGGTCTTTGGGCCTTCGCCAGTATCAATATCCAGCTGACAATCCTGCATCGGCACAATGACATAATCTCTGTCATGACGGTGCCACTGGCTTTCGCCGCCTGCCGGGAATAGCAGGTGATTTACACAAGTGCGTTCGTTATTGATCTGCTCACTAATGGCCAGAAGTGGACGTTCAGACATGGGGTTTCCTTTCTATAAATAGTGTCTAGGTAGTCGCTAGAGCGCTAGATTGTTTACTCTTTTTAGTAAGCGCTAATTAACCAGAAGTGTGTTCTGGCAACAAGGGTTTTGCTATAGGTTTTAGTTCGCTCTGTATCAATGCTGGGTTTGATACAGCTGAATTGATTGAGCTGCTAAGTAAAGCAGAGGGCAAAAGTCAGAGGAGAAATTGTATTAGAGCGCAGTGACAAGCATCGTTATAGAGAAAATTAGCCGATTTTAACCCGTGTTAAAGTGTGCGGGCTTTCTTCCTTTTACCATGGCCGAAAATGCAGTCATAGAGGAAGAGAAAACCATGAAACCATTAGTGAAATTGATGTTGGTGCTGGCGACGGCCTTTGCGATGACCTTTGTCATTGCCCGCTTAACCGGTGTGTTAAGTGTGGAGCAAGTCGAGAACTGGTTAACACTGGCCCAGCAGGCGGATAGTCAATATGTCATGCTACTGGTGTTTGGTTTGTTATTTATCGATCTGTTTATCGCTGTGCCAACACTGACCATTATGATTCTCAGTGGTTATTTTCTGGGCCATCAGATGGCGATGGTGGCGGCTATTAGTGGCGTGATGAGCGCCGGTATCATCGGTTATCTATTGAGTTATCGCTACGGTGAAAAGCTTGAACGTCTGATTATTCGTGATGAGCAACAAAGACAAAGCCTGAGGGCTCAGTTCAATCAATACGGCATGGTGATGATTCTATTGTCCCGTGCCATGCCGATCCTACCAGAAGTGACCGCTTGCCTATCGGGCATCAGTAAGATGACATTTACTAAATTCCTGCTGGCCTGGACGTTAAGCTGCGTGCCCTATATCGCCATTGCCACTTACGCTGGATCAATCAGCACACTGCAGAACCCTAAGCCGGCCATTTTGACCGCAGTCGCACTCAGCGTGTTCTTTTGGAGTTGTTGGTTTGTTTTTCAACGTATCAGCAAACGCCAGTCGGCTTAATCCTAAGCGAAGTCTATCACCCGCCAGTGTTGTGCTGTTTTAAGTTTATACCCTTTCGAGATCTATGAGTTTTCAAGCCAAGTGTTTGCTCAAAACTTGGCATGTTTTCAAAGCAGGAGTCAGCGATGAAAAAGATTATTCCACCAGTGTTGTTTGTGATCTGTCTGGCTGCGATGCTGCTGTTATGGTGGTGGCAGCCACTGGAACTGTTTCTGGACTATCCCGATAATATCTCCGGTGTTGTGTTGATTATTTTGGGTCTGGCTTTGGCAAAGCAGGGCAGTAGCTTGTTTGAACGGCGCGGCACCAATATTCAAACCTTCGATGATCCTGATGTGTTGGTGACGGATGGCGTGTTTCGTATCAGCCGTAATCCGATGTATCTGGGTTTCGCCTTAGCTTTGGCTGGCCTGGCAATAGTACTGGGCAATTTTGCGTCGCTAGTGGTGGTACTGGCTTTTGTGGTGATCACGGATCGTTGGTATATCGCTTTTGAAGAGATTGTCATGATAAGAACCTTTGGGGATCGTTATCGGGCGTATCAGCAGCGGACCCGACGTTGGCTTTAGCCCGGATATTTCATAAACAAGCAGTAGCCTGTCACTTTTAGGTTCATTATT
>CAYFGP010000050.1:0-40038 GCA_964342385.1 uncultured Oleiphilus sp. | reverse complement strand
TGGTCGTCGTAAGACCTCTACTGCTCGTGTATTCCTGCGTGCAGGTTCTGGTGTTATTACTGTAAATGGTAAGCCACTGGACGAATACTTTGGTCGTATGACTGCTCGCATCATCGTTCGTCAGCCTCTGGTTCTGACTGAAAACGAAGAAAAATTCGATCTCAACGTGACTGTTAAAGGCGGCGGTGACTTCGGTCAAGCTGGCGCAATTCGTCACGGTGTGACCCGTGCTCTGATGGAGTACGACGAGACTCTGCGTAAAGCTCTGCGTGAAGCGGGTTATGTAACTCGTGACGCTCGTAAGGTTGAGCGTAAGAAAGTGGGTCTGCGTAAAGCACGTAAGCGTCCACAGTTCTCCAAGCGTTAATTCGCTTACAGACCTTTTATTGGGTTTGTACAAAAAACGCTCAGGCATGTTTTCTGTCTGGGCGTTTTTTTTGCCCGCAGCAGGCGCTTTGGGCGCTCTGAACAGTTGCTGACGTACAACATCGACTATTTGTCATGCAACTAAGGCATTATTTTTACAAGGGTATATTTCCTTGTGTTGCGGTGCCGATTTTTTTACTATTTGTGCCATTTATTTTCCGTGAAAAATGACAATGGGTTAAGTTACTTTGTTTAAGTTGCATAACCCTTTGAAATTTAACGGGTTGGTTGATGGGAGAAACCTTACGATGAGTAATGACGGCGTAAACAAGGGGCGTCGCCGTTTCCTTCTCGGCGCGACATCTGCAGTTGGTGCAGTGGGCGTTGTGGGGGTAGCGGTACCCTTTGTTGCATCCTGGAACCCAAGTGCGAAAGCGCGGGCGGCAGGTGCACCGGTTAAAGCAGATATTTCCAAGCTGCAGCCGGGACAGCAAATGACAGTAGAGTGGCGTGGTAAGCCTGTATGGGTTGTTTACCGCACACCAGAAATGGTGGCCTCTCTGGAAAAACTGAATGACCAGGTGTCGGATCCTAATTCTGAGGTTCCACAGCAGCCTGAGTACATTAAAGGCGTTGCACGTTCTCTGAAGCCAGAGTACGCGGTAATGATCGGTATTTGTACTCACCTGGGTTGTTCACCTACCTATCGTCCGGAAGTAGCGCCGGCTGATCTGGGTGATGACTGGCTGGGTGGTTTCTTCTGTCCTTGTCATGGTTCTCGTTTTGACCTTGCAGGCCGTGTTTATAAGAGTGTACCTGCTCCTATTAACATGGAAGTGCCGCCATACTCTTACGAGAGCGATGCTATCATCGTTGTTGGCGTAGATCCGGAGGATGCGTAATGGCTGGTAGTCGTAATAAAGGAAATCCAGGCCTGATGGGTTGGATTGATGATCGTTTCCCTGCTACGGCGATGTGGGAAGATCACCTGAGTAAATACTATGCTCCAAAGAACTTTAACGTTTGGTACTTGTTTGGTTCTATGGCTCTGCTAGTGCTGGTTAACCAGATCCTGACAGGTATCTGGCTGACTATGAGCTTTAACCCGAGTGCTGAAGGTGCATTTGCTTCCGTTGAATACATCATGCGTGATGTAGAGTATGGCTGGCTGCTGCGTTATATGCACTCCACGGGTGCTTCTGCGTTCTTCGTAGTGGTTTACCTGCATATGTTTCGTGGTCTGATGTACGGTTCGTACAAGGCACCGCGTGAGCTGATCTGGATCTTCGGTATGGCCATTTACCTGGCGCTGATGGCAGAAGCCTTTATGGGCTACCTGCTGCCATGGGGGCAGATGTCTTACTGGGGGGCTCAGGTAATTATTTCTCTGTTTACTGCAATCCCTGTGATTGGTGCTGACCTAGCTCAGTGGGTACGTGGTGACTTCCTGATCTCTGGTATTACCCTGAATCGTTTCTTTGCTTTGCATGTTGTTGCGCTGCCAATCGTGCTGCTGGCACTGGTTGTACTGCACATTATTGCCCTGCACGAAGTGGGTTCTAACAACCCAGACGGTAACGATATCAAGAAGCATAAAGATGAGAACGGTGTGCCATTAGACGGTATTCCTTTCTTCCCTTACCATGTTTATAAAGACTTTGTAGGCTTTGCGGTATTCCTGTTCGTATTCTGTGCGATCATCTTCTACGCGCCAACGATGGGTGGTTACTTCATCGAAGCGCCAAACTTTGAGCCTGCGAATGCGCTGAAGACTCCGGATCATATTGCTCCGGTATGGTACTTCACACCGTTCTACGCCATGCTGCGTGCGATTAACTTCCCACTGTTTGGTCTGGATGCGAAGTTCCTGGGTGTGATCGTGATGGGGGCTGCGATTGCTATCCTGTTCGTTCTGCCATGGCTGGATAAGAGTCCTGTACGCTCTATGCGTTACAAAGGCATGATCAGTAAGCTGTTCCTGGTTGCATTTGCGATTAGCTTTGTGATTCTGGGTGTGCTGGGTGCTCTGCCTTCTACTCCGGGTCGTACTATCCTGGCTCAGGTGACAACCGCGATCTACTTCGCGTACTTCATCTTGATGCCTTGGTATACCAAGTTCGAATCTACTAAACCAGTGCCAGAGAGGGTAACAGGCTAATGAAAAAGCAACTGATTGCACTGATTTTAGCGCTGATTCCTTTTACGGCGCTGGCTGCCGGTGGTGCGAATATCCACCTGGATAAAATGGAGCCTGATCTGTATGACAAGGCGTCTCTGCAGCGTGGTGCACAACTGTTTGTGAACTACTGCATGGGCTGTCACTCTGCCCAGTACCAGCGTTTTGCGCGTACGGCAGAAGATCTGGGTATTCCTCAGGATGTGATTGAGCAGAACCTGATCTTCAGCAGCTCTCTGAAATATAACGATCAAATGCGTATCGCTATGGAGAAAGAGGATGCTGCAGTATGGTTTGGTGCTGCGCCACCGGATCTGAGTTTGGAAACGCGTCTGCGTGGTACTGACTGGGTTTACACTTATCTGCGTGGTTTCTACGTGGATGAGAGTCGTCCATGGGGTGTAAACAACACTGTATTTAAAGATGTGGGTATGCCTAATGTACTGGCTTCCCTGCAGGGTGTTCAGGAGAAGGTTTGTGATCCTAACACACACAATGCAGAAGTTGATCCGCTGACTGGTAAGCAAGTGGGTGATAGCTGTCTGAAGATCACTAAAGAAGGTGCTATGAGCAAGGTTGAGTTTGATCGTGCAATGTACGACCTGACTAACTTCCTGGCTTACGTAGGCGAGCCTTCTAAGCTGCAGAGTAATGCAATAGCGCCATGGGTGCTGGGCTTTATCGTACTGTTGTTTATTGTGACTTATTTACTTAAGAAAGAGTACTGGCGCGATATTCACTAATCGCTTCCAGACTCTGGATTAAAGAGCGTGCAACCCTTTGTGGTTGCGCGCTTTTTTTGCTCTTAGAGCAAAGATATGCAAATATATTGGCCTTCAAATTTTTAATAGGGGTAATAACATGGGTGTAGCAGCCAAGCGTTCCTCGATGACTTTTTACTCCAACGGCGAAGATCATTACAGCCATCGTGTGCGTATTGTGCTGGCGGAGAAAGGTGTCGCTGTTGATATTCTGGACTGTACGGAAGGCAATAAGCCGTCTGAACTGGCCGACATCAACCCTTACAACAGCCTGCCAACGCTGGTTGATCGTGATCTGGTGCTGTATGAATCCAATGTGATGATGGAGTACCTGGATGAGCGTTTTCCGCATCCTCCATTGTTGCCTGTTTATCCTGTGGCGCGTGCGCAAAGTCGTCTGTGGATGCATCGTATTCAGCGTGAGTGGTGTACTCATGTGGATATTATTACTGCAGCTCAGGATGAAGCATCAGTAGAGAAAGCGCGTAAGGAATTAAGAGAGGGTTTGATTGGTATTAGCCCTATCTTTGAAGAGATGCCTTACTTTATGAATGAAGAGTTTACGATTGTTGATTGTTGTATTGCTCCGATTTTGTGGCGTCTGCCAGCGCTGGGTGTTGAGCTGCCGGAAGGGCAGGTTGAACCTCTGCTGAGCTATATGGAAGATCGTCTGTTTGATCGTGAAGCTTTCCAGGCAAGTTTGTCTGAAGCTGAGCGTGAAATGCGTCTGTAATTTGGAATAGCTATGTCATCAAGCCGTCCTTATCTGATTCGTGGTTTGTATGAGTGGTTAGCGGATAACGACTTAACCCCGTATATTGCCGTTGATGCCACTATTGAAGGGGTTATGGTGCCTACTCAGCATGTGCATGATGGTCAGATTGTGCTGAATATCGCTATGTCGGCGGTGCGCGAGCTGGATATCTCCAATGAGGCGATTACCTTCTCAGCCCGTTTTGGTGGTGTGCCTCAGCATGTTTATGTGCCTGTGATGGCGGTTATGGCGATCTATGCTCGTGAGAATGCTCAGGGTATGGCGTTTGGTCAGGAGCCTGAGGTGCCTGATCCTGAGCCGGAACCAGATGGTCCATCTGATGGTGATAAAGTGCTGATGCCTGTGCCTGATAGTAAGCCTAAGCGACCTGCGTTGAAGGTTGTGAAATAACTTATAAGGCTTGAGCGTGTCAGCGCTTGAGTTTTCGAGTGTGGTATAGGTATAAGAAAAAGGCGCTTGGTTAAGCGCCTTTTTTGTGTCTTTCTCTTTTGTGTTTCTTTATTTCTCTTCTCTTCCGTGAGTTTGCTCTTTTGGTTTTTCTGTCTGAAAAGTAAAGATAGCTGGGGTAGTTAGTAGTAGGTTTCCTCTTCTTCCAAGCCGCCAAACAGCTGATAATCGATCAGATCGCATAAGCTGTGCGTTGCTAGCAAGTGGATTTCCTGAATGCGGCAGGCCTGATCTGCAGGAGCACGAATTTCAAAATCTTCGGCGCTTAGCAATGAGGCGACATCGCCGCCATCACCACCAGTTAAGGCGATAACTGTCATGCCGCGCTCATGGGCGGCTTGTACTGCCTGTACTACGTTGTTTGACTTACAGCTGGAGGTAATAACGAGCAGGATGTCACCGGGTTGGCCCAGTGCCAGAACCTGCTTAGAGAAGATCTCATTAAAGCTGGCGTGATTGGCAATAGCCGTCAGTGTTGAGCTATCGGTGCTCAGTGCCATGGCAGGCAAGCTGGGGCGATCTCTTTCATGGCGATCCAGCATCTCTGAGGCGAAGTGTTGGGCCAGAGCTGCAGAACCACCATTGCCGCAGGTGAGAATCTTGTTGTCATTAATCAGGCAGTTCACCATCAAACCGCTGGCGTGTTCCAGTAGCGGTGGCAGCATTTCGCTGGCAGTGGCTTGAAAATCAATGCTGCTATGGAAGGTGGCAATAATTCGGTCTTGAAGATCCATAATCTGTCTTAACTGCTGATTGCTGATTGTAGCCACTCAATTGACGGAGAGTCGGCATTTGAGCCGGGGCTCAGGCAGACGACGTCAATTCGCCAGGGCTGGTGAGTTGGAAAGCGTTGATTGTACAGCATGGCGGAGCGGATTAAACGCTGTTGCTTGCTATGAGTGATGCTTTCCAGTGCGCTGCCATAATAGCGGCTTTTGCGAAATCGCACTTCAATAAATATCCGGATATTGCCGGATTGCATGATCAGGTCCAGCTCGCCACCCTTAAAACGTACGTTTCGGGCGATCAGTTGCAAGCCCTGCTGTTGCAGGTAGCTTAGAGCCAGGTCTTCGGCTTCCATGCCTGTTTGATAAGATGTCCTTGTCATAGCTGGTCTCTGTTAAATGGTGCTAACTGCTGGGTGTGCTGAGATGGTGGCGTAGCACGGGTTGGCCTTCAATAAAGATGGCCCACTGTAATTGGCGTTCAATGCTGCGGTCTTGGCGCAGAGACAGAGCACCTGTTGCGCCATAGACCTTGCTGCCTGGGATCGCTTCCAGCATCAGTAGGCGGCCGGCCAGTTGTAGCGCATCAACACCCATGGCGTATAAGCGGCCATAGCGTTCGGTGTCAATTGGCCAGGATTTGTCGATGGTGAATTTTAGCCCCGAGCTTTCTTCTAAAAACCAAGGGATATCACAGAAGTTAATACCGTTTAGATCGATATCTCGGGTTTGATTGATCTTGCCATTGTATAGGTGTGATGTGGCGTAAACGGGCAGATCGCTGGCGTAATAAAAGGCTAATGCCGGTTTAACCTGGCGGGCGATTGCTGGCGTGGCAGCCATAAAAAGCATATCGACGTCTTTGCGGCGGCGCGGTTCAAACTCCAAATTAGTACCCAGCAGCGTGCGGATGCGTTTTAAGCGGGCTTCACTTTTATCAACTTCAAGCATCTCCTTGATGCTGATGGCTAGATTGCTTTCGCTGCTGTAGCGGGTGCTGCCTGCGACTTTGCCGCCTTGTTGTTGCCATTGTTTGTCAAACGCATTGAGTGCCCGGCCACCCCAGTTGCTACCTGCGGTCAGGGTGAGTGCAGATTTGTGGCCGTCTTGCCAGGCGGTTTTTGCTGCTTGATTGGCTTCATCTTCGGGGGAGATCGCAAACTGGAATAGCTGTTTGTTGTTGTTGCGGCTTTGTGTGCCATAGTTTAATGCCAGTGTGGGCAGTGGCAGGCGGCTTCTCTGTTGCAGGGTGCTGACCTTGTTCTTGGTCAGTGGGCCGACTACAACTTCGGCACCGGCAGCTTGTGCCTGGCGATACATCTCATCGAGGCTCATGCTGTTGCTGTCATAGAAGCTGAGCTGAGCAGTTTTGGCGCCCTGTGCTCTGGCGTCCAGACTGGCGGCCATCAGGCCTTCACGAATTGCATTACCTGCACGGGAAAGATTGCCTGATTGAGGCAGAAAAACGGCGATATGCTGTACAGGGTTGCGGCTGATTTCGTCCAGAAAGGCCATATCTTTGGGTAGACTCAGAGCGGCAGGATGGTCGTACCATTGGCTTTGCCAGCGACTGAGTTCAAGAGCGAACTGATCCAGGTTGGAGGCTGCTTCTTTACGCATTCGAGCCAGGTCAAGCCAACCGCGCATCTCAATATTGGTTTCATCGGCCAGCAAAAGGCGCAGATCATCGAGGCTGATATTGAGTGTATTCTGCCAAAGGCCTTCATGGGCCTGTTGTTGGTTTTTGCCAATTTGTTGCTGGGATAGAGTTAGGTATTCCCGGGCGCTCAGTTCGTAGTTGCCCTGCATGCTGTATGCCTGGGCGCGGTATTGAGTGAGGATTAGCTGCTCCGCCGGGCTGAGGCGGTCATAAATCAGTACACCTGTATTATTCAGTGTCAGCAGTGCCTGCCAGCTTTCACCTGCCTCCAGGCTTAATCGAGAAGATAAAAAGACAAAGCGTTTTTGCAGTTCAACGGGCAGGCGATCTGCCTGAATTCTGCCTAGCAAGCGTAAAGCTGCTTCTGTCTTGCTTTCCTGTGCTAAAATCTCAGCGGCTTTAAAGCGGTAGATCTGGGCTTGTTCAAAGCTGCT
Source organism: uncultured Oleiphilus sp. (assembly GCA_964342385.1). Lineage (GTDB taxonomy): Bacteria > Pseudomonadota > Gammaproteobacteria > Pseudomonadales > Halomonadaceae > Oceanospirillum. The sequence goes on along the minus strand of CAYFGP010000050.1, from coordinate 32,694 downwards.
GCTTTCTGCCAGGGCAAGTAGTTCGTCTGCGCTAATTGAGCGTGCTGCTGTTGAAGTTTGCTGGCGTGGAGTCTCTTCTGTCGTCTGCTTGGGCGCTGTGGTGCCACATGCACTAAGAATCGCGACTAAAGAACCTGTTAACAACAGATTAAAGTGCGGCTTGAAGCGGCGCGCGAGCGGGTTAAGCGGCAGGTTGTGTCCAGGCATAGTCAAACTCTTTCTAATTAACGTTTCAAACTAAATAACACAGGTTTATAGAATGTCCGAGGCTGTATTGTACGTGGTTGCCACGCCGATTGGTAATCTTGCTGATATTTCCGAGCGTGCTCTGAAAGTTCTGCGTTCAGTGGATCTGGTGGCGGCTGAGGATACCCGTCATACCAAGCAGCTGTTGATGCATTTTGTGATTAATAAGCCTCTGTTTTCTGTCCATGACCACAATGAGCATCAGCGAGTAGACAAAGTGCTGGCTGAATTAGCTGAAGGGCGTTCAATTGCCTTGGTATCTGATGCGGGTACGCCACTGATTTCAGATCCTGGTTTTGTGGTGGTTCAGGCGGTGCGTAAAGCGGGGTTTCCTGTCGTGCCTGTGCCCGGTGCTTGTGCCATGGTGGCGGCTTTGTCAGCAGCTGGTTTACCGACAGATCGTTTCTGTTTTGAGGGCTTTTTACCGGCGAAAAGCAGTGGGCGTAAAAAACAGCTGAAAACGTTAGAGCAGGAAAGCCGTACTCTGGTGTTTTATGAGTCCCCGCACCGTGTGCTTGATAGTCTGAAAGATATGGCTGAAGTATTGGGTGGTGCTCGTGAAATTACCTTGGCTCGCGAGTTGACTAAAACCTTTGAAACTTTTTTATCCGGTTCGCTGGATGAGGTGATTGCTACGGTTGAGCAGGATGCTAATCAGCGCAAAGGTGAGTTTGTTTTGGTGTTGGCTGGTGCCAAGGTGGAGTCTGATGATGACAATCAGGCGATCGCTGCTGAGTATGTGCTTAAAGTGCTGCTGGAAGAGTTGCCGGTTAAACAGGCGGCTGCACTGACGGCAAAAATTACGGGATTGAAGAAAAATGCCCTGTATCAGCAAGCACTTACTCTGCAGGCTGAAAAGTAGATGGGTCATGCTTTTGGTATTGTAAAAGCACAGTTGCAAAACAAGACAAAAATTAGTTGTCTGAATACCCTTATCCTTATATCCTAGCCCGCTTGGAGTTGGCCAGGCAGTCGCTGCCTCTATTTATAGAGGGGGAGGAAAGTCCGGGCTCCATAGGGCAGGGTGCCAGGTAACGCCTGGGGGGCGCGAGCCTACGGAAAGTGCAGCAGAGAGTAGACCGCCGATGGTTCCTTCTGGGAACACAGGTAAGGGTGAAAGGGTGCGGTAAGAGCGCACCGCGCGACTGGTAACAGCTCGTGGCACGGTAAACCCCACTCGGAGCAAGACCAAATAGGAACCCAAAGGTGCGGCCCGCACTGGGTTCGGGTAGGTTGCTTGAGATCTGTGGCGACGCAGATCCTAGAGGAATGACTGTCCTCGACAGAACCCGGCTTATCGGCCAACTCCACATCATTTTTGCTTACCACAGTTACACGGCTTTCAAGGCCGTGTGACTGTGGTGGGTCCGGCTTTAAACCCAACTCAGATCAGAACTCATCATGACAGAAGCTTTTCAGCACCTGACCGTATTATTGAATGAAGCCGTCGAGGCTTTGGTTCAGTCTCCGTCTGGCTTATACGTTGACGGTACCTTTGGTCGGGGCGGTCACTCCCGCGCTATTCTTGAACAGCTGGATGCTGATGGTCGCCTGTATGGTGTTGATAAAGATCCGCTGGCATTGGCTGAAGCCCGTGGTCTGGAGCAGGATGAAAGCCGCTTTAAGATTTTTCAGGGCTCCTTTGCTGATATGGAAGTTTATAGTCAGGCTGAAGGTGTTGCCGGTCAATTGGACGGCATCCTGTTGGACCTGGGTGTATCCTCACCTCAGTTGGATGATGCTGAGCGTGGTTTTAGCTTTCTGAATGATGGCCCGCTGGATATGCGTATGAACCCGGATGCCGGTGAATCTGCAGCGGATTGGGTGAACAGCGCCGGTGAAAGTGAAATTATCCGTGTGCTGAAAGATTACGGTGAAGAGCGTTTTGCCCGTCGTATGGCTCGCGCCATTATTGCTGAGCGTCAGCAAGAGCCAATCACGCGTACCGGCCGTCTGGCTCACATTATTAAGGAAGCTAACCCTGCATGGGAAAAGGGCAAGCACCCGGCAACCCGTGCCTTCCAGGGTATTCGTATTCATATCAACCGTGAGTTAGAAGATCTGGAGATTGCGCTGGATAAGGCGTTGGATCTGTTAAAACCCGGTGGTCGTTTAGTGGTGATCAGTTTCCACTCTCTGGAAGACCGAATTGTAAAGCGCTTTATGCGGGATATGGCTAAGGGTGATACTCATCTACCACCTGGTGTACCTTTTACTCAGGATCAGCTGAATATTCGTCTGAAGCTGGTGGGTAAAGCGATTAAGCCTTCCAAACAGGAAGTGGATTTTAATCCGCGTTCACGTAGTGCGGTTATGCGTGTGGCGGAAAAAGTTTAAGATAGCAGGCGGTTAGATCAGATCTTGCAGAGGATATCGGTATCTCTGCAGGTTCTGATCAGTGGGTATAACGGATAGGTAAACACAGAGTGCAGTATGAGCCAAGAGGGACATTCTAAGGGGGCAACTCCCCGCCACGTGGAACCTAAACCCTCCCTGGTAGAAAAAGCAAAAAGTGAGCTTTTGCATCTACTGCCCAGGCATATTCCCCGTTCCGGCTGGTTATTTCTCTTTTTAGCCGTGGTGACGCTGTCTTCCTCTTTATGGGTTGTCTTTGCGGCCTATGAAAATCGCCTGGCGTATGCTGAGTTACGGGCCCTTGAGCAGCAACAGACAGAATACGAAGTGGAATGGGGGCAGCTACTGTTGGAACGCAGTACTTTGGCCTCACCTAACCGTATTGAACAGTTGGCCCGTGAATCTCTTCAAATGCAGGTTGTTACCCCCGAACAGATGCAGGTTCTCCGATGAGTGAACAGTCTCCAATGCGAGAGCAACCTAGTTCAGCCATTATTGGCTTTCGTTATCCCATCGCTTTGATCGTACTCTCAATCGCAGCTTTAATGCTGGCGGGGCGTATGATACAGCTACACATTGCTGATCGAGAGTTCCTGCAGGAGCAGGGCGATAACCGCAGTGTGCGTATCGATGAAATCCCTGCTTATCGTGGCATGATTCTGGATCGTAATGGTGAGCCACTCGCGGTGAGTACGCCAGTGACTACCGTCTGGGCTAACCCAAAGCGTTTTAATGCCAGTGATAGCGAGATTCGACAGTTAGCAGAAAAACTGTCGCTGCCTTATGCAGGGTTGAAAAGTAAGCTTAAGTGGGCGCAAGAGAACGCCAAGGGCTTTATCTATCTGAAGCGGCATATGATTCCTGCTGATGCGGAAGAGGTGTTTGATCTTAAATTAAAAGGGGTCTACGCCAAACACGAATATAAACGCTATTACCCAGCTCACGAGATGGCGGCCCACTTGGTCGGTTTTACCAATATTGATGATATTGGTCAGGAAGGTCTGGAGCTGGCGTTTGATGAATTCCTCACCGGTGATATCGGTAAGAAAAAGATTCTGAAGGATCGTCGCGGTTTTGTTTTCCGAGATCTACAGATGATTCAGCAGCCGGAGCACGGTAAAAACCTGGAGCTAACCATCGATCTGAAGCTGCAGTTTATGGCTTATCGTGAGTTAAAAGCAGCGGTGGATCAGCATAACGCAAAAACCGGCGCGGTGGTGATGCTGGATGCCAAAACCGGCGAAGTACTGGCGATGGTCAACCAACCCTCTTTTAACCCCAATGACCGTTCTCAACTGGATGTGGCTGCGACTAAAAACCGTGCCCTGATCGATATGTTTGAGCCGGGCTCTACGGTTAAGCCTTTGACCATTGCTGCAGCGATTGCCAGTGGTAATTATAAAGCTGACGACGTGATCAATACTACACCGGGTTATTTGCGTCTGGGTTCCCAGACCATTCGTGATTTCCGTAACTACGGTGATCTGAGCATGACGGGTATTATCACCAAATCCAGTAACGTCGGTGTGGCGCGTATTGCTCTCTCTATGGCAGAAGACACCGTTGCGAACTTCCTGCAACAGTTAGGTTTGGGGCAGAGTACCGGTTCTGGTTTTCCGGGCGAAGGTGTGGGTACTTTGGTGATTCCAAGAGCGCGGGAAAAAGCCCGTATTGCCACCATGGCTTATGGTTATGGAATCGCAGTCACTTCACTGCAGTTGGCGCAAGCTTATCAGGTGTTGGCGAATCAAGGCCTGAAGAAGCCAGTACGTATTTTAAAAAATGTGGATGCGCTACCGGCAGAGCAGGTGATGCCGGAAAAGACGGCACAGGCGGTTGTCGAGATGATGGAAACCGTGACCCTGCCAGGTGGTACAGGTACCCGTGCCCAGGTGCCCGGTTATCGTGTAGCTGGTAAAACCGGTACCGTGCATAAGATTGGTCGTAGCGGTGGTTACGATTATGAGTATATTGCAGTATTTGCCGGTGTTGCTCCGGTGACTAATCCTCGGATTGTGACTGTGATCTGGGTTGATAGTCCATCCGGTCAGGAGTACGGCGGCGGTACGGTGGCTGCACCTATCTTTGGCCGTATTATGGGCAATGCCCTACGTTATCTGAATGTACCGCCCGATAAGATTGAAGAAGAGGAGCAGTAAGTCTGTGTCTGATCGTCACTTACAGAGTATCGGTTCTGCTCTACAAACACTTTTTCCGCACTTCTCCTGTCCAGATAATCTATCTGGACAGCTGCGTTTAGACTCCCGCCAAGTTCAAACCGGTGATCTCTTTATCGCTCTGCAGGGCAGTCAGTTGGATGGACGTCGGTTTATCCCTTCTGCTATTAAGCAGGGTGCAGCTTTGGTATTGGTGGAATCCGATCAAGATCAGTATTCCCTTGAGTTTGCTGCAGATCAAACCCCGGTGATTGAGCTGGCTGATCTGAGGGCTCGCTTGGGACAGTGGCTGTTTGAAGCCAGCAATATTAATGATCCCCGTTTTACCCTGATTGGCATTACGGGTACCAATGGTAAAACGTCGGTTAGTCATTATCTGGCGCAACTGCTGGACAGTCTGCACAAGCAAACTGCAGTGATTGGCACTGTGGGTATCGGTGCATTGAATGACCTGAAAACCGCAACTCATACCACCCCAGACCTGATCTCTTTGCATCGAACATTGGATCAGCTGTTTCAGCAAGGTTTCCATCATCAGGCGATGGAAGTGTCTTCTCATGCGTTGGATCAGCAGAGAACTGCGGGGGTGCCGTTTAAAGCGGCGGTGTTTACCAACCTCAGTCGTGATCATCTGGATTATCACGGTTCTATGCAGGCCTATGGAGACGCCAAGCTGAAATTGTTTCAGCAACCAGGTTTGCCCTTGGCGGTTGTTAATCTTGATGATGACTTTGCTGAGCAGATTGTGCAAAAGCACAGTGCAGAGCAGTGTTTGACTTACAGTTTGTCCAATAGCGCTGCAGACCTTTATTGTCAGCAGATCACTGCAACAACTGAGGGCTTTCAGCTGCAGCTGGCTGGGCGCTGGGGGGAGCATCAATTACATCTGCCCCTGTTAGGGCAATTTAATATCGCCAATGTGCTATCAGCTTTGTTAACCCTGTTGGGTTTAGGTTTTGACCCTCAGGCGCTTTATCAGTCTGTGAGCCAGCTTAAACCGGTTCCGGGGCGTATGCAGTTGGTGACGACCGCTCAAGCAGAAGATCGAAAGGCAGGTCAGGCGCAAGATACTTGCTTGCTTCAAGCTCCTAAGGTTGTTGTGGATTATGCTCATACGCCAGATGCGTTGGACAATGCCCTGAGAGCTGTGCGTGAACACCTGCAAGGGCGTCTGTGGTGCATCTTCGGTTGCGGTGGTGATCGTGACAGAGGCAAGCGTCCTTTGATGGCACAGGTTGCTGAGCAACTAGCAGACTGTGTGGTGGTGACCAGTGATAATCCGCGTACGGAAGATCCTGAGCAGATTATTGCCGATACCTGTCAGGGCTTAAGTCAACCTGCCGTGCTGGTGGAAGTGGATCGTCAGCAGGCGATTAGACAAACCCTGTTATTAGCCGATGCTAACGATGTGATTCTGCTGGCGGGTAAAGGACATGAGACCTACCAGGAAATTGGCACTGAGCGTTTTGAATTTGATGATGTTGAGCAAGCGAAGCAGGCTCAACGGTTGTATTTAGAGCAAGCTCAACACAATGACTCGCAGGGAGAAGCAAGGTGATCAGTGCTATTACTTTTTCCGAACTGCAGCAGCGTTTTGGTGGTGAGTTGATTAATGGTGATCTGGCATTTGAATGTCTGGTGATCGATTCTCGTCAGGTTGAAACCGGTGATCTGTTTCTGGCTGTTAAGGGCGCGCGTTTTGATGCGCATCAGTTTGTTCCTCAGGTTATTGAAGCAGGTGCAGCGGGTTTAGTGGTCAGTGAACCACAGGATTGTGATCTGCCGCAGTGGCTGGTTCCGGATACTCAGCTGGCACTGGGGCAAATCGGTCAGTTTAATCGAGATCGTTTTGCTTCACTTGTTATTGGTGTGACCGGTAATAGTGGTAAAACCACGGTTAAAGAGATGCTGGGTGCGATTTTGACGCAAACCGGCAAAACCTTGATCACGCAAGGGAATCTGAATAATGAGTTTGGTGTACCCTTAACCCTTTTGCGTCTGACTGAAGAGTATCAGTCCGCCGTGATTGAGTTAGGTGCCAATCACCTGGGTGAAATTGCCTATACTGCCGCTCTGGCACAACCCCATGTCGGCATCGTGCTGAATGTAACCGGTGCTCATGTGGGTGAATTCGGCTCTATGGAGAATATTGCTCAGGCGAAAGGCGAGCTGATATCCGCTTTAGGTGATCGTGGCATTGCGGTGATTAACGCGGATGATACCTTTGCGGCCCATTGGTATCAGTTGGCTGGAGAGCGTCAGGTAATACTCTTTGGCACTGATCATGACGATAGCCGTGGCTTTGAGCAGTTAAAAGCCCTGGATAATGGCAAAACCCAATGGTTAACCAGTCGGGATATTCGCCGTAACGATCAGGGTTATAGCTTTGAGTTGTGCTTCCCCGATCGTGAAGTCACGGTGAATCTGCAAGTGCCAGGGCGACACAATGTATCCAACGCCTTGGCTGCTGCAGCTGCGGCCTTTGCTAATGGTCTTAAGGCAGAACAGATCATCACTGGGTTAGAATCTTTCTCCGGTGTCAGCGGTCGCTTACAAACAGTTGCCGGTTTAAAGGGTGCGACTGTGCTAAACGACAGTTACAATGCCAACCCCGGTTCGGTACGAGTGGCGATTGATACCCTGACCGATTGCCCTGGCAAACAGGTTCTGGTGCTGGGTGATATTGGTGAATTAGGTGATAGCAGCTTAACGGCCCACTATGAGTTGGGACAGTATGCCAAACAAGCCGGTGTTGATCGCCTGCTGACTCTGGGAAATGACAGTGAACAAGCCAGTCTGGCTTTTGGTGCGGGTAGCAGCCATTGGCAGGACAGAGACTTGTTAATAGAAGAATTAATGACGCAACTACAAGCGGATTGCACCGTATTAATCAAAGGCTCACGTGCAGCAGCCATGGAGCTTGTAGTAGAAGCGATCAAACTTAAGCGATAAAAACGATAATTTAGGATTAAATCGACCCATGCTTCTGATTCTTGCGGACTGGCTTGCCCAGTACTACAGCCCATTCAGCGTGTTCAGTTATTTGACGTTAAGGGCTATTCTGGGGGTGCTGACCGCGTTGGCATTTTCTCTGATCCTTGGCCCTTATATGATCCGCAAACTGGTTGAGGCTCAAATCGGTCAGGCAGTACGTAACGATGGCCCACAAAGCCATCTGAGTAAAAATGGTACGCCGACGATGGGCGGTGCTTTGATTATCAGTGCTATTGCCATCAGTACCCTGTTATGGGCGGATCTGAGTAACCGCTATGTCTGGGTCGTACTGCTGGTCACGCTGCTATTTGCCGCGATTGGCTGGGTGGATGACTACCGCAAAGTGGTAGAGAAAAACTCCCGTGGTTTGCCGGCTAAGTGGAAATATTTCTGGCAGTCGGTAACCGGTGCCGGTGCGGCGATCTTTCTGTTTACCACTGCGCCAAGCATGGCTGAAACCTCACTGATTATCCCTTTCTTTAAAGACTTTGCCTGGGAGATGGGCATCTTCTTTGTCATCCTGACCTATTTTGTGATTGTCGGTACCAGTAATGCGGTTAACCTGACCGATGGTCTGGATGGTTTAGCCATTTTGCCAACGGTACTGGTTGGTTCTGCGTTGGGGGTATTTGCTTATCTCTCTGGTCACCTGCAGTTTGCGGATTATCTGAATATTCCTTATATCGCCGGTGCCGGTGAACTGGTGGTGTTCTGTGCCACCATTGCCGGTGCAGGCTTAGGTTTTCTGTGGTTTAACACCTACCCAGCTCAAGTCTTTATGGGCGATGTGGGCTCTTTGGCATTGGGTGCGGCGCTGGGCGTTGTGGCTGTGATTGTACGTCAGGAGATCGTGTTGTTTATCATGGGCGGTGTGTTTGTGATGGAAACGGTATCTGTGATTTTGCAGGTGGGCTCCTACAAGCTAACGGGGCGTCGTATCTTCCGTATGGCACCGATTCACCATCACTTTGAGCTGAAAGGCTGGCCGGAGCCACGGGTGATTGTACGGTTCTGGATTATTACCGTGATTCTGGTATTGATTGGTTTGTCTACGCTAAAACTGCGTTAACCGCGTCAAGCGAGATCTACCGCGTCAAGCGAGATCTACCGCGTCAAGCGAGATTTACCGCATCAAGCGAAGCATAGAAACAAAGAGGAAAAGGTTTTGCCACACTCCGTCATCATAGGTTTAGGTCAGACAGGTTTGTCTTGTGCTCGTTATCTGGCAAAAAAAGGCGTGGACTTTGCGGTAGCCGATACCCGTTTTAAACCGCCGATGCTGGAGCAGTTGGAAGAGGAGTTCCCAGAACTGGAGATCTGGTTAGGACCTCTGGACAGTGAGCAGCTGAAAGAAGCTCAGGAGCTGGTTGTCAGTCCGGGAGTCGCGATTAGCGAACCTGCGATTGCTGAAGCGATGCACTTTGGCGTTTCTGTTGTCGGTGATGTGGAATTGTTTGCCCGTGAGTTGGCCGGTCGTGAGCGCCCAGAAGGTCAGAGTGCACCGGATGTGATCGCTATTACCGGTTCCAATGCAAAAAGCACGGTGACCTCTTTAGTCGGCTTTATGGCTGAGAAGGCAGGTATTAACGTCGGAGTGGGTGGCAATATCGGTCTGCCGGTGCTTGAGCTATTAGAACAGGATGAAAAAGCGTTATACGTGTTGGAGTTATCCTCTTTTCAGTTGGAAACCACGCATACCCTAAACGCCAAAGTCGCGACTATCTTGAATATCAGTCCAGATCATATGGATCGTTATCCTGATGTCGTGGAGTATGGTCTGGCAAAGCAAAGAATCTATGTGGGCTGTCAGCATGCCGTCGTTAATCGTGCGGATGAAGCTACCCTCCCGGTCCATCAGCGCATTCCTCATGGCATCAGCTTTGGCCTGGATCATCCGGATAACGGTCAGCTTGGTTTAAGAGAAACGGATCAGGGGACGGCACTGGCTCTCGGTGATGAGATCCTGCTGCCGGTGGATCAGATGACACTGACCGGACGTCATGGTCAGGAAAATGCCTTATCATCCCTGGCACTGGGTTTAAGTGCCGGTTTGCCAATGGATGCGATGTTAGAGGCGTTGGGCTGTTTTGAAAGTTTGCCTCATCGCTGTCAGCCTGTGGCCGAAATTGATGGTGTGCAATACATCAATGATTCTAAAGGCACCAATGTCGGTGCAACGGTTGCTGCACTAAAGGGCTTAGGTCCTGGCCTGACAACAAAAGCAGGTGGCGAAAAGCAGGGCAAAATTGTCTTGATTGCGGGTGGCGATGGTAAAGGTGCCGAGTTTGATGATCTGGTTGAACCAGTACAGGACTTTGCCCGTGCGGTAGTACTGATTGGTCGTGATGGCCCGCAAATCGAGGATATTCTTCCGGCGTCCATCGAAAAAGTGCAAGCCGGTGATATGGCTGATGCGGTTAAAACTGCACAGCAGTTAGCACAATCTGGGGATCTGGTTTTATTGTCACCTGCTTGTGCCAGTTTTGATATGTTTGCCAGTTATGTGGCCCGAGGCTATGCCTTTGCGGATGCTGTCGAAGCGTTGATACCCGAAGCCCAAAACACGCAAGACGCGCAGGAGTCGGCCAGTGTCCACTGAGCGTCCCTCCTACCACAATCATTCCCCAGAACCTGTCCAGCGCAGGCAGGGTGCGTCTTATAACACTGATGAGCCGGTTTTTGATGACCTCTCAGCATCTCTGGATGAATTGACCGCCTCCTATGACGAAGCGAATCGCGCTTATGATGAGCCTGATTCTTCTGGTGGTTGGAAACGGACTCTGGCAGACAAGCTGTCGCCAATCTCATCTGCGTTAAACCTACCCTATGTTAACCGGGAGATGACACGCCGCTTGGATGGTTGGTTATTGTTCTCGGCGATCTTCCTGTTGTTCCTGGGTTGGTTGATGGTGACCTCCGCCTCGATGGAAGTGGCGGGTAGTCGCTATGGTAATCCATTCTTTTTCAGTATGCGTCATGGCATCTATCTGATTATGGGGCTGGGGTTAGGCCTGACGATTATGCTAGTGCCGATGCGCTGGTGGTATGACAACAGCTTTGTACTCCTGCTGTTGGCCTTTTTGCTGTTGATTGCGGTGTTGGTACCGGGGATCGGTAAAGAGGTGAATGGTAGTTCCCGTTGGATCTCCCTGGGTATCGTTAACTTGCAGGCCTCCGAATTGGCCAAGCTGTTTATGATGGTCTATCTGGCGGGTTACCTGGTACGTCGCCTGGATGAGGTGCGTGAGCAGTGGTCCGGTTTTATTAAACCATTGGCGGTTATGGTCTTTATGGGCCTGCTGTTGATTATGGAGCCGGATTATGGGGCAACAGTAGTAATCCTGGGTAGTATGTTAGGTATGCTGTTTCTGTCCGGCGTGGGCATGAAACGCTTCCTGTTGCTGTTAGTGGCAACCGTTGGATTGGCAGGCTCTATCGCTTTAATGCAGCCCTACCGTCTGAAGCGTCTGACCACCTATTTTGATCCCTGGGCGGCTCAGTTTGATTCCGGTTATCAGTTGACTCAGGCGTTAATCGCGTTTGGTCGTGGTGGTTGGAATGGTTTGGGATTAGGCAATAGTGTACAGAAACTGTTTTATCTGCCTGAGGCTCATACTGACTTTGTATTTGCGATTCTGGCAGAAGAGCTGGGGCTGATTGGTGCTCTGCTGACACTGTTTGTTTACGGCCTGCTGGTTTACCGCATGGTGTCCATTGCCAAACGGGCAGGTGAAACCGGTTTGCTGTTCCATTGTTACACCTGTTTTGGTCTGGCGCTCGTAATCTCTGCTCAGGTCTTTATTAACATCGGTGTAAATACTGGGTTGCTGCCTACTAAAGGCCTGACACTGCCCTTTATGAGTTACGGTGGCAGTAGTTTGTTGATCAGTTGTGTTATGGTGGCTATCGCGTTACGGGTTGATCTGGAAACCCGTTATACCTTGGAAGAAAAAGCCAACGAGATTGAGAGGAAGCGAGAGCACTATGCCCGTCGACGCAAATAAGGATATCTCTGCTACTGCAGGCGGTGATAACGCCGTCCCACACGAGAAGAATCTGACCGGTAAGAAAGTTTTAATGATGGCTGGTGGTACCGGTGGTCATGTGATTCCGGCGTTGTCCCTGGCAAAAGACTTTCAGAATAAGGGCTTAACCGTTGAATGGTTAGGTGGGCATCAGGGAATTGAAAACCGTTTGGTTCCTGAGGCTGGAATTAAGTTGAATCAGGTTGATGTTGTGGGGCTGCGCGGCAAGGGGTTGGTGCGTAAGCTGGTTGCTCCTTGGTTGATTCTTAAGACTGTATTGCAAGCCAGAAACATCTTAAAGCGTTACCAGCCGGATCTGGTCGTTGGTCTGGGAGGGTTTGCCAGTGGGCCTGGTGGTTTAGCCGCTAAGCTGCTGGGAATTCCTCTGTTTATTCATGAACAAAACGCTGTAGCGGGAATGACCAATCGTTGGTTAAGTAAGTTTGCCCGCATTACCTTCGCTGCTTTCCCAGGGGCTTTTCAGCAAGTAGATGCGGTAGTGACCGGTAATCCGGTACGAGAGCAGCTGTTTACCATTGAGACAAAGCCAGCGATTACAGCGCCATTTAGGCTGTTAGTGGTGGGGGGCAGCCTGGGGGCTCAGGCGATTAACGAATGTTTGCCCGGTGCTCTGGCAAAAATGCCGGCAGAGTTAAGGCCTGAGGTGCGTCATCAGTCTGGAAAAGGCAAGCTGGACAGCACTCAGGAACATTACCGTCAGGCCGGTAGTGAAGCACAAGTGATTGAGTTTATTGATGATATGCATGAAGCCTTTACCTGGGCTGATGTTGTACTCTGCCGTGCTGGCGCTTTAACGGTATCTGAGCTGGCAGCCGCAGGTCGAGCCTCCGTACTGGTACCCTTGCCGATCGCTGTTGATGACCATCAAACTGCGAATGCCCGTTTTCTGGTCAACGAAGAGGCGGGTATTTTACTGCCGCAAAAAGAGATGACTCAGGATGCCTTGGCTCAGCAGCTTACTGCGCTGGCTAAAGATCCACAAAAAATAAAACAGATGGGTGACAACGCCCGCAGAGCCGCACGGCCACAAGCAACCCAAGAGGTTGTTGCACAGTGTTTGGAGAGTAGTTTTGGCTGAAGAAAAATTAGGTTTTCAGGTGCCTGAGATGCGCCGCATTCGTCGTATTCACTTTGTTGGTATTGGCGGCGTTGGTATGTGCGGTATTGCTGAGGTGCTGTTAAATCAAGGTTATCAAATTTCGGGCTCTGATCTGAAAAACTCAGCCGCTGTACAGCGTTTGACCGCTCTGGGTGCTGAAGTATTTATCGGCCATACGGAAGATAATGTGGTTGGGGCTAATGTAGTTGTGGTATCGACTGCGATCAATACTGATAATCCTGAAGTGTCTTATGCTCTGGAACATCGTATTCCCATTGTGCGCCGGGCCGAGATGTTGGCTGAACTGATGCGTTTCCGCCATGGTATTGCAGTAGCAGGTACCCACGGTAAGACGACAACAACCAGCTTAATGGCAACGGTACTGGCAGAAGATGAGCTCGATCCAACCTTTGTTATTGGTGGCCGTCTGAACAGTGCCGGAACCAATGCCCGTTTAGGTGAGAGTCGTTATTTGGTGGCCGAAGCGGATGAAAGTGATGCGTCCTTCCTGCATCTACAGCCGATGGTTGCTATTGTTACCAATATCGATGCGGATCATATGTCCACCTATGGTGGTGACTTCAGTAAACTGAAACAGACCTTTATCGACTTTCTGCACAATCTGCCGTTCTATGGTCTGGCTGTGGTCTGTATCGATGATCCTGTGGTACGTGAGTTATTGCCTCAGATCAGTCGCCCTGTTATCACCTACGGTTTCAGTGAAGATGCAGACTACCGGGTAGATGATTTTCAACAGGATGGTCAGCAGATTCGTTTTACCGCCCGCCGTCCCGAAGGTATGGATGATCTGAGTATCGAACTGAATATGCCGGGGCAACATAATGCTCTGAATGCTTTAGCAACCATCGTAGTGGCCAGTGATGAAGGTGTGAGTGATCAGGCGATCTGTAATGGTTTAGCCCGCTTTGATGGTGTTGGACGTCGTTTCCAGGTATTAGGGCAGTTAACGCACGATAATGGCGAAGCCATGCTGGTGGATGATTACGGTCATCACCCGCGAGAAGTCGAAGTGACCATTCAGGCGGTACGTAGTGGTTGGCCGGATCGTCGCCTGGTGATGGTGTATCAGCCTCATCGTTTTAGCCGTACCCGTGATCTGTATGAAGATTTTGTCCAAGTATTATCGGGAGTGGATAAGTTACTCTTGATGGAAGTCTATGCTGCGGGAGAAGAGGTGATTCCTGGGGCTGATGGCCGTGCATTAAGTCGTAGTATTCGCGAGCGTGGTCAGGTCGAACCTATTTTTATTCCGGAAAAAGCTGAGCTGAAAAAAGTGCTGCGTTCAGTACTGCAGGATGGTGATATTCTGCTATTGCAAGGGGCTGGTGATATCGGTGGTTTAGCAGTAGATTTAGCTGCTCAGGGCTTAGATGAGCAGGACGGAGAGCAATAAAATGCGTGTGGCTGTGTTATATGGCGGTACTTCCGCAGAAAGGGATGTCTCTTTAAAAAGTGGTCAGGCGGTTATTGCGGCGTTAGAAAGTGTTAATACAGATGTCATCGCCATTGATGTAAAAGATAACTGGTTGGAGCAATTGCAAGATAGCCAGTTTGATATCGCTTTTCTGGCATTGCATGGGCGTGGTGGTGAAGATGGTACCATCCAGGGCTTGCTAGACAGTCTGGAAATTCCTTATACCGGTAGCGGTGTGCTGGGTTCTGCACTGGCAATGGATAAGCTGAAAACAAAACAGATCTGGCAAACGCTGGGTTTACCGACACCGGCTTATGAGGTGATTACGCCTGATAGTGATCCAGAAATGATCTGGCAGCAGTTGTCTGCACCTATGATGGTCAAGCCCGTACACGAAGGCTCCAGTATCGGTTTATCAAAAGTTGAGCAGCTGTCAGAGCTGAAAGAAGCTATTGATAAAGCGGCTGAGCTGGATAGCCAAGTAATGGCTGAAGAGTGGGTGACCGGGCGAGAGTACACGATCTCCATTCTTGATGGTAAGGCGTTGCCGGTGATTGGCCTGGAAACTCATCATCAGTTTTATGATTACGAAGCTAAATATCTGGTGAATGACACCCGTTATCTGTTGCCTTGTGGTTTAAATCAGGCAGAAGAAGAGGCTTTGCAGGCTCTGGCTTTGGAAGCTTTTGATGCCGTAGGCTGTCGTGACTGGGGGCGTGTGGATGTGATGATGGATCAGGCCGGTAATCCTCAGCTGCTGGAAGTGAATACTTTACCGGGCATGACCGATCACAGCCTGGTACCCATGGCCGCAAAAGCAGCGGGTTATAGTTTTGCTGAGCTGATTTTGGCAATTATTGATGCCGCTCAAAAGCGTTATCACAACGGCTAAGTTTCAGAGGCTGATGTAAGTTGAGCAGACGTCTGATTAGACTGGATTGGCTGAACCCGATTGTATTAACCCTGCTGTTTGTTGCTCTTGCGGGGGGCTATAAGTTTGTTCAGCCTTTGTTGGAGTGGCCGGTTAGTGATGTGCGGGTCCAGGGCAAGCTAGAGCATACGGATACCCGTGCGTTGCAGTATGTTTTAGCTAAAACATTGGCTCCAGGTTTTCTGGCTGCTGATCTGGATGAGGTTGAGAAATCGGTACAATTACTGCCTTGGGTTCACTCGGCTCAAGCCAGTCGAATCTGGCCAGAGCAGTTGGAATTAAAAATAACCGAGAAGAGACCTATCGCAAATTGGTTGCAAAATGGTCTTTTGGATTCTAATCTAGTGCCCTTTTTCCCGAAATCGTCGCCTAATTTCGACGATTTGCCAAAACTGGCAGGGCCTGCGGGTAGTGAAAAGCGCGTTTGGCGCTTATATCGGGAGCTTTATAAAGAGCTATCAGGGTTGGGATTAGAACCTGATGTACTCTCTATGGCCAGTCATGGTGCCTGGTCATTGCATATAAAGGATGGCCCCTGGGTTTTGCTTGGTAAGGACCACAGGGAGCAGAAAATTGCACGCTTGACGTCGGTGTATAAAAATCTGGCCGACCGTTGGCAACAGATTCGTTTGATAGATATGCGCTATCCGAACGGTTTTGCTGTTGAATGGAAGCAAGAGAATTTATAATCTAGCGGCAAGGTTTGATTTTTCTTTAGTTTTTTCGGCATTGTTTTGAGGAGTATGCCCGGCTTATGGCAGCAGATATGACAAACAACAATATGGTTGTCGGGCTTGATATCGGAACATCAAAAGTGGTTGCCATTGTCGGTCATCGTCTGGCTGATGGTGATATTGAGATTGTAGGCATCGGCTCCCACCCATCCCGTGGTTTGAAAAAAGGGGTGGTGATCAATATTGAGTCCACGGTGCAATCGATTAAACGTGCAGTGGAAGAAGCTGAATTAATGGCCGGGTGTAATATTCACTCGGTTTTTGTCGGTATTGCCGGTAGTCATATTCAGAGTCAGAACTCCCATGGTGTAGTGGGTACCACTAACCGTGAGGTGACGCAGTCTGATATTGATCGGGTAATTGAAACCGCACAAGCCGTTACCTTTCCCGCGGATCAGAAAATTATTCACCTGTTGCCACAAGAATATGCCATTGATGATCATGAAGGTATTAAAGAGCCTTTAGGCATGTCTGGGGTACGCTTGGAAGCCAAAGTTCATTTGGTTACTGCTGCGGTCAATGCCATTCAGAATATTGCTAAGTGCGTGAATCGCTGCAATTTAGCTGTCGATGGTATTATTTTAGAGCAATTAGCTTCCAGTTATGCTGTGCTGAGTGAAGATGAGAAAGATCTGGGGGTTTGCCTGGTTGATATTGGTGGCGGTACGACCGATATTGCCATTTTCACCGAGGGTGCCATTAAGCACACGGCAGTTATTCCTATTGCGGGAGATCAAGTCACCAATGACATTGCGATGGCTTTGAGAACTCCTACTCAGAATGCTGAAGAAATTAAGATAAAATATGCTTGTGCCCTGACACAGCTGGCTAGTGAAGAACATGTGTTTCAAGTGCCTAGTGTAGGGGATCGAGAACCTCAGGAATTGTCTCGTCAGAGACTGGCTGAAGTGGTCGAACCTCGTTATGATGAACTGTTCACTTTGGTGCGTGATGAAATTCGCCGAAGTGGCTATGAAGATTTAATACCTGCAGGTGTCGTGTTAACTGGTGGAACCTCCAAAATGGAGGGCGTACCACAGTTAGCAGAAGAGATTTTCCATATGCAGGTGCGAATTGCTTCACCAAGTAATATTAAGGGATTATCCGATGTGGTCGGAAATCCTATATACTCTACAGGTGTAGGCCTTTTGGTATACGGTTTGGCAAATAGTGATGCGGTTTCGACAGCAGGCAGTTATGTCGAAGAGCAGCCGGTAACAACCGTAAAAAGCCATAATACACCACATCAGGTTGATGACGATTCCGGTGTGATTGATAAAATCAAAAGCTGGTTTAAGGGTAACTTCTGACAGAGCTGCGTTTTGTGCGTTTGAGGAGACTGGATAATGTTTGAAATTTTAGATAATGCAGCAAATGCCAATGCTGTCATCAAAGTTGTCGGGGTCGGCGGCGGTGGCGGTAATGCAGTTACCCACATGCTTCGACACAATGTAGAAGGTGTCGACTTTATTGTGGCTAACACAGATGCCCAGGCGCTGAAAAAAGTAGAAGCGAAGAGCATTCTACAGCTGGGTAGTGAGCTGACTAAAGGTTTAGGTGCTGGCGCAAACCCTGAGGTGGGTCGCCAAGCCGCTCTGGAAGATCGTGAGCGCATTGCAGAACTACTGTCAGGTTCTGATATGGTGTTTATCGCGGCTGGTATGGGCGGTGGTACAGGTACCGGTGGCGCTCCTGTTATTGCAGAAGTGGCTCGTGAGCTGGGTATTCTGACCGTTGCCGTTGTAACTAAGCCGTTTCCGTTTGAAGGCCGTAAGCGTATGGCCATTGCAGAAGCTGGCATCAAAGCCCTGTTTGAGCATGTTGATTCTCTGATCACCATCCCTAATGAAAAATTGCTGACCGCGCTTGGTAAAAATACCAGTCTCCTCCAAGCGTTTGGTGCTGCAAATGATGTACTGCTGGGTGCAGTACAGGGTATTGCTGATCTGATTACCCGTCCTGGCATGATTAACGTTGACTTTGCTGATGTACGTACTGTGATGTCAGAAAAAGGCATGGCTATGATGGGTACGGGCTCTGCCAGTGGTGAGAATCGTGCGCTGGAAGCAACTGAGAAGGCGATTCGAAGCCCTCTGCTGGAAGATATCGATCTGCGCGATGCTCGTGGTATTCTGGTGAATATCTCTGCTGGTTCTGACTTCTCTATCGGTGAATTCACCGCTGTGGGTGACCTGCTGGATGAGTTCTCGTCTGAGCGCTCCACCGTTGTGATTGGTACCTCCATTGATCCAGAAATGAATGATAATGATGAGGTCAAGGTAACGGTTGTTGCCGCCGGTCTGGGGCCAGATATGGGCCGTGCCGAAAGACCTGAAGAGCAAGTTGCTGCGCCGATTGAAGAAAAGAAACCTGAACCTCGTGTCGCTGCTGCAACACCGGCACCTGCGCCGGTTGAAGCTAAGCAAGCAGCTCCTGCAGCCAGCTCTAGCTCAGCACCGACGGACTACACCAAGCTGGATCGTCAGCCTGCGATTAATCGTAAAGCTCAGGAAGCAGCAGCGATGAAAAAACAAGCCGAAAGTAAATCTGATATGGATTATCTGGATATCCCGGCATTTTTACGTCGTCAGGCCGATTAAACCTGGCGTTATGGCGTAAGTTATACAAAAGGTGCGCGAACCTGATAGCTGTCAGGGGCGGGTTTTTGTTAATATTAGGGTAATCCATCTAAGACGAAAGAAGCAGGCATGATTAAACAGCGGACACTAAAGAATACCATTCGTGCAACAGGCGTAGGCCTTCACTCCGGTGAGAAAGTATATTTAACCCTGCGTCCTGCCGCTGTTGATACTGGCATCGTTTTCCGCCGTACGGATCTTGATCCTGTGGTAGAGATTAAAGCGACAGCCACTAATGTCAGCGAGACGACTTTGTCCACGACCATTAGCAGTGGCTCAGTTAAAGTGGGCACTATTGAGCATTTGTTGTCAGCTTTGGCAGGTCTGGGAATTGACAACCTGTATGTTGAAGTTAGTGCAGCTGAAGTGCCTATTATGGATGGCAGTTCAGGACCGTTTGTTTTCCTGATTCAATCTGCAGGTATCTGTGAGCAGGATAAAGCAAAACGCTTTATTCGCATCAAGGAGAAGCTGGAAGTTTCTGAGGGAGATAAACAGGCTTGTTTTCTGCCTTACGACGGCTTCAAAGTATCTTTTGGTATTAATTTTGATCATCCGGTATTCAGCAATCAAAAGCAGGATATTACGATCGATTTCTCCAGTACTTCTTTTGTAAAAGAAGTGAGCCGTGCCCGTACTTTTGGCTTTATGCAGGATATAGAGTTTCTGCGTTCCAAAAACCTGGCGCTGGGTGGCAGTATGGATAATGCCATCGTTGTTGATGAATACAGTATCCTGAATGAAGATGGCCTGCGTTACGAAGATGAGTTTGTACGCCATAAGGTACTGGATGCTATCGGTGACTTCTACCTGCTGGGTCATGGCTTGATTGGTGAATTCCGTGGTTATAAGTCTGGCCATGGTCTGAATAACAAGCTGCTACGTGAGTTACTGGCTCATCCTGAGTGTTATGAAGTGATTACCTTCGAAGAAGCCGAGTCTTCACCAATCTCTTATATGAAGCCTGCGGCAGCAGTCTAATGTGATGTGATGGCGTCTTGTCGGTTGTTATCGACGAGACAGGCATCGAAAGCATCTTACGGTATATAGAAAAGCCTCCGATTGGAGGCTTTTTTGTTTAGGCTGTGTCCTGTCCTGTCCTGTCCTGTCCTGTCCTGTCCTGTCGCTAGTTATCTTTTTCTGGTTGGGTGATATGAAGGGCCAGGTTGCGTAATGCATCCTGCAAACCTTTGTCGTGGCAATGATTAGCCGTTTCCTCAATGGTATCGGCAATAAACTGGCTACGTTGTAGGTGATTACTTACCTCTGTCGCGTTTTTTTTTCGCTCAGGCCTCACTTTTACCGTCAACTTGCCGATATTAGCCCATGAGTATGTTTGATTTATCTGGTGCAGTAATGGCTTTTGAATCAGTCTTAACCGCGTCAGCAAGGTAGCTGATCGCACATGTAGAGTTAATTCCGTACGGGAGATATTGGCTACTTGGCACTGATCTTGAAGATTACTAGGTAGAAAGGCACAAATCTCATGATTGAGCTGGCGAAGAAAAGCACTTTTGCGAAATAGTTTGCTTAACAGAGTGTTTTCTTTATGAATTATCTCATTCAGCCGTTTTGTCGAGCGCGATGTTCGCATATACTGTGCCTGGCCCAGGGTCAAGTGAAATAAGTATTTAATATACGGAAATAATTTTAAGGTCAGCTTGATGAATATCGTCATTGTAAATAATAAAAATACAGAATCAAAACACCTGAAAATTTCGGGGGTTATGATCGTATTTCTGCTCGCGATATTTATTGTAGCGCCTCTGACTCTTGGAGGTGGAGCTCTTTATTATATGATGAATAAAGAGCCTCAGGTACTCAGCGAAGAATCTACACGTCAGTTGTTAGATGATATGCGCAGTCAGAAAGCCGAAGTAGAAAAAATCCGTAAGCATTCCCAGGATCAACTCGATGCATTGACGGTGCGTATGGCTGAGCTTCAGGCCCGCTTGGTGCGCTTAGATGCTTTAGGCAAGCGTTTGACCCATATTGCTGATTTAGATGAAGGTGAGTTCGATTTTGACCGCATTCCACCTGTTGGTGGTCCAGAGGCCAATGAACTAGGTGTTGAAGTTGAGTTAGATGACTTTATCACCACGATTGATGATCTGGCCCGTACAATTGATGATCGTGAGCAGCAGCTGGAAGTGATTGAAGCCCTGTTGGGTAACCGAAAAATCCAGGATGATGTTTTTATTGCCGGTCGTCCTATTCGTAAGGGTTGGCTATCTTCCAAATACGGTAAACGTACTGATCCTTTTACCGGTCGCGTTGCTTGGCATGAAGGCGTTGATTTCGCCGGTAAAGATGGTTCCGATATCATTGCTGTAGCTGCAGGTGTTGTCACTTGGGCGGGGCCTCGATATGGCTATGGATTACTGGTTGAGGTAGACCATGGTGGCGGTTATACGACCCGTTATGCCCACAATAAAAAAGCGCTGGTGAAACCGGGTGATATTGTCGGTAAGGGGCAAACCCTAGCCCTAATGGGAAGCAGCGGTCGATCAACTGGACCTCATGTGCATTACGAAGTGCGTTACAAAGGTCGGGCGATGAATCCATCAAAATTTATTTATCGAGCCAGCCGCTGAAATCCCCCCATAGAATCATTTCTGCCCGCATCAGTACGTGTTACTATGCGGGCAGAATTTTATTTACTTTCCAAGCCTTAACGCCGCAAAGGCGTACTCATTGCTGAAGAAATATCATGGTTGCATCTCTATTAAAAAAAATAATCGGTAGTAAAAACGACCGTGAACTGAAACGGTTAAGGAAGATTGTCCGCAAGGTTAATGGCTTAGAAGATCAGGTTAAAGCGTTATCCGATCAGGAACTGCAAGCCAAAACGACAGAGTTTCGCGAAAAGCTGAAAGAAGGGGCAACACTGGACAGTCTGTTGCCAGAGGCTTTTGCTGTATGTCGTGAAGCCAGTACCCGGGTCATGGGTATGCGGCACTTTGATGTCCAGTTAATCGGTGGTATGGCACTCAACGGTGGCAAGATTGCTGAGATGCGTACCGGTGAGGGTAAAACACTGGTAGCGACATTGGCGGTTTATCTAAATGCGCTGAGTGGCAAAGGCGTTCATGTTGTGACCGTGAACGACTACCTGGCCCGCCGTGATGCCGAGTGGATGCGTCCTCTGTATGAATTCCTGGGGTTATCGGTTGGTGTCACTGTGCCTGGCCTGATGCCGGACGAGAAACGTGCCGCGTACAACAGCGATATCACCTACGGTACCAATAACGAATTTGGTTTCGATTATCTGCGTGACAATATGGCGTTCAGCCTGGATGACCGCGTACAACGGGGCCTGAACTTTGCCGTAGTGGATGAGGTAGACTCCATCCTGATTGATGAAGCCCGTACCCCACTGATTATCTCTGGTGCTGTCGAAGACAATACCGAGATGTATCGCACGGTGAATCGCCTGATCCCTATGCTGGAAGAAGGCGAAGAGGGTGAAGAAGGCGCGACCACCGGTCACTTTATCAAAGATGAAAAGCAGAATACGGTTGAGCTGACGGAAGATGGTCACCAGTTTGTTGAGGATCTGCTCAACAAAGAGGGCCTGCTACCGGAAGGTGAGAGTCTGTACTCGCCGTCTAATCTGAGCCTGCTGCACCATATCAATGCCGGTCTGCGTGCTCATAATCTGTTCCAGCGTGATGTTCACTATCTGGTACAAGACAACGAGATCGTTATCGTTGATGAGCACACTGGTCGTTCCATGCCGGGACGTCGTTGGTCTGAAGGTCTGCACCAGGCGGTGGAAGCGAAAGAAGGTGTGGCGATTCAGAACGAAAGCCAGACCATGGCTTCGACCACCTTCCAGAACTACTTCCGTCTGTACGACAAACTGTCTGGTATGACGGGTACGGCGGATACGGAAGCGTTTGAATTCCGTCAGATCTACGCATTGGACGTGGTGGTAATTCCAACCAATAAAGCGATTCTGCGTGATGATCGCAACGATCTGGTTTATCTGACCGTAGAAGAGAAGTTTGAGGCTGTGATCAAGGATGTGAAGTACGAGATCGAACAGGGCCGTCCTGTTCTGGTGGGTACTGCATCCATTGAAGCGTCGGAATATGTTAGTGGTCTGCTGAAAAAAGCCGGTGTTAAACACAACGTATTGAACGCGAAGCAGCACGCCAGTGAAGCGGGTGTGATTGCTCAGGCAGGACAACCGGGTGCCGTAACCATTGCTACCAATATGGCCGGTCGTGGTACCGATATCGTGTTGGGTGGTAAGTGGGAAGCGGAAGTTGAAGCGCTGGATAATCCAACTGAAGAGCAGATCGCTAAGATCAAAGCAGACTGGAAAGAGCGTCATGATGCGGTGCTGGCTGCGGGTGGTTTGCACGTAGTCGGTTCCGAGCGTCACGAATCCCGTCGTATCGATAATCAGCTGCGTGGTCGTTCCGGCCGTCAGGGTGACCCTGGTTCTACTCGCTTCTTCCTGTCCCTGGAAGATGACCTGATGCGTTTGTTTGCCTCAGACCGTGTGCGTGGCTTTATGCAAGCGCTGGGTATGGAGAAAGGCGAAGCCATTGAGCACCGTATGGTGAGCAATGCCATCGAGAAGGCGCAGCGTAAGGTTGAAGGTCGTAACTTCGATATCCGTAAGCAGCTGCTGGAATACGATGATGTATCTAACGATCAGCGTACCGTGGTCTACCAGCAGCGTGATGAGGTGCTGAACTCAGAATCTCTGGCGGATATGATCGATTCGATCCGTTCTGATGTACTGAGCGATGCCATTGATAGCTATATTCCACCGCAAAGTATGCCGGAGCAGTGGGATATTGCGGGTCTGGAACAGAATCTGGAAGCAGAATTTGCCCTGCGTCTACCGATTCAGGAGTGGCTGGATGAAGATCAAGCACTGTATGAAGAGACGCTGCGAGAGAAGATTCTGGATGAGTTGACTCAGGTTTACCGTGCGAAAGAAGAGCATGTGGGTGAGGAAACCATTCGCCAGTTCGAGAAACAGGTGTTGCTGCAGGTGCTGGATCAGCGCTGGAAAGAACACCTGGCAGCGATGGATCATCTGCGTCAGGGTATTCACCTGCGTGGTTACGCTCAGAAAAACCCGAAACAGGAATACAAGCGCGAGTCGTTTGAGCTGTTCCAATCCATGCTGTCTAACATCAAGCACGATGTGATTCGTATTCTGAGTCATGTGCAGGTGCAGCAGGAAGCTGAGGTTGAAGAGATGGAGCGTCGTCGTCGTGAGGCGGAAGCCGCTGCAGCTCAGCAATACAGCTACCAGCATGCACAAAGCACGGGTATGTCCGGTGAGGAACAAGCCGAAGAGCAAGGTGATGACAGTAATGGTCAGCCTTTTGTGCGTGAAGGTCGTAAGGTGGGTCGTAACGAGCCTTGTCCTTGTGGTTCCGGTAAGAAGTACAAGCAGTGTCACGGTAAGCTAAGCTAAACCACACTGTGTGATTTTAGGCCTTAATGCATCAGTCTGTTTGTTCAGTACTGGTGATTAAGGCCTTAATTTATTAGGATCTACGCTTTTGCGATATCCAGGCCTGACAGGTCTGAGAGTCCTGTAAATCTGAATTTATCCTGCCCGGTTTGATGCGTTGTTCGGGCATGTTGTAAGGAGTTGATCATGGCGGTTGGCCCATCTGAGTTACCTGTTTTTAATGCGATTGATGGCGTGCGTTTAGGCGTTGCCTGTGCTGGTATCAAAAAACCTAACCGAAAAGATGTGGTAGTGATTGAGTGCCCGGAAGATGCCAATATTGTCGGTGTTTTCACTAAGAATGCTTTTTGTGCCGCACCGGTCATCGTGGCAAAAGAGCATATCGCACAAACGTCACCGCGCTATCTGCTGATCAACACTGGCAATGCTAACGCAGGTACCGGTGAGCAGGGTTATCAGGCAGCACAGCAATGTTGTCAGGCTCTGGCACAAGTAACCGGTACTCAGGCTGAACAGGTACTGCCATTCTCCACCGGTGTTATCGGTGAGCCTCTGCCGGTTGATAAGATTGAAGCAGTACTGGATCAGGCTGTCGCTAATCTGGCTGTGGATAACTGGGCTGATGCGGCTGAAGGTATTTTAACCACAGATACCCGTCCAAAAGGTGCCGTAGCGCAGGTTGAAATCAACGGTCAAACTGTATCCATCAGTGGTATCTCTAAAGGCTCAGGTATGATCAAGCCAAATATGGCGACCATGCTGGGTTTTGTTGCCACAGATGCAGCCATTGAAACTGAGTTGTTGCAGGAGATGCTGACCACAGGTTCTAACCGTTCCTTTAACCGTATCACCGTC
Source organism: uncultured Oleiphilus sp. (assembly GCA_964342385.1). GTDB lineage: Bacteria > Pseudomonadota > Gammaproteobacteria > Pseudomonadales > Halomonadaceae > Oceanospirillum. Next base: position 7,740 of record CAYFGP010000050.1, on the reverse strand, counting down.
GATAGCGATACCTCGACCAATGATGCCTGTATGCTGATTGCTACCGGTAAATCCGCGGCTATTAGTCATGCTGACGAAGCCGCAGTTGCTGCTTTCCAGCAGGCATTGGATGATGTGATGCGTGTGCTGGCTCATGAGATCGTAAAAGATGGTGAAGGTGCCACTAAATTTGTTGAGATCAGTGTTGAGCAGGCGGCTAGTGCAGACGATGCATTGGAAATTGCCTTTACCGTAGCACATTCGCCTCTGGTTAAAACGGCACTGTTTGCCAGTGATGCTAATTGGGGTCGTATCCTGGCTGCTGTTGGTCGTGCTGATATTGCCGAGTTAGATGTGAATAAGATCAATATCTGGCTGGGTGATGTACAGATTGTGGCCAATGGTGGTCGTAACCCTGATTACACTGAAGAAGCGGGTGCCGCTGTGATGGCTCAGGAAAATATTCGCATTCTGATCACGCTGTCAGCGGGTGATGAGAGTGAAACTGTCTGGACAACGGACCTGTCACACGATTATGTCAGTATCAATGCGGACTATCGGAGCTAAGGCAATAGCGAAACGTTTTGTTTTCGTTATTTCTCTGCCTTAGCGTTGTGTATACCCGGATAAAATATTTCTAGCCTGTCTGCCCTTTATGTTAGGGCAGGCAGTTGCTTAAATGATTGTTATCCAGGTGCTTATTTGCGTTTGTGAGTCAGGTGTTTTTGCATGCCTAAACTGCTTCATGTTGCCGCTGCAGTGGTAACCAATGAAAAGGGTGAAATTCTTATCGCCCGTCGTCCTGCTACTGTTGATCAGGGTGGTTTATGGGAGTTTCCCGGTGGAAAACTGGCCCCTTATGAAACCGCTCGTCAGGCATTATTCCGTGAACTGAACGAAGAAGTGGGTATTGAAGTGCAATCCGCTTCACCTCTGATTCGGGTGCATCATCAATATCCAGAACGCAATGTCCTGTTGGATGTATGGAGTGTTGAGCACTTTACTGGCGAAGCCTATGGCCGTGAAGGTCAGGCAGTACGCTGGGTTCAACCGGAAGAGTTGAATCAGTATAGCTTCCCGGAAGCCAATAAACCGATTCTGAAAGCGCTAAGCCTGCCGGATTATTATCTGATTACAGGTGAGGCTGCAGATGATCAGGATTGGCTGAATAAACTATCCACAGCCCTGGAGTCTGGTGTACAGCTGGTACAGCTGAGGGCTCATGAACTGGATGATGAAGCCTTTGTACTGCGTGCTCAGCAGGCACTTGAGCTGACTCGTGAAGCGGGGGCTCGCTTGATCTTGAATGCTGACCCATCTGTATTAGAGCGTGTTGATGCCGATGGTGTTCACCTGACAACAGAACGTCTGTCTCACTACTCTCAGCGTCCAATCAGCAACAATAAACTGCTTTCCTGTGCTTGCCATAATGCGGCTCAGTTGGAGGAGGCTGTGGCTTTGAATGCTGATCTAGCCACACTAAGTCCTGTGCAGGAAACCGCCAGTCATCCAGGTGTTGAAGCGATCGGCTGGCAGAAGTTTAATGAGTTGATCGAGCAGATTCCTATGCCTGTTTTTGCTTTAGGGGGTATGGGCCGCGCTGATATTCGTCGAGCCAAAGGTCTAGGCGGTCAGGGTGTTGCAGGTATTCGGGCCTTCTGGCCACAGGAAAAAGCCTGATATCACTTTCTCTGCTTTTGATTTAGTTTGATACTTGCTTGATAAAAAAACCGGTGTTCAATAGCACCGGTTTTTTATTACCAAACTTCTATCAGATAGCGCTCGAATAAGGTCATAGGCATAAGCTTCTGGGCGAAGCAGGGGACTTTAGAAGAGGCAAAGGAGCAGGGCTTAGTAGTTGTTGGGATACTGTTCCATTAGATCGCTGCTGGCTTCATCAAAGGCGGGCTCGCCAGCAATTTTGTGGTTCTCACTGGCCCATTCACCTAAATCGATCAGGCGACAACGGTCACTGCAAAAAGGACGATGGGGATTATCCTGAGTCCACTCTACCTTTTTCTTACAGGTTGGGCAGTCTACGATCAGTGTTTTCTCGGTCATAGTTTTAGTCTTTTTGATTTGGCTAACAGCGGTCCGGCTATGATACCAGAGTCAGGTATTTTTTATGGATATCATCGCAGGCTTGTTGTAGCGCTGAGATGTCACGGTCATTGACGATAATATCATCGGCTCGTTCTCTGCGTTCCTCCCGGCTCATCTGTGCGGCGATAATCGCTTTAACCTGCTCTTCATTATTATTATCTCTAGCACAGGTACGGCTTAACTGCAGCTCAACTGGCACGTCAATCAATAGGTTTCTCTGGGTCATATCGGATTGGCCGCTTTCAAACAGCAGAGGAGAGACCAGCATGGCGTAGTGCTCGGTAGGTTGCTGAAGCTGAAGAATAATCTCTTCCCGAATGGCAGGATGGGTAACCGATTCCAGCCATTTACGCTCTTCTGGTTGCTGAAACACTTTTTGACGTAGCCAGGGTCTGTTCAGGCTCTGATCTTCACTGAGTACCTCGGGGCCAAAATGATCACGGATCTGCTGCCAGACAGGCGTATTGGGTTCGACAATCTCTCTGGCCACGACATCGGCATCTACAATCAATACGCCTAAGCTTGCGAAATAATCGGAGGCGGCAGTTTTACCCGAGCCGATACCACCGGCCAGGCCAACAATCAGTGATGCGGCTTTTTTTGTTTGAGTCATATTGAGTATCGGGCTATTTAAAGCTGAGTCATTAAATAAATAGAGACTGCATCAGCAGCTGTATGGTGTCGGGGAAATATAGCACTAACCAGCCTGCGATGGCCAAAGCAGGGCCAAAAGGCATGGCCGTACCCGCTGGAAGTCGTTTGCTTGCTCGAAGTAAAAGCGCCATTATCAAACCTGATAGTGCACTAATTAGCATAATTGCTGGTAGGAATATCCAGCCACTCCAGGCTCCCAAGGCTGCCAGTAGCTTAAAATCGCCGTAACCCATGCCTTCTCGCCCGGTCAGTAGTTTAAACAGCCAATAGATACTCCATAGCACCAAATAACCCGCAGCGGCTCCCCATAGATACAGACTGAGCTGGTTTCCATTGTTTAGGCTATGAAAGAGCAAACCTGCCCATAGCAAGGGTAGGGTTAATAGATCTGGTAGCAGCTGAGTTTGCAGATCAATCGTCAGTAGTGCCAGCAGGCAGAGACTGACGGCAAAATAGGCCAGTGCCTCCAGCGTAAAACCAAACTGAATGCTACTGATTAGCGCCAGTAAGCCTGCTAACAGTTCTATCAGTGGATAAAGTGGTGAGATGGCTGTTTTACAATGACGGCAGCGACCCTTTAACAGTAAAAAACTGATCAGCGGGATATTATCGTAGGGTGCAATCTGATGTTGGCAGTGGGGGCAGTGTGAACCTGGCCAGGCAATATTATAGCGCTCTGGATCTTTCTCTTGCTCTATATCTAAATCTTGCGGGTTATCAGGACTGGATTGAGTATCGTCTTGCCAGGCCACGAGTTCTTCCTGCCATTGCTTCTGCAGCATAATGGGGAGTCGATAAATAACCACATTTAAGAAACTGCCCAGTAACAGACCAAAGAAAAAAATAATCGGGTATAGCTGATTGAGATTTTCGTGCATGAATATTTCGATCTTTGTGATAGTGGCTAAGCGTTATTTGTAACCGATCAGGACTCATTCTGATTGATGTTAAAACAGGCTGCCCATCTTAAACATGGGAAGATACATGGCTAGTACCATACCACCGACCAGTACCCCTAAAAAGCTGATCACTATGGGTTCTAGTAACGTGGTCATATTTTCTACAGCATCATCCACTTCCTGCTCATAAAAGTCGGCCACTTTATCCAACATGGTATCCAAAGAACCGGATTCTTCACCAATAAGTACCATCTGGGTAACCATCGGAGGAAAACGATGGCTGGTCTTAAGGGCAAAGTTTAGTTGTTGACCTGTGGCGATACTGTCGCGGGCCTGGAAAATAACTTTGCGGTACACCCTGTTATTTGCGGCCCCGGCTGAGGAGGCCATAGACTCCACCAGAGGTACCCCAGCTGAAAAAGAGGTGGAGAGGGTTCGGCTAAAGCGAGCAATAGTGGATTTCTTCAGAATATCGCCAATGACGGGCAGCTTAAGACTTAAAGCATCAATCTTGTAGGCAAAACTCTCCGACTTCTTATAGCCACTGATCAAACTTAATGGAATTGATATCAGGACAAGCACTATCGACCACCAATACTGTTCAACAAATACGGATATATCGATGACAGTCTGGGTGATCCAGGGTAGTTCAGCATTAAAGCCCTTAAATAGGTTCTCGAACTGAGGGACGACCTTTAATAATAGGATCAGTGTTACGACAAGGCCGACGGTTAGTACCGCCATTGGGTAGTAAAGGGCCTTTTTGACCTTGGCCTTTAAGCGTTCAGTTTTTTCCTGGTAGAGTGCTATTCTATCAAGCATCGTTTCCAGGGCACCGGCTTGTTCACCCGCTTCGACCAGATTGCAAAAAAGCTTATCGAAGTATTTCCCTTGCTTTCTTAGTCCTGTACTCAGCATATTACCATCAGCCACTTCATTGCGAATGGTGACAATGATTCTTTGCATCGCAGGGTTTTCCAGGCCTTCAGCTACAATATTCAGGGATTGAATCAGGGGAATACCAGCCCGAATCATGGTCGATATCTGTCGGGTAAACAGAGTAATGTCTTTACTAGTGACCTTTTTTTCGCCAAGACCAAACAAAGGACGGGTCTTTTTGCGAACCTTATTGGGTGTAATGCCTTGGCGACGCAGTTGTGCTTTGGCCAAATTCAGGCTGAGTGCATGCAGCTCACCGGTCTGTTTATTGCCTTTGCTATCAACACCTTGCCATTGAAAGTGTTGAAATTGCTGCTTATTGGGATCACTTCTTGTTGCCATGTTTTGAGCCCCTTGCACCTGTTAGTCCTGGGTAATTCGATTGATTTCCGTTAGGCTGGTAATACCGCTCAGTGCCTTGATTAAACCTGAGTGGCGCAGGCTACTCGTACCCTCTTTATGAGCTTGTTTTGCCAGCTCAATAGAGTTGGCGTTATTCATAATTAGCTGCGAAATTTCCGGGCTAATAGGCATTACCTCGTAGACGCCGATACGACCCTTGTAACCCTGATGGCAGGCTTCACAGCCGACTGCATCAAATAATGTGGCTTGCTCTACCTCTTCGTTAGACAATCCCTCTGCTATTAGCATTTCGGTAGGAACCTCTATAGGTGTTTTGCAAATTGGACAGAGCTTTCTTGCCAAGCGTTGCGCAATAATAAGATTAACTGAAGTGGCAATATTATAAGCGGGTATGCCCATATTGCTGAGCCGGGTCAGGGTCTCAGCAGCGCTATTCGTATGTAAAGTAGACAGTACCAAGTGCCCGGTTTGAGCGGCTTTGATGGCGATTTCTGCTGTTTCCAGGTCACGAATCTCACCCACCATCACCACATCAGGGTCTTGACGTAAAAAAGCTCTAAGGGCTGCAGCAAAATCGAGCCCCACCTTAGTATTTACATTGACCTGGTTGATGCCCTCCAGATTGATCTCTACTGGATCTTCGGCTGAGGATATATTGCGTTCAGGGGTGTTAAGAAGGTTAAGCCCTGTATAGAGGGTTACGGTTTTACCGCTACCGGTTGGGCCTGTAACCAGTACCATGCCCTGGGGTTGAATCAGGGTTTTTTCGTAATGTTTCTGTTGGATTTCACTAAAACCCAGTTCATCAATACCGATACGGGTTGCACTGGAGTCTAATACCCTGAGCACTACCTTTTCTCCCCAGATTGTAGGCAGAGTGTTAACCCTGAAATCAATGGTCCGGGCTTTGGATACTTTAAGCTTAATGCTGCCATCTTGTGGAATGCGGCGCTCTGAGATATCCAAGTGAGCCATTACCTTGATGCGACTGGTAATACGGTGTCTGAGATTAAATGGGGGTTTTAGTGCCTCGTGCAGCAGGCCATCGGTGCGGTAACGGATGCGAAACTTACGCTCATAAGGTTCTAGATGGATATCTGATGAGCCCAGCTTTATGGCATCTAACAGAATTTTGTTCACAAACTTAACAATAGGCGCGTCGTCGGTATTAGATGTGCTTTCTGCTGCCAGAGCTGCACTGTTGTCTTCCTCACTGATCTCCAGGCTGTCGAGCTCATCTTCTTCCAGCTTGGCTAAGGCTTCTTCATCGCCCTCCAGATAGTTCTCAATCATGGCTTTCAATTGATCATAAGCCACTAGAATCGCTTCAGTATTTAAACCTGTTTGGAACTGGATTTCATCGACTGCGGCGAGATTAGTTGGATTGGCAATGGCTAGGAACAGTTTGCTGCCTCGGCGGAATAAAGGCATTGCCATATGGTGGCGAATAAGTTGATCACTGACGAGATCTTTAGGCAGATGTTCCCGGTCAAAGGTAGCCAGATCGATAAAAGACATACCAAACTCTCTGGCTGCGGCCAGTGCCAGGTCGTTGTTAGGGACTTTGTTGTGGCTAGAGGCATATTGCAAAAATGAGAGCTCATGTTGGCTCGCTTCTTCTTGCAACACCAATGCAGTCTGCTCATCCAGTACTTTTTCTTGTGTTAGGCGCCGGGCAATACTCTCTAGAGCCACAGATCTCTCCTTATTAGTAATAACACTATATTTATTAATAGGTTAATAATCTTAATTATGGGACAGAGATCAGGTTTATAGTATTTTTTTGTAGTGCTTTTATTCAAATATATTGTAAGCAAAAGTATCCAGGCCTAAACTCTTTGTGAAAGCACTGTTCAATGAAAAGATGCTTTTCCTGAATATAATAATGCTTTTTTACTCGTTAAATGAATAGCTTTCAAGGAGTGCTGAGATGAAAAAATTGAAGTCAACACCAAAGAGACGTCAAAAAGGTTTTACTTTAGTTGAATTGCTGATTGTCGTAGCCATCGTTGGTATTTTAGCTGCGGTTGCTGTGCCTCAATATAATGATTATGTTGCCAATACTCAGTTATCTGAGCTCGATTCGATAGTTGCTGGTTACAAAACAGCAGTAGGTGTGTGTGTTCAGACAACAGGTGATATCGCTAACTGTGATGCAGGTTCTAATGGCGTACCGGCTGCGATTACCACAGGAACATATACAACTCTAAACACCTTAGGTGTTACGAATGGGGTTATTACAGCAGTGAGTGTTGCGATTGGTGGAACTACTTATACGCGTACCTATACACCAACTGTTAATGCATCTGGTATCAGCTGGGCAATGGCAGAGACAACAGCTTAAACCAATTATTTAGGGTTAGAGTATGCAGCAATATTTGGCCAAATTATCGCGTTACCATCGTTGGGCAACAGAGAAACTGTTTGATTCGGTTGCTTTGCTCTCAGAGGAGCAGTATCGATCACAGAAGGGATTATTTTTTGGCAGTGTGCACGGCACACTAAATCATTTGCTGCTGGTCGATCAGTTATGGCTGTCCCGCATTGAGGGACAGCCTTACCCTATTACTGATCTTAGTCATGAGATCGAAACGGATGCCAAGATGCTGGAGACGGCATTGCTGAATCAATGTGATCTCTGGTTTAGAACTTGTGCGGCGATGACAGACCGACGTTTAGCTCAGGATATAAAGTTTCGTAATGTGGCGGGTGAAGCAGATAGGATGAATACGGCGGATCTTTTAATGCATGTATTTAACCACTGGACAGTGCGAAGTTCTCGATAGAGGAAGCATAAGCTTGA
>CAYFGP010000049.1:0-40182 GCA_964342385.1 uncultured Oleiphilus sp. | reverse complement strand
TCAGTTGACGTTCGCCTTCTTCACCGGCTAAACGCTCACGCTGCCAAACCGCATAATCGGCATACTGAATAGGTAAATCCTGCAGTGAAGGCAATACTCCCCGACTAAAAGCACCGTATGCTTCAACCAGTTCACTCACCATCAATTGCATGGACCACTCATCAGATACAACATGATGCTGCACCATCGCCAATACATGTTCTTTATCAGATTTTTGTATTAGCAATACTCTTAGCAAAGAGCCTTTACGCAAATCAAAAGGTTCACTGCCCAAAACCTTCAGTTTATAAGATAAAACTTCCTCACTATCAGGTTCGTCGATGAGTGACTCCACCTTTAATTCAAAGCCTTGATAGGGATCTATCACTTGATACAGCTCACCATCCGTATCAATAAAACGCGTTCTAAGCACCTCATGACGCTCTACAAGCCAATTAAAACTTCTCTGTAGAGCGTCTTTATTTAGGTCACCTTTTAAACTTAGAGCGGTAGTCATGTGATACGCAGAACTTTCTGGCTCCAATTGCCACATGACCCATTGACGCTGCTGGGCATAAGACAAAGGGATCTTTTGATCACGGGAAATGCGGGTTATTGGTGAAATAGCATCAACGTTATTATGCTCAGCTTGCGAGACGCGCTCTACAAAGCCACGCAAATCACTGGCTTCAAATAAGGTACGCAGTGGCAAATCAATGGATAACACCTGACGTACTCGAGAGATCACCTGGGTCAGCAGTAACGAGTGACCGCCTAACTCAAAGAAGTTGTCGCTCAGGCCAACCTGTTCAATCCCCAATACATCTTGCCAGATCTCAGCCAGCTGCTGTTCCAGTTCTGTCTCTGGCGCTTCATAGTTCTTTTGCAACAGACTTGCGTCGACCTCTGGCAGTGCCTTCCGGTCGACTTTACCACCCGGCGTCAGCGGCATCTCTGCCAACAGAGCCATCTGTGCAGGCACCATATACTCCGGCAGATGCTCTGCAATGGCGGCTTTGATTTTTGAGATAAATATCGCCTGTGCTTCACTGTCTTGTTCCAGAACATTAGCATTGGACGGTACCAGATAGGCCACAAGTTGCTGACTGTGGCTGCCTTGCGGTGCCACAACAACCGCATCACGCAACCCGGGTAACGCATGTAGTTCAGACTCAATCTCACCCAATTCAATACGGAAGCCCCGTATCTTCACCTGGAAGTCTGTACGACCAGCATACTCAATCACACCGTCTGCGCGGTAGTATGCCAAGTCACCGGAGGCATACATACGGGCTCCCGGCTCATCAGTAAATGGATCAGCAATAAAGCGTTCAGATGTTAACCCTGACCGGTTATGGTAACCCTCCGCCAGCAGTGGACCGCCAATAAACAGCTCACCCACGACACCCACAGGAGTTGGTTCCAGTCTACTATCCAGAATATACATGGCACGTCCCGCCAGACCTCGGCCAATTGGCATGGATGCCGGAAGCGGCTTTTCACCACTGACGTACTCGGCACAGTCCAGATGACTGGCTGTGACTGTAGTCTCGGTTGGACCATAGGTATTGAACAGACGCACACTATCCAGACCCGCTTGCTGCCAAGCACTAATCCCCTGTGGTGGCATCGCTTCGCCGGTAGCACTGATTTGTCTCAGCTGACCGTAATCAGGTTGCTCATGTTTAGCACGCTCCGCTAGATCCTGAACCAGCATATGCCAGTAAGCGGTACTCAGATCCGCAACGGTCAAACCCGTACGCAGGGCTTCCTGATAGAAGGTCTCGCTGTCCCAGACCTCATCGCCACGAATAACGACTCCGGCACCAACACACAATGCTGGGAACAGCTGCTCCATAAAGCCATCAAAGTTCAATGAGGAGAACAACAGCACACGGTCTTTAGGTGTCAGTTCAAAATAATCAATGGCAACGTTGGTGTGTTCACTCAGAGCCCGGTGGCTCATGGCTACACCTTTCGGCTTACCGGTAGAGCCTGAGGTATAGATGATATAAGCCAGATTCTCAGGATGTACGATTACCGGAGGGAAGGGTGTTGAGTTCAAGGCAGTAGAAATACCACCTTCAATCATCAGGACGTCAACGTGCTCAGGTACCGGTAGTTTATCCAGGAAGGCAGCCTCACTGAGCAGGCACTGGATGCCGCTGTCAACCATCATATAAGCCAGTCGATCTTCAGGATACCCTGGATCCAGCGGCACATAGGCAGCACCGGTTTTTAGAATCGCCAGCAGGCTGACAACCATATCCAGAGTTCGACCCACGGCCAGACCAACCAACCCTCCCGATTTAACGCCCTGATCTCTTAAGCGCCAGGCCAGCTGATCCACTCGCTTATTCAGCTCACCGAAGTTCAGTGACTGCTCGCCGTAAATCAGTGCTATCGCGTCAGGTTCTTGCTCTGTTTGTGTGGCAATACGGGTGTATACAGGAAGATCTTGTACTGGTGCCTGTACCACTGGAACATCCAAACGACTCCAACCATGCAAAACCTGTTTACGTTCTTGAGAGTCAAGCATGGCAATACTTTGCACGGATTGAGTGCTATCAATCGCAATGGACTGAAGTATATTGATCCAGTGTCCGGCCATACGCTCAATTGTACTGGCATCAAACAAGTCCACAGCATAGGTCAACACAGCCTGTAAACCATCACTTTTCTCAATCGTATCTAATTCAAGATCAAATTGAGCCGCCTTTCCGTCATATTTCAGCTGCAGGAAACTTAATCCAGAATCTATTCGAATTGCTTTTACATCAGCAATATTCGTCTGGTGATTCATCATCACTTGAAATAGAGGACTGTGACTTAGACTTCTTTCGAGATTGAGTGACTCAACCAGTTTTTCAAATGGAAGATCTTGATGAGCCTGAGCCCCCAAAGTCACCTCACGGATACTTTGTAAAAGCTCAGTAACACCGACCTGATCATCTAATACTGTCCGCAAAACCTGGGTATTGATAAAACAACCAATAAGGCCTTCTGTCTCACTACGATTTCGATTTGCCACAGGCACACCAACACGCAAGTCAGACTGGCCTGTGTAGCGATAAAGAAGAATATTGAAAGCTGCCAGCAGTACTACAAACACAGTGACATTGTTATTCTGTGCTACGCTTTGCAAACGTTTAAACAGCGCACTATCAACTGCAAATTCATAACGTGATCCGACATAACTGGGAGACATTGGCCTCTCATAATCTGTCGGTAGTTCAAGCACTGGTTGCTCATTGCCTAAACACTGATGCCAGTAGTCTAATTGACGCTCCAGCTCACCTGCTTCCAACCAGCTTCTTTGCCATATAGCATAATCACTATACTGAATCGGTAATGGAGCAAGTTCTGGACTCCCCCCTGTGCTATGGGCACTATATAAATGGATAAACTCCTCTATCATCACATTCATTGACCAGCCGTCAGAAATAATATGATGCAGAGTCAACAGCAATATATGCTCTTCGTCAGACAACTTCAGCAGGCAGACTCTAAACAATGGGCATAGAGTTAAATCGAATGGATGAAGTAACTCTTCTTCAGCCCGTTGCTGCGCTTTCTCTTCTCTAGCATTTTCAGCAAAACCACTTAAATCCTCGGATGCAATATCTATAGTTACAGCATCCAAAATATACTGAACGGGCTGCTTATCACCCTCTTGTACAAAACAAGTCCTAAGGGTCTCATGACGCTCAACCAGAGAGTTAATGGATTTTTCAAACGCTACAATATCCAGAGGGCCATTAAGTCGAACAGTAATAGGTAGGTTATATGCTGCACTTTCCGGGTCAAGCTGCCACAGAAACCACATTCTCTGCTGCGCATATGATAGTGAGTAACGATCTGCTACATCGGCATCAGAGACAATAGGGAAAAGCCCAAAATCCAAACCCTCTTTTTCCAACCCCTTAAGAAACAATGCCCGTTTCTCTTTAGGCAATTCAATAAAGCGTTTGGCAAACTGTCGTTTATTTCTATCGTCCATATCCAACATCGCATCCGGTTAATTAGGCAAATGAGGTGCCATATAGATACGATCTTGCAGTAGAAGAATTTAGGAAAGTTGAAAGACTTTATTACTCGACAGCATTCGCCCTGACTTTACCTGCCTCCAGAACTTCTGGTCGTCGATTTTTAAATAAAATGACTCGCTCAGAGCTAAAAAGACAGACCAACAGAGGGCTCTAATGGTGACCGCATTTGTCGAATCAAACCTACAAAAAGAAAAGGAGAAGACAATAACCCTACTGCTCCGACAAACATTCCAACCAGCGGGTTAAAGCAGAGTAATAGGCATTCCCATACACTACTCCATCTAAGCCCAACTCCCCTTTGATCATAACAGATGTAAATTTTCAGCCCCTTCAATCGTTAATCTATACGATGAAAATTGCTTTTTTACCGCCTTATTCATCTTAATTAGGTAAGACCGGGCTTTTATTACTATCTCAAGCCAACAAAGACTGACTACCTTTCTTTCCGATTATTGATTAACGGATTCTTATTCTGAGATTTCCACGAGTTTATTTCAGCAGTTAAGGGAAAACTATGAACGCATTGGCGTCAGTGAAACGTCGTAAAAAGTTATCAGTTCAGTACCTGACCTGGTATATCCACAGTTTATTTGGCTTGAAACTCAGCCTACTACTATCAGTAGTTTTGATCTCCGGTGGATTAGCAGTGGTGGATCGGGAAATCGATTGGCTGATTTACCCTGAGATGCGAGCTAAAGAACAACTGGACCAGATTCCACTGAATCCTGGCGAGGTCGCTGATAAACTTAAGGCTTATGACCCCAGCCTCTCGGTTTACTATATACGCACGTTTCCTGGGCAGCCTTATATGGCGACCTTAGTGGATATCGACCGGCCGGATGGCTCTTGGGCACTGTTGTGGCTGAACCCCTATACCGCCGAAATACAGGGCGAGCTTGATATCCAAAGTCCTGGTCACTTTCTCTCACAATTACATGGCAACCTGTTTTTACCCTACGGCAGAATGATAGTGAACTTCACTGGTGTATTGGTATTAGTAGGTTTGATCACCGGATTGATAGCCTTCCCTAAATTCTGGCGCTACTTTTTCCGCCCACCACGCACGGGCAATATGCGTGTTTTCTTAGGCGATCTACATAAACTGGTAGGACTATGGAGTTTATGGATCGTATTATTTATCGGGGTTAGCGGTACCTGGTGGTTTTATCAATATCCTTTAGTAACAGATCTATCCGCCCCCAATTTGCTGAAAAACACCCGCCCTAGCAAGCCTATCCTAACCCATGAACAGATGGCAGAAACACCGGATTTTAAATCAGGGGCAGAATTGTTCCGAGCGGTACAGACCGCCTACCCCAATATCACTTTTACGACCTTCAGCCCACCAGAGCATAACTCTGAGCCCTATACCTTTCGCGGTTTAGCGGGCGAGTGGTTAGTCACAAATTGGGCCAGCAATAAAATCTATGTAAATCCTTATACTGCAGAAGTGGTTTTGGCTGATAAAATTACTGATGTATCCGGCGGGCAACGGGTGGATATGGCCTTAAGCTCTCTGCATTACGGTAACTGGGGATATGGTAGTGCAGATCTACCGGTGAAAATTGCCTGGTCAATTGGTGGCCTGGCGATGGGTTTTCTCTCTATTTCCGGCATGCTGATTTACTACAAAAGGGCCCGAAAGGCAGGCAAAAAGCTGAAAAAGTATGCCTTTGCCGGGAAGTATATCCCTCAATTAAATACTGCCGAGGGGCAAAGAAAATGGCGCATACTGCGTCCCTGGGGTGGCCCTATGGGCAACTTAAAATATCTTAATATCGCCTTGATGGTAGGTATTGTGATCGGTATCCCCAGTTTCTTTGAAGCAACGCCTCCTGAGATCGGTCATAAATATCCAGAGCAGGCATTAGGCCCGTGGAAGATATCCGCTTTTGCCAGCGCCAATGATGAGGATACTCCGCCCATTGTTGCCGGTACTAATGCCACCTTAAAAGTGAATATCCCTTATGAGGCCTATAAGAACATCAAATTTATCTACGCCAGGGTTAACAAACCACGCAGACTGCGGGCACCCGGTGCACTGATTCACGGCATGGTGGGAGTCAAACACGTACACCTACCGATCCCTAAACGAGCTAAACCAGGCAGCGAGTTATGGATTACCGCAGAAACCTGGGATGGTCAATTCTACCAGACGCACTGGCCCTTATTTCCAGACCAGCTAGAGCAATAAAAGAGAGCTTCGACCTACCTCTAAGCACAACCAAAAAAAGCAGCGATATCGCTGCTTTTGCACACTGCAAGTAATACTATTTCTATAACCACATTACGCGTTAAATCTTTTATATCCACAATACTCAGTAAGATCTATTTAACTTCAAGCTCAAGATTAGATACATAAAACAGGCATGCCTAATTAAAGCAAACCATATCGCCAGCAACAGCTTCTATATATGAGATTACTGATGCCAGCACTTCATCCTCATATTCCTGAGTAAAGAAGTGTCCACCATCAAAATAGCTCAGACTGGATGTTGATGCCGTTTCCTGATGCCAGGCTATAAGCTGATCATGTGTCGCCTTATCCTCTTTTCCTGCTAACACATGCAATGGGCACTGCAGTTTATTAGCAACCTTGTGGTTATAGCTATATCGACCACATAACAAATAATCAGCACGCATGACTGGAAGTGTTAATGCCATCAATTCCTGATTAGCTAACACTTCTTCAGGTGTTCCCTGAAGAGATCGTAAGTCATCCATTAACTCAGCATCACTTTTAGGCTCAGCCAGCCGATCTTCATAATCTTCACGCCGGGTTGGTGCAGCAGTACCAGAAGCAAACAACATCTTTGGACTGCCACAGCCTACTTTTGGCAACGCATGAGCCAACTCAAACGCCACCAAAGCTCCCAAGCTATGACCAAACAAAGCATAAGACTGCCGAGGAGAATGCTTTGCTCTAATTTCCCTGGCCAGTTGAGCAACCAAGCGCGGCATATCTGTTTGCAGCGCCTCTGCCATTCGCATACCTCGACCTGGCAACTCCACTGGCTGCACATCGATCCAGCTTGGCAGCTTTTTAGCCCAGCGACTATACACCATGGCACTAGCCCCAGAATGGGGCAAACAATAGAGTCTCATTGAAGACATCTTATTATCCAGCTACGGTTTCAGCTTCCTGAGCTTCCATATGCTTACGCAAACTTAGAGGACGCATATCAGTCCAAACTTCTTCCACGTATTCCAGACATTCTTTTTTCAAACCACGCTTACCGGCTCTTTTCCAACCTTTTGGAATTTCTTTGTAAGCAGGCCAGATTGAGTACTGTTCCTCGTGATTAACAACTACTTCAAAATCGATGTCTTCACGATCAAATACCGATGTCATGGATACTCTCCTGATTCCTAGATGTTTACTCAATAATAAAGTGCGATAAATAACGGTAAATTCGCCGCTATGTCTATCTGCTTTAACAGAGACGAACCAAGTGCTGAAAAAGTTAGTTTTACAGCCAATTAATCAACACTCGCTATCGCTCACTCTTTCAAATCATTGTTTGAATGATCAATTAGCCTCAGTGGCTTATCTCAGCTTTTTGCTCAATAACCGTAGCCGCAACTGCCCGGGCAAAAATAGCGGCAACTTGATCTACTTCACTTTCAGTGATGATCAGCGGCGGAAGAAAACGCACGACACTACCATGTCGGCCACCGACTTCGATAATCAGGCCACGCTCCAGGCATTTGCGTTGCACATGAGAGGCAAATTTACCCCAAGCGGGTTTATGTCCTTGCTGATCCGGCTCTCCATCTGGATTCACCATCTCAACACCCAGCATTAAGCCCCGGCCACGAATATTGCCTAGTTGAGGATAAATATGCTGCAAGGCAGTAAAGTGCTCTACTAAACGCTTACCCATCTCTGCGGCATGATCAGTCAGCTGATGTTCTTTTAGATAATTGATTACTGCAGAACCAGCTGCCATCGCCATCTGATTACCACGGAAGGTACCCGCATGCGCACCTGGTTTCCATTGATCCAGCCAATCCCGATACAGCATTACCGCCATTGGCAGACCACCGCCAACCGCCTTAGACAGCAGCACAACATCAGGTACGATACCTGCTGCTTCAAAGGCAAACATATGGCCAGTACGACCAAAGCCACTTTGGATCTCATCCACAATCAATGCCACACCAGCCTGTTCAGTGATACGTCTCAGCCCCTGCAGCCATTCAATATCCGCAGGAATCACACCACCTTCACCCTGAACCACTTCAATAATGACGGCTGCAGGTAGCAGAACACCACTTTCAGGATCATTGAGTAGATTTTCCAGGTAGTTCAAATTGGCTTTTATACCCTGTTCACCACCCAGACCAAAAGGACAGCGGTAGTCATAAGGGAAAGGCAAGAACTGTACGCCGTGATTCAGCAAACCTTCCAGCGGTGCTTTAGGTCCTAGATTACCCATCAGACTGAGCGCACCCTGGCTCATACCGTGGTAACCGCCCTGGAATGACAGCACAGTTTGACGGCCTGTTGCCGTACGCACCAGCTTCAATGCGGCTTCAGTGGCATCTGTACCCGCCGGGCCACAGAATTGAATCTTGGCAGAATCGATAAAGTTTCCCGGGAAAACAGAGAACAGATCCTGCACAAACTGATCTTTAATTGGTGTCGACAGATCTAATGTCAGCATCGGCAGATCATCATCCATAACCTGCTGAATTGCTGCTTTAACAACGGGATGGTTATGCCCCAACGCTAAGGAACCGGCACCCGCCAAACAGTCAATAAAGCGGCGGCCTTCTTCATCTTCCACGTAAATACCCGAGGCCTTCTTCAGCACCAGAGGAATACGGCGCGGATAACTGCGAGCATTTGACTCTTGCTTCGCCTGGCGTTCCAGAACAGATGACTCAGAAAATGTATAGAGTATTTCTGCAGCTGAATCGCCTTGCTGGAAGCTCGCTTCCACCGAATCTTTATATCCTACAACGGCATCCATAAAACCATCCTCGATAACTTTTTATTGCCGGCTAATCAGTGAAAATTCAAATAAGCATCAGTGATGGCCAACAACAATTTTTGTTTAACTTTTGTCTACTCTATTAACGCTATCGAACAGATAATATTTACTAGCTATCGCATATAATTTTGTAAAAGCCACCAACAACTTTGGCAACTAAAGTTTACAAAACCGATATAAAGATAGCTATTTAAGGAAAACAAAAACCTGAGTAACGATACACAGCATAATAAAACTATATTCTCCGACACAAGATCGGAGAACACTGAAATAATAAGCACTCACACAAAAACTTATCTAAAACAAAACACTTAACTTTCCAACCATCGGCCGCAGAATGCCGAAACACTTTTGTATGAGTATTGATGCTTTCCAGGCATTACAAAATATTAATCAGACTCATAGTTTTCCTCAATTACTCTAGGATCACTCATTGACTCAAACTTACCTGAAGTTCGCAACATAACCGCCTGCGTATCACCATAAGTATCAAAGCTAATTTCGTGACCACGCTGTTCCAAAGACTTAACGACTTCTTCCGGCATACTGCCTTCGACGAAGCTCACATTAGGTAACCACTGATGATGCACTCGGGATGCAGACAAGGCTTGCTCAGCACTCATATTTAGATCAAGAATATTAACCAATGCTTGTACAACCTGAGTGATGATCATAGGGCCACCTGCCGCCCCTACGCTGAGCATTGGCTTACCATCTTTCAACACCAGCGTCGGACTCATACTCGACAGCGGTCTTTTGCCCGGCTGTACGCTATTGGCTTCACGCCCCACCAGACCAAAGGCATTGGCTACACCCGGCTGGATTGAGAAATCATCCATTTGGTTATTCATCAGCACTCCAGTCCCCGGAATAATTACTTTTGAGCCAAAAGGTGTATTCACAGTAGTAGTGATAGAAACCCAATTACCCCATTTATCGGCAGTAGAGATATGGGTGGTGTGTTTAGTGAAGAAGTTGCCATCATCAACAGGCGGGTGACCATGCTGAACACCTTTAGCCGCAGACTTCATATCTATTTTTGCCGCCAGTTGTTTAGCATATTCAGGGTTAATTAGCCCTTTTGGCACATCAACAAAGTCAGGATCACCCAGGAAATGGGCTCGATCGGCAAAAGCCAACTTCATCGCTTCAAGTAGCAGGTGATATCGGTCGGCATCACTTAGGGACGCGATATCAAATCCTGCCAGCATATTGAGGATTTGAGCGACATGAACGCCACCAGAACTGGGCGGTGGGAAACCAACCACCTGATAACCACGGTAGTCACTCACCACTGGCTCGCGCACGGAAATACTATATTGCTTAAAGTCTTCTACGCGCAGTAGGCCTTTATGTTCAACCATCCACTGCTCAACGGTTTTGGCAAAGTCACCACCGTAAAAGTAACCGATACCGTGCCTAGCGATAGCACGATAGGTTTCAGCCAAATCCTTCTGCACCAACTGATGACCGACAGGCCATGGCTCGCCTTTTTTATCCAGATAAATCGCGGCACTGGCTGGAAACTCCTGTAAGACTTCATCTTCCCAGTGAATTCGATTGTGCAACAGATTGCTTAGGGGGAAGCCTTTCTCTGCCAAATCAGCAGCACGCTCCAATAGCGCTGCCATCGATTTGGTACCCGAAGCTTTCTGCATATGATCGTAAACAGCCAAAGAGCCTGGCACTCCTATCGCCAAAGCACCGATCTGACTTAAATCACTATCAGCCTCGCCATTAACGATATACATATCTCTATGAGCAGTTAATGGCGCTCTTTCGCGCCCATCAAGCGCTTCAATTGTGCCATCGGCATAACGTACCAGCGCAAAGTTGCCGCCACCGATACCCGAATTATGACCATCAACCACACCTAGGGTTAAAGCCGCGGCAACAGCGGCATCGATCGCATTACCACCCTCGTTGAGCACATCAATAGCCGCTTGCGTGGCCAAGGGGTGTACCGTGGCCACAGCACCATTTTCGGCATCTGCACTACGAGCGTATTGAGGGTAAACTGTTTTAATATCTGCGCTAACCAGCGCCGACCACAAGATAGAGACACACAGTAAACACAGCGTTAAAAAGTGCATTTTTGCCTTGTGCGCACTTGCTCGATATACACCTGCCAACTTGGGCATGCTATTGATCTCCCGACTAAAAAATTCTAATCCTAAACACCTACATAAAAGCTTCTTAGCAGACAGCTTTATTCTTCAGCCGCTGACCGAACAGTATCGAAACTCTTTTGTGTGAGTATGTAATGTCTGCTCATCCAGCATCCTAAATGGCAACATGCACATGCTTCACACCAAAATGCGCTGCACAACACATCGACTACTTTAATAACGCCGTGTCCGAGTAAATATTTACTCCTGGGCAATATATTTTTGGGCTTTATCAGCACAAAAATAAGCCGACATATTTCGACGCTATAACCAAAAACAGCCAAAATATGCCGGCTTATTTGCCATCAGGCCTTAGCCGTCAGGCTATATAGGCCTTCCACACCTATAGCTTTTCTAACATCTATAAATCCTCCAACATCGACATCAGATCATCCAAGCGCTCTGCTTTTTCTTCGCTCAGCTCCTGAGCATCTAATGACTCGATATACTCCGCTAACATGCTGACCGTGCTGCACTCGAACATGGCCCGCAGCGGTACATTTCGTTGCAGTACGGTTTGCACCCGTGAGGCGATCTGGGTTGCGATCAGTGAGTGACCACCTAACTCGAAGAAGTTATCGTGTACACCCACTTGCTCAACCTTCAGTAGCTCTGACCAGATCTCCGCCAGGGTTTGCTCCAGCTCGCTACTCGGTGCCACATACTGCTCACGCAGTTGCTGCCCGATATCGATAGCCGGTAAGGCTTTACGATCCAGCTTGCCGTTGGCATTACGCGGCATCTGCTCCATCACACACCAGTGCAGCGGCACCATATATTCCGGCAGTTCGGCTCGTAAGCGTTCTTTTAAGCGCTCGATCAACGTATCTTCTGCCAGATCCAGTGCGGCACCTTCTGCAGTGACATAGGCCACCAGGTGTTTACCGGTTTCTTCCTGCTGCACCTTCACTGCGGCTTCGCTGACGCTATCCATACGATTCAGACGGGATTCAATCTCGCCTAACTCGATACGGAAGCCGCGAATCTTCACCTGCTGATCAACACGCCCCACATAAGCCAGCAGACCATCATTACGACGTTTCGCCAAGTCACCACTACGGTACAAGCGTTCACCTGTAGTACTGAACGGATCAGGAATAAAGGCCTGCGCGGTGCGTTTAGGATCATTGATATAACCCCTTCCGACACCGATACCAGCGACACAAAGCTCAGCGGTTGCACCCAACGGCACCAGCGATATCTCATCATCCAGCAGATAGAGGCGGTTTTGTTCCGTCGGGCTACCAATAGGCAGATAACTGTCATGGGTGGCATCCATATCGATATTAAACAGCGCCACATCATCGGAGCATTCTGCCGGACCGTAAGCGTTAACCAGGCCGATATTTGGGTAACGCTGCAGCCATTGATTGGCCAGAGCCGGTGGCATGGCCTCACCAGTGGGCAGCATCCAACGCAGCTGTTGCAGCGATGGCTGACCTTTATCCAGAACCTCTTTACCCTGTATCTCTTCGTCAAGTAGACCCTGAATCAGTGATGGCACGCTCTCCAGTACAGTAATGCCTTGAGACTGCACATGTTCCAGCAAGGCTTTCGGATCTTGCGCGATCGGATTTGGCACAATATCCACACGACCACCAAACAACGGCGCAGTCAGGAACTGCCAAACAGAGATATCAAAACATTGAGACGCGGTCTGTGCGATCACATCCTGCTCAGTCAGCTGCAGGTAAGGCACCTTGCTCAACTGGTTGTTCAACATACCCTGCTGTTCCACCATCACGCCCTTCGGCTTACCGGTTGAGCCCGAGGTATAGATGACATAAGACAGTGCATCAGGTCGGTTTTGACCTGACAAATCCACTGACAAAAGATCGATATCGTGAAGATTGATCCCCTGTTGAACCTCATCCCACACCAGTAGCAACGGACGACGGCCACAAGGCAATTGATCAAGTACCTGCTGTGCTAACTCTTCAACCGATGCACCACACACCAATACTTTAGATCGGCTGCTGTACATCATATCGACCATACGCTGCACAGGGTGATCTGGGTCCAGCGGCATATAGGCGGCACCGGCTTTAAAAGTACCGATAATCATACCCAGCAGGCTCAGACCACGCTCAGCCAACAACGCAACCGGCTCTTTAAACACGGATTGACAAGCTTGAAGCTGTTGCCCCAGACGCTCTGCCTTGTCGTTCAGCTCTTGATAACTCCATTGCTGATCCAGACAGCTGGCGGCAATACGCTCAGGATGCGCCCTCACATTGGCATCAAAGCGTTGGATATAACCCTGGAACTGCTCACCGGTGGAAACCACCTCTGTAGTGCTACTATCCTGTTGATTACAGGTCAGGGTCAGGAACTGCTGCTCATCGTCACTTAACAGTGGCAAAGCTGACAACTGCTGTTCAAAGCTCTCGCCCAGCGCCAGCAACAGACGCTTAAACTGCCCCAGCATAAGTTCGATGGTGGATTCATCGAAATAACGCTGGTCATAAGAGATATGCAGACCCAACTCATCACCGGGGTAACACACTGCCGTTAACGGGAAGTTGGTATGAGTACGACCAGAATCGGAACTGGCGTTAAAGTGACGGGCACTTTCCAGTACCGCGGAATCCACCGGCGCATTCTCAAAAACAAACAGGCTGTCAAACAGCGGATCACCTTGCGGCAGTTCACTGCAACGCTGGATATCCACCAGCGACATATATTCGTATTCACGCAGCGCCAGGTTGCGCTCCAGCATACTTTGCAACCAATCACCCACGGTGCTAGCTGAACCCAGTTCCGGCATAGGCACACGCAGCGGAATACTGTTAATAAACAGACCCACAGTGCGTTGCATTTCCGGTCTTTCAATCGGCCGACCCGCAACGGTGACACCAAACAGCACGTCTCGATCACCGCTTAAACGACGAAGTACCAGTGCCCAGGCAGCCTGTGCAAAGGTATTCAGGGTTAGCTGATGGGATTGTGCCAACTGTTGCAGACCGGAGGTTTCATCCAGCGTCAGACGAGTATAGCAATCACCCACCACCATACCGCCACTGTCACCGGCATGTTCACGCAGCAGAGGTCGGTCACTGGCGATATTGGTTGCCTGCTCAAAACCTTGCAGGTTGTCACGCCACCACTGCAACGCCTGTTGCATATTCTGCTGTTTCAGCCAGGCGATATAGTCACGATAACGCGGCGGTTGCTCCAGCTGCACGGCGCGCTGTTCGGTCAGTGCGGTATAGATTTCAAAGAAATCTTGCATCAGGATGGAACGACACCAGGCATCAATCAGGATGTGGTGATTACTCATCATAAACCAGTAGCGCGCCTCACCCAGGCGAATCAGACGCAGATGGAACGGTGGCGTATTCAGCAGATCAAAACCGGCTTCACGCTCTGTCTTCAGCAGCGCCTGCAGGCGATTATCATGCTCGGTTTCGTCCTCTTCACTCCAATCGATAAAGTCGACTTCCACCGGCCCAGGCTTATGAATGACCTGACGCATGGCCTCACCAGCATTCCAGCTAAAGGAGGCACGCAGCGCTTCATGGCGCGCGACAACCTGCTGCCAGGCCTCGGCAAAACGCTGAGGATCGATCGGACTATTGATCTGATAACGATCCTGCATGTAGTAGATACCGGTACCCGGCTCCAGCAGGGTATGCAGCAGCAGACCTTCCTGCATCGGTGTCAGCGGGTAGATATCCTCGATATTTTCCGGTGCGACGGTGACGGTATCCAGCTGGCTCTGAGTCAGATCCGCCAGCGGGAAGTCAGACGGTGTAACACCTTTGACTTGAACGCCCTCAGCAGACGCATCACACTCAACACAGTGAGCAATCAGTTGTTCCAGCTCAGCGATATAGCTTTCCGCCAGCTTCTGAACTGTCACCACATCGTAACGCTCGCGACTAAAGGTCCAGCGCAGTACCAGTTGGTTATCCACCACCTGGCTATCGACACTCAGATCATTCGGGAGCGCAGCACCCTCATCATGATTATTGCCCGTAGCTTCAGACGCTGGTTTAAACAACGCATCATTGCCCAGGCTCTGATCAAACTGGCCCAGATAGTTAAAGGTGATCCGAGCTTCCGGCAGGTTAGCCATGGTAGTACGGCAGTTATCATCGGCCAGATAACGCAGCACACCATAACCGATACCACGCTGAGGCAGTGCTCGCAGCTGCTCTTTAATCGCTTTAATGGCGTTTGCCATCTGCGCGTCTTCAGCCAGCTTACCGTTTTGCTCTGCCAGCGCCGGCGTTAAACGCATTGGATAAGCACTGGTGAACCAACCCACAGTGCGGGTCAGATCGATATCGGCAAAGATCTCTTCACGACCATGACCTTCCAGTTGTACCAGCACGGAATCCGTTTGCGCCCAACCACATAACACACGGGATAGCGCAGTCAGCAGCAGATCATTCACCTGAGTGCGATACGCCGCAGGGGCTTGTTGCAGCAGCTGCCGGGTACGTTCGCTATCCAGCTCGATACGCACGGTTTCTGCATGACGCTCCAGGTTTTCGCCCTCTGGACGATCACACGGTAAACCTGTCGAACCTTCTTGATCTTGACCCAGTTTTTCTTGATTCTGTCCCAGCTTTTCTTGATCCGGGCCCAGTTGCTGCTGCCACCAGGCCAGTGTTTCACGTAGAGACTCACTCTTAGCATAGGCTTGTAGTTTAGCGGTCCAGTCACGGAAGGCTGAGGTTTTAGCCGCTAGTTGTACCGTTTCACCCATCTTCAACTGACGATACGCCTGTTGCAGATCACCCAGCAAAATACGCCAGGACACGCCATCCACCACCAGGTGATGAGCCATCAGCAATAAACGCTGACTATTATCAGCAGCGGTAACCAATACAGCGCGTAATAGCGGACCGTGCTGCAGATCCAAGCTACGCTGTGCCGCTTCGAAGTGCTCCAGAGCATCGCCTGGCTGCTCAACACTTAATACCTGCAATAGCGACTGAGTGGATTCAGCGATATCGGCATGCTGTGCCTGCCATTGCCCCAGACCGTTAGCCAGTCCCTGAGAATCTAGCGCTTGAGCTTGTCTCTGATCAGAATCAGACAGATCATTCGTCTGCTGGAAACGCAGACGCAAGGCATCGTGTTGCGTAATCAGCTGCTCCAATGCCAGATTCAGCGTATCGGCATCCAATGCTTCTGTTGGCTCCAGCAACAGTGACTGGTTCCAGTGCGCCGCATTAGGTACTTGCAACTCGGTAAACCAGTGTTGAATCGGCGTTAATAGCGACTCGCCTGTAATCGGCCCCTGCTCAGCAATAAAGGCTTCACCGCCCTCTTCGCCTTCGGTAGGTTGCGACTTGGCCGCAGCCGCCAGAGTTTGTACGGTTTGATGCTGGAACAGCTCACGTGGGGTAAAGTGAATACCCAACTGACGGGCACGACTCACCACCTGAATCGAAAGAATGGAGTCACCCCCAAGCTCAAAGAAGTTATCGTGGATACCAACGCGCTCAACACCCAGTACATCACACCAGATATCTGCCAGCGCTTGCTCCCATTCTGTACCTGGGGCCTGATAAGCCTGACGATTGGATTCAGGGGCAGGCACAGGCAGGGCTTTACGATCCACCTTACCATTTGGACTCAGCGGGAACACTGGCATCAAAATTAAGTGCGCCGGTACCATATAGTCTGGCAATTGGGCTTTTAGCTGGGCTTTAAGAGATTCACGCAGCTGCTCCTGCTGAGCATTGCTCTCTTCTTCTGACAGCGCTTCTCCTGACCTAGCCTCTTCTGACAGGCCCCCTTCAGATAGAGAACCTGCAAACACTTGCGCGGCAGCAATATAACCCACCAGCTGTTTGCCACCGGTCATCTCAACAGCGGCTACCACGACTTCATCAACACCGTCATGTTCCAGCATACGGGCTTCGATTTCACCCAGCTCAATACGGAAACCCCGCACCTTGACCTGGTAATCAGAACGGCCCATATATTCCACCTGACCATCCGGGCGTTGACGCACCAGATCACCGGTGCGATACAGACGACCAGCTTCGCTATCTGCGGATACGGTTGCCGTATACGGATCAGGGATAAAACGTTCGGCGGTCAGGCCGGCACGCAGGTGATAACCCCGCGCCAGACCATCACCCCCCACATACAGCTCACCAACACCGCCTTGCGGTACCAGCGCCAGATCATCATCCAGAATATAGGCCACACGTGAACCGACCACATCACCAATCGGCACGCTGGCCGCGGTTTCATCTAACTGTTCAGGCGCAGCACTAGCCAGAGGCATCACCACTGTTTCTGTTGGGCCGTAGGCGTTAAAGAAATGTTCCGGCTGGAAGGCGGCACGGATACGCTGCAGGTGCTCTGCGGTCAGAGCCTCACCACCGGTAATACACATACGGATCGGTAGGGTTTCACCACGGGACATCTGCCATTGCGCCAACTGACTGCCATAACCCGGCGTACAGCCCAGAGTATTGACCGACTGTTCGCGGATAATCTGACAAATCTCTTCAGCGCCCCATTGGCCCTGAGCACGCAGCACCACACGACCACCGCACAGCAGCGGTGTTAACAGACGCTCGGTAGCAGCATCAAAGTTGATGGAGTAGAAGTGCAGCTCACAATCATCGCTGCGCATACCAAAGCGTTCGATCACCGCCTGACAATGGCGGCTGATCTCGCCATGGGACACCATCACGCCTTTTGGCTTACCGGTGGAACCCGAGGTATAGATCAGATAGGCCTGATGATCAGGGTGATTCACCACAGACAAAGCCTGATCGGAGTAATTCACCAGCTGCGGGCCATCGTCTTCCACACACCAGGCTTTCACACCCGCAGGCAGTTCACCCAGGGTTTCAAACAGAGCGTTATGACCCAGCAACAGACAGATACCACTGTCTTCTATCATGCCCTGCAGACGTTCCAGTGGATATTCAGGATCCAGTGGCACATAAGCACCACCGGCCTTCAGAATGGCCAGCAGACCGATCACCATCTCCAGTGAACGCTCCATAGCCAGACCGACGGAGGTTTCCGGCGCGACACCCTGCTCACGCAGCCAGTGCGCTAATTGATTAGCCCGACGATCCAGCTCACCATAGCTCAGTGTTTCACCGGCAAAGGTTAACGCCGGGGCATCCGGGGCATCGGCGGCACGCTGGGCAAAGACCTCATGCACACATAGGGGCGCAGCATTTTCATCCTGCACAGGAGCAGCATAGTGTGAATGCAGACGGCTGAGCAGGCTGTGTTGTTCACTGTCAGAGAACAGCGGCAGTTCACACACCTTCTGCTCTGGATTCTCAACCATGGCGATCAGCAGATTACGCCAATGACCGGCCATACGTTCGATACGGTCTTCATCAAACAGATCAGTACTGTAAGTCAGACAGCAGCTCAGCTGATCATTCAGATCGGTCACTTCAAGGTTCAGGTCAAACTTAGTGGCTTCCGCATCATTAACGATATAGTCCACCTGCAGACCGGCCAGCTCACGACTCTGTTGGAAGTCCCAGCGCTGCACATTACACATCACCTGGAACAGCGGGTTATAAGCGGTACTACGCGGCGGCTGCAAGACATCCACCAGCTGATCAAACGGCAGATCCTGATGGGATTGGCCTTCAATGACCGTAGTACGCACCTGCTCCAGCAGGTTCGCCACCGACATCTGACCGTCCAGCTGACAACGCAGTACCTGAGTATTCAGGAAAGCACCGATCAAGCCTTCACTTTCCGGGCGAATCCGATTGGCCACCGGGGCTCCGATACGCAGATCTTCCTGACCACTGTAGCGATACAGCAATACGGCCAGCGCGGCAGTCATGGTCATAAACTGCGTCAAACCCTGATCCGCATTAAAGCTACGTACTTGATCCGCTTGTTGCTGGCTCAGATCAAAGCGATACAGTCCGCCCTGGTGGCTTTGCACTGGTGGACGTGGTCGATCACTTGGCAGTTCCAGCACCGGCTGTTCACCGCCCAGTTTGGCAGTCCAGTAATCCAGCTGACGCTGACCTTCACCGGATTCCATCCAGTTACGCTGCCAAACACTGTAGTCCAGATATTGAACCGGTAACGCTTCCAGCGGTGAATCAGCCTGGACCGAACCTTCAACATCAGCACCAACATTAGCATCAGTTCCAACACCCACAATCGCACCCTTAGCGACAGAGGCGGCATAGAGCGCACTTAGCTCACGGGCGAAAATATCCATCGCCCAGCCTTCAGTCACAATATGATGCAGGGTCAACACCAGATAGTGTTCCTGCTCATCCGCTTTCACCAGACAAGCGCGCATCAGGGGGCCATGTTCCAGATCAAACGGCTCATGGGCTTCATGATCCGCCAGCAGCTGAATACGATCCTGTAGTCTATCGCCAGACAGGGAAGTGAAATCCAGATGTTTCAGTTCAACATCAGACTCTAGTGCCACCTGCTGTACAGGCACACCGTCGATACTTGGGAACAGGGTACGCAACGCCTCATGACGTTGAATCACACCTTGCAGAGCCGCTTCAAAGAATTCAAGCTGCAGATCACCACGCAGACGAGCCATACCACCGACGTTATACGCCGGGCTATCAGGCTCCATCTGCCACAGGAACCAGTAACGCTGCTGAGAATAAGACAGCGGTACGGGTTGATCCCGGTCGATCATTTCAATATCTGGCATGCTATTCAGACGGCCTTCAGCCTGAGCCAGGCTCACCTGCTCAACAAAGGCTTCCAGCTGACTGTGCTCAAACAGCGCTTTCAACGGCAGTTCAACGTTACATACCAGACGGGTACGGGAGACAATTTGCGTCGCCAGAAGAGAGTGACCGCCACGCTCAAAGAAATCATCCTTTAAGCCGATCTGACTGACAGCCATGACATCCTGCCAGATCTCCGCCACCTGCTGTTGCAGTGGTGTCACCGGCGCGACATATTCCACGGCGGTGCTGCCAGTATCGGCTGGTGTAGGCAGAGCGCGGTAATTGACTTTACCGGCCGCAGTCACAGGCATAACCTCCAACGCAATAAACTGGGACGGCACCATATACTCGGGCAGGGTTTGCTGCAGCGTTTGTTTTAATGCTATTTCATCGACGGCATCCTGATTTGCTGATACAGATACTGACACAGGGACATAATAGGCAATCAGCTGTTCTGGTAATGGCGCTTCTTCAGTTCCGGCAAAAACAGTCACCGCCGCCTGCTTTACTTGTGGACTGGCCAGCAGTTGCGCTTCGATCTCCTGCAGCTCAATACGGAAACCACGCAGCTTAATTTGCTGATCGATACGGCCGAGATAATCCAGCGCACCGTCGCTACCCCAGCGTACCTGGTCACCGGTACGGTACAAACGCGCACCTTGCTTCTGACCTTCATCACTGGAGCTTGGATCAGGGATAAAACGCTCCGCCGTCATGGCGGCCCAACCCCAACGGCGTTTGTCTGAGGCCTCTGCTTGCTCTACTTCTGGTCGACGGCTGATATAGCCCCGTGTCAGGCCTTCGCCACCAACACACAGCTCACCGGCAACACCAGCAGGAACAGATTCCAGTTCACTACCCAACACTCGACAGATCACATTACCTAACGGCTGACCGATAGGAGAACGGCTTTCGTCCTCAGCCTGACAGTGCCAATGCGTCACATTGATCGCGGTTTCCGTTGGGCCGTAACGGTTATGCAGCGCCACATCCGGCAGCTGTGCTATTACGCGATCTCGCAGGCTTGGCGACAGCGCCTCACCACCGGAAAACAGATAACGCAGGCTTGAGCATTGCTCAACACCCGGCTCTTCAATAAATAACTGCAACAGGGGTGGTACAAAGTGAATCGCCGTTACGCCATATTGCTGCACCAGTGCGACCAGACGTTGCGGATCTCTATGCTCACCAGGAGCGGCCAGTACCAAACGCGAGCCAGTAATCAACGGCAGGAATAGCTCCCAAACTGAAGCATCAAAACTGACCGGTGCTTTTTGTAGCAACACATCCTGTGCATCAAACTGATAAGCCGACTGCATCCACCGCAGACGCTCACTTAATGCGCCATGGCTGATACCCACGCCTTTTGGCAGACCGGTAGAACCTGAGGTATAGATCACATAGGCCAGGTTATTGGCATGCAGCTTAAGCTCTGGTGTCGTGTCAGGTTGGCTATCCAACGCTAACTGCTCCATTGCTACCAGACACTGCTGGTAAGCCGCGTTTTCAAATACGGTATGCTGCTGATGATTGTTATCCGCCAATACCAGCTCGGCAGCACTGTCATCCAGAATATGAGCCAGACGCTCAGCAGGATAATCCGGGTCTAATGGTACATAAGCGCCACCGGCTTTCAGGATGGCCAGCAGACCAACCATTAACTGAGGGGAACGCTCTGCCAGAATGGCAACACGCACTTCTGGACCAATACCACGGGCTTGCAGCTCATGGGCCAGACGGTTGGCTCGGCGATTCAGCTCGTCAAAGCTCATTTCACCTGTGCTTGATTGGCTAGACC
This sequence comes from uncultured Oleiphilus sp., assembly GCA_964342385.1. Classification (GTDB taxonomy): domain Bacteria; phylum Pseudomonadota; class Gammaproteobacteria; order Pseudomonadales; family Halomonadaceae; genus Oceanospirillum. The sequence continues at coordinate 18,525 of CAYFGP010000049.1, read as the reverse complement.
ACAACAGCGCAATCGCTTCAGGGCTTAGTTTTGCCTGTTGCTCCAGACGCTGAGGCAAGAGCTGTTCAGCGCGTTGCTCTGTCGATAACAGCGCAGCTGGCGATTCACTGGCCGGAACCAGAGTCGCTTCTTCCCACTGCTGCATCTGTTGCTGTTCTGCATCGGACAGCAGCGCCATAGTTGCAATATTTTGCTCAGGATCTTGTGCAATACCTCGTAGCAGGGCGACAAAGCGCTGGGTTAACTGCTCAATGGTGTCACGCTTAAAGGTATCTTCGGCGTAATCCACATTCAGAGTCAGACGACCACGCTCGTCTTCTTCACTTTGCAACTGCAGATCAAACTTGGCTTCCCGGCTGTGCCATGGCAGTTCTTCCACAGCAACACCGGATAGCTCACGCATGGTGCCAAAGCTCATCTGCTGGTGGTTAAACATCACCTGGAATAGCGGTGATTCACCAGGACGAGTTATCTCAGAACCACCCTGATTAGCCTGACTGGACGCAATGGCTTCCACCAGACGATCAATCGGCAGATCCTGATTAGCTTGCGCATCCAACGTGATCTGACGAGCCTGAGTTAATAACTGAGCAAAGGTGCCACCGGCATTAATTTCACCACGCAGCACCAGGGTATTGATAAAGAAACCCACCATGCCCTGTACATCAGGATGATCACGGTTGGCACTCGGCACACCGATACGGATATCTTTCTGACCGCTATAGCGATACAACAGGCATTGGAACGCCGCCAGCAAGACCATAAACAGGGTCGCGCCCTGAGTATTCGCCACAGAGTGCAGGACTTGAGTCAGTTCGGCATCCACATCGACACTCAGACGAGCCGCCGAACGCTGACGTGCTTCACCACCTTGTATGGGTGTTTGTACCGGCAGATGATCCTTCGGTAAGTTCAGTACCGGTTGTTCACCGGCCAGCTGCTGAGTCCAGTATTCCAGCTGAGGCTCGGCTTCACCCTGATTGAGCCATTCACACTGCCATGCGGCAAAGTCGGCATAGTGCAGCGATAGTGGCTGCAATACCTGAGACGGTTTAATGCCCTGATCGGCGGCGACATAGAGACGAGAGAACTCGTCCATCATCAGATTCAGCGACCAACCATCGGCGATAATATGGTGTAGGGTGACTAGCAGCAGATGATCTTCATCATCCAGTGCCACCAGCTTGATTCGCAGCAGGTTACCGGCACTGAGATCAAATACGGCTTGCCCGGCTTGCTCACGCAGGCGCCCGGCTTCCGCTTCGCGTTCGGCAACCGGTAGCGTGGTCAGATCAACCTGCTCCACTTCAATCTGGCTTTCAGCGCTGTCTGGTGCCGCAATAAACTGCAGCACTTCACCGTTTTGCTCAGCAAAGCGGGTACGCAGACCTTCATGACGATTGACCAGATACTGGAAGCTGTCCTGAATCGCGGCTTTATTCAACGCACCCTTCAGGCGTAAGCCAGCCGGAATATTGTAAGCCACACTTTGTGGCTCCAGCTGCCATTGGAACCATAAACGGTTCTGGGCCGGAGATAGCGGTAAACCTTTATCCCGCGACTGAACGGACATCACTAGCGTAGACGAATCGTCTTCGGTTTTCTGGACTGCACCATTGTCACGCAGTGCGATCACTGCTGCGGTAAACTCTGCCAGTTTTGGTGCTTCAAACAGCAAACGCAGAGGTACTTCAATGGAAAAATGTTCACTAATACGCGCAACCAGCTGCACTGCCAGCACGGAGTTACCGCCCAGCAGCAGGAAGTGATCCGTATCAGCCACCTGCTCACAGTTCAACAACTCACGCCAGATCTTAGCGATACCCCGAGTCAGCTCGGCATTTTTATCTGCGCCAGCGGCCTGAGTCTGCTCTGCGGTGCTTGAGTCATTTGAGTCGGAAGTCGGGGCAGAATCAGCTGACGCCTTCTTCTGCCCTTCCGGCTTTACCAGGGCTTCCTCCTGCTTTACCGGAGGTGTCTCTACCTCGGGAAAGAGTGCGTAGGCCTCAATGGAACCATCGGCAATGCCTTTACGGCAGGCGGAGCGTTGTAACTTACCACTGGAGGTTTTAGGCAGGGTGCCAGGGTTTAACAGCGCCACTTGCTGCGGCACTTCTTGATAGATATTGGCCACCGCTTCACGAATGGCGTTGATCAGCATATTTGGCGGTACCAGCTTCTGTAGCTTTTTGCTCACCTCAGCCGCAATACCGATACCTTCCATACCATCAAAGTTGGTGGCATAAGCGGCAACACGTCCTTTGCGCACCACTTCCACTTCTTCTTCAACGGTACGCTCCAAATCCTGCGGGTACAGATTTTGACCACGCACAATCAGCATATCTTTCAGGCGACCGGTGACAAACATCTCGTTGTCACGCATAAAGCCCAGGTCACCGGTACGCAGCCAGACTTGACCATCCTGTTCAACAAAGGCTTTTGCCGTCGCCTCAGGATTACGCCAGTAACCATTGGCGATACTTGGACCTGTCGCCCAGATCTCGCCCACGGCATTTTCTGCCAGGTCTTCAAGGCTGACCGGATCAACAATACGTACACCGTGATCAGGTTGAGCAAAACCACAACCCATCACCACACTGTCATCACCCGGCTTAGCAATATTCTGCGCCAGAGATTCACCATCCACCTGCAAAGCGGTAATACCTTGCTGACGCAGGCCGCCTGTGACAAAAAGCGTCGCCTCGGCCAGACCGTAACAGGAGAAGAAACGCTCTGCTTTGAAACCACACGGACTGAACTTCTCAGCAAAACCCGCCAGGGTATCATCACGAATCGGCTCGGAACCGGAGAAGGCAATCTGCCAGCTACTCAGATCCAGCGCAGCCAGATCAGACTCCGATACACGCTCGCTACACAGACGATAGGCGAAGTCGGGACCACCACTGATGGTGCCACCAAAATGACTGACCACACGCAGCCAGCGCACTGGACGTTCCAGAAAAAAACGTGGCGACATTAGCACACACAATACACCGCTATACACGGACTGCAGCAGACAGCCGATTAAGCCCATATCGTGATACAGCGGTAACCAGCTGACGATGACATCCTCATCCGTGATACCAAAACCATGGCGAATCAGTGCTTCGTTTTCGACCAGGTTGTGATGGGTCACCTGCACGCCTTTTGGCATAGAGGTAGAGCCCGAGGTGTATTGCAGGAAGGCGATATGATCAGGACCAATATCCGGCATCTGCCAGGACTCTGCCTGTTCAAGACCAACACTGTCGGTAGAAAACAGACCCGGCAGTGCACCAGCAGGCATATTGGCGCCGATTACCGCCATCGCTTGAGATAACGGCTCAAACAGCTGGGTATTGGTCAACAGCAAACTCGGCTCAGCATCGGCAATAATCGACAACAAACGCTGTTGATGCTGATGACGGGTGGACTCAGGCGGATAAGCCGGTACCGCAATCACACCAGCATACAAACACCCCAGGAAGGCAGTGACATAATCCAGACCTGTCGGAAACAGAAGCACAGCACGATCGCCCGGCTCAGTTTTTTCCTGCAGCGCGACAGCAATGGCTCTGGCGCGAGCATCCAGCTCGCCAAAATTAATCGCGCCACCTCCCAAATCATCATCCGTCACAAATCGCAATGCTGCACGTTCTGGCTCTGCTTCGGCTCGTTGGCGTAACGCCTGGATTAATGTCTTTGGAAAATCGGACCCGACCATGATTAAGTTCCCACTGCTCTGAATTACTTTCAATGGGACACGGCAGCTGACCTGATATTGCAGACCGTCTATTTTGCAACCGCCCCATTCGTTTGTACCCAAGAAACGGATGGGAATGAAAAATAGTTAGTCCAAGCGCGTATAAATTCTGCTTAGTAAATTTTTAGCAACAGATACAACATCCGATACAAACTCAACACCAATCACAATCAATACGACAGATTACTACACCACAATAAAGATATTGATAATGATTAGCATTTATATTAATGTCTTCTGCCTTGCTTCAGGGCCGTTACTTCAACCCCCTGCATAGCACTTAAAACTTACAAATAGTTACAGAAGGGGGGCCTTAAGATGGAAATGGATTCCACAACAACATGCGAGTCTTCAATCTTCGATGTCTACGCCGACAACCGCAACACCCTACTGCGCTTTGCCCACAAACTGACTGGCTGCAATGCTCATGCAGAGGATATTGTTCAGGACGCCTACCTGCGCCTACCTTCTGCACCAAAAATCACCTCTTCGTCCAAAGCCCAACTAAGCTATATCTTCCAAATCGTGCGCAATCTTTCTATTGACCATCACCGCAAGCGCGTGGCCACTGAAAAGATCATTGATTTTAAAGAAGATGATACTGCAGCCGACCACAGAACGCCTGACAAACAATGCCAACACAGAGAAACATTGGAATTAATCGATAGAGCCCTAGCCGACTTACCCGACCGCACTCGCTATGCCTTTGAGCAATATCGAGTTTATGGCGTCGCCCAAAAGGAGATCGCCAAAGAACTCGGTGTATCAACCACCCTAGTTAACTTTATGGTGCGCGATGCACTTATCCATTGCAAAAAGGTAATCGACGATGAATCTGCCGTCTAACTCTCACTAATCCACAATCAACAGATAGACAACCAAAAAACCTGTATCGCCCATTCATTCACCGCCAAACGAGTTACGCACCCCACAGCACAACTCAAAGCGACTCGATACAAAGCTATATAGCCTGCCATATCAGCAGATCATTTGAACCGATAGCAGACTCACCGCGACAACCCCTTCACAAACCAGCACTACAACTAAACACTCACTTGTTATTTTCAGCGTCCCCACAACACTGAAAACAACAACAGCAATAAAGACATTGATAGCTACAGCTCAAAACCATAAATAAGCACTCACACAAAAATTTCTCTTTAGCAGATGGTTTCATACTTCAGCTGCCGGCCGAAAAATATCGAAATACTTTTGTGTAAGTGTGTAGCAGCTTGATTCATTCGGATTAAACAGCAGCAGCTTCCAAGGAATCCTTCACATCTTCTTTCTGCGCCATGGTCATTAACCCGTTATAAATTGCTGGGAATAGACTGTTATTAAAGTTATTCCAACGCAATTCCAGAATAGTATCTTCCGGATCAATATCCGTACCCAATACATCCTCAATTACTTCACCGGAATCAATACCACCATCCACATAATGGAAAGATGCACCCGTCTTAAACAAAGGCTCAACCGGCTCTGTTTCCATACTCTGCCAATCCACCACCTTCAATCCCTTCGCCCCATACAAAGCATCCAAAGTGCCATAAGCGCCACGACGCTCATACGGTGACTCAATACAGGTAATACCCGGATGAATATTCACCACCTTACGACAGAAAGGCGCACCGGGCTGAATTAACTCATCCAGAATCACTAACAGACCATCCAACAAAACCACATCGGCTTTTAACTCAAAGAGCTTGTCTGCCAGTCGTTTTTCAAAGTCACTTTTACCACTGATTCGCTCAGCCGCATCCATAGGCAGAACACGATAAGTCGATGGCACGGCATCAATCATATCCACAACACTTTTACCCTGAACCTTTAAATCAGTCGGGTAAAACCAGCGCTCAGCGTCCTGATAAGAAAAACCATACTCTGCTACCTTTTCCTGATCCCGAGGAGAATTCGGATCATCATCAAAAAGCACGCCAGACAAAGTGTAAACATCACCCAAGTCGGTTTCATTCAGCGCTTCAACCAAATATTCCAGCGGCGATTTCATGTAACGCTTTTCACCTTTGTACTCAACATACTGGCCTGCTTTATCAGCCGCAGCATTTCGCAAAGAACCCACGTAAACAATATTTTTCTTTGTCATCAGAGTTTGCACCCAACAAGAGCCAGTCACTGTGATAAAGAGTCATACTCTCTACCGTGTGAATAAATTGATATCCAGTTACTAATGAGGTAACGAACAATGGGCAAGAATATTTAAAAGAAATAGGTAATTTATTAATAATAAGAGAACGTTATGATCTAAATATGACTGACAGAACCGATAATATTTCAGCAGATTACAATCGAAAAAGCCCGCTATGAAGTTGCTTCATAGCGGGCTTTTTGACTGGCCTTATCAAAGAGACTCCGGGACAACTGATTAATGCTTAACCAAACATTTAGTCAGCCCAAGCCTCACATCATTGATAATTATTCCCACTCAATGGTCGCTGGCGGCTTACTGGATACATCGTAAGCGACACGAGAAATACCACTGATCTCGTTGATAATACGGTTGGAGACCTTCTCCAGCAACTCGTATGGCAGGTGCGCCCAGCGAGCAGTCATAAAGTCGATAGTTTCTACGGCACGCAGAGATACCACCCACTCGTAACGACGACCATCGCCCACAACACCTACAGATTTAACCGGTAGGAAGACGACAAATGCCTGGCTGGTTTTGTGGTACCAATCCGCGTTGTGCAGTTCTTCGATGAAGATCGCATCCGCTTCACGCAGGATATCAGCGTATTCTTTCTTCACTTCGCCCAGAATACGTACGCCCAGACCCGGCCCAGGGAATGGGTGACGGTAAACCATATCGTATGGCAGACCCAGTTCCAGACCGATCTTACGCACTTCATCTTTGAACAGCTCACGCAGCGGCTCAACCAGCTCCATCTTCATGTCTTCTGGCAGACCACCCACATTGTGGTGCGACTTGATCACATGTGCCTTACCGGTTTTAGCCGCAGCAGACTCAATCACGTCTGGGTAGATGGTACCCTGAGCCAGGAAGTTAACATCCTTCAGCTTCGCCGCTTCTTCGTCGAAGACTTCGATAAAGGTGTTACCAATCACCTTACGCTTGGCTTCTGGATCGGATACACCGGCCAGTTTGCCCAGGAACAGCTCTTCAGCATCGGCACGGATCACTTTAACGCCCATGTTCTTAGCGAACATGTCCATGACCATATCGCCTTCGTTCTTACGCAGCAGACCGTTATCAACAAATACACAAGTCAGCTGATCGCCGATCGCTTTGTGCAGCAGTGCCGCTACTACGGAAGAATCCACACCACCGGACAGACCCAACAGAACTTTCTGATCACCAACCTGAGCGCGAACACGCTCAATCTGGTCTTCGATAATGTTGGCTGCAGTCCATAGGGCTTCACAACCACAGATTTCCAGCAGGAAGTGCTCCAGCAGACGACCACCTTGCAGGGTGTGGGTTACTTCCGGGTGGAACTGTACGCCAAAGAAGTTCTTCTCAGCGTGGTACATACCGGCGATAGCACAGCTTGGCGTAGACGCCAGCAGCTCAAAACCGTCCGGCATTGCGGTCACTTTGTCACCGTGACTCATCCACACGTCCAGTAGCGCTTTACCGTCGCTATCCACGTGATCTTTGATATCTTTGGTCAGGGCGTTATCGGCTTCGATCTTCACCTGAGCGTAACCAAATTCACGTACATCAGAGCCTTGAACCTTACCGCCCATCTGCTCAGCCATGGTCTGCATACCGTAGCAGATACCCAGTACCGGCAGGCCCATGTTGAAGACACACTCAGGTGCGCGTGGTGAACCTTCTTCGGTGACCGACTCAGGACCACCCGCCAGGATGATGCCTTTAGGGTTATATTCGCGAATCTCTTCTTCGCTCATATCAAAGGCACGAATCTCACTGTAAACACCAATCTCACGTACACGGCGTGCAATCAGCTGAGTGTACTGAGATCCAAAGTCCAGAATCAGGACTTTCTGAGCATGAATATCTTGGCTCATTGTTTTACCAACCCATCAGAATAATGACGGCCTGCCCGGAATGGACAGCCTGCAAAAATAATTATCAAACAACTGCTCAAAACATAGTCGGGCAATTGTAGAAAGGAAACGGTGTCGCTCAACAGTTGTTAAGTAAGCAGTGACTTAATACTGGAGCTAAACAAAAAGTGGGGCACAAATGCCCCACTTTTTTACGCGCTCAGTCTAATTAGCCGACCCGATAGTTCGGCGCTTCTTTAGTGATCTGAACGTCGTGTACGTGAGATTCACGCATACCGGCACCGGTAATCTGTACAAACTGAGGTACAGTACGCATCTCTTCGATAGAAGCACTGCCGGTGTAACCCATGGAGGAACGCAGGCCACCCATCAGCTGGTGAACAATGGCACTCATCACACCTTTGTAAGGTACACGGCCTTCGATACCTTCAGGTACCAGCTTCTCTACGCCCGCGTTCTTGTCCTGAAAGTAACGGTCACTGGAACCCTGAGACTGAGACATCGCACCCAGAGAACCCATGCCACGGTAGGACTTGTAAGAACGCCCCTGGTACAGTTCGATCTCACCAGGCGCTTCTTCAGTACCGGCCAGCAGACCACCGACCATGATGACGCTAGCGCCAGCCACAATGGCTTTAGCCAGGTCACCAGAGAAACGTACACCACCGTCTGCGATCAGCGGGATGTCATATTTTTTCAGCGCTTCCGCTACGTTAGCTACAGCAGAGATCTGAGGTACACCGACACCGGCAACGATACGAGTCGTACAGATAGAGCCTGGGCCAATACCGACTTTAACCGCATCTGCTCCGGCTTCAGCCAGGGCAATCGCTGCTTCAGCTGTCGCGATATTACCACCGATCACCTGAACCTGTGGGTGGTTTTCTTTCACCCAACGTACACGGTCGATTACACCTTTAGAGTGGCCGTGTGCCGTGTCCACAACAATCACGTCAACACCCGCTTCAACCAGCGCATTTACACGATCAGGAGTTTCTGGACCAGTACCTACTGCAGCACCGACACGCAGACGACCGTCTTCGTCTTTACAGGCGTTCGGGTAAGTGCGGGCTTTTTCGATATCTTTAACGGTAACCAGACCTTGCAGGTGGAACTCATCGTCCACAACCAGAATCTTTTCGATACGGTGCTGGTGCAGTTTGGCTTTGATTTCATCCAGAGCAGCGCCTTCTTTCACGGTCACCAGTTTATCTTTTGGTGTCATGATGTTGGCAACAACGTCATCCAGATTTGGCTTAAAGCGGAAGTCACGGCTGGTTACGATACCCACCAGCTCGTCGCCTTCTACCACAGGCATACCAGAGAAACGGGTTTCACTGGTCAGTTCCAGCAGCTCTTGCACTGTAGTGCTTGGAGTAACGGTAACAGGATCTTTTACGATAACACTTTCGTGTTTCTTAACCTGACGCACCTGCTGAGCTTGCTGCGCGATGGTCATGTTTTTGTGGATGATACCGATACCACCTTCCTGAGCCATGGCGATCGCCAGACGAGCTTCAGTAACCGTATCCATCGCGGCGGAAACCAGTGGGATATTCAAGTTGATATCACGGGTAATTCGGGTCTTCAGACTAACGTCGTTTGGTAAAACTTCGGAGTAGCCTGGAACCAGCAAAACATCATCAAAAGTAAGCGCTTCTTGAGCAATACGTAACATATTCCGCGAGCCTGCTGAACAGTGAGGATAAAAAGAAGATTAACCTGCTATTTTATCGTAAGATTCATTTTCCGTAAACCTGAAGCACCATAACTTTTACTGTTTTCAATTTCATGAACGGTATTTTCCGCTTTTTGCTATTCCCTTGTGGAATAACGTCAGAATCAGGTCCCCAGAGTGTTAAACTTCTGCTATTAAACCGAGTTAAACTAAGCGATATTGCAGTCATTACTTTTCGCCTTCACGTGAATCATAGGCTCGCAATAAACCGTTCGATAAACCCTCGCTGATCAAACAGTTAAACGGAACCTTTATGCACACCTCACCCACTCCAGTCAGCAATATTGGTCAACCGGTGTTTACCGTGACGGAACTGAACCGTCGGGTACGCCAGATACTGGAAGGTGAATTTCCTCTGATTGTGGTACAGGGCGAGATATCCAACTTAAGTGCACCGGGTTCCGGTCATCTCTATTTCAGCCTGAAAGATGAGCAAAGTCAGGTGCGCTGCGCCATGTTCCGTAACCGTGCCCAGATGCTGGCCTTTAAACCGAAAAATGGCGATAAGGTGCAGCTGCATGCCCGAGTCAGCCTGTACGAGGGCCGAGGTGATTATCAGCTGATTGCGGAAACTATGGAGGAACAGGGCCGTGGTGCACTGATCCGTGCCTTTGAGGCATTAAAACATCGCCTGAAAGAGGAAGGCCTGTTTGATCGCAGCTATAAAAAGGCACTACCACCGATACCCGATGTGATCGGTCTGGTGACCTCGCCCACGGGTGCTGCAGTCAGAGATATGATCACGGTACTGAAACGCCGCTTTCCTCTGGCTGAGGTAGTGATCTATCCGGCAGTCGTACAAGGCACCGAGGCACCAGACTCTATCGCTCGTGCTATCGAGTTGGCTCATCTGCACGGTACAGCTGATCTGCTGATAGTCGGTCGAGGCGGCGGTAGCCTGGAAGACCTCTGGGCGTTTAACGATGAACGTGTCGCCCGAGCCATCTTTGCCAGCCATATCCCGATTGTCAGCGCCGTAGGCCACGAAACCGATATCACCATCTCCGATTATGTTGCCGACCTGAGAGCGCCAACACCGTCCGCGGCAGCAGAGCTGGTCAGCCCGGACTTGGATCAGTGGCAAAACTGGCTGCAGCAGGCAGAAAGTAAAATCGAGCAGTCGATGCAACGGGTACTGCAGGAGCGCCAGCAACAACTGGATTATCTGGAACACAGATACCAACGTTGTTATCAAGGACTGCTGCAACAGGATCTGTTACTGAGCCAATTGGAGCAACGTCTAACCCAGGCGATGCAACAACGCCTGCAACGGGACAAACAGCAGTTACAGGTCTACCGCTCCCAACTGCGTCATCCTAAGGAACAGATGCAACAGCAACAGGCCCAGTTAGAGAATCTCAGCAAACGACTGCAGTTTAGTTTTCAGCAGCAGGAGCAGAAAGCTCAGCAGCAACTGAAACAACTCAGCCAACGTTTGTTCCGTGCCAGCCCCGACAAAAAGCAGCAACAACTGGGTGATAGCCTCAGTAGTTTGGAACAAAGGCTCTACAAAAGTGTGCAAAATCAACTTGATAAACAGAAACAGACACTGGCACAGTTAAGCCATAGTCTGGAGACGGTTAGTCCATTGGCGACTTTAGCACGAGGTTATGCCATCGTTGAGGATGACAAAGGTGAAATTATCCGGCACACGGATGAAGTTACTGTTGGCGATACCGTGACCGCAAAACTGGCACAGGGAAAACTGATCTGCCAGGTACAGGACAAACAACAATAAGCCACTGGTGCATAAAAACTTTTCAGACCCGTGCACTGGGGCAGCATATTAGGAAAAATTCCGCTAATATGCGTGATCAGGAGTTAACACAGGGGATTATTATGCGTGACAACACACCCTTAACAGGTCGGCGTACAGTCGGTACTTTACTGACTGCCGGACTGCTGTCTGCTTTTGTAAGCCTGCCTGCTCACGCAGATTACAACCCCCAAACGAATCCCGTACCCGGTGGAGTGGTGGTGATTGAACTGCCTAATTCCATCGGTGAAGGTGTACCGGAGGCCTATTTCCGCGGCAAACGCGTCTACACCATGAACCGTGCCTACAATAAACGCAGTGATGATCGCTGGGTAGCCTGGATCGGTTTATCGCAAAATCTGGGCGCAGGTAAACATAGCCTGGATATTCGTCAGCCTGGTGGCCGTAATCGCAGTGTTTATATCGATGTGGTGGAGCCGGAATATAACGGCGAAAAGCGCATGGCCAGTCGAACGCCTCTGCGTACCGACTTAACACCGATGCAGCGCCAAACCATCGCCAAAGACAAACAGCTGATCAATGGTGTGATCCAAAACTGGAGCAACGGCGAACCCGATAGTCGCCCCTTCCTGCATCCCACCAACGGTAAAATCCTGAAACCTTTTGGTCGTCGCATCTTTTACAACCAGGAAGTGGTCTACAACCACAACAGTGTTGACCTATCAGGACAGCGGGTTATCGCACCAGCCAGTGGTCGCATCGCTCTGATTAAAGACATGTTCTACCAAGGCACTCATGTGGTGCTTGATCATGGTAGCGGCTTATTTACTCAATACAGCCATCTACAGGCCATTAACTTCCGTATGCGTGAAGGTCAATGGATCAATCGCGGTGAAGAGATCGGTAAGATCGGCACAACAGGCAAACAGATCATCTTTGGCAAGAGCTTTGCCGCACCGATTACAACGCCACACCTGGGCTTTAGCGTTAGCCTGAATGGTGTGTATGTGAACCCAGAGCTGTTTTTAACACCTGCTCAGTAAGCTTTTCTATGAGCTATCACGATGTGGATAACCCAGTTATCCACATCCTCCGCCTCTCACTCAGACGTTAATTGGCTCAAAGTACAAACGAATCGAGGTAAAAATGCTCACAAGCGCTGATAGCAATAACCTCAGTCCCAATGGGCTTCGTGTTCTCTAGGATCAAATTCAATATCTCGTCCATCAGCACACAATTGCATCACCAAAGTGGGCCGACCATCATCACTCAGTTCGATATAACCAATACCAGAAGCATTCAATAGACGCTCGCCCGGATCAGCAGAATCTGGCTTTCTTGGAATAATGCGCATCTTACGGCGCTTGGTGAACCAGTTCAGTGGCGATACCGGGCTATAAAGCCAGCGATTTAAACGGTCAAATACCGTCAGTAATTTTTCCGGGAACTGGTTTTTGATACCACTGCTGGTGATCTGCCAAATATCCTGCCCACGTTTATCGCCTTTCAATTCGATATCGTAAACAAAGGAGTAGTGCACATCACCAGACAAAATAACAAAGTGCTTGGGCGTATTCTCATGACGGAACAGATTCATCATGGCATAAGCAGCACCCGGATGAGCCATCCAGTTTTCCGCATCCACCATCAGCGGCTTACCGCACCAAGTAAAGATCTTCTGTACCGCTTCGATCAACTTAACGCCAAAAATTGGTGCCGGAGATACCAGCACCACTGCTTCTTTGCCGATTAACAACTGCTGTAGATCGGTCAGCGCTTCCCAATCCATCAGCCCCGAGGGTTGATTCAAACCTTTTTCTGAACGCCAACGATGGGTACGGGTATCCAATACCACCAAGGCGGGACTGGTAGGCCATTGATAATGCCATTGATTAAAACGATTCAGATGACTGATCAGCAGGTCGTGGTTCTCTTGCCCTGGCTGTTTTAATACGTCTTCGACCTGAGTCATCAGAGATTCAGGAAACTGCTCTGGGGCATTACCCCAGCCCTGACAGACCAGGTAGCCCAGCATGGCATTGCCGATAATACGGCGAGAGAACGGGTGTTCATAAGCGGTCTGTTCCCAACCGGCGGTCAGATTCCAATCATCAGTCACATCATGATCATCAAAGATCATCGCCACCGGCAAGTGGGCCATCACTCGTTGCACTCGATTTAACTGGCTGCTAAAACTTTGTACAGCATCGAGCTCTTGCTGATATTTATCATTTTGAGCAGCATCCAAACCCGAGGGCGGTGTCAGCGATAACCCTTGCCAACCTGCCGGAGACCATACCAACAGATACATGGCTAGCACTTCACCCAGTGACACCAGATGGTTGTGGGCGGTATCCGAGGTAAAAACCGGTTTCCTCACACCTTGAAACACATGACGCCGATCATCTTTATCCGGTTTGGCCAGAGGCAACAGGTTTTCACGCTGATAATAATGTGCCTGGTTGCCGTGCAGACCCTGCGTATCAGTGACATCGGCACCTGGTAACTGCTCTACCGGAATCTTTAACTGAGCGAGCAACTCATGGATCGCCACCAACATGGGTGCTGCCACATCATCGGCATAGATCTGATCCCCACTCATCATCAGCAGGGATGGCCATAACTGAGGATCGTGCAGATACTCCTGTACCTGTTGATCCGCTCTAAGCAGACCATCATCGCCGTGAAAGTGGGGTTTGCGGCAGGAACCATGCAGTAAACGATCCAGCTTAGAACGCAGTACAAATCCCGGTGTATCTTTACCCGGATAACACAATTCAGGGGCCCACTGACGCCAGCTCTGCCAACTATTACCATCAGCCTCCGACTGGCTCTCGACCATCAACTCCAGTTGATAGCCGATCCAACAATCCTGTGGTAACGGTTCGTTTAATGGCAGATCAATCAGATAGAAATAGAGCAACTCACCAGCGGTTAAGACCCGACAAGCATCAGTCATCACCTGCTGATCGATAAAGCGGGCACTACCGTTCTCCGGTAACAAAGTCAGACGCAGCTGTACAGGTGAGGTTGTGGCTAACCAGAAGGTCAAACGATCGGAGGTTAAACGGCGCAGTATTGGACCGGCCAATACAAGGGGCATCTGGCTATGGGACATAACATCATCCTGTGTATATCGCTGCTATCAATCAAGATTAAACCATGAGAAGAAGCGGATGGTCAGCTATAAAGTGAATGATTTCACACAGTTAGTCACAATAAGAGTGATGAGCAAAGGATAGGTTCCCCTACACCTATCCCTTTCGTGGTATTCGTTCAGATGTATCTGTTCAGACTAGATCCGACACAGCTCAGAACCCATCAGCTTATCACTCGTGATCTACCTCTTACTCAAAACCATTCACAAACATCAAGCTATGATCTTGCCTTAAAGTGTACGGATGCGATTAAAGCTTAAAGCGGGCGGCAACCTGACTCAGGTGCTCACTCTCATCCTTTAAAGCCTGACATGCCTGCTCCGTTGCCAAAGCCCCTTGCGCGATACTGTCCGAAGCATCGTGGATTGCACTGACGCTCTCACCTAAGTTACGGGCAACCAGGGTTTGTTCTTCCGTTGCTGTCGCGATCTGGCGACTCATACCTGCAATAGTTTCAGAAGCGGTCAGGATATTGCCAAAGGAAGCACCTGCCTGTCGCACCTGGTCTAGTCCCATCTGCATCTGTTCCTGACTGGTGTTCATCATCTCTGCTGCTTGACCGGCATGACTCTGCAACGAGGTAATGATTTCGGCAATCTCCCCCAACGATGATTGTGTTTTCTGCGCTAACTGACGCACCTCATCGGCGACCACCGCAAAGCCTCGACCGGCTTCCCCTGCCCGTGCCGCCTCAATCGCCGCATTCAGCGCCAACAAATTGGTTTGCTCAGTAATGGTACCAATCACTTCCGAGATCACACTGATACTGTGGCTGTCCTCCTGCAGTTTTAAAACCACTTCTGCCGTTCGGGTTAGTGCCATTGCCAACGCCTCACTCTGCTGGACCGATTGCTGAATATTGTTCTGGCTGTCATGAGCTTCCTGTTGCGCCTGATTCGACTGCTCCGAGGCATTCACAGTACGCTGCGTCACCTCAACAAAGCCTGTCTGCATCTGTTCTGTAGCCGCCGCTATCTGAGCAATACCGCTGCGCTGAGTTTCCAGATTGAGCGAGGTATCATTCACTCTCTGTTGCAACTGACGGCTGGTATTTTCCAAGGTCGCAACACTTTCGTTGATCTCTCTGGCCAGCACTGTCAGGCCATCCTGCATACGACTAAAAGATTGTGCTGCTGCACCCAGCTCATCCGTAGCAAAGTCAGCCATATCCAGTTTTTGATTCAGATGTCCCTGCTCTACGGCCTGCATCTGAGAGATCAGCTTATCCAATGGGCGACTGACCTTACGTGAAATTGCCACACCCATTATCAAAATAGCGATAACAACTAGAATGCCAATGATTGCGGTCTGCAGGATCAGTTGCTCAATGTTTTCAGCTTCCGCTTGTTTGATATCAATGGCTTCTTTTTCCAGATCCTGTTGCAAACGGCTTAACAGATCGACAATGGCATTAAAGGGAGCCAACATAGGTCCCAGCATCTCACGACGGGCGGCATCAATATTGCCGTTATCGATCAAACGGATATAGTTTTCCTGCATGCCACGATAATCTTCGATGCGACGACGATACTCTTCCAGATTATTACGAATCTGTGCGGTATCCGCTAACGACTTCATATGAGCCATCGCTTCAGCCACCTGTTCATCATTGTACTGGATAGTCTGTAGAATCTTATTGTGTTCCACCCGATCGTTTGTCAGACCGTAATCCAGTGCAAAACGCCGGTAAGTCACGGTGTAATAACGCAAATCCGATACCGTGGTTAACAGGCTGACATTGCGGTCTACCACAGTGACAAACTGCTGCTGAACACTGTTGATTGCCAGTAAAAGGTAGAGCCCCAGCAAGAGAGTCGCAGCGATTGCCGCACCAAAAGACAACAGTAACGCACGGGTAATGGACAAGCGGTTAAACATGGGAACCTCCCATCATATGAATCATCAATTGTTCAGCAGAAGGCATATGCATGAGGCACTATGTGCTGAAACATTATTACTGATACGTATTCTGGGATAATTAGAGTTAAGTTTTAAACTATTAATATCTATGCATTCAATTGCTAAAACCAATCAAAAGTTTCCGACCAAACAACATAATAAAATCAGACATCTGGATAGACCCACCTTTCCCTTTATACAATCATACAATCTCCAACTTCATGCCCAGTTTTAGGAAAATTAAGACCCGCTATGCACGATCAAATCAAAGACTATTACGGCAAAGTTTTACAGGGCTCTCACGATCTGAAAACCGATGCCTGCTGCACTGACACTAACTTGCCCCGTTACCTGAAAAAGACGCTGGGATTAATTCATGATGAGGTGATGGCCCGCTATTATGGCTGTGGTTTAGTGGCACCTCAGCTGCTGGAAGGTGCTCATATTTTGGACCTGGGTAGCGGCTCGGGTCGTGATTGCTACGCCCTGGCCCATCTGGTGGGTGAAAATGGCAGCGTTGTCGGCGTCGATATGACCGATGAACAACTAGATGTAGCCCGCCGACATGAAGACTATCATCGTGAGAAGTTTGGCTTTGATAAGTCGAACACTCGCTTTTTGAAAGGCTATATCGAGCGTCTTGATGAACTTGATCTACCCGATGAAAGCTTCGATATCATCGTCTCTAATTGCGTGATCAACCTATCGCCGGATAAACCTGCCGTACTGCGTGAAGCCTATCGACTGCTGAAACCCGGCGGTGAGCTTTATTTCTCTGATGTGTATGCCGACCGTCGCGTACCACAAGCACTGGTCGAAGATCCGATTCTTTATGGCGAATGCCTAAGTGGTGCTCTGTACTGGAATGACTTCCATAATCTGGCCAAGTCAGCGGGCTTCTTAGATCCCCGTCTGGTAGAAGATCGCCCTCTGGCCATCGACAATCCAGAGATCGAAGAAAAGATTGGCCATATCAACTTCTACTCAGCGACCTATCGTCTGTTTAAACTGCCGGAGCTGGAAAGTCACTGCGAAGACTACGGTCAGGCTGTGATCTATAAAGGCACCATCCCTCATAACCCAGAAACTTTTGTGCTGGATAAACACCATAGCATCGACCGTGGTCGCGTCTTCCCGGTCTGCGGCAATACCTATCGTATGCTGCACGACAGCCGCTTCTGCGATCATTTCGAGTTTATCGGTAGCTGGGATCAGCATTACGGCATTTTTGATGGCTGTGGTACCAGTTTGCCGTTTGATGATAGCGCGGATAGTTCAGAGAGTGGCTGTTGCTAACCGCCTCTTTAATTCATGAGATAGAAAAACGTAAAGCTAAGATACGGGTGACGTTTATATTACTTAAGGCCTAATCCATGATATCGAATATCAATGCCGACTTTTACAACCTCGTGCGAGAAGCCGCACACAAAAAGTGGGATCCTATTGGTGTTTCTTCTTACTCTGAGCAGATAGGAGAATATGACTCATATTTACCCAAACTGTGCGAGTTATTAAAGAAAGGGGCTTCAGAAGAACAAATTTTTGACTTCCTCTGGATTGCAGAAACTGAAGCGATGGGGCTGAGCGGAAATAAACAAGCTACTCGAGAGTTTAGCAAATGGCTGGTCACCTTAAACAACTAGATCATATCACTATGCCATGAACACTCTATTCTTCTGCATTAGATCACACTAATAACTATCAAATCTAAGAAGCCAGGTCTCCACTAACTGAGTTCGGCCTGGCTTCTTAACAATCGGTTATCGACGTGTTTTAGCACTACCCTGACGAGCTTTAAAACGAGGATTACTTTTACAAATAACGTAGAGACGACCACGGCGTTTTACTACCTGACAATCAGGATGACGCAGTTTGGCCGTTTTCAATGAACTCAGAACCTGCATGGGTACACTCTTCCCTAATAACGACTGACTTCAGATTGCTCACATCTTTAGCAACCTGAAATGCAGCGAGTATTCGTTTAACCCTTCTTTAGACCACGACTGGCAAAACGCTGCTTAAAGCGTGCCACACGACCTTCATTACTCACCTGACGCTGCTCACCGGTATAAGCCGGATGAGAGGCACTGGATACATCCAAGTTCATCAGCGGATAAGTTTTACCGTCTTCCCATACGATGGTTTCGGTTGGCTTGCAGGTTGAACGAATGCGGAATGTCTTGCCGCAGCTACCGTCGCGGAAAATGACATAGTCGTAATCGGGATGGATATTCTTTTTCATAGCGATACCTAATCA
>CAYFGP010000048.1:0-40363 GCA_964342385.1 uncultured Oleiphilus sp. | reverse complement strand
GGCATTCAGAATTGATCAGACCCTAAATGCCGGAGAGATACAAGGTTGGGTAGAGTGACACAACATAACTTGCTGATGGATAAGGACTTTTGATCGCGAAACCCAACGGCAGAGCTCCGTGTGTCCGATACATCATTTGTGATCAAGAGAGGGGATAAAACTTCTATATTGGATTGAAAGCCAGGGGGCACAAGCTGTGAGAAAACATGTGAAAGGGAGACCCAACGTCGGGTTTCGCAGAGGTTATTATAGAGTCATCATCGGCTTTTTCGCGCCGCTCTACCCGACCTACACAAGCCTCACTTCGAATCAGATATCGAGTAATTCCTTCACAGGCTCAAAGAAAACCTCACTAGATTGAGGCTTGACTCTTTATCCCATATACCGACATACTCTCGCGCTATGAATACTTTCACCAATGCCCAAAACACAGTTTGCTTAATTGCACATGCACTGCGACGCCGTGTATCGAATACCTGTGCCTGTCTGGGTGTTGGATCTCGACGACGTTGATAAAACACAATTAACGCGTACCAAAACCAGAAAGCCGCAGGTTAGATCCTGCGGCTTTTTTTGTGCCTGCAGGATGCCGGGCTGATCAAAAATTCCCTGTAACTATCTTTCTTTCAGAGCGCTTTTAGCCAGATGCTGCGTATTGCAAAAAGAATGGGGTTATCCGGGAACACTTTATAAAGTGATTAATAAAGGAATATCACGATGCAAAGCACATCTCATCAAGCCAGTCTGTCAGGTAGCACACAGAAGGTTTGTGCACAGAAAAGCAGTTCACAGGAAATCAACGCACAGAAAAAGCATCTGATGCCGATTACGCCTCGGCCTGACTTCGCCATGGTGCGTGGTGAAGGCCATTATCTGTATGACAATCAGGGCAAAGCCTATCTGGATCTGATTCAGGGTTGGGCGGTGAATACTCTAGGCCATAGCCCTCAAATCATTCAACAGACACTGACTGAACAAGCGGGTTTGTTAGTGAATCCAGGGCCGGCATTTTATAACCAGCCTATGCTGAATCTGGCGCAGAAACTGTGTAAAAACTCGGTGCTTGATCAGGTATTTTTTGCCAATAGCGGTGCGGAAGCCAATGAAGGGGCGATTAAGCTGGCAAGAAAGTGGGGACAAAAACACAAACAAGGCGCGTTTAATATTATTACCTTTAATCGCGCCTTTCATGGTCGGACGCTGGCTACCATGTCTGCATGTGGTAAAGCAGCTTTTGAGCCTTTGTTTGAACCCAAAGTCAGTGGTTTTACCAAGGTAGATTACAATGACCTGATGGCTACGGAGCAGGCAATCAACCCAAATACCGTCGCCATTATGCTGGAGCTGGTACAGGGCGAAGGCGGTGTGATTCCCGCTGATCCCGAATTTGTTAAAGGACTGGAGCAACTGTGTCAACAGCATAATCTGCTATTGATTGTTGATGAAGTACAGACCGGCATTGGCCGGACGGGCAGTTTGTTTGCTTATCAAGACTACTGCATCAAACCTCATATGATGACTTTGGGTAAAGGGCTGGGCGGCGGTGTGCCGATCTCCGCTTTGCTAGTCGATGAATCAGTCAGTTGTTTTGATTACGGCGATCAGGGCGGCACCTATAACGGTAATCCTCTGATGTGTGCCGTATCTGATGCCGTTTTATCCGAAGTGTTAAAACCTGAGTTTTTGGATCAGGTGAACACCAGCAGCGACTATCTAAAGCAATCCCTGGAGCAGCTATCTGCAGAATTTGGTCTGGGGGCTGTTCGGGGGAAAGGTTTGTTATTGGCGTTGGATACAGGTTCGGTATCTGCATCAGATATTGTGGAAAAAACCTTAGAACAAGGTTTATTGCTGAATGCGCCAAGGCCCGATACGCTTCGGTTTATGCCTGCACTGACATTAGGACAAAAGGAAATTGATAAGGCGATGAGCATTTTAAAACGAGTGCTATCTCAGGTTCTCAATCAGGGGCTGGTTGCCGATCTACAAGCCTCTGGCCCACAAGCTATTGATCTGCAAACGACTGACCTTCAAGCAACTGATCTACAGCCGGAAGATCTGGAGCCATTTCTGGCAGTGAGCAAGCATATCGACTGGCAGCAGCCGGAAATCCTGATGCTAGCCAAGCAACTGGCTGAAGGTACAGATAATAAAACAGAGATCGCTAAAAATTGCTTTGAGTTTGTGCGGGATCAGGTTAAACACAGCTGGGATTTTCAGTTAAATCCAGTGACCTGCAAAGCATCCGATGTACTGAAACATAATACTGGTTATTGTTACGCCAAAAGTCATCTCTTAGCAGCTTTGTTGCGGGCAAATGGTATTCCTGCGGGGCTGTGTTATCAGCGTCTGACCATTTCCCATCAACAGCCTCCGTTTTGTTTGCATGGTCTAAATGCAGTCTATTTTGAGCAGCATGGTTGGTATCGGTTGGATGCCCGGGGTAACCGGGTAGAGCAATTAGATCTGGGCAAAGAAGGCGTTGATGCTCAGTTTTGTCCGCCTGAAGAGCAGCTAGCTTATCCGATTGTTGTGGCAGGAGAAGCAGATCTGCCGGGAGTTTATCCCGAGCCTCTACCTCAGGTTGTTTATGCTCTGGAAACTTACGACACGGTGCAATTGGTCGCAGAGAATCTGCCTGATATTGCGTTAGCTGAGGCTGGCTTTGAAGAGTAGCGTTTAACCCATCAGATTTTTTTGTGCAGGATCTGTAATGGTTCCTGCATACTTTGATCGTTCTTTCTGATTGTGCATACGGCATTACTGTTTTTACATACAGTGCCACTATGTTAGGCTTGCACTTAATCACTCATACGCAGAAAAGGGAAGTAAAGATGGCTGACGAGAATGCTGAAAATAAGACTGAAGAGAAAACAGGTCTATTAACGGGGCCAGATCAGCAGTGCCGCTGTTGGTGGTGTGGTGAAGATGATGAACTCTATCGACACTACCACGACAACGAATGGGGCATGCCGGTTACCAATGATATTCGTCTGTTTGAAAAGATCTGCTTGGAAGGTTTTCAGTCAGGACTAAGCTGGATCACTATTCTGCGTAAACGGGAAAACTTTCGTGCGGCATTTGCTGGCTTTGATTTCCATCAGGTGGCTAAGTTTGATGATTCTGACGTTGAACGTTTGCTGCAAGATGCTGGCATTATCCGCCACAGAGGTAAGATCAACGCGACGATTAATAATGCTGCTCGTGCCATTGAGATGCAGCAGGAGTTTGGCTCTTTAGCGGCTTATTTCTGGCACTACGAGCCAAGCGCTGAGCAACGTCCTGATAAAATGGATTACAGCACTTTGAGCAAGCTCGGTCAGACCGAAATCTCCCAGCAGATGAGTAAAGATCTGAAAAAACGGGGTTGGAAATTTGTTGGCCCGACCACCTGTTATGCCTTTATGCAGGCGATGGGGATGGTTAATGACCATCTTGAAGGCTGCTTTATGCGTGAGAAGTGTTTAACCGCCAGGGCTAATGCGGATATCCCAAGTTTGTAAGCTTTAAACAAAGTCTACAGATAAAGGTTTTTAGCCAGCTTCCTCTATCTCTATCAACTGACTTATTAGCCTTATCTTGTTAACCAAGATGGGGCTTTTTCAATTCATTGATCTTACCACGTGAATTTTTCACAGAGTTTGTCGGTAAAAATCTCACATAAGCCCGTTAATCTTCACTAACATTGGATTAAGAACCTAAAAAGGAAGACATATGTTGTCTTTATCTAGTCCTGTGTTATTTCAAACCGCCTCAAGATTCCTCATTTGTACTCTGGCCCTGTTTAGTCATTTCAGCTTTGCAGATAACCGGAGTGATTTTCGAGAAGACTCCACACTGGTATTCGCATCAGATCCTTATTGCCCTTACATTTGTGATAAGAGTGCAAAACAACCTGGTTTTTTAGTTGAGTTTGCCAGAATGGCTTTGAAACCGCTGGGTTTTCAGGTCGAGTACGAATTAAAGCCTTGGAAGCGGGTATTAGCGGAAGCACGTTCCGGGGTTATTGATGGCGTGATTACTCTGAGTCGAGAAGATGGTGACGGTTTGCTATTGCCTGAAAAACCTATCTTAACCACCTGCCAATCTGTCGTGACTTCCAAAAAGAGTGATTATCGCTGGACTGATGCTGAGTCTCTGGCAGGCCGATCTATAGCTCTGGTCGCCGGTTATACCTATGACGGCCCGGTAAGAGAGTGGTTACTAGCCAATCAGGAATCTAAAGATATTCATCATATCCATGGTGCTCAAGCCCTTGAGGAGATTTTAGGACTAATTGCCAAAGATAAGCTGGAGATGACGATTTCGGATTGCAATGTTGCCGCATCAACCGCTATGGCTATTGGTTATCCCAATACATTTCAGTACTTTCTCACAGGCTACCGAGTTGAGATGCATATAGGCATGTATCAAAACCACCCAGATGCAGAGATTATTGTTAAAACCTTAGATGAGGCGTTGGCAAAGATGCAAAGTGATGGGCGCTTCCAGCAATTAGCAGAACGGTACGGGATTCAAAACGTTAACTAATTTTTTTCAGGTAGGATGGGAACAATCAATAAAACCATATTTTAAAAATGGTTTTATCCCATTGATTTCTATAGGGTAATCTATTTAATGCGACTGTAATGGTCTGTAATATTTTTATACAGATACTCTGAGTAAAATGCCAATCATCATAGCAAGACAGCATGCGTCTCATGCTGTTTGTTGCGCTTTCAAGATGATTAATACTGCTAGAGTTCACGATCATGACAGACCAAAAAGAACCATTTGCCCGCTCCCTATCTTTATGTGATGAGCTGTTTGAGACAATGGCAGAGATCCAACAGCGCCTGGAAAATCGCCGTGAGACTATGATGCATAATGCTTCGAAACTAACGAGAGTCAATATGCGTTCAAGATCAGCTATGTCATCCGTTAGTTTTGATGATCGATAAAGGCAGACGGCATTCCCTCTATCGTAAAACAAAAAGAAAACCTTAAGAGCACAGAAACGCTTCTATATCGACCTAACTCTTTGAAGCTAAAAGCCTTTCTATTATAAACTCTCCTGTACCTGTCTGAATGAACATCAGTCTTTAAAATCTACTAAAGCTTACTTAGAAGCAATGAGCTCTATTTTTGGAAACCAAAGGAATGAAGAAAGCTTCAATTATTGGCTCAGGTGGTTCAGGAAAATCCACCTTGGCTAAAGCACTGCAAGAAAAAACGGGTATTCCGGCCTACCACTTGGATGCGCTGTATTGAAAACCCGGTTGGGTCGAGACAGACCGTGAAACATGGCGAGCTATGCAGGAAGAACTGTGCCAAAAAGATGAGTGGATTTTGGATGGCAACTACGGTGGTACCCTGGATGTTCGGCTAAAGCATAGCGATACCATTATCTTTCTGGATATCAATCGCTTTACCTGTCTGGCCAGAGCAACATGGCGCAGCATCACCTCTTATGGCAAAACCCGCAGCGATATGGCCGAAGGCTGTAAAGAACAGTTTGATCTCGGCTTTGCCAAATGGATTCTGGATTATCCCGCCTCAAGAAAGCCGGGTATTCTGAAACTGTTAGACGAGCTACCTGCGGAAAAGAATGTTTATATTCTGCACTCTCCAGCTGAGGTTAAGGCCTTTTTAGCAAACCACTGAGCAAAGTAAATTTAAGCCAAAGCCTTGAATAAGAGGCAAAAGGCCATACTGCTATAATCAACACAATGCTTTAACTTGTAGAAAAAGGAAGGACTATGCCTGTTATTTATGCATTACCCATACTCTTCGCTATTTGTGGTGCTATTTGCTTTTCTATCGCAAAAAAGCGAAAAGCCAATGTACCTTATTGGGTCGTAATGGGCTCCCTCGTCGGACCTTTAGCAATTCCATTTGTGTTCTTCGCTAAACCCAAGGCTTACGCGTAACGTATGGGTGACATAAGCAAGGATAGCTTCTAATGATTGAGATTAAACGTCCGCAGGATCTGGCACGTTTACGTCGCCTTGCTCTGGCTGCTCAGGGGCTGCTGAAAGCTCAGCCTTATGGCAAGGGTTTGGCTGGAACCCGTAAGGCGATCAATCATATCGGTTATGTACAGATTGATACTATCTCTGTAGTGGAACGTGCTCATAATCATGTGCTCTATTCCCGAGTACCGGGTTTTAAGCCGGAAATGCTCAATCAGCTGCTGTCAGACAAAGGTATCTTCGAGTACTGGTCCCACGCTGCCGCTTTTCTCCCCATTGATGATTTTCGTTTTTCCCTGCCTTACAAATACGCGATCAGAAGCGGTCAGAAACACTGGTACAAAAACAGTGACCGTAAGCTGATGAATGAGCTACTAGCCCGTATCCGTGAAGAAGGTCCATTACGCTCCAGAGATATCGAAACCAACAAACCTAAAAATGCCGGATGGTGGGATTGGAAACCTGCAAAGAAAGCACTGGAGCAGCTCTATATGGAAGGCGAGCTAATGGTCAGTCAGCGTGAAGGCTTCCAGAAAGTTTATGATCTGACGGAAAATGTACTGCCCTCTCATATCAATACCGAAGAACCTACCCTAGTAGAGTTTGCTGAACATCTGCTTGATCAGCAGTTACGCTGCCACGGTTTGGTTTCTCTGAAAGGCATCACCTATCTGCGCAAAAACACCGGGCTAAGGGATGCTGTAAAAAGTCTGGTTGATGAATGGCTGGCACAGGGTGAGTTAGAACAGGTGCGAGTAAGCAGCGGCGAGGTGTTTCTGATTAAAACCGGAGCCCTTGATCAAACAATGCCTCGGTTAAGTAATCGCCTATCGATCCTCTCGCCGTTTGATAACAGTGTGATTCAGCGTGACCGTCTTAAGTCTCTGTTTCAGTATGATTATCAGATCGAGTGTTATGTGCCAGAAGCCAAACGTCAGTACGGTTATTTTTGTCTGCCGTTACTGTATCGCGGTGAATTTATTGGCCGGATGGACTGTAAGGCCCATCGTAAAGAAGGTCGGTTAGAGATTAAGACACTGCACTTCGAACAGAATGATTTTGAAGGTTATCTCTTTAAAAACTGCAACTTTGATGAAGAAGCGTTGATTTCAGCTTTTAGTGACACCATTGCACACTTTTGTCAGTTCCAGCAGTGTGAAACCGTGTCACTGACAAAAGTGTATCCTGAGCATCTTGCAGAGCCTCTACAAAAAGCCCTTAAAAGCTGCTTTTAAGCACTCACACAAAAGCTTCTCTTTAGAAAATGGCTTCATTCTTCAGCTATTGGCCAAAAAATATCGAAGTACTTTTGTGTAAGTGTGTAATGATAAATATCGCAACGGCAAAGTCTTCCCCAAAAGCCGTTATCATGTCATCGATTTAGCTGCTATCGGTTTAGCCGTTATCGGCGGCAGAAACCAACGCCGAAACAATCTTTTAATATCCTCTACAATAGCAATCAACACAGGCACTAGAATCAACATCAGTAAGGTGGCAAACAGCTCACCATAGGCTAATGAAGCAGCCGCTGGAATCAGATATTGTGCTTGTTCTGAGGTTTCCGATAACAAGGGCATTAAGCCAATAACCGTTGTCGCAGTCGTCAGAAAGATGGCATTAAATCGTCCCGTACCTGCATCCTGTAACGCCCCACTGATCGTTAAGCCAGATTCCCGCCCCTGGTTATAGCGGGTCATCATTACCAGACTATCGTTGACCACGACACCGGTCAGCGCCAGCATGCCAAAAAAGGACAGTATCGATAGTGGCAGATCCATAATCAGGTGGCCCATTGCGGCACCAATAAAACCAAAGGGCACAATCGAGATAATCACAAACGGCTGCCAGTACGATTTCAGTGGTACCGCCAGTAAGACATAGATCAGTACAGCAGTCAGGATTAATGCCCTGATCAGATCTTTTTTCACACTGCCCATCTCTTCTAATTCACCCGCTGCTAGCAGTTCAACACCCGGGTAACGGGCCTGCAGTTGAGGTTCAAAACGCTCAAATACTGCTTGAGCGATCTCTTCCGGTGCGATCTGATTACGGTCAACGGATGCGGACAGGGTATTAACACGCTTACCATTCAACCGGTGTACCGTCCCCGCCACATAGCGACCTTTAATTTCCGCAATAGAGTGCAGGGCAATCCAGGCACCGTTATCACTGCGCAGTCGGGTTTGCAGCAGATCATCCAGCGAATCCCGTGCCGGTTGGGCATTTTGCACCAGCACTCTGATCTCTGAGCCATCTCGACGCAGTTTTTGTACCTCCGCACCACCAAAGGCATAACCGATCTGATTGGCCAGGCTTTCGCTGCTAAAACCCAGAGTGCGCGCTTCGGGTCGTAGTTTAATTTCCAGCTCTGGTTGACCGGTGACTAAGCCATCCCGAATCTCACTGATGCCCTCTATCTGCTGTAAAAAGTCTTTCAACTCATCACTGGCTGATACCAATGCTTGAGCATCTTTTGACTGCAAACGCAGCTGAAAACCACCACCCACATCTTCTGAGCCTGAGAAGGTCAGCTCGGTACTGCCCTCCAGCTGCCCCGTGCGTTCACGCCACTGTTTGGCGATATCCAACACCTCAAGACCCGGCCTTTGTTCTACCGGAGTTAACTCGGCATATAACTGAGCTGAGCCCGCATCCGGGGCGATTAAAAACATGGCATGAATCGGCGCTTGCTCCAGGCCGTATTCCTGTTGCAACGCCTGATTAAGTACCATACCTGTGCTTTGGATATGCTCGATATGGCGACGGGTAAGTTGGAAAGGCGCTCTGGCATCCATTTCCAGATTAACCTGAATAAGCTGGCCCGGCACTTCAGGGAAAAACACCGTGCGTATCTTACCCATACCAATCAGACCCAAACCATAAATCCCAGCAGCTAAAAACAGTATCAAGACGGCGTAGCGCTGTTGCAGAGCAACGGCTAAAACTGGGGCATAAAGTCGATCACGAAACCCTCGCAATCCCGCTTGAGCCAACGTCTGCACCTTTGACCATAAGCGAGTTAGTAAAAAACGTTTGGGCTGATCAGATTCCAGATTCAGATGGGCCAAATGCGAGGGCAGAATAAACTTACTTTCCAGCAGCGAAAAGATCAGCGCCAGAATCACCATACCCGAGAAACCGGCCAAGACCTTGCCCAACGGATTATCGATCATCAACATAGGGGCAAAAGCCGCAATCGTGGTCAGTACACCAAAGGTCGTCGCAACCGCGACCTTTTCGACACCGGCTTCCGTGCCTTCAAACGCATCCTTGTGTTTGCTCCGTTGCTCAAACACACTTTCCCCCACCACTACGGCATCATCCACCAGAATACCCAAGGCGATAATCAGGCCAAAGGTGGTGATATCGTTCAGGGAGTAATCCACCCAACTTGAACCAGCAACGGCTAATGCCCCCATCACCGAAATAGGAATGCCCATCGCCACCCAAAAGGCCAGACGCACATTAAGAAACAGGGCTAACAACAGAGCCACCAAGATCAGGCCCTGAACACCGTTGGATTTTAATAACTCCAATCGGTCGGAAATATAACCCGCAGAATCCCCCCAAACGGTGACCTCTACATTACTGGGTAGTTGAGGCTTAAAGTCAGCCACCACCTGATTGACCACCTCAGAGATCTCTAACAGGTTTTCTTTTTGACCGACTAAAACTTCCATGCCCGTGGTCGGCGCGCCATTAAAGCGAAACAGAAATTCGCCTTCCAGAAAAGTATCCTGAATGGTGGCAATCTGCCCCAGACGTACCACACTACCATCGACACGTTCGACAATGGCGATATCAGCAAACTCATGGCTAAAACGTGCTCGGTTATCGGTACGTAGATACAGGTTGCCGGACTGGGTGCGCAGGGTACCAGCCTGAAAATCCAGCGAACTGGCGCGGATTTTTTCTACTACATCTGACAGGGTTAAACCAAACTGCTGGATTCTTTTAGGCTCTATCTCCACCCGAATCTCTCGGGGTTGAATGCCCCAGACCTTCAGACGGGACAGTTCCGGTTGAGCTAACAGATTCTCTTTTAATCGCTCGGCCAGAGTCTGCAAGGTGGCCAGATCGGTTTCACCGTGTAGATTCAGATACAGTGCGGCAAAGTCGTAACTGTCAGTTTCGATCACCGGACGCTTGGCCTTGTCCGGTAGATCGGGAATACCATCAATCCGCAGACGCACCTTATCCAGCAAAACCTGCAGATCCTGCCCACCTGCTCTGCGTACACTGACGACGGAGTAGCCATTCTCCGATTGCGAGCGAATACTGCGTACACCCGCCAATCCTTCCAAAGCTTGCTCAATCTTTTGACTGACCAACTCATCCACCTGACCGACGGTGGCACCGTTATACACGGTTGTGATCTGCACAGATTCAGGCGGAATACGAGGAAAACCCTCAATCCGCATATTGAGCGCAGACATCACGCCCAGAAAGAGAATCAACGCCATCAACAAGTTAGCGGCAACAGGATTATGAATAAACCAACGAACCAGAGTCTGCATCTGTTATTGCTCCTGTTCTTGGAAAGAAACTTGTTCATAGCTATGTGCAGAAGCCTGCGCCTGAACCTGCTGTCCCGGCAGAAATGCCGCCAGCGGAGTGATCGCAATACGCCAGTTTTTTTCGCTTTGTGGCCCTTGCGGGCTTTGCAGACTTAGTGGCCTGTGTGGAATTAGTGGCGCACGAATAATCAAACGTTGCTGCTTGCGAAATAGAATCTCGGGTTGAAGACGTTGCAAGCGATCCTGTTGATCCAGATACCAGAGTTCTCCCTCCTGAGTCAGGGCCGATGCGGGTACATTCAGGGCATCAGCCACACTGACTCCAGGTAGGGCGACACGGACAAAATCACCGGATAGGATTGGGCCTTTATCGGCATTTTGAACTTCTAAAAAGATACGATGCTGGCGACTTTGTTGATCCAGAAAACCACCGCCTCGGCGAATCAGCGCTTGCCCCAAAGGTTGGTTATTGCGATCAAATAACTCGGCGACACGCCCAGCGATAGGCTGCTGAACCAAGGCCCAATCTTGTTGGCTCAACTCAACGGTCAGCTCCAACGTATTGTCATCCACCAGTTGGATCAGAGGCTCTCCCACACTGATGCTTTGCCCCAGACTGACCAAACGTTCAGTAATAAAGCCGGAAAACGGTGCGGTAATGCGGGTATTACTCAATTGCACACGGGCAGCTTGCAGACGTGCTTGTGCGGCTTTTACTGCCGCTTTAGCCACCCTCAGTTCAGGCAGATGTAGAGCCAATTCGCGAGCTTTACTATCACCGCCGGGGCCATACTGACGTTTCGCTACCGCTGTTTTACTTTCTGCTCGCAGCAGCTGGCTCTTGGCCTCTGCTAGATTAAGCTCCGCCTGAGTCACATCAGCCATATAAGCAGTATCTTCTAAACGAATCAGTTCAGTGCCCTGCTTCACATGACTGCCTGCCAAGGCTTGCTCCGTCACAGAAATAACTCGTCCATTGACCGCGGATTTTAATTGGGCGGACCAGCGGGGACGTACTTCGGCAAAAGTGCTGACGGTTACCGTTTCAGGCTGCACCTGAATATGCTCAACGGAGACAACAGGTGTATTGATGATTTCCTGTTTCTGCTTCACATCAATGGTATCTTCAACTTCGCCTAACCAGATAATGACACCGAATAAGCAGGCCAAAGCCAAAAGCACACCAAGCCAACGCAAGGCAAGTCGAGGCGGTAAAGGTGGCTCAGAGGCTTCTGAATATAGAGATGTCGATTGAGGTGCCGATTGAGATTCTTTCTCCGTCTCAGACTCGCGCTCCGGCTGAGATTCGTATTCCTGCTTATATTCACGTTCCGGCTGAGAAACCGGCGCATTGTCCGTAGCAGACTCTGAGGATTGAACAGATTGCTTGTCCATCACATTTATCCTGATATCAGATCACAAAAAGAGAATGAAAAAAGAGCAAAAAAGAGTTCGAGCAGACTAACTGACTAGCAAACGTTAACCAGTTAACCGACGCATCAGAGCTTCCAGCGGACCACGTTTAAAGTAGCGCCCCCAAATGCAGGCGTAGAGCATTGCGAATAGGCAAAACAGCACAGCGGCAGAAAATGCGACAACCACGGATTGATTACCGATAAAGCCCAGCTCTTCTAGTACAGCCATACCGATAAAAATATGAGCAAGATAAAGGGTGAGAGTTTGACGACCCGCCGGGGTAAACCAAACGAGTAAGTTGCGACCCAATAGAGAAATTCGGGACATATAACGGCTTAACCAGAGGCATAAACCGATAACAAAAGAAGCGGAACCAAGGCCAGCCAGCATATACAAGGGCATAGGAGGCAAGGCTTCTGTAGTGGCTAAAAAGACCAGTTCAGGATCGATCTCGGCCAGCTCTGGTTGCAGCAGAGCACTGGCAACCTCGGCTTCGAGTACCGCAAGTCCACCCAGCAACATCAGCAAGCACTGTGTTTTCTGTTTTGCCAGATCATAACGACTTAATAAAACGCCAAATAACAGATAGCTCAGCCAGGGAATAACCGGGTGCCAACCGTTAAAAAACAGATGACGGACAAAACCTTCCAGGGTCCAAAAATCGCTGTAGGTGTAATCACTCCAGTTCCAACCCGTGTCATAATTCAGCACAAAAATCAGCAAGACACTCAGGCTGTTTAACAGCAGGATAAATAGCACTAAACCCAGTTTACTTAAAGGCAGCAGCAAAGCACCAAACAGAAAGTAAACCGCATAGTAGTGCAAAATATCCGCATCAAAGGCCAGTAGATTGAGCAGGCCAAGCAGGAATAAAAAGGCGGCACGTTTTAGCGTGATTACGGTGATGGTATTGAGCGAAGTTCTTAGCTGAGCCAGCCCTAAGCCAATACCGGCTAACACGACAAAGGTAGCGGCAGCGCGCCCTTCCATTAAGGCGATAACATCATCCAAGAAATGGGGATCAGTTGGGGCATCTCCGCTAACGACTAAGCGGAAGTTCACCAATACCATGCCGACAAAGGCGATAAAGCGGGCAAAGTCCAGTCCATCCAGACGGGATTGAGCAACTGTAGAGGTCACAGCAGGTCTCCTCTCCTACTAAAAAATAGGTAAGCAACAGGTGATGCAATAGCCCAGAGGCTAAGTTAGCTACCATGTTGCCAGAGCAGACCTTAAAGCCGTTTTAAGATGCCAGTAGGATAGTCACCTGCACCTGTCCATCCTTGTGTTGAAAAGTGAAATCCC
This sequence comes from uncultured Oleiphilus sp., assembly GCA_964342385.1. Taxonomy (GTDB): domain Bacteria; phylum Pseudomonadota; class Gammaproteobacteria; order Pseudomonadales; family Halomonadaceae; genus Oceanospirillum. The sequence continues at coordinate 27,174 of CAYFGP010000048.1, read as the reverse complement.
AGCCTGTTTTTTGGCAGATACGTTGAACCAGTTGTAGGCCTAAACCAAAGCCAGGCTCACTATTATCACATTCATCTTGCGCAGGATTACTGATCTGGAGGCTGTGCTGATCCAGCTGGATTATCACCTCACCATCACCGCTATGCTGCAGGGCATTTCGCACCAGATTCGCTAACACAATGCTGAATAAAGGGGCTTCAATCGCAATGGACTCAACGGTGATGAGTGGCTTAATCTCCAATTGCTTTTGTCGCAGTAGATAATGATGATCACTGACCAGCTGGGTACAAAGCGCCTTAACATCGACAGTTTCTTTTGGGATGGTCTTATCCGATTCCCGTGCTAACCAGAGCAAGGTATCTGACAGCTGAATCATACGCTCACTGGCTTTTAGCGCTCTCTGAATAGGGCGACGAGTCGGGCTATCAGCAGGCGCTTTTGAATTAGACAACCTTGAATTAGACAACCTTGAATTTGACGAGCTCGAATTAGACAGCTGTAGATTAACCGTATCCAGACTGGCTTGTACCACAGCCAAAGGAGTACGCAGTTCATGGCTAGCATGCTTTAAAAACTGTTGTTCCCTATCATTGGCTTCCCGCACTTGATCCACACCCTGACGTAACTGCTGAGCGATCTCATTTAATTCAGTAATAGGAAAGTTAATATCGATGGCTTGATCCGGTTGCTGATTCAGCTGCTTTGACCAGTCACTTAATAGTTTTAACGGCTCCAGGGTACGACGAATCAACCAAGCGATCACGATAAAGAGCACAGCCAAAATTGCCAGAGTCAGCAAGACAGATTGCCAGATTGCGGAGTCTAGCAACTGGGTAATAGCAGATTCGATTTCCTGTTCTGAGTGATGACTGAGCAGATACAGACTGCCGAACTCATCGTTTTGGTAATGCAGCAGATAGAGGTATTCAAACTCGCCATTTTCTAATTCCTTCACGGCTTCAACGGGCTCGCCCAACAAGACCTCTTTATGGTCAAAGTATTGACGAGAGGCTTCAGGAATATCCTGCCAACTGCGCCATGCACTGAGCCTTTTGCTGTTAGGCAATGAGGTTTCAGGCTTGGCTTGCACCTCTTGTGCAATGGCTTCCGCTTCCAAGCGCATCAGGTTATCAGTGGTCAGCTCAATGGCATTGACGACAAAACTAAATACCAGCACTAAGCAGCCCAGCGTCATGGCTAAGCCGATCCAGAGCAGCTGTCGCCTTAAGGTACGAGCCAATGGGATAGCGGTTTTTGCTGCGCTTGTCTGTGTATCCATCCCTACACCTTTCTCCTTATTCACCCTCTCTTTTATCTGCCCATCCATCGCCTCTTTTATCCGTCTGACCATACCGGCTATTCCTTCCCTTCAGCGGTCGGTAAGGCTTTTAGATAAAGCCCCTTGCCTACCTGGGTATGAATTAATGCATGTTCAAACGGCTTATCCACCACCTTGCGTAAGATATGCAGCTGAACATTAAAGTTGCTGCTGTCCACACCATCCGGCCAAACCTGTTGCTCAATCTCTTTGCGCGATACCACGTCAGGACTGTTACGAGCCAGTAACTCCAGCATTTTCCAACCGGTAGGGCTGAGTTTAAGTTCCTCCTGCTCTCGAACCACCCGTTTTTCTTTTAAGTACAGGGTTAACGGACCTATGTTCAGGCATTCCGAAACAGGATTATTACGTCTGTAGATGGCTTGTAAACGCGCCCATAGCAAAGGCATCGCACAGGGTTTAGCAACATAATCATCAACTCCGGCCTGAAACCCTTCCAGTTGATCAGAATCGGTATCACAGGCGGTCAGCATAAGAACAGGTGTGTTATAACCCTGATCTCTTAATGTCCGGCAGACACTGAAACCATTCATCTTGGGCAGCATCAGATCCAGAATAATAATGTCAAAATTGTGGTCCTTAGCCATCTCCAAGCCCGCACTGCCGCTATAAGCAAAGTCACACTCCACACCCTGCAGCATTAAATAATCCGCGATGGCTTCGGCTAATTCGACATCATCTTCAACAATTAAAACCTGCATAACGGACCTTTGCTTATGGGCTGGAGGGCATTTCTAGTTTGATAACGATTGGGAAATATTCAGCTTACAGGAAGTGAGCTTAATGTTTCTTTAATATGGCAGGCAATGAGCAGGTGAGGTTGTTAGCGGGATAGAAATATTGGTTAACTGATCTGGATCGATCTGGGTAACACAGTGTCACCCCTTTGACTCTGAAGGAATATTTTATGGTTATGCTGTTTTATATTTTTGCCTATCAAAATACAGGGCAAATTTAGCGCTCGAATTTCTGAGAGTTGAGGCTTAGCATTAGAAATACCTGCATAACAACAAGGATGTGATATGCCGATTCTTGCTACCTTTTTTGGAATGATCATTCGCATGTGGCACGATGATCACCCACCACCCCATATACACGTTGAGTATCAGGGTTTTGAAGCATTGGTCGATATAAGGACCGGCGTGGTAAAAGAAGGTAAACTACCAAGAAAAGCAGCCGCTATTGTCAAAGAGTGGTGTATACGTCATAGAACAGAGTTGCTATCAAACTGGGATAAAGCCCAAAACTTTGAGCCCTTAGAGCGTATACGGGGAGCTGATCATGATTAAAATCCTGCATTGCGAATATAAACAAGATTTTCAGATTTTTCTGGAATTCTCTGATGGCGAAAAAGGCCTGTTTGATCTTAAGGAATATCTCACCACACGAAGCGGTCCACTACTTGAGCCTCTACAAGAAGAGGACTATGTTCGTCGCTGTTTTATCGAGGCTGGCGCACTCTGCTGGCCTAACGGCTTGGCTTTATCACCCGCCCGACTGCATGAACCTCATATACTTAAACAGGTTGCTTGAATCCCAATATTTACCGCGAGGATTCAAGCCCCGCCCCAAACACTTGCTCTAAGGTATCTGCCATTACAAAACTCATGCTCCATTGAGTCAGCTGCTCTTCAGAAGCCTCATCCAGCTTGGGCGTCACCCAATCAGGCAAAGCCTTAAACTTCAGCTCCAGTAGTAACAAAAGCTGCTCAGCTTTACCTTCTCTTTTGCCTTCTTCCTTTGCTGCATTAAGCTCAGTCATTTCATCGCGCAAAGCACGTTCAAGCACAAAGGCCATACGACGTGCCTTTTTATCAACGCTTAGCTCTTTCTCTTTTTCCAGCGTATTCTGGACGGGTTGGTCGGCCATATTAGCCATAACGACTTCCTCACACCAATGTTCGAAAAAGGTAATCCAACCAGCTTAAGTGCCATATATCGCCAAAGGCAATACATAGCACCGTTTAGCCGTTAAGTATTATTTATCCTTCATTTGCTCGTGAAGCTTATCGAACATTTCCTGAAGTTGAGTCAAATCCTCCAGCATCTCGCCAACGTAAGACATCGCCCCTAAAGCACTGGGCGATAGCGTCTCGACCTTTTCATCAAAGGAAAAATTGGCCAGTGCCTCCAAGACAAAAGCACAGCGCACATTGAATACACCAAAGTGCTGATGCAACTCATGAGCGGTCTGTTTGATGGAGGGTTCTGTCGAAGCGGATTGATCAACCATAACAGCGCCTCCTTTGAGAAAGGAAACCACGGATAAGATGATTCAACGTGAAGAATTTGCTCAGTTGAGCGACAGGCACAAGGCTTAAATTTCCGTTGGAAACCGCCTGAAAACCTGTTTTCAGAGTAGACGTAATCGGGACACTGCAATACGGATTACAGGTCATAACTTTTTGATAATAAAGAAGAAATTTTTCTTTAGCCGAGCGAAGCCCTAGCGTAACATTAGTTTCAGCCATTATGGATACCTAGCATATCTGTATGGTTAGCTGCCTCTGGGTGTGTAGGAGCACTCAGGGGTAGCGACTCAATTTAAAAGGGGTTAAAAATTCTCGATATGGACTCTCCTTTTGAGTGAATAACGGGTTATAAAACACCAAATACCGGTGCAAATCAATCGGTGTTTGGTGTTTTATCTCGTTCATTTTTTCTGCGGTTCTTAGCAAGACAGTGTATGTCTCAGATTGATTAAACCGCCTGTTCTACGCTTATTCCGATTCTGCATTTTCAGCTTCAGACTGCTCTAATAGCATCTGCCAGAAATCTAAACCGGTAGGTGCATCATCAGGCAAGCCAAACTGGTCAGCTAAATTTTCCAGAGCTTGTAACACTTGGGCTAGACTCATCTCTTTTGCCATTGCATAAACAGATAACCAGGCACTCATTGCTTCTGGTACTTCTTCATTCTGCATATAAATATGGCCGATATTAAATAACGTGGCACAAAGGCCTGCTTGATCGCCAATTTCCTTTCTTATCGCCAGAGACTGCTTCAAATACGTCAGCGCTGTCTCGTAGTCTCCACGGGCGTCATAGATTTGCGAAATATTGTTCAGCGTGGTGCCTTCACCTGATTTGTCCCCGATTTCCTTTCTTATCGCCAGTGACTGCTTCAAGTACGTCAGCGCTGTCTCGTAGTCTCCACGGGCGTGCGCTGTTGTCGCCATATTGTTCAGCGTGGTGCCTTCACCTGATTTGTCCCCGATTTCCTTTTGAATCGCCAGTGACTGCTTCAAGTACGTCAGCGCTGTATTGTAATTACTAGTACTCAGATGTTGATGGCCTAGCCAACCAATGGCTTGTGATCTAGTTTTTATATCTGCACTTTCAACTAAGGGAGGTAACCAAAACTGAATAGTCGCTTTATATTTGCCAGCCAGATCCATTCGACCAACCAGATAAAAAGCCCAGGAGTGTAAGCTCCCCTCTTCTGCTGAATTTTGACTATTTAAGTAATCCCACCAGAACCATGAGGTTTGATCGTCCGAATAATCCAGCGCTGTTCGAGCCAAGGTATCCAACATATTGACTGAATCAATTTTATAAGCGGCTTTTAACAAGTTTTTAGTTGTTGTACCTGGGCCTGTTCTCTTGAGGGGTAAACGCTTTAATAGGCAATATTCAGCAAAGAGATCCGGTTGAATATATCCCCCATCATGGCCTGCCAGCGTTTCCATATAGCTCCAGTAAGCTTGCAGATCATCCGTTTCAGATAGAACACCCGCTGTAATAAGCTGATCAGTAATATTGTCTTCATCATTCCAGTCAAAGCCGGAGACCAAGGTATTTACCGTAAGCAGCTTGAGAATAATGTCTTTTTTATCCGCGACCGCTTTTAGGATGTTATCCCAGCAATTTTGCTCATGGTTATAAACAAAATCCAACAGATCATTGTGGTTCCAATTTGTCATGCCCTGACGATTGCCATTGGCTAAGGCTACTGCGGTCATTGCGATAAATAGCGGACGTCCCTCTTCACTGAGATCATGCAAAGTGTTCCAAAAATCAGAACTGTCTTTAGGCAATTTTGCTTTTTTACCCAGAGCGATAAGAAACTGCGTTAGTGCCTCTTTCTGATCACTAACGGTCAGTGACTGCAGCGGGAAAGGCTCAACCTGGAAGAGGTCTGTTTGTCGAGCTAACCCAGTAGAGGAACCGGGCAGTAGCGTTTTCCACCAGTCCTGCTCTTTAAACTCCCGTTCCAGTAGCAGTAAACGCACAGGGAAATCATAACTATCCTGATGCTGTTGCAGGTGATCAATCCAACCGGCGACTGTTTCAGGGTATTTAGCCGCATAGTCGATCACCAAAATGGTTGGGCAAGTAGGCTGCCATCGGCTAAGCGCATCGACTGTTTTAAGTTTTTCTTCGGGTACAAAGCCACCGTACCAAAGGGATTGCTTAATCAAGGCTTCCAGCGCTAGTCGGCTTTTGCCCACACCGCCTTGGCCTGTCACTGCCCACCAGCTAAAGGTTTTGTCCTGATTAAAGAATTCATCGAGCAGATTCAACTCTGTTTCCCGCCCAACCAATTTGGCCTGACGGGCGGTATAAGTTAGCCATCGGGCTGTGCCTTTTTCTGGTGGATTTTTATCAACCAGACTTTGCAGGTAATCCGGGGTTTTAAGATCCAGCTGGAAGGTCGGCGCTTGAATCAGTTGGATAATTTGTTCCAGATGGCTGAGCTGTTCAACTTGGCTGGATTGGACCTGATTCAGCTGTTTAGTTTGATCAGATTGGCTGGATTGGATCTCACTTAATTGTTTTTTCTGAACCGTTTGCCCTGACAGCAACTGAATCAAACCTTGCTGTTCCGCTTTTAGATTCGACCAGCTCACTTTATCTTCAAGTAAGGCTAATAGGTTATCTTCAGTGGGGACTTGCAGGGCCAGATCCAGACTTTTATCTGTGCGGGTTTTCAGGATATTGAGGATATTTTCTGATAAGCGATAGTACCAGCTATTATCCCCATAACGGCTTAAGCGTTCATGCAGCTTGGCTTTCCAGCTATTTGCCAGTGTGCCTACCAGCTTTTCAACGCAGCTGACGACAAAAGGCGCGATATGTTTTACAGCAAAGGTGGCTTTCATTTTACTGACGCCGGTTTCTTCCTGTAACCATTTCACCAGGATGTCGATGTGATCATCTTCCGTAAAATAATCCTTAAACTCGGCCAGTTCGGTGAGTAACTCGATAAAGCTTGGCTTGTTGGTCGTATCTGTCATCCCGGTTCCCTGATCTGTTGCTGCGCTATTTATGGGTAAAACGTACTGGTAAAGCTTACGGGTAAAACCTTAAATGCTTTACGCCGCCCGTTGCTGCACGCAAATACCTAATACAGCAATAGCATTTAAGCCTTCTTCGATCATATATCCAACGACTTTGTTAGGAATATAGATACTTTCGTCACAGCCAGTGTTTATCAGCTTACCTTGCGTGGGCATTTTGCCAACTGCCGCAAATACGGTGCTTAAAGATAAAACTCATACCGCTTTCGGTGTACCATAAGCACTAGCCGTATTTGAATAACTACCTAATCGCTGATCTGAGCCTCATCATGAATCAACAGAAAAAATTACCTATTGGCATCCAGTCTCTGGCCGAGATGATCCAGGGAAATTACTACTATGTTGATAAAACGGCTTATGCTCATCAGCTGATCAATGAAGGTAAATATTACTTTTTATCCCGCCCCCGTCGCTTCGGTAAAAGCCTGTTTCTGGATACGCTAAAAGAGCTGTTTGAAGGCAATCAATCCTTGTTCAAAGGACTTTTTATTGAGGATAAATGGGATTGGCAAACGACTTATCCCGTTATTCACCTGAGTTTTGGCAGTGGCACCGTGCGTAACCGGGAAGAGCTGGATCGACGTATCACCCAGCTGTTATCTGAAATACGTGAAGATCTGGAGCTACCCGAAAATAAGGCATTGGATATTGCGGGTAATTTCTCTGATTTGATCAAACAGACCAGCAAGAAATTCAGCAGCAAAGTCGTAGTATTGGTTGATGAGTACGATAAGCCTATTCTCGATAATATCACCAATCCAGAGACTGCTATCGAGGCGCGCGAAGGGCTGAAAAACCTCTATTCCGTATTAAAAGACTCAGATCCCTATCTGCATTTTTGCCTACTGACCGGTGTGTCCAAGTTCAGCAAAGTTAGCTTGTTTTCGGGCTTAAACAACCTCAGAGATATTACCCTGAGTAGTCAATACTCCGGCATTTGTGGTTATACCGATCAGGATCTGGATCAAACCTTTGCTTATGAAATCACAGGGTTCGATCGAGAACTGATGCGATTCTGGTACAACGGTTACAACTGGGGTGGTGATGCCGTTTACAACCCCTTTGATGTGTTACTGTTTTTCAAAGAAAAAGAGTTCCGCCCGTTCTGGTTTGAAAGCGCCACACCGACCTTTCTGGTCAAGCTACTGTCAGAACGTCAGTTTTTTACTCCAAACCTGGCAGAACTACACAGCAGTGATGCTCTGTTATCCCGCTTTGATGTTCAGGATATCAGCAATGAAGCCCTACTGTTTCAAGCCGGTTATTTAACGCTGAAGAGCGTGGAAGAGATTACTCCAGGCAAGAAGCTTTACACCCTGACCTATCCCAACCATGAAGTGCAAACCAGCTTAAATGAAGCTTTGCTACCGGCAATGGGCTTAGCTTCTGATCGCGCATTGGAAAATGGCTTAAAGCTGTTAAAAGATCTACGTAACCAGGACTTTGTTTCTCTGGAGCAACACTTTAAAGCCCTGTTTGCCAGCATGCCTCATGACTGGTATCGCAATAATCCTATCGATCAGTATGAAGGCCACTACGCCAGTGTCTTTTATAGTCACCTAGCCGCATTAGGCTTAGACCTGACCGTAGAAGATTCCAGCAGTAGCGGGCAGGTTGATCTGGCGATGAACTACCAACAACAGATCTTTCTGTTTGAGTTTAAAACCGTGGCCAATCAAGCCGAAGGTAAGGCTCTGCAACAGCTGCAAACTAAAAACTATGCCGCCAAGTATCAGGATAAAGGCCTACCTATCTATCAGATCGGTATCGAGTTTTCGAAACAGCAAAGACAGATTGTAGCGTTTGATGTTTTACCAATCGATGCCTAAGGCCTAGTAGGCCTATTCCTTTACTTTGTCTCTGCTCTCACATCCCATTGTCTTAAACATCCTACTTATCATCTCCTGGTGTCATACCAAAATGCTGACGATAAAGTTTGCAGAAATGAGATAAGGAGACAAAACCATGGGCAAGTGCAATCTCCGTCACACTGCTTTTGCTGTTTTTTATCTGATGGCGAGCTGAGTACAAACGCAAATAGGTGTAGTAGCGCGCTGGAGTCTGATCAAAATACTGTTTAAACAGTCGTTCCAACTGGCGTACCGACAAGTGCGCGCGCTCGGCTAATTCCGGTGAACTGAGCGGCTGTTCCATATTTTCTTGCATCAATTGCAGTGCTTTTTGGATACGTCCATCACTGGTTTTTTCTTCTGGTATACCAGAATCTTTCTTACCTTCGGATCCCTTACCCCACACTTTACCTAATGTGTTGGGCACAAACTGCTCTGCCTTTGCACTCGCTAAAACCATTGTTTTACCAGCCTTTTCTTATTTTATCTCTTGATAAATCCCTATAACGCTATCAGTCGCTTTTATAGAAAAGTGACGCAAAAACGTCCTAATCGGCTTAGGGCTTTACATTGGTAATTTTTGTGTACTATATTATGGTATACCATAATATGTAAGCCTAAATTTTTCAGTACCCCTGTGCTGATAGGCATCGCAAGAGAAGGAAACACTGATGAGCTTCGAAATTCGCAAGATTGTGACCACAATTGAAGAAACCCATATTGAAGGCGGTAAAGCTGCTGATAAGCCGGTAACCATGGTGGGTGTTGCAGCCGTAATCAAAAACCCATGGCACGGACGCGGTTTTGTTGAAGATTTAAACCCTGAGATCAAGGCGCACTGCTCTGACCTAGGTGCACTGATTGTGGAGTACATCAGCAAGTACATCGGTGGCGCAGAAAACATCGAAGCCTACGGTAAAGCGGCGGTTGTGGGTGCGGAAGGTGAAATCGAGCATGCCTCAGCCGTAGTCCACACTCTGCGTTTTGGTAACCACTACCGTAATGCGGTAGAAGCTCAGAGCTACCTGGCGTTTACCAACAAGCGTGGTGGTCCGGGTACGTCTATTCAGATTCCAATGATGCATAAGGATGATGAAGGTTTCCGTTCGCACTACATTACACTGGAAATGTCTATTGAAGATGCGCCAGCGGCTGACGAGCTGGTAATCTGTCTGGGTGCTTCCGACGGCGGTCGTGTTCATCCTCGTATCGGTAACCGTTATGAAGATCTGAAAGCCCTGGCGGAAGAAGCTGAGTTAGCAGCGAAGAACTAAGCCGGAGTCTGTCCATGACATCACTACAGAACAATAAAACCCCGGCCGGAACCTGTTATCAGGTACAAGGCGAAGGGCAAGCTGTCGTACTGATTCATGGCGTAGGATTAAATCAGGCGATGTGGGGCGGCCAGCTGGTTGGCCTGTCCTCACATTACCAGTTAATTACCTACGACATGTTGGGTCACGGTGACAGCATTAATCCTCGAGACGATGCTTGTCTGAAGGACTACGCGGATCAATTAAAAGAGTTACTGGATCATTTACAGTTAACCCAAGTTGCTTTGATCGGCTTTTCCATGGGTGGCCTGGTGGCCCGTGCGTTTGCTCTACACCATGGGGATTACCTGAATGGTTTGGTGATACTCAATAGCGTGTTTAACCGTAGCGAAGAACAGCGCAGCGGTATTCAGGCGCGGATTAAAGAGGTTGCGGTACGTGGCCCTGAAGCCAATGTGGATGCGGCGTTAAAACGCTGGTTCAGTGAAGAGTACACCGCTTCCAGCGCGGCTCAGATCCAGGCGGTACGGGATACGGTGACTGGTAATGACCATCAGGGTTATCTGAAGACCTACGAGCTGTTTGCCAATGAAGACAACTATATGGCCGATCAGCTGAAAGATATTCAGGTGCCGACGCTAGTCATGACCGGTGAGCTGGACCCAGGCTCCACCCCGCAGATGGCGGAAGATATGGCCCAGTTGATCCCGAATGCCAGTGTCGAAGTACTACAAGATCAGCGTCATATGATGCCGATGGAATCACCTAAAATGGTGAATGAAAAACTTCAGCAGTTTTTGGCTGAGATCTATCAATCCAGCGCTCAGGAGGTCCTGTTATGAGCCTGCAACAGTTTCAGATGTGTATCGATGGTGAATGGACTGCTGCGATTTCAGGCCAGACCTTCCAGAGTCTGGACCCGGCCAGCGCGCAGCCCTGGGCGGAATTTCCTGATGCCAATGAGCAGGATGTGGATCTGGCGGTAAAAGCAGCGGATCGTGCTTTTCATAGCCAGGAGTGGCACAGCCTGACCGCCACAGCCCGTGGCAAAATGCTGCGTAAACTGGGTGATCTGATTGCCGAAAACACCGAAATCCTGGCCCAACTGGAAAGCACCGATAATGGCAAGCTGATTCGCGAAACCCGTGGTCAGGTGAGCTATCTGCCGGAGTTTTTCTACTACACCGCAGGTCTGGCAGACAAGATCGAAGGTGAAACCCTGCCGCTGGACAAGAGCGATATGATGGCTTACACCATCCGTGAGCCGATCGGTGTTGTCGCGGCGATTATCCCGTGGAATAGCCCGCTCTATCTGACGGCTATTAAGCTGGCCCCAGCGCTGGCAGCCGGTAATACCCTGGTGCTGAAACCGTCTGAGCATGCTTCCGCCACTTTGATCGAACTGGTCAAGCTGGTCGAACAAGCGGGTTTCCCGAAAGGTGTCGTTAATATCGTCACAGGTTACGGCCCAACTACGGGTGCAACTCTAACGACTCACCCTCTGGTGCGTAAGATCGCCTTTACCGGTGGTGCCGCAACTGCCAAACATGTAATCAAAAGCTCGGCAGAAAACTTTGCCAAGCTGTCACTGGAACTGGGTGGTAAATCGCCACAGATCGTCTTCCCGGATGCGGATCTGGATAGTGCACTGAACGGTATTGTCGCCGGTATCTTTGCCGCTTCCGGTCAAAGCTGTGTCGCCGGTTCCCGTCTGCTGATTCACCGCAGTGTCTATGAAGACTTTGTCACTAAGCTGTCAGAGCGCGCTTCCCGAATCAAGATCGGTCATCCGCGTAATGATGATAGCGAAATGGGCCCTATGGCCACCGCTCATCAGCTGTCGGTCGTGGAAGACTTTGTTGCTAAAGCTCTGGAAGGCGGTGCCAAACTGCGTTTAGGTGGCGGACGCCCAGAAGCGACTGCAGATACTTCAGAAGGCTGGTATTACCAACCCACTATCTTTGAATGCCAAAGCAACGCCGACTACCTGATGCAGGAAGAAGTGTTTGGCCCAGTGGCAGCGGTGATTCCGTTTGATACGGAAGAGGAAGCCCTGGCGATGGCCAACGATTCCAAGTACGGCCTTGCGGCAGGTATCTGGACCCGAGATCTGGCCAAAGCTCATCGTATGGCCCGTGGCGTGCACTCCGGCATTATCTGGGTGAATACCTACCGTGCGGTATCGGCGATGGCTTCTATCGGTGGCTACAAACACAGTGGCTACGGTCGTGAAAGCGGTATCGATTCTGTTCTGGCTTACACCGAGAAGAAAACAGTCTGGATCAACCTGTCCAGCGAGCCTATGGCCGATCCTTTTGTGATGCGTTAATCGTTCATTCGACTTAAACGCCTGCAAATAACGCCTTATTTCAAACGCTTTTACCAAAGCGCATTTTTAACGCTGTATTCACTCGGCGGGGCCTTGCTCGTTCTAAAAACAAGCAGCCCTCCCCGAATAAGAGAGCCGAGTACAGCGTTTGGAGAGTAAAAATGATTACTGAAGAACTCTACAAACAAGCCCTGGGTTCCTTTCCTTCCGGTGTCACCGTGGTAACGGCCTACGACGAAAATGGTCAGGTTACCGGTTTAACCGCCAGCGCTTTTAGCGCGCTGTCCATGGACCCGGCTCTGGTGCTGGTCTGTCCTAACTATGACTCCGACTCTTACCCGGTACTGAGCGAAGGCAAGCGTTTTGCCATCAACATTCTGGAAGCCAGTCAGGTCGGCCCTTGTTTTGCCTTTGCCAAAAAAGGTGAAGCCAAAGCAGATGCGATCAAAGAAGTGGCGATAAAAGAAGGTGAATTCGGTACACCGGTAATCGAAGGTGCCGTGACAGTGATCGAATGCAGCCTGTGGAAAGAATATGAAGGCGGTGATCACGCCATTCTGGTAGGCAAGATGGAAAACGTCATCGTCGATCAGGATGCCGATCCTATGGTGTATTGCCGTGGCAAGATGACGGCTTGGCAAGCGCCGGAATAAGTCGCCTGTCTCAAGTACTAGATCGCTACATATTATAAAAACGCAGCATAAAAACGATAAACAGAGAGCAAAACATGATCACCAGTCCACTCTTTAAACAGCAGGCCTATATCGCCGGTGAATGGATCGATAGCCCAGACGGTCAGGTGCAGGAGATTTTTAACCCAGCCACTCAGGAAAAGCTGGGTACTGTACCTATGCTCGGCCAAGCCGAAACCCGTCGCGCCATTGAACAAGCGGAAGTCGCACAAAAAGAGTGGGCCGCACGTACCGCCCAGGAACGCAGCACCATTCTACGTCGTTGGTTTGAGCTGATGGTAGAAAATGCTGACGAACTGGCACAAATTCTGACGCTGGAACAGGGTAAACCTCTGGCCGAGGCCAAGGGTGAAATCATGTACGCCGCCAGCTTTGTCGAATGGTTTGCGGAAGAGGGCAAGCGTATTTATGGCGATATTATCCCAAGCCATAAAGCCGGTGCCCGTGTGGTGGTGATCAAGCAACCGATTGGTGTTGTTGCAGCAATCACACCATGGAACTTCCCTACTGCGATGATCACCCGTAAGTGCGCGCCAGCGATGGCGGCGGGTTGCCCGTTTATCGTTAAACCTGCACCAGATACCCCTTACTCCGCATTGGCCTTGGCGGTACTGGCGGAAGAAGCCGGTATTCCTGCGGGTATCTTTAGCGTGGTGACCGGCGATGCCGTAGCCATTGGTGGTGAACTGACCGCTAACGATACGGTACGCAAGTTGAGCTTCACTGGCTCCACGAATATCGGCAAGCTGCTGATGCGTCAGTGTGCCGATACCGTGAAAAAAGTCTCTCTGGAACTGGGTGGTAACGCGCCGTTCATCGTCTTTGATGATGCGGATCTGGATGCCGCCGTTGAAGGTGCGCTGGCATCAAAATACCGCAATGCCGGACAAACCTGCGTCTGCACCAACCGCTTCCTGGTTCAGGAGGGTGTGTACGATCAGTTTGTGGAAAAACTCACCGCTGCAGTCGAAGGCCTGAAGGTAGGCAACGGTATGGACAGTGGCGTCACTCAAGGCCCACTGATCAACGCCGCTGCTATCGACAAGATTGAAGATCATCTATCTGATGCTGTCAGTAAAGGCGGACAGATCACTACTGGTGGCCAACGCCATAGCCTGGGCGGCACCTTTTTTGAGCCTACCGTCATCAGTCACGCCAATAATGACATGAAAGTCGCCCGTGAAGAGACCTTTGGTCCTCTGGCTCCCGTATTTAAGTTCAGCACTGAAGCCGAAGCCATCGCCATGGGTAACGATACCGAGTTTGGCCTGGCCGCTTATGTCTACACCAAAGATCTGGGTCGTGCCTGGCGTGTCGGTGAAGGGTTGGAATACGGCATGGTGGGTATTAACGAAGGCATTATCTCAACAGCAGTTGCACCTTTTGGTGGCGTAAAGCAATCCGGTATCGGCCGTGAAGGCTCCAAGTACGGTATCGATGATTACGTTGAGATCAAATATATGATGATGGGCGGTATCTAACTTTCCGTCGTCGTTTTTCGGGCTCTATCCATGCTGCTTATCAATTTATCAGTATCTGGATAGCGCCGTTTTACCAAAAGTTCTTGCGGGAGAAACCCTGTTTAGGAGGTACGCCACCTCCTTTTTTTCCTGCCCGTTTTTATAAACGAAAGACTCACTAACACGATACAGCTTGTGTGTTAAGGGTATCCAAGCCCTGCTTTGGGCGGTGGTCTCCACCGCCGCCCTCTTTTTACACCACGTATTACAGCACGCAAGCCATATTGATACTGCCATTGTGACTCAATGAAACAGTATCAATACAAACCGAGGAGATTAAGATGCCAACAGAAAAATTTGAACAAGGCCTGGCTACCCGTAAACAAGTACTGGGTGAAGAGTATGTGAACAACAGCATCAACAACGCTGATGATTTCACCATGGATCTGCAAGAGCTGGTCACCGAGTACTGCTGGGGCACCGTATGGCAACGGGAAGGCTTATCCCTTAAAATGCGCAGTATTATCAATTTAGCGATGATCACTGCACTCAATCGTCCTCATGAGCTGAAACTGCACGTGCGCGGTGCTCTGAATAACGGCCTGAGCCGGGAAGAGATCCGGGAAGTTCTGCTGCAAACCGCCATCTACTGTGGTGTACCGGCAGCCATTGATAGCTTCCGTGTGGCCCGTGCTGCTTTTGCTGAAATGGATGCAGAAGCTGAAGAAGCCAAAGACAACGCCTGAGATGTCCGCATGATCAAGCCAGCCGCTTTTAATACAGCTATAAGATGTACAGAAGCGGCCCAAACCAATGGAATAAGTAGTAATGCAGAGACAACCACTGGGTGATTCCGTCAAAATCGAACGCGCGGGCATGACACTGCGGGAAAAAGTGTTAGAAGCCCTGCGTAATGCAATTCTGAATTTTCAGCTATTGCCTGGTGACCGTCTGATCGAGCGCGACCTGTGTGATCTGCTGGGTGTGAGTCGTACCTCGGTACGTGAAGCCCTGCGCCACCTGGAGTCGGAAGGTATCGTCGAGTATCTGGAAGGTAAAGGCCCCCGTGTAGCCATTATCACCATGGAAGATGCCCGCGAGATCTACGAACTGCGCTGCTCTCTGGAGTGTATGATCGTTGAACTGTTCACCATTCGCGCCAATGACGAACAGCTGCTGGATCTGGAATACTCTCTGCGTAAACTGCATTCCCGTTTGGAAGCCGGTGAGATTGTGCCCATTCTGGAAGCGGTGACCGCGTTTTATGAAGTGTTGTTTGAAGGCTGTGGTAACAGAACAGCCTGCAATATTCTGCGCCAGCTACAGGCCAGAATCAGCTTCCTGCGTGCCACTTCTGTGTCTCAGAACGACCGTTATAAAGACAGCAGCGCCGAAATGGCTGAAATTGTCGAAGCGATTAAAACCCGCGATCCGGCAAAAGCCCACGACGCCTGCCTGAAACACGTTAAACGTGCTGCAGATATCGCACTGAAAGTACTGGCTGAGCAACAGGGCGATGACCCGGTGAAAACCGACATCGTCTCTCCTCTGCAAGTCGGCTTCTCTTAAGCGATACCCCTGCAGTTGACGCAATAACCGCAAGCCCGCTCGGCTCTCTTCCCCTTAAGAGATGGGAATAAGAGCCAGACGATGGAGCTCAGCGGTTATTGCAGCAGGAATCCACCATGAAATACTGTTCCGAATGCGGTAGTGCTAATCTGGCTCATAAAGCACCTGGCCACGATACTCATACCCGCCTCACCTGCCAGGACTGTGGCAAAATCTTCTACCATAATCCCAATGTTATCGCCGGTTGTATCGTCGAGCACGACGGTAAATACCTGATGTGTCAGCGTGCCATCAACCCCCGTCCCGGTAGCTGGACCCTACCTGCGGGTTTTATGGAATGCGGTGAAACCGTTGAAGAAGCGGCCAAACGTGAAGTATGGGAAGAAACCGGTGCCCGCGTGGATATTATCTCGCCCTACTCGGTTTTTAGCGTGCCACAGATTGATGAGGTCTATATTATCTTCCGCGCCAGTCTGATCGAATTCAGCGACGAACCCGGCCCGGAAACCGCTCAAGTCGAGTTACTGGGACCTGATGAAATCCCGTGGGACAATATCTTCTATCCCGCCATTAAGGATATTTTCCAGCGTTATATTGAAGAGAAATCCCGTGGCATGTTTGGTATCTATATGGGCTGCTCTCAGGAAGGGACAGTGCATTTTATGCAGTAAGTTTCTTATCATGAAGTATGCCCCAGCATAATGTCATCTCCTTAGGCTGGGGCGCCGTGGATAGCAGTAAGTCTGAGCATTATTGCTATCAACTCTCCATGATTACCTATTTAACTTGATGATTCTGCTATTTCCCAACCTCTTGCCTTTGGCTCATCTGGCTCAGGTCGTATCAAACTCGCCAAGACAATCAAGGCTGAAGCAATAATCTCCAGACGGCTGATTTCTTGTCCAAGCAGAGCCACTCCAAATAGCAGAGCAAAGACAATTTCGCTGGTACTGATCATGGTGGAGCGCTCCATTCCTGCCAGAGTGACGCCTTTGGCAAATAGGTATTGAGGCAGGGCTGCCGCCATTAATCCCAGCGCGAGTATCAGTCCCAGTTGATCCGTTGTTTGCGGAATCACAATATCCGGTAATTGCCAAAAAGGGAGGGGGATCAGGATAAGCAAATGCCCTATCAACATGGCGCACATCCGTTCTCCTGTTTTTAGTTCTTTCACAGGGTTCGCAAAGTAATTGATCAATAATGCGTAAGAAATAGGCGCGATAAAAACAATCACTCCAGCCCAAAGCATTGATGTGGATGCTCCGTTATTGTCTTGCAATACAGAAACTGCCAATAGGATTAAGGCCGCTGAGATCAGTCTGTTTCGAGTCAGTTGATGACCAAATAGCAGCCAGCCAATCAGAATGGCAAACAGTGGGTAGGTGTAATAAGCCAGAATCACTCGGGAAGCGGGCAGCCAGGTAAAGCTATATAGAAAAGCCAACATGCCTAAAGCGGAAAAGACACCTAAGGCGATACATCTAAGGTACTCTCCCTTTTCCTGGAGAAAGCCTTTTAGATAAGGCAATACCAGAAGAGCAGGAATGCCAAAGCGAAACAAAGCAATAACTTCTGGTGAGAAACCTTCTGACAGTAACATCTGTGCAAGCATAGGGCTTAAGCCAAAGCCCATAGCTGCACCTATCATCATTAGACTTCCCATTTTCTTCTCCTTTTTACCACGTTATTCCCACTTTGATCTCGTGACCATTGAGCTACGGAATGATTTATCAAGTAACGTTGCACCTGTAGTGCACTTCCAGTCTGAACATGGGGTGAATAATAGTGATTGTTATGTAGAATATTTAATGAAAAATACGCTTAAACCATTAGAGTTATTCATGTATGCGTTTGGATATTAAACACTGGCAGTTACTGGAAGCGGTGGCCCGTTATGGCAGCCTGGGCAGTGCTGCTGATGCGATTGGTGTGACGCAATCAGCCCTGAGTCACCGATTAGCGGAAGCAGAGAGACGCTTAGGGGATGCAATTTTTGAACGGGAAGGTCGTCGATTAAAAGCAACACCGGCAGGACAAATTCTGTTAGATACAGCAAAGACGTTATTACCTGAGTTAGCGCGAGCTGAGCAGGATTTTGAACGCACAGCGGCCAGTGCCAGCTATTTGGTCCGTATTGGTATTGCGACTTACAGTGCTTATCACTGGGTGCCAAGCTTTCTGAAATCGTTACCGTTAACGCGAGAGAAGTTGCAACTGGATTTTGTGGCTGCTGCGACGCATAACTCAGAACATGCCTTATTATCTGGGGTGACTGATCTGCTGATTTCTCCATTTAATATTGAGAATCCGGCTATTATCTCAGCGCCTTTGATGGAGGATGAGCTGATGTTGATGACTCATCCGGAGCATCCCGCTGCAGATAAAACCTGGATCGAAGCAGAAGATTTAACCGATCAAAACTATCTGACCTATAGTCTGGATGCCATGCCAGGGTTTGAATACGACCGTTTTATTCGTCCTTATGGCATTCGTTTAAGACATGCCCAAGCTGTGGAAATGACAGATGCTATTTCAGAGATGATTGCAGCAAACCTTGGTGTCAGTATTTTATCCCGTTGGGCGTTAACCAAACCGATTACTCAGGGACAGATCTGCGCAACCTCCGTGACGGAGCAACGTCTGCCACTGACCTGGTATGTTCTGATGCGTCAATCCGATATCAAAAGTCCGGCTATCGGTTTAACAAAAGGCTTTTTATTACAGTGGTTTGAGAAAGGAAGGGTTGACTGACTTTGAAGTCAATGCGGCTTCCATACTGGAAGAGTTATCTTTAAGGGCAAAAGCGTTATCAACTATTTTCTGGCAAAGACGCAGCGAGGGAGATAAGCCATCATTGTTTACACATTGGGAGCTTATCTGGCCTCACTGCAGGTCTTTTTGATGCCTTATCGCCGCATTGTGCTACTGAGAACTACTAACTTGTTGAGGCATGAAGGTTCACTAGTTTGTTTTCTCTTCTGAACCATCACTGCTGATTTCAGTACTTTCTTGCTCTACTGCTTCACCTTGCACAACGTTTTCAGCGATGGCTTCTGAGCTATCTATAGCTACGTCCTGTTCTGCAACAGCAGGAAGAATTTCAACAACAGGTGAAAGTGCAGCGCCTGCCATATAAGGTTCAGTTACGACTTCACCTGCATAAGGCGCAACGCTGGTTTCTGCGATATACGCTGCAGCAGTATCGCCATAGGCATAGGGCTGAACCGCAATAGCAGGATCGACTGCTGTTGGGTCTATAGCTGACGGATCGATAACTGAATCTACAGCTAGAACAGCAGCGGGCTGAATTTCCGGATTAATAGCAGCTGAGTCATCAGCCTGTGCTTCAACAAGCGCTTCAACAGGGACTTCTACTGCTGCAGGCACTTCTGCGGGTTCAAACTCCAGATCATTGCGGGTCCACCAGTATCTAAAGCCATTTTTACGCATCCAGTCCGAGACACTTTCCAGTGTTGACCATTCACGACAATCGCCGCGAGCGCTGTTCAGGCGCAATGGCAAACCATCAGCGTAAACCAAAACTGCCCAGGCAAACGGCTTTTTACTGGTATCACCAAAACCACCACCCTGCTTATTACGATAGATACGGTAGGTCACTGCGTACTCGCCCAGACGGCCCTGAGCACGCACGATTGGCAGCTCAGCTTGAGTAATCACTCCAGCGATCTGCAAGTACGCTTCTAAGCTCTCATTATCAAACATCATGCACCATAGTGTTGATCTTTTAAAAAAATATTCATACATTATGGATCATGATGTAGCAAAACAACAACCTCAATCTCAAACCCTATCTCAATAAGAGTGAGCTGTTGTTTTCTAATATTGCCTGACCCAACAGACACTTAGATCAAGCTACATGGGTCGCTCGCAAGAGCCGAAAATAATAATAAACACCGATACAACAGTCGCTTTTTGAAGATGGAGAATGACTGTTGTGCAGGTGGATACAATAAGGGATATCAAATGAACGTGATCAATAAAACGGCAACCGAACTGCTGGCAGATCTGCGTCACCGCCGAATCACGGCCACTGAACTGCTGGAAGAAACACTCAAGCACGCCGAACACGTCTCCCAAGCCTACAACCCTTTTTCCATCAAACTGTATGATCGCGCCAGAGTCGCTGCTGCTAAAGCCGATGATCTGTTAGCCAAAGGTGAAGGTGGAGCTTTATGTGGCCTTCCGATTACAGTAAAAGATTCTCAATGGATGGCAGGTGTACCCAGCCCTAATGCATCCAAAACACAGATCGATTTTATTCCTGAAGAGAGCAGCGCTGCAGTACGTCGTCTGGAAGAAGCGGGTGCAGTGATTTTTGCCAAGACCACATGCCCGGAATTTTGTCTGACGGGCACGACCAAATCTGAACTGAACGGTGTCACCACCAACCCCTGGAATGCTGATCGTACCTGTGGCGGTTCGTCCGGTGGCGCAGGTGCAGCCGTAGCGGCAGGTGCAGGTACTTTATCGCTGGGTGGTGATGGCGGTGGTTCTATCCGTATTCCAGCGGGTTTCTGCGGTATTGTCGGCTTTAAACCCTCTTTTAAAGCGGTACCAAGAGAGCCCTGTTTTCCATCCTGGAGCACTATTGTTTCCTACGGCCCTATGACACGCAGTGTTGCCGATGCTCGCCTGATGTTCTCGGTGGTCGCTGCTAACAATAATGATAAGGCGTATATCGATTCTTTGGCTGCCCATGCGCAGCACCCTATGACATTGGCCGGTCAGAAGATTATCGTGTCTGAAGATCTGGGTTTTGCGCCCATTGATGATGATGTGCGTATGACCTTCCGTAAAACGGTGCGTATGTTGGAAGAAGCCGGCGCTGAAATTATCTATGATCAGCCTAATCTGCCCTCTTCCGTTATCGCCTGGGCCACCTCTGCGCACTATGACAGTTGGAGTTTCCAGAAAGAGAAACCTACCCCACTGGAAGGACTGGAAGCCAGCACCATAGAAACCCTGCAGTTTGGTGCCAGCATGAAGGATCACGAATTCGAAGCGGCCGAAGAACATCGTGAAGTGATTCACGCCGCATATATGGCAATGTTTGAGCGCAATGGCACCTCTTTCTTCCTGACACCAACGTTGGGCATGGAAGCGTTTTCCCATGACCGTCGTTACCCGAAATATGTCGGCTCCACCAAGATCACTAATCCTTGGCTGGACTGGGTAACTTTCCTCTATGACGCCAACCTGACCGGTATGCCTGCTCTGGCTCAGCCCATGGGACTGGGTGATGAAGGCCTGCCACTGTCGATTCAATTAGCCGGACCATTAGGCTCCGATGCCGCCATTCTGGATATTGCCGAGCAAATTGAAACGGTGATTGGCTGGGATAACAGTCCTAAAGACTCGATAAAAGAAGCTCAGCTACGTGCTCAAGCCCAAGCTGTTCAAGAACAGAAACAGGCTTCTCAGGAGCAAAGCTCTACCCCAGAGCAAGCGGCACAATAGCAGAGTCATAACCAGACAATCGCAGTCCAGATAACTTAATCCGGTAACGGTAGGGATAAACGCCAGTGAAGTGTATCCAGTTTGATATCATCAACGAGCCTAAACCCGCGGATAAATTCCGTCAGCTCTTCTATAAGAACTGGCCCAGTTACCGGGCCTGGTATCTGGATGAAGGGGAAGCCGCTCGCCCAAGCTATCTGGAGTGTGTCTCGGCATTAAAACAATATATGCCCGAGCTGTACCCGCTGTATCAAGAGCTGGTTAAGCAGCTTGATTGCGATGATCTGCAGGCACGATTTTTAAGCCTCTATTGCCCGCCAACCTTTTATTCCGCTTGTTCTCAATTGATCTACAAGCGGGAAGAAACAGCGTTAATTCGTAACTACGATTTTCCGGCCTTTCTATGCGAAGGCTCCATTATTAAGAGCCAATGGCTGGACAAAGAAATCATCGCCACAGCGGATTGTGTCTGGGGTGTGCTGGATGGCATCAATGACCATGGTCTGAGTGTTTCTATCAATTACGGCGGCTGCCTGACTGAAGGCAAGGGCTTTGGTATCACCATTGTGATGCGCTATATCCTGGAGGTGTGCAGCACGGTTGAAGAAGCTATTGCGGTACTCAATCGCGTGCCAGTACATCTGGATTACAACATTGCCCTACTGGATAAAGCCGGTAATCACGCCACTATCTTTATCGCCCCTGACCGCGAGCCAAACGTGACCCAGGCTACCATTTCGACCAATCACCAGGGACCGGCTACCGCTGAAAAGCCGCTGTTCCTAGAGGATACCGTAACCCGTCTGGATGCTTTACAGCATCTGTTGGGTTCCACTGAACTCACCTTGTCGTCCGCAGTCGGCGCATTTCTGCAACCGCCACTGTATCGACAACACGATGTCTACGATTCCGGCACCTTATATACCGCTGTGTATAACCCGGAACATCGCTATGCCCGTTATGTCTGGCCCCACACCAGTCTGACCCTGAGCTTTGATCACTTTGAGGAGCAAGCCATCACCATTGAGTATGGCCCTCAACCGCCTGTTTGAGTGGGGGTTTCAAAGCCATCACAACTTAAACCTGCGCGTAAAGTCGCTCTTTTAAAAAGTGTGACTTTAAACGGCACTTTTTAAAAAACAGCTGAAACAGCGCTATAAAACCAATTTAGAACATGGACGGTAAGCCGTTATGAAAACGCTCTACCAGATCCTGTTTTTAACACCGGGCCGCTTTATAAAAACCGTTTTATCTCAGCCCCTACGATGGGTGCCTGTAAAACAAAAACAACAATCAGCCCGCACAAAGTACAAGAACTTAGAGGACGTCAATATGAGTAAGCAAGAACCGCTTCGCAGTTTGTCAGACATTTATCGTTTCTTCCGTAAAAATACGACACCGATCTATTTTGTCTCGCCAACAGCCTATAACATTCTGGGCCTGGGACAATGGATTCAGGGCTTTAAATATATCACTCACTTTGACTCCTTTGACGGCGGCCACTTCCGCGTCACCAACCCAGAGCAGAACACCGAACGTGAATTCCAGTCCATGGAAGATATGGTCAACTACCTGTTGAGCCATAAAGAATCCGTTGAGCTGTTTGAGCAAAACGGTGGTAAGGGCAAGATCCTGACGGTAATGTTTGACGAGAAAACCGAAGAGATTGCCGAACAGTTAGGTGTTGAGATCGCCCTGCCACCAGCCAGCCTGAGAAATCGTCTGGATTCCAAAATTGTCACCACCCAGCTGGCCAATGAAGCCGGTGTACCCAGCGTACCTAATTTGGTGGATGTCGAAGCTTCCAGCTTTGAAGAACTCAGAGCACTGGCCGATGAGAAAAAACTGGGCGATCGCCTGGTAGTACAGACTCCATACGGTGATTCCGGTAAAACCACTTTCTTTATCAATAACTCCGAGGATTGGGCCAAGAACGCTGACAGTATTGTTGGTGAGAAGCTGAAAGTGATGAAGTATATCAATCACTTCCCTGGTACTGTTGAAGCGGTTGCGACACGTTGTGGCACCATGGTGGGCCCACTACAAACGGATATCACAGGTTACGACAATCTGACCCCTTATAAAGGCGGCTGGTGTGGTAACGATATCTTCCCTGAGATTCTGCAGGGTGAAAAGCGCGATAAGATTATCGAGATGGTGAAAGCCATGGGCGATAAGCTGTACGAAACCGGCTATCGCGGTACCTTCTGTTTTGACTATCTGGTGGATACCGACACCGATGAAGTGTATCTGGGTGAGATCAATCCGCGCATCAGTGGTGCCAGCCCACTGACCAATCTGGTGACGTCGAAATATGGCGGTATTCCACTGATGCTGTTCCACCTACTGGAATTTATGGATGTCGAGTTTGATATCGATATCAACGAGATCCAGAAGCGTTGGTCTGACTTCGGTAGCTGGACTCAGCTGGTACTGAAACACACCACCGATGAGATCCGCATGATCACTAAAGCTCCTGAGTCGGGTATCTGGCGTATGCGTGATGACGGCGATATCGATTTTATGCGCAAGAGTATCGACTGGAACAACGTCGGTGACGAGCACGATGCATTCTATTTGCGAGTTTACGGCGAAGGTGATTATAGTTACCTGGGTGCGGATATGGGCATTATTGTGACCCGTGGTCGTATGCAAACGGATGATCGTCAGCTACTGCCTCGTGCCGAACAGTGGGAAAAAGCGATCAACGCTCAGTTTGAATACAAGGCCCTGTCTGAACTTGAGGTCCCTTATATGCCAACAGACAGTGTACGTAAGATGATCTAATTTGCTGAGTTTATCAGTGCGTTATTCCTAGGGATTAGTTGTTAGGGGCTAGTTGTTAGTAGTTAAACGTTAGGGTTTAAAAGCCGCAGCATTACGTCTGCGGCTTTTTTGTAGTGATTACTGATTTATGGCTGTTAGCTATTGCTGAGGTTTGGTGTTCGTCTGCTTTTTTTGATAACAGCGTTCAGTACTTAGGGATGTTTGGTTTCAAGCCCTGGATTCAAGTAATAGATGCTCAACAAGCTGAGTTAACGCCGGATTTTTCATTTTATTGGCTGGATAAACCAAAGATACAGGAACATCCGGCAGCTGATAGGCCTGTAAGATAGGCACCAGCTCACCCTTTTCAAGATAATCCTGCACCAGAAAGTCGGGAAGATGGGCAATACCGTGCCCTGCAGCGGCGAACTCTGCAACTAAGCCACCCTGATTGACCTCCAGCGCCGCTTTTAGACTGATGCTATGAATTTGTTGTTTGTCCTGATAGCGCCAACGCCCTGGCTGACGCACGGAAGTATCAATAATACAGCTGTGATGAGTAAGCTCACTGGGGTGTTGCGGGGTATCCATTTGGGCAAGATAATCAGGATTGGCAACATACATCACCTGCAATTGCTGGTAAGGGCGAGCGATATAACCGGAATCTTCCAGCTCACCCACACGTATAGCTAAATCGATACCTTCTTCTATCAGGTTAACGTAACGATTAACCAGTATCCAGGAGAGGGTGACATCAGGGTATTGTTTGAGAAATGCACTGATTTTACGTTGAATACCCAATCGGCTGATATTCATAGGTGCCGTAATACGTAGATGGCCCGCAATCTTTTCCTGCCTTTCAGAGACACTGCTTTCCAATTGATCCAGCTGCTGCACAATGGCTTTAAATTGCTCATGGTAGTACTCACCTTCATTGGTAAGGTGCATCGCACGGGTGGTGCGATAAAGCAGTTGGCAATCAAAGTGCTGTTCCAGATCAGATACTTGACGGCTTACTGCTGAAGTTACCAGATTTAGCTCCCGGGAAGCAGCGCTAAAGCTCATCTGTTCCACGACAGTTAAAAAAGTGCGCATCGCTTTTAACAGATCAATATTTCTCTTTGTCACAGTCACTTCCGGTCGTGGTTAAGGTGCATTTTCAGGTCAGTACTGGCTTATCGATTCTACTATTTTAGTTATATTTTTCTCAAAAAGAGAACAGTGATTTCATTATCAGATTATTTTTCTTGTTTAGACATAAAGATAAAGTAACACCAACTTCAATACAGTTCTCACACAAATAGGTGAATACGATGAAAATTTTAGTGGTTGGTGCAACGGGTACAATTGGCAAAGCTGTAGCAGATCGTTTGGCAGAGCAGCATGAAGTGGTTCGGGCCGGATTTAACTCAGGTGATGTGACGGTCAATTTAGAAGACATTACTTCAATTAAAGCGATGTTTAAGCAGGTCGGTGAGCTGGATGCTGTAGTCTCAACAGCTGGTAATGCAGCTTTTGCTGCTCTGGCTGAACACAGCGATGATAGCTATCAGTTAGCACTGAATAACAAACTGATGGGGCAGATTAATCTATTCCGGGTCGGTCAGGATTATATTCGTCGGGGCGGTTCAGTGACGCTAACGTCAGGCATTTTATCTCGACATCCTATGCCAGGCAGTGCCTCAATCAGCATGGTAAACGGCGCATTAGAAAGTTTTGCTAAAGCAGCATCACTCGAACTGGAGCAGTTACGCATCAATGTTGTTGCACCTGCTTTTGTTAAAGAAACCATGGTGATGATGGGTATGGACCCAACGCCAGGTATTTCAGCAGAGGATACAGCGATCGCCTATGAGGCCGCCGTTACAGGTGACATGAGCGGTTTAACTCTGGATGTTCCTGATTATCTGTAAATAGGTTTTGTGGGGGCATAGCAAAACAAAAAACGTTTTGAATATTAGGTCACTTGCGGTTCGAGTGGCCTATTCTATTTAAACCTATGTATTAAGAGATAAGACCTTATAGTGAGATATGATCTTGATGCTCTATATGAGCATTAATTATACCTCTTCTCTCGATATTGTAGCTTTATCTATATTCCTTATTCTATCAAAGGTTATTGTTTTTTGAAAAACAGGTCGTGCTTGTCAATCTGGTGATCAATAAACACATGCTGAATATTATCGGTATATAAGATATTGTTTGCCCAGACTTCCAGTTGACCTGCATCGGCTAAAACAAGCATATCCATCGCCCATTCAGGGATAGCGCCGTATTTAGACAAAAGAAGCTGAATGATTAATTCTGCTTTACCCTCAGTTTGCCCTTCCTCTTTGGCTATATTCAATAAATGCTCTAAATTGCGATCATTTAATGCGCTGAATTCATGAGTATTAATGATTGATCTCTCCATAGCTAAAATTCCTGATTGTTTCCTGTCCATAAACTGATGCTTGAGCACTGCTCTGATATCTCTAAGATTTTAACAGAACCGAATCCAAGTTGGTGAGACCAGGGTCTCGTTTTCAAACTCTAATCAGCAGCCAAACAAAATTCCCAAGAGCTTGGCGGCTATACATTCTGGTACTTAGGTTCAACGTGTCGAAGTACTTTTGTTTCGCCGCGTATATGCTGTTAAGGCTCCACAGTGAATTGAATAAATTAAGTCTGACTCTCTAATGCATTAAGAAGGTAAATTCTTTAGACATACTCTCTTTAGACTTATTATTTCTTAAATAGTTTATCGGATATTTATGTATTTTTTAAAGGTGTATTTTTACATCTTGATATTAGAAAAAAATAAGCCTGTGTAATGGTGGTAGGGTGCAAGTGTAATACTCTGTAATATTTTATTAGAAAAACGACAAATTACTCTTGAATTGAATATTTTTTAAACAGTTAATCTGTTTAAAATGTAAGCTGCCGCGTAATAAACCCTATGAAAATCATGTTCTTTATAAGAATTGTTTTTGTGATTAATTTGTAATTATAAAGTAAGTGTTTGTAATAGACGCTTGAGGCGGTAGAAATTACTTTAGCTAGGCACCCGCGGAATAAAGAGATTAAGTGTCAGGTCCCGGATGATCAAATAGCCAAAAAGAGTTATCCTCTATTCGC
>CAYFGP010000047.1:0-40609 GCA_964342385.1 uncultured Oleiphilus sp. | reverse complement strand
CTCTCGTTAGCAGCCACAATGTTGTGGCTGCGATGAAACGTCAACAGAACCTAAGATTATTTTGGCCTATGACGGTGATTTCCCTCCCTACAGTGAACAACTGTCTGATGGGGCTTTTCAGGGCTATGTGCTGGATATAGTTGCACTGATTGAACAGCGTTTAGGCATTCGCTTTCAGGTCTACCCTGATGGTAATTGGAAAAATCTATTTAATGCCGCGAAGCAGCGAGAAGTCGATGTTGTGGCCACTATGAATCCCGTGCCTGAACGGCGTGAGTGGTTCGATTTTTCCAGTGAATATATCTACTTATCCCGCAGTGTCTTTGCTAAGACCTATGACCATCGCTATCAAGCTGCGGATGAAATTTATAAGGCCAAAATTGCAGCCGTTGAGGGCTATTCCCGTAATTCGAGACTATTAGATGCGTTTCCAGAGAGTGAGCTCTATCTGGTCAAGAATATGACGCAAGCTCTGGCGGCGGTTAGCGCAGGGGACGCTGATATATATGTGGGTCCGGAAGATATTGCCAATCATCTGTTAAAGGTCAATCAGATCAGTAATGTCGAGGCCAAATTTATCTGGCAGCAGAACTCCTCTTCACAAACTTTTGGTGTGAGAAAGGATTGGCCTGAGTTGGTCGCTTTATTAAATAAAGCGCTGAGTAATATACGGCCAGAAGAATGGAATGCTCTAAAACAGAAATGGCTATCCAATAACTCACTTAATGTCGTATCCGAGTCGGCTGACAGCTCGATAGCAACAACTAGCTCTCAGGTGGCTAATTCAGGTTTAGAGCGTTCTCAATCAGATGTTCAATCGGGTGACGGTGTCGACCTGTTTTCACTGGCGATGATTGCTGCGCTGATATTTGTTGTGTTGCTGATTGTTGCGGTATTGCTACCACGACGGATCTCTAATGAACGGATGGCCAAGTATGTGGCATCCAGCGCCTTTACCTACTCCATTATCACTTTAACCAGTGTGATTGTTTTTATTGTTTCTCTGCTGGTGTGGTACACCCTGGAGCAGAACCGGATCAATACCCTGGACGATACACGAGATGATCTGACCTTTGTGCTGAAGCGTACCTCTGACAGTCTAGAGGCCTGGGTGGATGAAAGGCGCAGCTATCTATCCAGTCTGGGACAACATCCAGAACTGGTGACATTGACTCAGCAGATGTTAGCAGTAAAAGACGACCCTCAGAGTCTACAGGCTTCAGCTGAACAGCAAAGAATTCGCGCTTTTTTCCATCAAAATGCCAATAACTTTGGTCGTGAAGGTTTTTTCCTGATTAACCCTGAGCGCATTAGTATCGCCTCCAGAAGGGATACTAATCTGGGTACCCGGAACCTGATTGATATCCACTCTTCTGGGATACTGGACCGGGTATTTGCCGGTGAAACCCTGTTTATTCCTCCAATCCCCTCTGATGTAGCGGATACGTCGACCACTGAGGACTCTTATCTCAGGTCGTTTAGTACTTTCTTTGCTGCACCGGTTAAAGATAGAAGTGGACAAGTAATCGCAGTATTAACTCAGCGCTTAGCCCCTGAGGCACGTCTTTCCCAAATCTTACAGCAGGGCAGTATTGGCCGTTCCGGTGAGAGTTATCTGGTCAATGCCGATGGTCGTATGATCACGGAAAGTCGCTTTAAAAGTGCCTTGCTTGATAAAAGCCTGTTGGAGTCCCTGGGTAAAAAAGGCGCTTTGTTAGCTTTAAAGGACCCTGGAGGAAATCTGGCTGGGGGCTACCAGTCTGATCTGCTGTTTGAACATCAGCCCTTTACCCTGATGGCTCAGCGCATTATAGAGTTGGCCAGTCAGCCCGGTGATATCAGTGATATGGGATTGTCTGCCATCGAAGATAATATGGAGGGATACCGGGATTATCGCGGTGTGCCTGTATTGGGCGTATGGTTATGGAATGATCATTTAGGTGTTGGCCTTACTACGGAAATTGATCAGGCTGAAGCACTGGCGTCCTATGAGCAGATGAGGTTTTATCTGATTGCAACCGCTGTGATTGCCCTGCTGCTAGCGGTCGCATCCAGCATGATGACGGTCACCATCGGCCAGCGTGCCACCAGCTTTATGCGTCGTTCTAATGAGGAGCTTGAACTCAGTGTCGCAGAACGTACCTCAAAGCTACGCAGTATTATCGAGAATGCCGCCGATGGCATTATCGTGATCGATGAACTGGGTAAGGTACAAAATTTTAGTCCGGCGGCTTCTCGTATCTTTGGTTACAGCGAAGGTGAAATGCTGGGGCAGAACATTAATAAGTTAATGCCTGAGCCTTATCACGGTGAACATGATCAATACCTGAGCAATTACCGGTCTGGTGGGCAGCCAAAGGTGATTGGCAAAGAACGTGAAGTGACAGGCTTGCGTCGTAATGGTGAAACTTTTGATATGAGCTTGGCGGTGAGTGAATATTACATCGATGGTCAGCGCTTTTTCACCGGCCTAGTACGGGATATCAGCGAACGTAAGCAGATGGAACAGGCGTTACGGGATTCCATTGCACAAGCAGAATCGATGCTGTCCGAAAAGGCAGAGCTGGAGGGTGAACTCAGACAAAAAGTGACCTATATCGAGGCGCTGTTAACGAATATTCCTATTGCCGTTTTTGTTAAAGATATCAACGATGATTACCGCTTTGTGCACTGGAATAGCATGAGTGAGGAAACCTTTGGTCTGAAGCAGGAGCAGATCATAGGGTGCAATGATTATGATCTGTTTAAACGGGAAGAGGCTGATTTTTTCCGGGAGAAAGATATTGAGGTCACCGAATTGGGTGGTGTTAAGGAGATCTCTGAAGAATCCATTACCACACCCAATGGTGTGCGTTATCTGCATACCGTAAAAGTCGCCATCCCTGATTCAAAGGGTGAACCCTATCTGCTGTTGGGTATCTCTCAAGATATTACGGAACAGAAAGTTAATGCTCTGGAGTTACAGCGTAGTGAATCCCGCTTCCGGGATCTGGTGGAAAACCTGGGTGATAACTATTTCTTCTATGTTCATGATCGGGAAGGTGTTTTTAACTATCTCAGTCCTTCGATTACCTCCATGCTGGGTTATCCCGTAGAGGAGTTGCTTGCCCATTACAGTCAATATGTCGCGGACTCAGAAACTAATCAAAACCTGGATCAAAATACAGCACGTACCCTGCAAGGGGAAACGGTACCGCCTTACCTGATTGAGATGATTGCATCGAATGGTGAGTCCCGATTTATTGAGGTGTCAGAGTTTGCTGTTTATCGGGACGACGAGATTATTGGCGTGCAGGGCATTGCCCATGATGTCACGACTCAGAAGAAACTGGAGAGAGACTTAGTGGGTGCGAAGGAGCAGGCGGAAGAGGCTACTCAGGCCAAGTCTGACTTCCTGGCCAATATGTCACATGAGATCCGCACACCGATGAATGTCATTATCGGCATGAGCCATCTGGCGTTACAGACCGATCTGAATCGCAAGCAGCGTAACTATGTCGAGAAGGTGCATCGTTCGGCGGAAAGCCTGCTCGGCATTATCAATGATATTCTCGATTTCTCTAAGATCGAAGCCGGTAAGCTGGATATCGAACACACCGACTTCCGTTTGGAAGATGTCTTTGACAATCTGGCCAATCTGGTAGGGCTCAAGGCCGAAGAGAAAGGCCTGGAGTTGATGTTTGATATACCCAGTAATGTGCCGGTAGCACTGATCGGTGATCCTCTACGTTTGGGCCAGATCCTGATTAATCTGGGCAATAACGCGGTTAAGTTTACCGACAGTGGTGAAGTGGTGATCCGTGTTGAGATATTGGAAGAACAAGCGGATGACACCTTACTGCACTTCTCGGTGCAGGACTCCGGTATAGATATGAGTGCTGAGCAACAATCCCGGCTGTTTAGCTCCTTTAGTCAGGCGGATAGTTCCACCACCCGAAAATACGGTGGCCGGGCTTAGGGCTGGCGATCTCGAAGAAACTGTCTGAGATGATGGGTGGTGAAATATGGGTAGAAAGCCAAACGGAAGCCGGCAGTACCTTCCACTTTACCGCTCGTTTTGGCAAGCAAGTGAATGCTACAGCACAACGGCCCTTAATCACCGAGGAGCTGGAAAGCTTCCGCGCATTAGTGATTGATGACAATCTGGCGGCTTCTGAAATTCTGAGTGCCATGCTAACCGGTTTTGGTCTGAGAGTGGACCGTGTTTCTGATGGTGAAGCGGCGCTGCAGCAGCTGGAGCAGGTGAGTGAGAACGACCCTTATCAGCTGATTATTACCGATTGGAAGATGCCCAAGATGGATGGAGTGGAAACCATTCGTCATATCCATAGCAATATCCAAAGTAACGCTACGGCAGATGAGATTCCCACGGTGATTATGGTCACTGCCTACGGTAAAGAGGAGGCGGCCAGGGCTGCCAAGGACGTCAATATCAACGCCTTCCTTACCAAACCGGTAACGGCCTCCAGTATGCTGGATACCATTATGCAGGTGATGGGGAAAACCTCTCCGGTATCTAAACGGGATAACCATCGTCACGATGAAGCGGCGCAAGCGATTAGCCATCTGCAGGGGGCCAATATCCTGCTGGTAGAAGATAACGAGGTCAATCAAGAGCTGGCAGCCGATCTGCTTACCAGTAATGGGGTTAAGGTCACCATGGCAGAAAATGGGCAGGTGGCGATTGAACGTTTACAGCAAGCCAATCTTGATGCACAGCAGACAAACTTTGATGGTGTGCTGATGGATTGTCAGATGCCGGTCATGGATGGCTACACCGCAACCCGTTATATCCGCGAACAGCTAAAGCTTACAGAGCTACCCATTCTGGCCATGACCGCCAATGCCATGTCCGGTGATAAGGATAAGGTGTTGGATGCGGGCATGAATGATCATATTGCTAAGCCTATTAATGTGAATGTGATGTTTCAGGTGATGGCCAAGTGGATCACTCCAGCAAATCCTGATTCAGGGGGCACTGCAATATCACTATCTTCTGACAGCACAAGCAGGGGGATAGAGGGACAAGAGGATAGCGCTCTACGGGCCAGTATTGCCGCACTGCCGGGCATTAATAGCGAGAAAGGCCTTAAGCAAACCCAACAGAACTTATCTTTGTATATCAAACTATTAAATAAGACGGCTCATAATCAGGCGGAATTTATTAACCAGTATCAACAGGCCTTGGAGCAAGGTGATTGGCAGGGAGCGGAACGCCTTGCTCATACCCTGAAAGGTGTCTCCGGCAGTATTGGCGCACAGGATTTATATCTTGCGGCCACTCAATTGGAAAAGGACGCCAAGGTACAGCAACAGATTGATGCTCACTGGCAACAGGTGTGCGAATACTTCACTGAAATGATGCAGGGCCTGCAGCAATGGCTGGCAGCGAAAGATGCCAATAAGGCAGAAAAAACCAATGCAGTAGATCATGCCCAGGTGCAGCAGGTCCAGAAGGTATTAGCCACCCTGATGGAGCAGCTGGCAGAGTTTGATACCGAAGTGGTTGATACTCTGGAGAAGAACAGAGACTTGTTGAAGCAGGTTGGCCATGAGTCCGATGTGATACAGCTGGAAAAAACGGTCGAAAGTTACGACTTTGAAGCGGCTTTACATCAACTTAAGCAGTTACAAAGTGAGATAGATCAGCAGTTTACTCAGGGGGGAGATCAAGGATTTGCTCAGGAAATATCTGCTGGCGTCTTATCTGAAAGTAATCATGTTTCTTCTGATCAATCAGCCAGTTACGATCAAGCTATTGCTGATACGGCTCTTCTTGTCGGAGTACTTGATCAGTTGCAGCAACAGCTGGATGAATACGATACAGGGGTGTCCGATACCTTGGAGGAAAATCTTGATCTGCTACACAGTCTGACAGAGCAAAAACAAGCCATTGATGCTCTTTGCAGAGCAATTGATAGCTACGATTTTGAAGCTGCTCTAGGCAATGTTGAACAGTTGAAACAGGCGATACAGGAAACGTTAAAAGAGTAATAGCTGAGTGGGCTTGAACTGGTACAGCTAAGCGAGCACCGTTCACGCCCCAGATGCTATCGGCTATAAATCCTAATAGCTTGATGATTGATTCCTAAGCCCATTTGTCCTCATTTTTTGATGACAAATGGGCTTTCTTTTTCCCTTAGATTTTATACAGCCGGTCAGCGGCAAATATATAAAAACTAAATAGCAATAAAAGATAAGTAGCTGAGCTAAGAGGGTTTCATCATGCAGTATCATCTTAATGGTTTTAAGCCAGGCAATTACCAAGTTCCAGATTCCGTACGCGAACCCGCGACACCTCCACCGCTAACCGATATGCCAAAAGAGGTGGATGTATTGATTGTCGGTTGTGGTCCGGCGGGGCTGGCACTGGCACGTCAGTTGTCTGAGTTTTCCGATATTACCTCCTGTATTGTGGAGCAGAAATCTGGCCCGTTGCTGTTTGGTCAGGCGGATGGTATTTCCTGTCGTACCATGGAGATTATGGAAGCTTTCAACAGCAGTGAACTGGTTAAGGAAACCTATCAGCTGCATCAGAACGCCTTCTGGGAACCGGACGCTGAGCAGCCTGAGAACATCAAACGTACCCACAAGGTAGCGGACGCTCGCCTGGGCCTGTCTGAATTTACCCATGGCGTGGTGAATCAGGCTCGTCTGCATGATCTACTGCTGGAAGGTATGGAGCGTTCTGTTACGCATCTGGTGCCCCATTATAACCGCCGCCTGCTGGAGCTGGATGTTGATGCCAGCCTGACTCAAGATCTGGAAGCCCATCCAATCACCGCAACCTTTGAACGTAACGATGCGGCACAGTCTGCAAAAGTCGAGACGGTACGAGCTCGTTATGTGGTGGGTTGTGATGGTGCACGCAGTGCCGTACGTAAGAACCTGTCGATTGAACTGGAAGGTGATTCTGCCAATAAAGCCTGGGGAGTGATGGATGTTCTGTTAACAACCGACTTCCCGGATATCCGCGTGAAAAGCTTTATCCAATCGAAAGAAAACGGTGCGGTAATGTTGGTGCCGCGCGAGGGCGGTTATCTGGTGCGGCTCTATGTTGAGCTGGATCTGTTAGGCCAGGATCAGCGTGCTGCCAATCTAGATCTGACGGTGGATGATATTATCGCCAAGGCCAAGCTGATCATGAATCCGTATCAGGTAGATGTGAAGGAAGTGGCCTGGTGGTCTATCTATGAGGTGGGGCAGCGTGTGGCTGAGCGCTTTGATGACCGCCCTGTGGATAAAGCAGATGAACTGATTCCCCGTGCTTTTGTCGCCGGTGATGCCTGCCATACCCACAGCCCGAAAGGGGGCTGGGGCCTAAATACCTCGCTGCCGGATACCTTTAATCTGGGTTGGAAACTGGCGGCAGTGCTGCAGGGTAAAGCCAAGCCGGAGCTACTACAGACCTATACTACTGAGCGCCGCAAAGTGGCTTATATGTTGATTAATGCGGATCGTGAGATGTCGGCCCTGGTGGCGACAAAACCAAGTGCTAAAAAAGAAGTCAGTCAGGTTAAAACGGATACGGCTGATATCGAGAAGTTTATCGCTCGTCAGAATGGTTTTATTGCCGGTACTTCCATTCAGTATGACCCCTCTTATCTTTGCATCGGGCAAGAACATCAGCAGCTGGCGAAAGGCTTTCACATCGGTCAGCGCTTCCACTCTGCCGAAGCGGTACGTGTTGCCGATGGTCGACCACAGCATCTGGGCCACCTGAATAAAGCCGATGGTCGCTGGCGTATCTTTGTCTTTGGTAATCAAAAGTGCCCTATGGATAGTACTTCAGAGGCCAGTCAATTGATCCAGTTCCTGGCATACGATAAGTCTTCACCAGTACAGAAATACACTCTAGAGGGTGCGGATATTGATTCCATGATTGATGTTTATGGTGTGTTCCAGCAGCAGGATCTGGCTATTGAAGATATGCCGGATTACCTCTGGCCTGCGAAAGGCAAATACGGCCTGAGAGATTATGAGAAAGTCTTCTACGCCACAGAAGAGCGAGATATTTTTGCGCAACGGGGTATTGATCGAGACAGCGGTTGTATGGTGGTGGTACGACCTGATCAGCATATCGCGACTATTTTGCCACTGAATGCTCATAATGAACTGAGTGCGTTTTTTGACCGCTTTATGATTGGATAAAGCTCAAGACCCTGAGTGACTGGAGTGAAATTGGAGAGAGGCAAAGCCCTGCAATGTTGTTTTCAGGGCCTTTGCCGTATCCATGATATTAACGCTGACAGTTAAAACGCTCGGTCATATTGATAAGTGCCTCTGTTTGAGTACTAGCCTGATTCGCATACTCCTGAATTAAAAGACTTTTCTGGGTATTCTGGGCTACCCGTATCACGACCTGATCCATGCTAGTAGAGATGCTTTCTGATGTGGTAGCGACATCGGCAATATTTGCTGCTAACTCCTGATTTTGTTCGGTAACACCAACTACCAACGTCTTGATATTTTCCAGAGCCAGTACGGCCTTATCCCCTGATGCGCGCCCCTGAGCAACATATTTATCGCCCTGTTGCATTGTGGCTATCAGGGATTGGATACCCGTTTGCATGGCATCGATAATGTCAGTGATATTCTGGGTTGCCTGTACCGTTTTGCCAGCCAGTGTTCTGACTTCGTCGGCGACGACAGAAAAGCCGCGTCCGGCATCACCGGCCCGAGCAGCTTCGATCGCCGCATTCAGTGCTAACAAGTTGGTTTGCTCTGCCAGATCGTTGATCATATCTGTCACGCCATCCACTCGATTAGAGGCGTTTTTCAGCTCGTCTACCTGCTGATTTAAAGCTTCAAACACACTGGCCAGTTGTGCCAGGCCATCAATGGCGGTAGTGATCACTTCTCCACCTTGATCAGCTGAGTACTGGGCTTGTTGAGCCTGTTGATGAGCAGAGGCTGAGGCCTCTTTCATCTCTTTTACCACAGTACTGATCTGTTCCGTAGCGACGGCGACAGAGGCAGCTTGTTGATCCGTCGCTGAGTTGTTAGCGACCATCTCTGATAAGTTGTGGTTGAGTTCCATCGCACCGTCTTGCAAGGTCTGACTGGTTTGCACAACGCCATTAATGACCTGATTGAGAGTCTGGGTCATCTCATTGACGGTGCTATTGACCTGGTTGATCTCCTCGCCATTAGAGGGCGATATTTTTAATTCCTGAGTTAAATCACCTTCAGCCAATCGGTGCAGTACCGTCGACATACGGGTTAATGACGACACCACACTGCGGCTGACTGTAATGAGCATGCCCATTACGACGATAGCCACGGCAATACAGACACCGGGTATCATCAGTTTGGCTTGTTGGCTGGCGCTTGAGGATGCTTCTCTGGCTGTTGTCAGTTGGAGCATCAACGCTTTATTCAACTGATCGGTTGTTGACACCAAAGCTTGATAGTATTGATTCGCTTCTGTTGTGGTAAGGCTGACTAATGAAAAGCCTTGAGTCAGCCTTGTTAGTGATCTCTGAACATGTTCCATCTTGTCCCGGTAGATCTTATAAAAGCCAAACTTGTCCATTTTCTGTTTCAGCGCCTGATAAGAGTCCTGAACTTTTTGTTGTTGTTCCGCGCCTCTTTGATCGAGAAAAGCATCCACGTCCTGTTTCAGTTGCCTGTACTCAGGTTTCATATTAGAAAACAGCTTGGTTTCCAGTTCTGACATAAGCTGGAATAGTTTCGCTCTTAGGCCCTGTTCTCGGCTCTGGCCGATCTGTTCTAGAGTCATCAGGATGGTTTGATGGCTTTCAACCCATAAGCCAATATTGTGTTTAATCAGGGCAATGCTCTCCTTTTGCTCAGGATTAACTTCTTCACTCAGCTGTTCCAGAGGGGTTGTATAGCGTTGCTGTAGCGCATCAAAGCTTTGCGTATTATGGGAGATACTGGTCTGCAGAATATCGAACTGCATCGCATTGAGAAAATGGACATTTTCGGTGTAGCGATCAACCCGTTGAGAGCTTTGTTCCAGTTGCTCCAGAGTATCGAATGAGATGAGGTAAAGCAGGGTAAAACCCAGCAATGATAAAGCGACTACTATCCTTAGCTTATTTTTAAAACCCAGTTGAAAACCAAACATAGACAAGCCCTGCTTCTAGCTTTTACAAGGAGTATTCGTGTACAGCGGCCCTTCTTTACCGATACCGCAGGCCTCTAATAATCTCGGACCTCAATGATTGCAGGCCCTCAAAGGGACCTGCGATAGGATAGAGGGTGGGAGAAAAGAACTGTGGTTCAGATCGCTGATAGGAAACTATCAGCGTCTAAGCATCGTAGAATCAGCTATGTCGATTCATACGCTTATCAATCAGATCATCCACCACGCTAGGGTCCGCCAAGGTTGAGGTATCTCCTAAGGCACCAAAATCATCTTCTGCAATTTTGCGCAGAATGCGGCGCATAATTTTGCCTGAACGGGTTTTGGGCATACCGGGAGTGAACTGAATCAGATCCGGTGACGCGATAGGGCCAATATCACTGCGTACCCAATTACGCAGTTCCAGCATCAACTCATCGGAAGGTGACTGATCGGCCTGCAAGGTCACATAGACATAGATCCCCTGGCCTTTAATATCGTGGGGATAACCCACAACCGCCGCTTCTGCCACCGCAGGATGGGCTACCAATGAAGATTCAATTTCAGCGGTACCCATGCGATGACCGGAGACGTTAAGCACATCGTCCACACGGCCTGTGATCCAGTAATAACCGTTTTTATCACGGCGGGCTCCATCACCTGTGGTGTAGTAGCCGGGGAAACTGGTGAAATAGGTATTCACAAAACGCTCATGATCACCCCAGATGGAACGACTCTGTCCTGGCCAGGAATCCTTAATCACCAGATTACCTTCTGCGATACCTTCTAACTCATTACCTTCGTTATCCAGTAGCGCTGGTTGTACACCAAAGAAGGGTCGTGTAGCAGAACCTGGTTTAGCATCGGTTGCACCGGGTAGAGGTACGATCATGATGCCGCCGGTTTCGGTTTGCCACCAGGTATCGACGATAGGGCATTGGCTATCACCAAAGGTGCGGTAGTACCACTCCCACGCTTCAGGGTTGATGGGCTCACCCACGGAACCGAGCAGCTTCAGACTGGAAAGATCGGCTGCACCCAGTACGTCATCGCCCTTCTGCATCAGGGCTCGGATCGCGGTGGGAGCGGTGTAGAACTGATTCACCCGATGTTTTTCAATTACCTGAGCGAAACGGCTGTGATCCGGGTAGCTGGGCACGCCTTCAAACATCAGAGTTGTGGCGCCATTGGCCAGAGGGCCATAAACGATATAGCTGTGCCCGGTCACCCAACCCACATCCGCAGTGCACCAGTAGATATCTCCTGGCTTATAGTCAAAAACATACTCATGGGTCATGGCGGCATAGACCAGATAACCGCCCGTAGTGTGCTTCAGTCCTTTGGGTGAACCGGTTGAACCTGAGGTATAAAGAATAAATAGCAGGGCTTCAGCAGGCATCGCTTCAGCCGGGCACTCATCACTGGCATTGGTAACCAGATCTTCGTACCAGTGATCCCGTTGTTCGTGCCACTCGGTCTCTTGTTCAACACGTTTTACCACAATCACACTTTGCACCAGATCCGCAGCGGCAGAATCTTCCAGAGCATGATCAACATTGGTTTTCAGTGGAATTGCCTTACCACCGCGCAGAGAGTAATTGGCGGTGATTACAAAGCGAGATTGGGCTCCGGTAATACGGGCT
Organism: uncultured Oleiphilus sp.; assembly: GCA_964342385.1. Classification (GTDB taxonomy): domain Bacteria; phylum Pseudomonadota; class Gammaproteobacteria; order Pseudomonadales; family Halomonadaceae; genus Oceanospirillum. The sequence goes on along the minus strand of CAYFGP010000047.1, from coordinate 28,876 downwards.
GCCAGTGCATCGGGTGAGAAGCCACCAAACACGACGGAGTGCACTGCACCGATACGGGCACAGGCCAACATGGCGATTGCCGCTTCTGGGATCATTGGCATATAAAGGGTCACTACATCGCCCAGATTCACCCCTTGGGCTTTTAAGGCGTTGGCAAAGCGACAAACACGCTGGTGCAGATCTCGGTAGCTGATATGTTCGGATTCATCCGGGTTATCACCTTCCCAGATAATGGCGGTTTGATCACCGCGAGTACTGAGATGGCGATCCAGGCAGTTATAGGCCGCATTCAGGGTACCATCTTCGTACCAGCGGATATCCACCTTGTCCGCTGCGAAGTGTGTATTTTTTACCTGATTGTAAGGGGTAAACCAGTCAAGACGACGACCTTGCTCTGACCAGAATGACTCGGGGTTATCAATCGAGTGCTGGTACATCTGCTGGTAGGTGTCATGGTTGATATGGGCCGAGTTGGCCCATTGTGCAGTGACGGGGTATTGCTTTGTTTCACTCATAGTGACTACTTCAGTAATTTCTTGTTTTTTCTTTGAGCCGAATAGCAACAATGCTTGTGATCAGTTCTTGGGAGCTGTTTATTGCTATGTGTTGTGTTGCCTCTATTTGTTGAGATAGAGGCTGTTATTGATTTGTTGATTACTCGATACCCATCACCAGGCGAGGTAAGAACAGTGCCAGATCCGGGATAAAGGTCACGGCCAATACCACAGGCAGGTGGCCGAGCAGAATAAAGCGCAGTGTAGGTTTCAGATATTCATTGATCTGGGATTTACCCACGGAACCAGCCATATAGAGTAAGGGCGCACAGGGTGGGGTGATATTACCCAGACCCAGGTTAGTGCCCACAATGGCTGCAAAGTGAATCGGGTGCACACCCAGGTTGATAGCCACCGGCATCAGAATAATCGAAGCGAGAATACTGCCGGAGACATCATCCACCAGCATGCCGATCAGAATCAAAATGACGTTGATTAGTAGCAGAATGATGATTTTGTTATCGGACAGGGCTAACAGGAAGTCAGACAGTTGTTGTGGGACCTGCTCCATGATCATGCCGCGGCTCATCACAAACAGGAAAAACACCATGGCGATAATTGAACCGGTACTGATGGCACCGCTGACAATGGCATTACCCGCTGTTTTCAGATTAAGGCCTTTATAGATAAACAGGCCTACCGGGAGGGTATAGACCAGTGCCACCGCTGCGGCCTCGGTCGGTGTGAAGATACCGCCATAGATACCGCCTAGCATAATGGCCGGCATTAACAGCGCCCAACTGGCATCTTTAGTGGCTTTGCCAATCAGCTTACTACGCTCTGGGAAACTGACTTTCTCTTCAACCTGTACCGTATCCACTTTACGCAGATAGATAAAATTGATCAGGCAGTAGATCAGCGCAATGATAATGCCCGGCACAATCGTGGAGAGAAAGGCCGCAGCTACGGACAAACCACCGGACAGGGCAAAGACGATCATGGGTACACTGGGTGGTATCAGCAGTGCCAGCACCGATGAACAGCCTACCAATGCAGTAGCATAACCCCTGGGATAACCCTGCTGCACCATTTTAGGAATCATAATGGAGCCGATGGCAGCGATGGCCGAGGCTCCCGAACCGGCAATGGCACCAAACAATGCACAGGTGACAATGGCAACGGCACCCAAACCACCACGAATAGGGCCGACAAAGGCATTCACAAAACGCACCAGGCGATCGGAAATACCACTGGCCCCCATCAGGGCTCCGGCAATAATAAATAGCGGTAGGGATAATAGGGCAAAACTACCCAGCTGCCAGAAGGCATGGGGCACCAGGTAACTCATGCTTTTACCGGAGAGCAGGACAAAACCCAGAGCACCGACACCAAAAACATAGGCCACGGGCATACCGATCAGTAGCAGGGCTACAATCAGCAGCATACAGATTGAGAGAGTCAGCATCAGGAAGTCTCCTTTAGTGTCGCGCTGCTGGCATGAGGGGACTTATTGTCGTATGGCGTATAGGTATCATCGTGGAGGAACAGGTCTCTGATTTTGTAAATGGCCATCAGGCAGAAACCAAACACAGCAGAAGAGACCCAAAGAGCCGTAGGCCAGGACAGGTTGGTGCTGACTCGGTTGATCTTCATGGTGAACGCCAGATATTTGAAGGCGTAGTAGGCAAAAATAGCCACTACACATAAACCAACCAGATCGTTAAAACTTTTGATATTACGTCGGGTTCTGGGGGATAGATTGAACAGATCGACAATGCCGCCGGTTAGATGACTGCGTTCGCGGGTGACGGATACGATGGCAACAAAGTACAGCCAAACGCCGATTAAAATACTGCTTTCTTCAATGGCGGGTAAGGACTGATCCAGTACGTAGCGTAGGAAAACGGCTGTCGCCATCATGCCTGTCAGTAACAGGGTCAGGAAGATCATGCCGAAGCGGCACAGCTTCGCCATATAGTAGTCGAGAGTCAGGAATAGATTTTTCATGGTAAGCGCCTAAAAAAGGCCGTTGCAGGTGGGCAGGGTCCCGAACGGCCTTTATCAGAAAGGATTATTTACTGGTAGAAGCCAGGCGAATCTTCCGGATCAGCTGTTTGCCGACCGTATCTTCCATCCAGGTCCACTCTTTTTCCTGAATTGTTTTGGTTAGTGCCTGTTGCTGCTGAGCGTTCAACTCAACTACGTTGATACCGTAGGCCTTAATATCCTTGATCAACTTATCGCTGATATTCTGCGCTTCTTGCCAGGCCCATTTGGACGCCTGATCTGCTGCTTTTTGCACCGCTTGCTGCTGTTTCTTGTCCAGGTCATTCCACCAGTCCAGATTGACCAGGAAAGCGCCCTGTTCGAAGTAGTCACGGCTGAAGACATAGGTTTCCAGCACATCACGCATCTGCCAGATCTCTGCTGGTGGCCCAAAAGTACGACCATCCACGGCACCTAACTGCAGTGCGGTGTACAGCTCAGAGAATGGCATAGGCACGGGGTTAAAACCCAGGGTTTCAAAACGTTTGATGGCGATCTGCATCGGTGGTACACGCACCTTGATACCTTCACCATCCTTCGGGAAGTTCACCGGTACTTTACCCACACCCTTACGAATGGCGATACCGCCAAAATCTACCGGCAGAACTGACAGCAGTTTCATGTTCAGACCGGCGTAGATCTCATCATAGATAGGAATCATGGAGCCATTAGGACCATAGATTCTTTTCGCATCGTTCCAGCTACTGGCGATCATACCCATATTGGCGATATTCAGACGGGGATCAAAGTCAGTCGCGGCAAAGGTCATGGTCATGCCGATTTCACCGGCGATGGTTTGCTCAAACTGAGAGGTCCAGTCACCCAGATCACCGCCGGGGTAGTATTTCACCTCAAAGGCATTAGGGGCGGTTTTCTCCAGTGATGTCAGAAATTGTTCTGCAATCGGGTGGAAAATATGTTCCTGCGGCATGGCGTGCGCCAGAATCACTTCTTCTTTGGCCAGCGCCTGCGGACTGAAGGCCAAACTGGTGGACAGGGTGACACCACCGACTAAAGCAGCCAGGCATTTCTTATTAAACAGACGGTTTAACATGTGTTTTCTCCGAACTTATTATTTTTGTAACGGCTGTTGGCGCTACAGGTATCAGGCCGACAAATAACGGCGTGATTATCCGTCTTGCTAACAGCTGTGAAGCGGGAGTGATCTGGCTTTGCTCAAACCGGATCTGGATTCGACAATACACAGTTGCCTGTTGCTAAAGTGGTTTTTAATGTTGCCTTTTAGGCAACACTTTTCATTTCTATCCCCTTATTTTGTTCTCACTGATCCTACTCAGCACGAAGAGGCATTGGTCGCTTTCTGTGTTGCTTTTTTTAGAACGAAAAATGAATTTTAAAGACATTCTTCTTAACGAAATGAGCGAGCAGAATGGGCGTCAAGATTCGTCACATAACAACAACAGAGGTTCAAAGTGATGCAAGAAACTATCGGAATTGTTGGCCTGGGTAGCATGGGGCACGGTATGGCCCTGTCGCTATTACGTGCTGGCTTTCAGGTGATTGGTACTGATCTTGGCGATAAGCAGAAGGCTGCGGCTCAGGAGGCCGGTGTCGAGATTGTGCACGATATTGCCAGCTTATGTCAGCATACCCGCATCATCTTACTGTCTCTGCCGATGGCAAAACATGTTGAAGCCGTGATTCGTGCAGAAGATGGCATCCTGGCTTCGGCGCAACCTAACAGCCTGATTATTGATACCTCAACTTCTGAACCTGAGGTCACCCGTGCCCTGGCGACCCAATTAGCCGAGCAGGGCCACGGTATGTTGGATGCCCCTGTCAGTGGCGGCCCAGCAGGTGCTGCCGCAGGCACTATGGTGATGGTTGTAGGTGGCAGAGAAGAAGATCTGCAATGGGCGCAACCTTTCCTGGATGCACTGAGCAGTAAAGTAGTGCACCTGGGTGATAGCGGTGCCGGTCATGTGGCCAAGCTGATTAATAACCTGTTGTGTGCCGCACATCTGGTGACTACGGCAGAAGCAGTCGCGCTGGGCAAAAAAGCCGGTTTAGACCCGAATGCCTTGTTGGAAGGTTTAAACGCAGGCTCAGGTCGCAGTGCGATTTCTGAAGTGAACTTCCCTCGTTGGGTGATGAATGACGGTTTTGATTCCGGTTTCACCATGGGGCTGATGCGCAAAGATGTGCGTCTGGCGCAGGCACTAATCGATCAGATGGCACTGGATCTGCCGGTTTCTCACCAGATTGGCAACCTCTGGGCAGAGAGCAGTGACTCTCTGGCAGACGATGACGACTTTAATTGCATTGTAAAAGATATCTTGAAACAGGCTGGCCCGGAGGCATAAACAATGAGTTTTATAGTAAAAGGTAATGGTGAAGCACAGGTCAGTGCACTACTTATCGAACTGCTGGGACAGCAAGAATTTGGTAGCTGGGTCAATGGTGAACTGGTTCTGGGTCAAGGCGAAACGGTCACCCTGACGAACCCAGCCACCGGTGCCGCCTTTATGGAATATAAGGATGCCGGTGACGCGGTGGTATCAGATGCCGCTGAAGCCGCTAAGCAAGCGCAGAAAACCTGGTGGGGTATGACTGCCAGTGCCCGTGGTCGTCTGATGTGGGCCTGTGCCTATAAGGTGCGTTCTGCTGCTGAATCTCTAGCTCAGCTGGAATCGATCTCTGCTGGTAAACCGATCCGTGATTGTCGCGTTGAAGTGGCAAAAGTAGCGGAGATGTTTGAGTACTACGCCGGTTGGTGCGACAAGCTGGGCGGTGATGTGATCCCGGTGCCGACTTCGCATCTGAACTATACCCGTCACGAGCCGATTGGTGTGGTGACTCAGATTACGCCGTGGAATGCACCGATCTTTACCGGTGGCTGGCAGATCGCTCCGGCTATTTGTGCCGGTAATGCCATCCTGCTGAAACCTTCTGAGCTGACGCCTTTGAGTACAACGGCTCTGGTGAAACTGATTGAAGACGCCGGTATTCCGAAAGGTCTGGTCAATGTGATTAACGGCCTGGGTCACACCACGGGTGCAGCCGCGATTGCCAATCCAGCGACCGGTAAGGTGGTGTTTGTCGGTTCTCCGCGTACTGGTGGCGTGATCGCCTCCGCTGCGGCACAGCGTGTCGTGCCTTGTGTGCTGGAGCTGGGTGGTAAATCCGCCAATATCGTCTTTAGCGATGCGGATCTGGATCGCGCCGTAGTTGGTGCTCAGGCAGCGGTATTCTCGGCAGCGGGTCAAAGTTGTGTCTCTGGCTCACGTCTGCTGGTGCAGAGCTCGGTCTATGACCAGATGGTTGAGCGTGTGGCTTCAGCCTGTAGCAAATTGCCGGTGGGCCTGCCGTGGTACGAAAACACCATGATAGGGCCGATTAATAATCAGGCTCAGTTTAACCATGTTTCTGGTCTGGTCGCAGAGGGTGCTGCAGAGGGTGCTGTTGTGGCGGCTGGTGGTGCTAAAGCAGACATTGTGGGTGGTGAAAACGGTTACTTCTATCAACCCACGGTGCTGGCCGATGTCAGCAATCAGATGAAGGTCGCTCAGGAGGAAATCTTTGGTCCTGTGCTATCTGTGATTCCGTTTGATGATGAAGAGGAAGCCATTGCCATTGCTAACGACAGTCGCTTTGGTCTGGCTGGTGCCGTCTGGACGGCGGATGTGGGCCGCGCCCATCGTCTGGCGGCTCAGGTTAATGCCGGTACCTTCTGGGTGAACTCCTACAAAGCGATCAACGTGATGTCACCATTTGGCGGCTTTGGTGAAAGTGGTTATGGCCGTTCCAGCGGTTATGAAGGTTTATTGGAATACACCCAAACTAAGAGTGTCTGGGTGGAGACCAGTAAAGAGGCGGCGATTCAGTTTGGCTATTCTATCGAATAGGCCTGCAGTATCTCTCGCGGACAGCTTGCATAGCTGACACATGGTCATTCCTGTTGTGACTCCCGCCCTGCGCGTGCCACTAATACTTGTTCATGCCATTCGTACATAGCAGCGACCATGTCGTCAGTTTTCCGGCCCTTCGGGGTCGGCTTTTTCTTTTGGAGATTTCTTTATGAGCGATTACCAAAGAACGATAGATCTCGACAATCTCTGGCCCATTATTCAGTCAGAAGCTGAACAGGATGCACTGAAACAACCTCTGCTCAGCGCCTTACTGCAGCGGCATATCCTACAGCAGCCCAATTTTGCTGCTGCTCTGGCCAGTATTTTGGCAGAAAAGTTAATGGATCGAGGTGCTGACCATACGCAGTGGCAGCAGGCCTTTTACCAGTTGATACAGGCTAACCCTGTAATAGAAACCGCAGCCCTCAGGGATCTGACTTGTCAGCTGGAGAGCAATGCCTGCATTAAAGATCACTACACCCCTTTGCTGCATTTTGGCGGTTATCAGGCGCTGCAATGCCACCGTTTGGCCCATCAATACTGGCAGCAGGATGACCAAGCTATGGCCTGCTATATCCAGGGACGTGTGGTGTCTATCTACGGGGTGGATATTCACCCGAATGTGCCTATGGGGGCAGGCATCTTTATGGATCACGCCGTAGGTATTGTGATCGGTGAAACAGCGGTTGTGGAAGATGACGTGACTCTGTTCCAAGGCGTGACCTTGGGTGGGACAGGTAAGGGTTCCGGTGACCGTCATCCTAAATTGCGCCAAGGCGCTTTTGTCGGTTCTAACGCCGTTATTCTGGGCAATATTGAAATCGGAGCCGAAGCCAAGATCGCGGCTGGAGCTGCGGTAGTTAAGCCTGTTGCGGCAGGTGAAACCGTAGTGGGGCCGATTGCAAAACCTTTTGTACCTAAAGCGTAAAAGGTGCGCCTAGAGCTTAAAAGGGGGCCTAAAGCTTAAAGGGTATGCCTAAAGCTATAAAACGCTATGGTGAAATCCTAAAAGTGATCGCTAAGCCGAAGGCTGAATAGCAGCGATAACCGTTAAAACAAACACAGCTAACCAAAACAGCTTGTCATTTTTAAAGTACTGTCAGAGCTAAAACAGCTCAAAGATTTATGGGGCAAAATAACAATGAAAAATCATCTGGGTATTGATCATCCGCTGGTAGCGGTACGGGATATGGATAAGGCGTGTGAGGATTTTGCACGTTTAGGTTTTTTTATTAACCCACGCCATCATCATCCCTGGGGGACAGATAATCATCTGCTGATGTTCCCTGAGAACTTTATCGAAGTGATCAGTATTTATGATGACAGCAAGTTGGATCTGACCAACGAACGCGGTTTTGCTTTTGGCCGTTTTATCTCCAACTCCATTGAGCGTCGTGAAGGCATCTCCCTGGTTGCGTTGCACAGTGAAGATGCCCGTGCCGATCATGCCCTGATGGAAGAACGTGGTGTTGAAAACGACGGTATTGTGGATTTTCGTCGTGTGGCGCACCGCCCGGATGGCAGCGAAGAGGAAGCGGTGGTTTCCCTGGTGATGCTGATTAACTCTGAATGCCCTGCGATTTCACACTTCTTTTGCCATCAACATAAACCCCATCTGGTCTGGGTTGAAGAGTGGATGCAGCATCCGAACGGTGCGAATGCCATTACGGCAGTGAGCTATGTGGCACAAGAACCCGCTGAACTGGAAGCCCGTTTTGCGGGTATCTACGGTCAGGATGCGGTATCGCTGCAGCCAGGTTATCTGGAAGTGCAAACGGATCGCGGTATTTTTGAAGTCATGTCTCCTGAGTTTTCCCGCAAGCGTTTCGCCGGTGTTGATCTGCCGCTGGACGACAGCCAAATGCCATCGGGGGTGGCGATTCGAGTCACCACTGCAACGCCGGATAGTGCCCGTGCTCTGCTGATTAAAAACGGTGTTGAGTTTGTGACGACTCCGGAAGGCGGTATCCGTATTCCTGCCCATTACGCTGGTAATACGATTATTGAGATCTATCCTGAATCTCCGTGATTAGCCAGCTATATACCGTCCTGTTCTCCTCTTATCCGTAATTTAAAAGGCAGTAAATAAATGACCCTGATTAAAACCGGCAGTAATTTACATCAGCAGATGCAGGAGTGGCGTAGGGATCTACACGCCCACCCGGAAACCGCTTATGAAGAGTTTCGTACCGCAGATAAAGTGAAGAATCTGCTGCAATCTTTTGGCTTGGAGGTGCACACCGGCTTAGCGACGACAGGTGTAGTGGCGACCTTAAAAGGCAATCTGCCAGGGGAAGGTGTAATCGGTCTGCGCGCCGATATGGATGCACTTAATCTGCAGGAGTTGAATAGCTTTGCCCATTGCTCTCGTCATGACGGCAAGATGCACGGCTGTGGTCATGATGGCCATACCTGTATGTTGCTGGGAGCGGCAGCTTATTTGGCTGAAAATCCTGATTTTGCGGGTACTGTAGTGTTTATTTTCCAGCCTGCGGAAGAAGGCGAGGCTGGGGCAAGAAGTATGATTGAGCAGGGACTGTTTGAGCAGTTTCCTGTCGATGCGGTCTACGGTATGCATAACTGGCCGGGCTTAGACGCAGGACAATTTGCGGTGCATAAAGGTGCGGTGATGTCGGCTATGGATACCTTTGATATTGAGATTCGCGGTCGCGGTTGTCACGGTGGTATGCCTCATTTGGGCATCGACCCGGTAACGGTGGCCGGTCAGCTGATCAACTCGCTGCAAAACGTGGTCAGTCGTCAGTTGGACCCTCTGAAATCCGGTGTGCTCAGTATCACTCAGATGTCTGGTGGTGATGCTTACAATGTCGTGCCGGACAGTGTCACCTTATCGGGCACCTGTCGTAACTTCAGTGTCGAAGTGCAGAATCACCTGGAAGAAAATATGCAGAAGCAGGTGGAGCATATCTGCGCCGCTTTTGGTGCCGAGGGGCAGGTGCGCTATAACAAGGTCTATCCTGCTACGGTGAATGACCCCGAGCATGCAGAACGTTGCGCTCAGGTGGCTGAGCAATTGGTGGGCAGCGATAAGGTGCAGCGGGATATGGCACCAAGCATGGGGGCTGAGGATTTTGCTTTTATGCTGCAGCAACGGCCTGGGGCCTATATCTGGATCGGTAACGGTAGTGCAGAAGGTGGCCGTGGGTTACATAACCCTTACTACGATTTTAATGATGACATTCTGCCACTGGGGGCCAGCTATTGGGTACAGCTGGTGAATACCTTATTATCTCAAGCTGATTGATGGCAGGCATAAGTATAAATAGCGTCGCTGGATTGATTTTAAAGCGCTAAGGACAGGATACTAACAAATAGAGTACTTATGCCGCCGAAACAAGAGGCTGGAATGAAAGCGATCAGAGATAAGCGTGTCGCCTATCTGTACGAAGCGGTACAGATGGGCACGATCCGTTCTGCTGCGGATAAGTTAAACGTGGCCCCTTCTGCTGTGAGTCGTCAGATCACGATGCTGGAGGATGAGCTGGCAGCGCCTCTGATAGAACGCAGTCGTAAAGGCGTTAAGCCGACCGAAGCTGGTGAGGTTCTACTGAAATATTACCGGGAAGCGCTCTCTCATGAAGAGGAGTGCATCGGTAAGTTACAGGCATTAAGAGGCCTGAAGCGAGGTCATATCGATTTGGCGGTGGGGGAAGGTTTTGTCAGTGATCTGATGTCTGCCCCGTTACCTGAGTTTTCTGCTTTGCACCCTGAATTGACTTTTAATCTACACGTTGGCGGCACCAATGAGGTGATCCGTCAGGTTGAAGAGGATGAGGCTCATATAGGTCTGGTCTTTCACCCGCCGAGTCATCCCGGACTCAGATCCCGTGAGATTAGCCAACAACCTATCTGTGTGGTGATGTCTCCGGAACATCCGTTAAATAACGGTGCTACTGCACTATCGCTACAGGATCTTTTGACTTATCCACTGGCACTGCCGGAAAGCTATTTTGGTGTGCGTCAGTTATTGGCCATGGTGGAGTTTAAGGAGCGTATGCGCTTTACACCGGTACTGACTACGAACTCCATTACGGTACTAAAACACTTTGTACAGTCGAATATGGGCATTACCTTTTTACCTGAGTTTGTGGTGGCCAGAGAGATACGTGATGGTCAGTTGAATGCCATACCGGTTGATCATCCTCTATTGGCAACCGGCGAAGCCCATATTATTACCCGTTTGGGCCGCCAGTTAGCTGAAGGCCCTCATAGTTTACTGCAGCATCTGACCGGTTGGATGAGAACCTTTTAATCGCATTACAGTATTTGGTTTGATCAATCGATTTAGCCCAGAGTGGTACTGGTATCGGTAAACTGTAACGTTTCAATCCCTGTAAGCTGGGCCGCAAAATTATCACTTAGAACGATGTAGCTACCGTCAGCTTGCTGTTCAATCGTTGCAGCGGATGATGCAACGTTAAATTGCACTGTATCTGTCCCTGAACCGCCATCAATGGTATCGAATCCACCTTCAGTCAGTAAAATCAAATCGTCACCACTGCCTGTGGATATATTATTATCGACCGCATTATCTTGAACGGTGTCATTGGCACTGCCTGTTATCGCATTTTCGATCCATACCCCCTGGCTGATCACTAAGTTATTTTCACCTGTAAAGAGAGCATTCTTTTCGTCCAGCTCGGTATAGTTCTCATTAACAAAATTGATAAACCGGCTACTGGTCAGACCGAGCGCTTCAATAGTGGCTGCCGCCTGTTGGCTGGCTGTGCGTACATCAATCGACGAAAACTGACTTTCACGCAGATCGACCAAACAGGTGCCTGTTGCAGAGGAGGCATCGATAGTATCCACACCGCCTGCATCCCATATAACTTCCTGAACTGTATTATCAAAATTAACGGTATAAACAGTATCCGTATCATTATAGTTAGGGTTAACACCATAAATGGCTTGCAGTGCTATAACATCATAATATGAAAAACCAGTAGTATGTTTATTGGTTTCTATTTCATAGCTTAAGCTACCAAAAGGTGACAAAGTAAACTCAATAGTAGAGTGATTAACCTTGGTATAGGACATGACAGAGTGAGTTGTGTTTTCCTCCTCTTCAGAAAGAGGTGAAATACCCTCAAATGAGTGTGATAGACCTATTGCATGTCCCATTTCGTGTAGCAGAGTGAAATAAGGTGAAGAGCCATCTGCATATTGAGCTGTCGTGGTGTAGTCATTATTTAAGAAGATATCTCCACCTATGTCGCTGATGCTAGGATAGTAGGCGTAAGCATCGACATTGGCTTCTTGCTCAACGGCATTCAGGCGAATATCACCGTCGGAATCAACTTCAGTGAAGGTCAAAGTTGTAAAGGTTTCTATATCATCAAAGATGGCTCGGGTTGGTGCCTTCGCGGCATCAGGAAAAGGAATAAATCCCGTAATACCGGAATAATCATCTGGTTGTGTATTACTGAAACTGTACGTTATCTCATCAGTTTTCCAGTAGTGACCTGATTCAACGGCAGGGCTGTCTCCTGCGACAGGTACAGTGCCATAAGTCGCCACAGAGTGGCTTTTGCTCTTCGCTAAGTCAATTGATGTGACTGTTAGTTGGGAATTGTCACTGTCTGCAGCTGCATCCGTGTTATCGGGACTCTCACTTACTATCAGAGAGGTTTCCGACTCGGTAATGCTCGTATTATTTGTATCTAATGTGGCAGTACCATCCGAGTTAATACTAGATGCTCCTCCGTTGGTAATACCTGTGTCAGGTACAGATACTCCCAAAGTGTCTGTTGCAAAGGATTGATAGCTTTTTACTACGCCTTGCTCTCCCGTTAATGGATTGCCACCGATGCTGTAATTCATGGAGCTGGCACCTAAGACAGTGACAACAGCACCATTGCTCAGCGTGAGTTGTAGTGTGTCTTCGGAAGCTATTGAACTAACAATACTGAGACCGCCAATGAGCTGGATGGTGTTAGAACCTTCGACATCAGAAACAGTAATTTGAGCGTTTTCCTCAATCAAACTACTTGCAAGGATATAGGTATCGTTCCCTTGACCTTTACCAATAATACCGCGTTGGACGTTGACCGTATCGTTTGACATAGATGTTCCAAAAATTAGCGTGTTACAGCCTGTATAAAGCAGGCATAAACTTGTGCTGAGGGATTCTACTGCATTGAATTTTAAATACTTTGAACCAGTCGCCTATTCAAAATGTTTAATGCTTTTTTAACCCGGCAGGCAGGGCTTCTCTGAGCACCGAACTGAGTAAACTCTTCTGTCAGGTGACCTCTGTATTTCGATCAAGATTATGGCAAAGCTAAATTTGAGGAATGTTGATGCTTTGTTTACGGAATGTATTTCTTGTTCACGACGTGAGCTTGGCTTAGCTAGCTATTCTCGCTTCCTGCTTTTGAATTCTTTCTCAATCATGTATAGCTTTTTTTTATGCTATTGAGAAATTAATAATATTTTATCCATGCAGTCAGGACTCATATGCTGAGTGGCAACCCCGTTTATGATCTGTGTACGGTAAGCCGTATGGTAAATGGTACGGTGAGTGGTGTGGCGACTGATATGGTCAGTGGCTTGGTGAGCTGTCAGATGATTATCACGGCTTATCTTAACTTTTCATCATAGCTCTTCACCGCAAATCATTATCGCAACACAGGTCTCGTTACTCAGGAGAGACCATGGCTCAGGCAAACACCCTCGAAATTCTGCGTCGACTGATCGCCTTTGATACCACCAGTGCTAATTCCAATCTGGAGCTGATGGCCTATGTACAGGATTACCTGCAGCAGCAGGGCGTAAAGAGTCAGCTGGTCTATAACGCCGAGGAAAGCAAAGCCAATCTCTATGCCACCATTACTGGTAAACGCTCTAGTGAAGGTCGTGCTGAAGATTTAGAAAACAAAGGCGGCGTGATGCTGTCTGGTCATACGGATACCGTACCGGTTACCGGTCAAAACTGGACCAAACCCGCTTACGAGCTGAGCGAAGACGCGGGTCGTTATTACGGCCGTGGTACCAGCGATATGAAAACCTTTATCGCGGTAGCTTTGGCGGCAGTACCTGAGATGCAACAACACACGCTGCATACACCGATTCATCTGGCGTTCTCCTACGATGAAGAGATCGGTTGTGTCGGTGTGCGTCGTCTGATCGATACCCTGCAAAATCATCCGGTAAAACCTGCGATCTGTATTATTGGTGAGCCGACTTCTATGCAGGTGGTAACCGCCCATAAAGGTAAGCTGGCGGCACGAGTGACTGTGAAAGGTAAAGAGTGTCACTCCGGTATGGCGCCTTTGGGGGTCAATGCCGTCAACTATGCAGCTCGCTTAATCAACTGGCTGGAACAGCTGGCTCTGCAGAAGAAAACCCAAGGCCCGTTTGAAGACGGTTATGACATCCCTTACAGCACGGTACATACGGGTACGGTGCAAGGCGGTACGGCACTGAATATTGTGCCCAATCACTGCAGCTTCCTGTTTGAAATCCGCAATATCGCCGCAGAAGATCCAAAACAGCTGCTGGCTCAATTCCAGACCTATGCCGATCAACTGATCGCTGAGATGCGTGAGGTGGATGAAGACTGCGATATCCAGATCGATATCACCACTGAATACCCCGGTTTAAGTACCGCCGATGATGAAGATGTGGTGACCTTTGTTCGCAGTCTTACCGATGTCACCGAGCCCGGCAATATCAATTTTGGTACCGAAGGTGGCTTGTTCAGTCAGGTATTGGGTATCCCAGCCGTGGTATGTGGTCCCGGCAGTATGGATCAGGGCCATAAACCTGATGAGTTTATTCAAGCTGAACAGATCGAACGCTGCGAAGCCTTTATGACCCGCTTGATTCAGCGTCTGTCCAGCTAGGTTCACGGGGTTGGCCCATGTGGCTAGGTTCAAGCTCTATCGGTGTTGAATTCCATTCAGCACCGACGAAACAACATTGACGATATTTCTAAACTTTATAGCGCCCGGCGCGGGAGGACAGCTTATCCGAAACAAGATCCATAAAAACATCACTTAAAACAAAACGCGACAATCAATAACGCAAATCAAGTCTCTCGTTTTGACTGATACTTACAATATGCTCACCTGAGCCAAGAAAATAACAAACTATTCAGGAGCGAAAATGTCTGATAATGCTGCATACGCCGATGGCGTTGATACAGTCTCGAAGGACCAAAAAGGCGGCTTTAGCCAAGTCTTAGGACTGGGCTCACTACTGGCCGTTGCCGTTGGTCTGGTGGTCTCTCAGGGCGTAATGGTACTCATGCTGCAAGGTGCGGGTATTGCCGGTCTGGGCTTTATTATTCCTCTTGCCATTGGTTTTGTCCTGGCATTGACCTATGTCTTCTCCTTCTCTGAACTCTCCCTGATGATTCCTCGGGCGGGTAGTTTGAGTAGTTATACAGAAGTGGCCATTGGTCATTTCCCGGCCATCCTGGCGGTGTTCTCCGGTTATGTAGTCGTGGCGATGTTTGCCCTGTCCGCAGAACTGCTGTTGGTGGACTTTATTCTGGATAAGATCTATCCGGGTGTCTTCCCTCCTTATACGGTGGGCTTTGGTCTGCTGGCGCTGTTTACCGGTCTGAACCTGATGGGTATTGATGTGTTTGCCAAGCTGCAATCGGCCCTGGCCTTTATCATGATTGTGGTACTGCTGATGCTGGGCCTGAGCGCAGTAACTGGCGCGGCGAATCCTCATCCGGAAGGTATCGATCTGACCTCAAACTGGAACCCATTGGGTGGTGAAGTGATCACTCTGGTAGCCCTGGCGATCTGGGGTTATGTGGGTGCTGAGTTTGTCTGTCCTCTGGTGGAAGAATCGAAAGATCCAGAGCGTAATATCCCGCGTTCTATGATCATCGGTGTCACCGTGATCTTTATCACGATTGCCATCTACTGTCTGGGTGCGCTGTTCTATATCCCTGCGGATGATCTGGCAGGTTCTGCACTGCCGCACTATGACTTTGCCAAGGCGGTATTTGGTGAAACCGGTCTGACTTTCCTGGCGGTGGCTGCGGTAACCGCAACCTGTAGTACGGTGAATACCTCGCTGGCAGCGATTCCTCGTATGCTTTACGGTATGGCGCAAAATGGTCAGGCGTTCCCTCAGTTTAAACAGCTGACTAAAACCACCAAGACCCCTTGGGTTGCGGTGCTGTTTGTCGCTGCGGTAACCGGTGTACCTATGATCGTGATGGGTGATAACCCTGATGCCATTGGCCTGTTGCTGATCTCTGCGGCCATTGCCTGGCTGCTGGCTTATATCATCACTCATATCAATGTGATCGCCCTGCGTCGTCGCTACCCTGATTTGAAACGTCCATACAAAACGCCGTTTTATCCATTGCCACAGATCGTTGGTATTGCTGGAATGATCTACGCGGTGATCTACGCTTCACCCGCCCCTGAGCTGAGTGGTCAGATCTTCGGTGCGGCCGGTGTGGTATTGGGGCTGGTAACAGTGATTGGCGTGTTCTGGGTGAAAGTGGTGATGAAGAAGAACCTGTTTGAACCTGAGCCGATTGAGAAGGCGCTAGAGGCAGAATAACCTTTAATAGGTATTTTTCTAACGTTTCTCCTCTCTCACAATAAGGCTTGTTTACTGACCCGGTAAGCAGGCCTTATTGCATGGAGCCATAACATTCTGATCCCGGCTAGCCCGTTTGAGGTAGGTGGGGTTACCAGACATGATTTAGTCTGAACTGAAGGCTGTATAGATCCTGCGTTGTTTTTGTTTGAACCGATTGTTTTGTGATTGATGAGGTTAAGACCATGCAGGTGTTTTACGATTACCAACAGATTCCACAGGAGATGCAGGGTGGCATTGTCACCATAGGGAATTTTGATGGCGTGCATCGTGGGCATCAGGCGTTAATTCATCGTTTGCAGCAGCAACAGGCTTGTTATCGCAATAATCGCTTACTGCAGCGTTGGCGGCAGAATCAGCCGCGTTATCGTCAGCTGTTAAATGGCGAAAGTTCAGAACCAAAGGCGGAACAGGAAACAGAACAAAGCCAGCCCATGTTAGCGCAGCCAATGTTAGGACAGGCTCCGGCTAACCGTCGGGTACAGCAATCCGGTTTTAAAACCCTGGTGGTGCTGTTTGAGCCGCAACCGAAAGAGTTCTTTTGTCCTGAGCAAGCCCCCAAACGTATCTATAGTCTGGAGCAGAAACTACAGGTGCTTAAAAGACTGAAAGTAGATGGTGTGCTGGTGCTGACTTTTGACGACACTCTGCGTTATCTCAATAGCGAAGACTTTATCCAACAAGTACTGTTGGATGGTCTGAGAATTCATCATCTGGTGATTGGTGATGATTTCCGGTTTGGTAATGATCGCAAAGGGGACTTTAACCTGTTGCAACAGGCCGCTGAGCAGCATGGTTTTGTGCTGGAGAAAACCCCTACAGTATTGGATGCTGTGGGTGATCGAATCAGCAGTACTCTGATTCGGGAGTGTCTGCATCAAGGCAATAAAGGTCGCGCCAGAGAGTTAATGGGGCGTACTTCTGCCAATCATCTATTGGTCGCCTAGGCCTTTAGGCCTGGTTTACAGAAAGGCTATGTTATTAACTGAAGCACTTTGTGATTCAGCAAAATATTTGCAGGGGCGACTAAGTGTGTTCAGCCTCTGCCAGCATAGTGCTGCACAGATCATAAAAAGCCTGAGCCTGAGGCGATAGGGTTCTATCGGCTAACTGCTGTATACCTATGGTTCGTTCCAGTTTTGGACTTTTTAACGGTAACCAGACCAACTCCGAGTGAGCGGCAGAGGTGGCCAGCTGAGGCAGGGTGGTAACCCCCAGCTCCTGTTCCAGCATGGAATATAGCGACATCATATTGGATACCCGATAGCGGGCATCTTCCATCAAACCATGCAGTGGCGTATTTCGCAGTAAACGCACGGTGCCGTTATAAATCCGGTTGTGTTGTTTCAGGTCTTTCCAATGAATAGGACGATAGAGTTGGGTTAGTGGGTGCTGCTTGCTGCATACCACGCCAATGGGATCGTGGAGTAGTGGTTTAAAGTCAATTCTGTGGCCATTTTTAGCCTGACTATTCTCCTTGGGCTGGCTGCTCTCTTTGAGTGAGGGGCTCTCTTTTACCCGATTGTTTTCCTTAACTTGATTGCTTTCTTTTACCTGATTCCCCAGTGCGATATCCACTTCACCCCGCAGTAATCTGGCTTCAACCCGCTCCGCAGTATCATCCTCCAGTTCCACTTCAACATCCGGGTAATGGGTAGAGAATTCGGCTAATACCTTAGGTAGCAGTCGGCTAGCCACCGAAGGAATAGAAGCCACACGGATACGGCCCGTTTCTCCTCGGGCCAAAGCAAATAGATCGCTTTCCAGCCGGTTCGCCTGAGCGAGCATATTCTGCACCTTGGGTAAGCAGGCTTCACCAAACGGAGTAAGCTTGGCCTTATTGCCGTGCTCAAATAGTGTCTGGCCCAAGCTGCTTTCCAGCTCTTTTATCGAACTGGAAATGGCTGCCTGGGAGCGATTAGCCCGACTAGCCGCGTTGCGAAACCCCTTCTCTTCGGCAACCAGAGCAAAATGATAGAGTTGCTGTAGCTTAAGGTTCATCGTGTGCTCCGTTGTTTTCCATATTCTGTTTGTGCTGAGTCTGAGTCGGTGCTTAGCCTGAGCTGAGATCTAACTGCTTTGGTCTGCGTTTCTGATCGGAGACGCCAAATTGATGGCATCTTTTCGCAAGTTACAGGGATAGTCCGTTTGCCCCGAACCCCTTGTTATGACAGGTTACGGCTTTTCTGAATTTACCGCGATCAGTTTTTCTGATCAAAATTACAAAAAAAACAATTCGACCTATAGTGTCGATATCCTGATTATTTCCAATACGAAACTTAAGTTCTCTGTTATTGCTCTGATGGTTTGGCTATATCACGGCCCAAAATCCTGTCAGCTGCACCTGTTAGACAGAGCCTAATTATTTTATCCATTCAGATTTATAAATCGGGATTGATAACGTCGGATATATACCTACACCTCCGATCCATATCACCGGTTTATATCACCTTCGAACAGGAGATAATCACTGATGTCGACCCAAACCCTAAGTCTTGCCCAAATTGAAGAGTTAAGTTTTCAAGCCCTGGTAGGTGCCGGTACTTCAGAGACAGGTGCGCGTTCACTGGCTAAAGCGGTTGCTGCAGCTGAGCGTGATGGCATTAAAAGCCATGGTTTGGTGTATGTACCGAACTACTGTGAGCACGTACGTTGTGGCAAGGTGATTGGTCAGGCTGAACCTCAGGTCAGCACACCATCCGCATCCTCTGTTGTGGTTGATGCCGGTAGCGGTTTTGCTCACCCAGCCATTGATGCCGGCTTTGAAAAGCTGATTGAACTGGCAAAAGAAAACGGCTGTGCCGGTATGGCGATCCGTAACTCCTACAACTGCGGTGTATTGGGTTATCACACTGAGCGTCTGGCCGAGCAAGGTCTGGTGGCACTGGGTTTCACTAATGCCCCTGCTTCTATTGCTCCGGTTGGTGGTAAAAAGCCTGTTGTGGGTACTAACCCGTTTTCCTTGGCGACACCAGACGGTAAAGGCGGTGTGGCTTTTGTACTGGATCAGTCCGCGAGTGTAGTGGCAAAAAGTGAAATCATGATGCATGCCCGTGCCGGTAAAGCGATTCCAGAAGGTTGGGCGCTGGATGCAGATGGTAATCCAACCACAGATCCTGATGTAGCGCTGAAAGGCAGTATGGCACCAAGCGGTGGCTATAAAGGTTTTGGTGTCGGTCTGGTGGTTGAAGTACTGGCTGCGGCACTGTCAGGTGCCACTCTGGGTACTCAAGCGAGCCCATTCTCTGGTACTGCTGGTGGTCCACCAAAGACAGGTCAGTTCTTCTTTGCCATTGACCCTCAGACTTTCTCTGGCGAAGCCTTTGCTGAGCGTATCAGTGATCTGGTGGCCTCTATTGAAGAACAGCCGGAAGCACGTCTGCCGGGTCAGCGTCGTCTAAGCAACCGTGCAGAAAATGATGTGAATGATATTGAGATCAGTGAAGAGCTGCTGGAAAAAGTGAAGGCATTTATTGATTAAGAAGATTCATGCTGAAATGATCTTTTGATCTTACTTTCGTGTGAGTTAAATGTGCGCACTCCCCTAATAAGATAGTGCGCACATTGAAAGGAATCAGTGGTGTTGGCTTTGTTCTACTTGGTCTACGGATAGCCCAAGAATATTAGCAATTTCTTCGACGGCCATACCCGCATTCAGCATTTTGGTAATGGTATCGATTTGAGCTTTTTGATACCCGATTTGTTCGCCTTCTTCTTTAGCTTCTTTTAGCAGACTGGCTTCATCATGTTGAGCTCTTTCGCGTACAAAGGCCAAACGTCGGGTTTCTTCATCCGCACTGAGTACTTTAAGGCGTTCCAGAGCGTCTTGAACCGGCTCGTAGGTAATATTGGCCATGATGCTTTCCTCCCGCCAATGTTCAAAGAAGGTTGTCCAGTCTTTCAGTTCCTGAGAGGCCAGACCTAATCGATCCGCTTTACGCAATTCTATCAGATTCAGTTGTAACTCTTTACCCAGTCGTACCGAGGGTTGAATTCTATCTCGCATTTCAAAGCACCATACCGCTTGATTCTGCTGTTCTGGTGCTTGAAACAGATCAAAGTCGAGTAGGTGAATGCCCACGGCTGGTTTTAGCTCGGTGTAATCTTCACCCTGATCAAGTTGCTGGGATAACATCCTGGCCATATAAAACGCACTGCGGGCATGCCAGGCACCGAAACGCCGTACCTGCATCTCTACATTGTAGCGTTTACCGGTTTCGTCCTGCGCCTGAATATCCAACACAATATATTTTCCCGATAACTCACTGGCATCAACCCTGGGATTTAACACCGTCAAATCAACAATAGCTGGTTCAGTTGAGCGCACTGCATTGATTAAAGCGATCAATAATGGAGGGGCATCGGCAAAGAGACGCTTAAAGACGTAATCGTTCTTAGGGTCAAGCAGAGGATGGGATTGAGCGTTTGGTTTAGCCAGAGATTGTGTATTTGGCTGTTGGGCTGCATCTTCCATGAGGTTGGCTCCATATATATCCTTCAGGTTATTTATATATAGCCCAACATTTCAGCCCTACCACTTTATCCTGTTTTTAATTTAGGCTTTTCTTATTTTAAGGCTATAGATTGATCACGCATGTATAGCCCCTGTCCTTTATTTATCCCCGGCTATCTATTTGTATCCCAACTCCGCTGAAATCGCTGCTGCGGTATTCACCAGCTGCTCAGTAATAGTCTGATGGATACTCTCACCCTGCATAAAAATATCTGGCCCTGAGATATTAATCGCAGCCACTACTTCATTGGCATAATTACGAATCGGTGCCGCAATGGCGGTAGCAAAATCCGACTGACTTAAGGCATAACCCTGCTCGCGTTCTTGTTCGATGCGCTGACGCAGTTCCGGCAGGCTTTGTGGGCTGGGCTGAGGTACGCCATCCAGCTGGGTACCCAGATACAGCTGTCCCAAACTTTCATCACTGATCCCACTTAACAACACCCGTCCCAGTGCATTGGCATGGCAAGGCAGGCGCGTACCCACCGGCACATTGACGGATAAACGCTGTGAAGCTAATGCTCGATAGATATAGATGGTATCGCGGCCATCACGAATCGCCAGATGACAGGATACCGAGGTGGCGTCACGCAGCTGATTCAGATGAGGCGCGGCGATATCGACAATATCTCTACTGGCCATAAAGGTATAACCCCGAGACACCACTGCCGGACCCAGCTCATAGGTATTGCGGGCTACCTTCGACAGATACTGCATATCGGTCAGGGTCTGCACGATACGGTAGATGGATGAGGTGCTGACACCCAGGTTTTCGGCAAACTCATTGGTGCTTAGCACGCGCTGTTGTGGGCTGAACATCTCCAGAATACTCAGGCCTCGGGCTAGGGCTGGTACGGTGTAATCTTTTTCTACGCTATCGGTCACAGCGATGCTCCAAAAGTGTGCGTGTGCGAGCATTTTACGGCTCAATTTTTCAAATATAAAAATATTTTTAATATTTGAACGCATTTTATCTTTTCTGCAGAAAAATCCAATTTATTCTTGCTATATGAAATAAATAGTCATAATTTTGACGTTATAGGCACTATTTGCCATGACTTATCAAATTATTTTTCATATACGAATAAAAATATTCCTATATGAATTTTGCAGGCTAACCCACACCGGAGACTCAAAGGGCTGTCATCATGACTAACGACACTTCCAAGCCAAATCAGTTTGTTCTTAAAGCCACCTGTAAGGCGAGCAGCGGTATCGTTGCTGCGGTTACCACTTTCCTGGCGGAGCGCGGCTGTTACATCAGCGAGCTGTCTCAGTTTGATGACGAAGATACCGGCCGCTTCTTTATGCGTGCGGTGTGCTACGTTGAGTCCGGTGAGTGTCAGTTAAGCGATATTGAAGGCCAGTTCCCGGAAGTGGCCGAGAAGTTCGAGATGGAGTGGGAGCTGCGTTCTGCGGCCACACCCACCAAAGTGTTGATCATGGTGAGTAAGTTCGATCACTGTCTGGACGATCTGCTGTACCGTCTGCGCAAGGGCGAGCTGAATATGGAAGTGACTGCGGTTGTTTCCAATCACCTGGATCTGCGTCCGATGGCTGAGCGTGAAGGTATTCGCTTTATCTACCTGCCAGTGACTAAAGAGAACAAGCGTGATCAGGAGCTGGCGCTGTTGGAAGTCATTGAAGAAACCGGTACTGAACTGGTGGTACTGGCGCGTTACATGCAGATTCTGTCCGACAACCTGTGTGCCGAACTGCACGGTCGTGCGATCAATATCCACCACTCCTTCCTGCCGGGCTTTAAAGGTGCCAAGCCTTACCACCAGGCCCACGAGCGTGGCGTAAAACTGATTGGTGCCACGGCACACTATGTGACCCGAGATCTGGACGAAGGTCCAATCATTGAGCAGGCAGTTCAGCCGGTGGATCACAGCTACCGTCCTGATGCACTGGTTGCGGTGGGTCGTGATACAGAGACCAATGCTCTGGCCCGTGCGGTGAAAATGCACACCGAACATCGCGTCTTCCTGGATGGCAACAAGACTGTAGTCTTCAGATAAGGTGGATGAGATGGCCCGATTAATCGACGGTAAACAACTGTCGGCCCAGGTGCTGGATGAGGTCGCGACCGAAGTTCAGCAACTGAAAGCCGAACAAGGCATTACACCCGCTTTAGCCGTGGTGCTGGTGGGCGATGATCCCGCCAGTCAGGTCTATGTGCGCAATAAGGTGCTTCGTGCTGAAGAAGCGGGTATCCGCTCTATTGAGCATCGCCTTGAGGCGGATACTGATCAGAAAACCCTGAATGCAGTGGTAGATCAGTTGAATAATGATCCTGAGGTACACGGCATTCTGGTGCAGTTGCCGCTGCCGAAACAGTTGGATGAGGCGCAGATTATCGCGGCCATCAATCCCGCCAAAGATGTGGATGGTTTCCACCCTCTGAGCGTGGGGGCTCTGGCCTCGGGTCAACCGAGTCTGGTGCCGTGCACGCCACTGGGCTGCATGATTATGCTGCAGCAGATTCATAACGATCTAAGCGGTAAACACGCCGTGGTCATTGGTCGCTCCAATATTGTCGGTAAGCCGATGGCCGCCCTGTTGCTGCAGGCGAACTGCACGGTAACCACAGTGCACTCCCGTACGCAAAATATCGAAGCCCTGTGTCGTCAGGCGGATATCGTGGTTGCGGCGGTGGGGCGTCCTGAGCTGGTTAAAGCGGACTGGATCAAACCCGGTGCCACGGTGATTGATGTGGGTATTAACGCCGTTGAAGTGGATGGTCGTCGCAAGCTGGTGGGTGATGTGGATTTTGCCTCCGTTGAGCCCGTGGCGGAAGCGATCACACCGGTACCGGGCGGTGTTGGTCCTATGACTATTGCCTGTCTGATGAAGAATACGCTGACGGCGGCCCGCGCTCAGCTAGCCGAGGTTTCATCTTCTGATAGCTCTAACGGCTCTGCTGACAATAAAAGCCAATCAAACCCTGAACCGACTGCTGCAGTCGGATAATCCTGAATATCGGAGGGCTTATGCCTTTCTCATTACTTAAATACGGTCTGAAAAGTGACTATCCGTTTGAGCAGGATGCCGATCTGCCCGCTCCAACCGAACTAAAGCCTAGCTATGATGTAGTGATTATCGGCGGCGGTGGTCATGGTGTGGCAACGGCCTACTATCTGGCCAAATACCACGGCATCACCAATGTGGCGGTACTGGAAAAAGGTTACCTGGGTGGTGGTAATACCGCCCGTAATACCGCAGTAATCCGTTCCAACTACCTGACCTCTGAAGGCGTGAAGTTCTACAGTGAGTCGGTGAAGATGTTTGAAGGTCTCTCCAATGAGTTTGACTTCAATATCATGTATTCCCAGCGCGGTCAGCTGACTCTGGCGCATACGGATGCGACCGTACGTGCCTTCCGTCAGCGTGCCGAGGTGAACAAGCACTTTGGTGGTCGTACCGAGCTGATCGGTCCGCAAGAGATTAAAGAGCTGGTGCCAACGCTGAATATGAACCCAGCCCATATGCCGGTATTGGCCGGTCTATGGCATATGGATGGCGCGACTGCCCGTCACGATGCCGTGGCCTGGGGTTATGCTAAAGGCGCGACCCAGCGTGGTGTAGAACTGCACCAGCTGACCGAAGTCACCGATGTCATCGTTGAAAACGGCAAGGTGACGGGCGTGAAAACCAACCGTGGCACCGTCAATTGTGGTTGTGCTATTCAGGCGGTGGCGGGCCATAGTTCATTGATGGCGGCAAAAGCGGGTTTCCGTATGCCGATCACCACCTATCCGCTACAGGCGATGGTGACTCAGCCGGTGAAACCTTTCCTGGACCCACTGGTAAGTTCCTCCGCACTGCACTGCTATGTGCAGCAGACTGGTCGTGGTGAGATTGTTTTTGGTGGTGGTTCCGATCCATACCCGCTGTACAACACCCGTTCCACTCTGGAGCTGAAAGAGAGCTTGTTAGCCCACGCCATCGAGATGTTCCCGTTTATGGCCAACCTGCGTCTGATGCGTCAGTGGGCCGGTATCACCGATATGACCTCTGACTACAGCCCGATTATGGGCCTGAGTCCGGTAGAAAATTACTACCTGGATGCAGGGTGGGGCACCTGGGGCTTTAAGTCGACGCCAATTTGCGGCAAGACCATGGCGGAGCTGGTGGCCAGTGGTGGTAAGGTGCCGGATCTGATCGCACCGTTTGCCATGGACCGTTTCGACGTCTTCCGTCAGGTTAACGAGATGGGCGCTACGGCGGCCAGTCACTAAGCGATCCCTTAAGCGAGTCGTCTATTTTAACTGGAGCAATCCTATGAAAATTATGCCTTGTCCGCTTAATGGACCACGCAATATCAGTGAGTTTGTCCACGGTGGTGAAGTCCGTGACATGCCTAACCCAACGACCTGTAGCGATAAGGAATGGGCCGAGTACGTGTTCTATTCCGATAATCAGGCCGGTGTTGTCACCGAATGGTGGCTGCATGCTGCATCCGGTTACTGGTTTATCGCCGAGCGTCACACCGTGACCGATGAAATTATCCGTACCTATGATCCGTCGGAGATCTTTAAAGCCCGTGTTGAGTTCAGTGCTGAATCGACCGCACAGGAGGTGAGCGCATGAGTCACGCTACGCGTCTGAAGGCCCCTATGGGGCTGCTGATTGATCGCACTAAGCCGGTCAGTTTTAAGTTTGATGGCAAGTCCTATCAGGGCTTTAAAGGGGATTCCGTAGCCAGCGCCCTGGCTGGTTGTGGCCGCTGGTTGCTGTCCCGTTCTTTTAAGTATCACCGTCCCCGTGGTCCTTTAACTATGGCGGGTCAGGATGCCAATACCCTGATCCAGCTGAACAAAGAACCTAACGTACTGGCGGATCGTGAACTGGCAGCGAATGGCCTGGATGTTCAGGGTCAGAACTACAACGGCTCTCTGGACGGTGATCGTGATGCCATTCTGGGGCACTTCTCCCGTTTTATGCCAGTAGGCTTCTACTACCGCAGCTTCTTTAAGCCGCTGGGTGCTTGGGATAAGTGGGAAGGTTTTATCCGTAAAAAAGCCGGTCTGGGTGTGCTGGATCTGGATTTTCAACCGGAATATTACGACAAGGCGTATCTGTTCCACGATGTGGTTGTGGTGGGTTCTGGTCCTGCGGGCCTGAGTGCAGCACTGAAAGCGGCGGATGCGGGTGCCTCTGTGCTATTAGTGGAAGAGCAACCGATTCTGGGTGGTTCCCTGACCTATAACCGCTTTGATGTGGAAGGTGAGCAAGCGGACCAACTACGTGAAGATCTGCTGGCCAGTGTGGAGCAACACGCCAATATCGAAGTGCTGACCAGCGCCGCCTGTAACGGCTGGTTTGCCGATAACTACCTGCCGGTGATCCAGGGCAAGCGCATGTATAAGGTGCGCGCGAAAGAGTGTATCGTCGCTTCCGGTTCCTTTGAACAGCATGTGGTGTTCCGCAATAACGATCTGCCAGGCATTATGATGTCCAGTGCAGCAACTCGCCTGATGAAACACTACGCGGTTAAACCGGGTAATCGTGCCGTGGTACTGACCGGTAACGACGACGGTTATCTGACGGCACTGGAACTGCTGGATCAGGGCATTGAGGTCGCTGCGGTTGTGGATATGCGCAATGCTGCAGAATCTACTGATATTGCTAATGCAGTAAAAGGCCGTGGTGTACAAGTACTGACCGGTCATACCGTGTATGAAGCGATCCCGACTCGTGGCAACAAGCACGTACGTGCCGTCGATGTGCGTCGTATTACCGCTAAGGGTGAAGTGGCCAGCCAGAGCCAGCGTTTTGACTGTGATCTGCTGTGTATGTCCGCCGGTTATATGCCGGTGTATCAACTGCTGTGTCAGGCCGGTGGTCAGCTGAGGTATGACGATAGCGCAGCAGA
Organism: uncultured Oleiphilus sp.; assembly: GCA_964342385.1. Classification (GTDB taxonomy): domain Bacteria; phylum Pseudomonadota; class Gammaproteobacteria; order Pseudomonadales; family Halomonadaceae; genus Oceanospirillum. The sequence goes on along the minus strand of CAYFGP010000047.1, from coordinate 2,482 downwards.
GTTCTCCCTGAGCAAATTACCAAAAAATCTGCGTATTGCCGGTTCCGTGAACGGCGTACACGGTCTGAGCGAAGTGCTGCATGACGGTGAGCGTGCAGCCATTGAAGCTCTGCATACCTTAGGTTTGGCCAATGGTGAAGTCGCTGTTGAAGTTAATTGTAAGCGCCGTGTCAATTTTGACTGGCCGATCTTCAGCCATCCAAAAGGCAAAGACTTTGTCGATTTTGATGAAGACCTGCAGGCGAAAGATATCGTTAATGCCACCCGTCTGGGTTATCGCGATGTACAGCTGGTGAAACGCTTCTCTACCGTGGGTATGGGACCGTCTCAGGGCCGTCATTCAGCACTGCCAACTGCACGTCTGGTGGCGGATGCCACAGACCGTACCGTGACCGAAACAGGTGTTACCACCGCACGTCCGCCGTTTTCACCAGAGAAACTGGCTCACGTGGCCGGTCGTATTTTTGATCCGTACCGTCGTACCGCCATGCATCACCGCCATAAAGAACTGGGTGCTAAGATGATGCCTGCGGGCAACTGGCAGCGTCCTGCCTTCTACGGCAAGCCAGAAGAGCGTGATGCCTGCATGCATGCGGAAGCGGAGCATGTACGTAACAAGGTCGGCGTGATTGACGTCAGTACCCTGGGTGGTATCGAACTGCGTGGTCCGGATGCCGCTGAGTTTATGAACCGCATCTACACCTTTGCTTTCCTGAAGCAGCCGGTGGGTAAAACCCGTTATGCGGTACTGACCAACGAACATGGAGTGGTGATTGATGACGGTGTCTCCTGTCGTCTGGCCGATGAGCACTTCTACGTCACTGCCACTACCAGTGGTGTTGAGCGCGTTTACCGCGAGATGATGAAGTGGAACGCCCAATGGCGTCTGGATGTGGATATCACCAACGTCACTTCTGCCTTTGCAGCAGTGAACCTGGCAGGACCTGATTCCCGTAAGGTGCTGGAGAAACTGGCGACCAATATTGATTTAAGCCCTGAAGGTTTCCCATACCTGGCGTACCGTGAAGGTCATGTGGCCGGTATTCCAGCCCGTTTACTGCGTGTGGGTTTTGTTGGTGAGTTGGGTTACGAAATCCACGTGCCGTCTCGCTTTGGTGAGGCGCTATGGGATGCGCTGCAAGAAGCGGGTAAAGAGTTCGATATCCGTCCATTTGGCGTTGAAACCCAGCGTCTGCTGCGTCTGGAAAAAGGTCATATCATCGTCAGTCAGGATACCGACGGCATGAGCCACCCCGGTGAGCTGTCACTGGAATGGGCAATCAGCCGAAAGAAGCCGTTCTTTGTTGGTCGTCGCTCGGTGGATATCGTCATGGCGCAACCTCAGACCCGTAAGCTGGTCGGTTTCACTCTGCCAAAAGGCACTAAGAAACCAGAAGAAGGTCATCTGGTGCTCAGTGGTCCAGATATCAGCGGCAACGTGACGTCGTGTGAATACTCGCCGTCAGTAGGCTCTATTATCGGTCTGGCCTATGTCGGCATTAATCAGATTGAAGTGGGTAGTCAGTTTCCGATTCGTGTCGATGATGGTGAAGTGGTTCAGGCGACTGTGGTTGACCTGCCGTTCTTTGATCCGGATAACGCGCGCCAGGCGCTTTAATTACAGGAGCTCGCATTATGAGTGCAATTACACCTGAATCATTCAGCAAGCGCAGCTTCGTCTACCGTCAGCTAAGCGATGCAGAATTTACAGAAGTGGCAGGAGCCGCTCAGGCTGTTTCTCTCAAAAACAGTGATATGAAAAACGGTCGCAGTCAGGCATTAAAGGCTGGGATTCTGGATCTGTCCGTATTGCCACGCACCGGCTTTCGTGGTCTGAATGCTGCAAGTCATCTGCAAGCGGCAGATCTGCCAGTACCGGCAAAACCCAATCAGGCCAGTGTTACCGATAACGGTGAGCTGGTACTGCGCCTGAGCCAGAAAGAATTCTGGGTATTAGGTTCAGTGGCTGATCAAGGAACTGGTGTCGATGCGGTCAATCAACGGGGGCTGCCCGAGAAAGACTGCTACGCGCTATACAATCAGGACAGCCATGCCTGGTTAACTCTGACCGGTGCGCACCTGCCTGCCATTATGGCCAAGGTGTGTGGTGTTGATCTTCGTGCAGAAGCTTTCCCTGTGGGTAGCATCGCACAAACCTCTGCTGCGCGTATTAATGTGGTGGTGGTGCATCATCAGATTAACGAGATTCCGTGTTTCTCTGTACTGTGCGATAGCGCAGCGGCGGAATACCTATGGGAAAGCCTGTTGGATGCCATGGCCGAGTTTGGCGGTGAGGTGATAGGCAGCAATGCCTTGAGCTAATCACTGCTGATTCGCTTAGCGAATGCGGTAAAGAGAAGGGAGCCTGATGGCTCCTTTCTTTGTTTAAGGTGGTATGGTTTTATCTTGCCTGCTAACAGTTATGCACGGCTTGTGTAGATACCATCTCTCCAAATCGCCTTCAACAGCCTTTTTATGCTGA
>CAYFGP010000046.1:0-40661 GCA_964342385.1 uncultured Oleiphilus sp. | reverse complement strand
GTCATTGCAGGTCTGCCGTCCTGTGAGCAGGTCTTGAAGTCACGGATTCAGGATAGTGGAAAAGCTTATCAGATAGCAGGTCTTTCAGGGCAATTAACTATTAACTTTTAGGAATAAACACTTAAACCTGAGCGATCAAGTGATTAATTCCCCCTGCCTGAAATGGGCTTCTAAAGTGCCACTTTTATCTATGTCTTATCTAAAGCTTTCTGTATAATCCGCCGCCGGTTACGTCGATGTACTTTTATTATATCGACAGAGAAATTTTAACTTGGGTTCCCTCACCCCAATATACAAAAAGGTGCAATATGACTGCGTTTTCTTCTGCGCAACAGCGCAAAGCTTTGTCCTTTCTGGTGCTTTTTCACCTGCTGGTGATCAGCTCAAGCAACTATCTGGTACAGCTGCCGTTTACCTTGTTTGGTTTCCATACAACCTGGGGAGCGTTTACCTTTCCATTTATCTTTCTGGCCACGGATCTGACGGTACGGATTTATGGGGCTGAGCTCGCTCGAAAGATTATCTTCCGCGTCATGCTGCCGGCGCTACTGGTCTCTTATGGCCTATCGGTACTGTTCTTTGAAGGTCAGTTCCAGGGTTTTGGTCAGCTAAGTGAATTTAATCTGTTTGTGGCTCGTATCGCCATTGCCAGCTTTATGGCCTATCTACTGGGACAGATTCTGGATGTGCATGTGTTTAACAAACTACGCCAGACCAAACAGTGGTGGGTGGCCCCGAGTCTATCGACTTTGTTAGGTAATGCGCTGGATACGCTGGCATTTTTTGCTATTGCCTTTTATCAAAGTTCAGACCCGTTTATGGCGGAGCACTGGACTGAAATCGCATTGGTGGATTATGGCTTCAAACTTCTGATCAGTCTGGGGTTGTTTGTGCCTATGTATGGCGTGTTGCTTAACACACTAGCAAGTCGCATCACTCAAGTTAATAATAACGAAGAAGTTCGTCAGGCGAGCGTTTAAAGCTATTTGTCAGTCGGTCTTCAGCAAAAAGCCGGAATATTCTACTCAACTTATGAGTGTCAGTATTCCGGCTTTTGTGTTTTTGGAATTTCTGGTGGGCTGTTGGAGCAAGCTTTTACTGTCTGGATTAAACGACCAGATGGTTCATGGTTTCAATCAGCTGGCCGTTCAGCGCTTCATCGGTAATCTTGTTTTCGGCCATATCAAAGTTATCGTAAAAACTCGGCACTGACATCTGGGCTTTGACTTTACCGGCAAAGTAAGGTGCTGAAGTGGTTGCCGTATTCAGCACGTTGGCTGCACCACTAGGCCCTGGAGAGGTTGCTAACATCACCATAGGCTTCTCTTGATAAACCTTCATATCGATGCGTGATGTCCAGTCAAACAAGTTTTTGAACGCCGCTGTATACGAGCCATTGTGTTCAGCAAAAGCGATAACAATGGCATCCGCTTGTTCAATTCTTGCCTTAAAGTCATGGGCTTGCTGCGGTATGCCAGACTCTTCTTCGCGATCAGAGCTATAGATAGCCATCTCAAAATCGTTGATATCTAACAGATCAACTTCGGCGTTAGGTATTAGGCTAGCGGCATAGCTAACCAATTGCTTGTTAATGGACTTATGGCTGCTGCTTGCGGCAAAGGCTAATACTTTCATGATGTTGCTCCGAAATTTTGTTCTTCAATCTATCTGTCTGCACATAGCTAAACAAAAGGATTGTGCTGTTCTTTCTTGGATGCCAGAGACGATGGCATTTCCTGTTTGGATACTTTTATTTCGCTGCTTAATGCCATTGGGTTATGGGCTCCCTGTGTTAGGAGTGTTGTCACCCTTACGGCTTAACAATGGCTTTAGATTAATGTGTTCTTTATATTTTAGATAGGTAGTAATATTTAGACTTGTCGTTCTATTTTTAGAACTATCTGGTAACTACAGATAAAGGTGGGACTAACATTGATGAACACTAGGAAAGCATCGGGAGGTTGGGGAGCTGAATGCATAATCTTAACGATATGATTATTTTTGCCCGAGTAGCTGAAGCTCAGGTGATTTCGGAAGCCGCTCGTTTACTGGCTATGCCTAAATCAAAAGTCAGTCGCCGTATGGCTCTGTTAGAGGAGCAGTTAGATGTGCGTTTGTTTGAGCGCAGCCCAAAAGGGATTCGTCTGACTGAGGCCGGCAGTATTTTTTATCGTCATTGTATTCGTGTGGTAGAAGAGGCCAAAAATGCTCAGGAGTCTTTGGCGCAGCTAGCGGAGAAACCCCGTGGCTTGTTAAAGATCAGTGCTTCTATCTCTATGGGACAGCAGCTTCTGGTACCACGGTTGGCAGAGTTTTTACGCCGTTATCCCGAAATTGATCTGGAGTTGATGCTGGAAAATCGTCGGGTCGATCTAATTGCTGAGGGTTACGATCTGGCGATTCGGATTGGTGAACTGGAAGACAGTAATCTGGTCAGTAAAAAGCTTCAGCAAAGTAATATGAAACTGTTTGCCAGCCCTGAGTATCTGGCGTTATCGGAAAAGAGAGGTGCGGCATTAAATCAAATCTCAGATTTGGCACAGCATAAAATGCTAACGATGGCGATCTATCCGGGAATTAGCCGTATTAGCTTATGTGGTCCAGATGGAGATGTTGAACTGGAACCAAAAGAACGGGTACGCATCAATGACCTCAGTAGTATCCGCCAGCTGGCGATTGATGGCATAGGTGTAGCTCTGATACCCACCTATATGGTCGACGAGGCTTTAAATGAAAGGCAGCTTGTACCCGTGTTGCCTGATTGGGGAACACCGCCAGTCAGTTATTACCTACTCTACCCTTCGAGGCGTAGTATGACACCGAAATTAAGAGCCATGATCGACTTTATCACTGAGATAGCGTTCTAATCAGTTTTTTATGCTGTCAGCAACAGAACGGCATGACTTATGCTGTATATTTAAGAAACGCTATATATACGGCAGAATTTACCCTATTAAGGTGTCGCTTAAGGATTTGAATTTATGACTGAATCAACCCAAGATCATAATGCTACAACTCTTCATACAGAAGATCAGGCTCAGGTGCTACAGGAACTGTCTGAGCAGTTGGGTGAAAGTGGTTCTGCAGTTTTGTATCTGGCGGCACAGATGGCAACAGTTCCATTACAAGAACAGTTAGTCAGTTGGGTTTTTGAACAAAGTGGGCAAGATCTTGCCGCTGGGGAAGGGTTAGCGGCTTGTGAAAAACTACATTTAGCTGAACAAGTGGAGCCAGGAGTTTGGTCTGTTGATTGTGAAGTTGCTTCTCATATGGTGTTGAGCCTTAAAGAGCCTGAGCAAGAATATGCTTTAGGGCTAAGGCTGGCGGCGGTACAGTTTTTTAACCTATCTGTTGATGGTCATATTCCAGCGCCTCTTATTGCATCGGATTTAGAGCACATTCGTTTTTTAACTTCCCAGGTAACCAGTGAGATAGAGTGTGATCTTCTGATCTGGCTGGCAGACTTTGCTTACCAGAATGATGATGCAGCTACTTCGGCACAAAGTTGGCAAGCGATCTATAATTATCTCGGTGAAACATTTGGTGAAGAGCATGAGAATACGCTCACCGCCATGAATAATTTAGCCGAAAACCTACGTGCTTTAGGGCATTTTGATGACGCACTGGCACTTTATAAGTATCAGTTAGATATCTGTAATCGGGTCTTTGGTGATGACGACCTATCGACATTAACTTCAATGCAGAATATGGCGGCTGTATTACGTGAGTCAGGCGATCTTCTCGCTGCGAAGGATGTCGAACTTAAGGTTTTGGAGCAGCGTAAAGTAAGCCAGGGTGAGGATCACCCGGATACGTTGATTACTATAAATAATTTTGCATCAACGTTAAAAGGTTTGGGGGATCTGGTTCAGGCTAGGGTCTTACAGCAGGAAGTGTTGCTGAAGCAGAAGGCTCGTCATAGTATTGAGGCCCCTGAAGTTACAGAAGCGGCATGGAATCTGATTCAGACATTCTTAGCACAAGATGATTATGATGCCGTGCAGGATGTGCTGTTCGACGATCTATTCTGGCTGATGAATGACAATGCGGTCATTCAGAGTCAAAGTCAGTTAAAAATTAAAGATATGTTAATGGAGCTGCTTAATCAGCGAGCTTAATACCTATTACGTGAGAGCTGATCAATATATTGTAAAACAAAAGTATTGCTATATTTCTATTCAACAGACCTCATTCAGGTGCTGTTGTTTACTTCGGTCGTTTTTATTTTATTGCTTAGTTTTGTTCTGAAACTGACAGTGAGGAAATCTTAATGATTAAAAAACGCTTAGCAAAACTTTTCCCCCCTACCCTGTTCGCGATCAGCTCTGTATCGACTTTGGTGGTCGCATCAGACGATACCTTTATGGTTCAGCGTGGAATCGTTGGCTTGGGGAATGGTAATGATGTTTATGTTCTCTCTGGCAATTTAATTGATCAAAATGCTCAGATAACGATTTCGGATACAGAGGGTAGCGATAGTTTACAGCTGATTGGTGGTCTTGCGATTACCAGCTCCATTGTTGCAGAGAATACTGCACAGCTGACGTTGAGTAATGGTGCGGTCATCACAATCTTAGATGCCAGCTCAATGAGTTATATTTTGGGGGGGGATCCACTTAGTGGGGTAGCTGGTGTAAGTAAGGATTATCAGAGCTTTGTCACGGACGCATTGGGTGTATCTGTACCTACATCCGGCACGGTTAATGGCAGTGGTGCTGCAGTTAATGCTGATGGCTCTGTTGATATATCAACAGAGCGTAGCTTGCCTGATGGGATTTTATTAAAGGATATTCCGGCAGGCAGTTTTACCATGGGAAGCACGGTAGAAAATGATGCGCCGGAAACCAGCGTCACGTTATCCGCCTTTCAAATATCAGACAAAGAAATCACAAATCAACAATATGTAACTTTTCTGAACGCGGCTTATCAGGAAGGCTGGTTAACCGTGTCTCCTCAGCAAACAACAGATCCTTGTGGCACGTATACCGAGCAGATGATAATCGGTGCTGGTAGTGCACCTAATAGTGGTGAGATCTTCTTACAACTGGGTGAAACAGGAGGTTGTACCAGTAATGGGGAAGAAGAACATATCGATAATAAAAGCTGGATCAGTTTTAACAGTAGTAATCAGTTTGAACTATTGGATCAGGCTAAAGCTAATTGGCCTGTTAACTGGGTGAAATGGTATGGCGCTCATGCCTTTGCTCAATTCTACTCTGTGGATCTGCCCAGTGAGGCCCAGTGGGAATACGCTGCCCGAGGTGGCCAGCAGTTAGAGTATCCAACGGCTGATGGCAATATCAGTCTGGAACAGGCGAACTATAATGGTGATCTGCCCAATGTGCATAGTGAAACAGGACATGCGGTAGAGGTTGGTAGTTATGCTCCCAACCCCTATGGTTTGTACGATATGGGCGGCAATGTGTGGGAGTGGTGCAGTGACTATTATTCCGCAACGTTTTACGGCCAAAGCAGTGTAGAAGATCCGGTGAATGAAGTAGCTGGCAGCGAGGGGCTGCGTGTACGTCGAGGTGGATCCTGGAACTATCATGCGGCGACTTTGCTGACTTATGCTCGTGCATCAGATCATGCAGATCGTGGTAATAATCACTTTGGCTTTAGAATTGTAAAAAACTAGTGCTGTCCAGAACCCGTTGACAGAAAGGGTTGTAACTATGCTGTAGGGGTTTGTGATTGCTAGGATATCTGGCTGGTAGATGTTACTTGAACCCAGTCGTTCCTAAACAGAATCGAACAAATAATAAGAGAAGAGCCCTAAGCTTATCTCACAGGGCTTTTTTTTGCTTTCTGGCGGATATAGTCAGAAGGCGTCAGCCCTGTCCAGCCTTTAAAAGCCCGTGATAATGAACGCGGCTCAGTATAGCCCAGCAGAAATGCCACTTCAGATACACTACGCCTTTGGGATATCAGTTTCTCAATGGCCAGATCCCGCCGAATCTCATCTTTAATCACCGGATAAGAAGTATTCTCCCGTTTTAGCCGACGTCTCAGCGTTTGTGCGCTCATATTAAAGTTCTCTGCCAGTTGCTCAAAGGAAGGACAAAGCAATACTTCGCTGTCCTGGTTCAGCAGTAATGAGCGAATACGGCCACGGTAACTCTGTTCTTCACCGGGAATAGTAATCAAGTCTTCCGGTGAATGACGCAGGAACTGAGACAAATCCCTCTGGGTTCTTGCCGGTGGCAGGGCGAGATATTCACTGCTAAAGCTGAATTTCAAAATGGGACGATTGAAGTAGTGCTGGCAGGGGAAAAGGCGCTTGAGCTGTTGGTGGTGCTCTGGTTTAGCGTACGGAAAATAAACCTGTGTCAAAGTGATCTTTTTATTGATGATCCAACTGGCGAAACGGTGCCAGATTACCATCCAAAACTCCTGATAGAAGTGGTCAGGGTCCAACTCCGGTCGAGTAAACTCAATCTCCAGGCTGACCGTTTTGTTGTGGTGTACCAGTTGCATCTGAATATCAGAGGTAAATAGGTTATAAAATAGAATACCCTGCGCTAAAACGGCTTCCAGAGATTCGTAGTGCATCACATGACGTGCCATAAAGGCAAAAGCCCCTTGTTTACATGGCGTTTCTGTACAACCCATAAACTCATCTTCTAACTCGGCCCATACCAATTGAATGAGTCGGGTGTATTGATTGCCCAGAACTTGTCCCTCGGACTGTATCAGTTGGGCATCGTCAATCCCTATCTCCAGCAGTAAATCTTGGGTGGAAATGCCTTTCCTTTGTGCACAATTGAGTGCAGCTTTCAGGTAATGGATATCAACGGTTGCCATAGGTTTCTATACTTATATGAGTGGGATTGCTGAGTAGAGAGTTTAAGTGCAGCGGTATGATGCCAGTTATTATCTACTAAGTGCTAATCGGTTTGTAATGTTTTGTGCTCTAAATGGTCACTTAATGACATTTTATGATACGGCGTGTTCAGACATAGTAGGGGAATAACCATTTATTTCAGTGCATGCCGTCTTCAGGTTAACGCGTTTTCTTTTTTCTTGTTCAACAGGCATGCCGGGAGAAGATTGATGTCCAATACACAAGATCCAGTAGTTATTGTTTCCGCAACCCGTACCCCTATGGGCGGCATGTTAGGTTCCCTGAGCGATGTACGCTCTCCAGATCTGGGCGCAACGGCGATTAAAGCGGCTGTTGAGCGTGCCGGTATACAGGCAGAAGACGTTGATCAGGTGATCATGGGTTGTGTATTACCAGGTGCTCTGGGTCAGGCTCCGGCGCGTCAGGCGTCTCTGGCTGCAGGTCTGCCTCTGGGTGCCGGTTGTGTCACCATTAATAAGATGTGTGGTTCCGGTATGAAAGCAGTCATGGACGCTCACGACCAGATTCTGGCCGGTAGCAGCACCGTAATGGTTGCCGGTGGTATGGAAAACATGAGTCAGGCACCTTATATGCTGCCTAAGGCCCGTAGCGGTATGCGTCTGGGTCACGGTGAAGTATTGGACTCCATGTTCTTCGATGGCTTGGAAGATGCGTATGAAGGTGGCCTGATGGGGACATTTGCTCAGGCTTCTGCGGATGACTATAGCGTTGCTCGTGAAGCGATGGATGATTTTGCGATTGAGTCTCTGAGCCGTGCTAACCGTGCAATTGCTGAAGGTTGGTTTGAAGCTGAGATCGCCCCTGTAACGATCAAGTCCCGTAAAGGTGAGATTCAGGTAGCGGTTGATGAACAGCCAGGCAATGCTAAGCCAGAGAAAATTCCTACTCTGCGCCCAGCGTTCAAAAAAGACGGTACAGTAACTGCCGCTAATTCCAGCTCTATCTCTGACGGCGGTGCAGCACTGGTACTGATGCGTGAAAGCGAAGCAAAAGCTCGTGGCCTGCAGCCTCTGGCCCGTATTGCTGGCCATACGACTCACGCACAAAAGCCCGCTGAGTTTACTATTGCGCCTATCGGTTCTATGCAAAAGCTGCTGGATAAAGTGGGCTGGAGCACTGACGACGTTGATCTGTTTGAGATTAACGAAGCGTTTGCGGTAGTGACTATGCTGGCAACTCAGGAACTGGGTCTGGACCCTGCTAAAGTTAATGTGAACGGTGGTGCTTGTGCACTGGGTCATCCAATCGGTGCTTCAGGTGCGCGTATCATGGTTACCCTGATCCATGCGCTGAAGCGTCTGGGTAAACAGCGTGGCGTAGCTTCCCTGTGTATCGGTGGTGGTGAAGCGACTGCTGTAGCGATTGAGATGATCTAAACAGATCCTCAACTCGTGTCTTGCAAGATAAGGCAAGCCTGTTTGGGCTTGCCTTATTTTTTTGTAGATTTTATTGCTATCTATTTTGTTAGAACACCAGCCAGTGAGCAAACAGCGCAATAATTGGCAGGGTGATCAGGGTTCTTAGGACAAAGATGGCAAACAGCTCAATCAGATTCAGTGGAATCTTGGACTTCAGCAGTAAAACACCCACTTCAGACATATAGATCAGCTGAGTCATAGAAACACCAGCGATAACAAAGCGGGTTAACTCACTTTCGATACCTTTACCCACCACGGCAGGCAGGAACATATCCGCAAAGCCTACTAACATCGCAGGTGCTGCTTTGGCTGCTTCCGGTAGTTGCAGCAACTCCAGTAACGGTACCAGTGGAGCAGATAGCCAGGTAAACACCGGGGTATATTCGGTTAACGCCATCGCGATGGTACCAATAGCCATCACCAGAGGCAGCAGACCAAACCAGATATCAACGACATTGCACAGACCGATTTTGGTTAGCTGACCAAACGATGGTGCTTTCTGGGCTCTAAGTACTGCTTGTTGTACACCCCATTGAAACAGTGAGGTATTGCTGGGAACATCTTCCTTAATCTGTTTACCTACACCTTCCAGATACTCATCTTTTTTCCAGCACAGTGGCGGCAGGCGTGGCGTAATAATCGCTGCGATAACACCGGCAACAATGACCGAAGCGTAGAACTCGATAAACAGGTGATCAATGCCGATAAAGCTGGCCACCACTAAGCTAAATGCGATAGAGGCAATGGAGAAGTTGGTGGAGATCACCGAGGCTTCACGTTTGGAATAAAAGCCACCTTCATATTGCTGTGTGGTGATTAGCACACCTACAGTACCGGAACCGATCCAGGAGGCGACAGCATCAATGGAGGAGCGTCCCGGCAGGCGGAAAATAGTACGAAAAACATTTCGTACCATGGTGCCGATAAACTCCATCAAGCCAAAATCAACCAGTAGAGGCAGCAGCAGAGAGGCAAAGAAAAAGAAGGTGATCAAAGCGGGAGCCAGATCGTGCAGCACCACACCACCAGTATTACGGTTCCAGATCCACTCAGGGCCGACTTGCATCCAGGTCATCACAACAAAGAGAGCTCCCAAAATGCGCAGGCTAAGCCAGATCCCGTTAACCTGAAAGATAGCCAGCAGCATATTGTCTTTATTTTCTTGTTTGGTCTGTATCAGTTTGAAATACAGAGAGACAATGGCCGATGTGCTGAGCAGAATCACGGTGATTAATGGCAGCTGATCTTTAATCAGGCCTTTTACAAAATCAGCTAAAACTCCCATGCCGATGGTGACTTTGCCATCAACCATAATGGGGGTCAGGAAAAACAGCACACCAATCAGGGAAGGGATAATAAACTTCAGATAGTCTTTACTGGTAAAGCCGGGCGATGGCTGGGTGTCTGTATCCAGTACCACCTGGTTGGCTTCCAGCTGATCAAGATTTTCACTCATATCAAATATCTCATCTTTATTTATTGTAGTTGTGCTTAATGCTGTTATTACGAGGTATGGTTTAGTCTCGGTAGTGCACCTTGGGCAGTACGCACAGCATTTCAAACAATAGATTGGCACCTAACAGTGCGGTGTTGCCTGTCGTGTCGTAGGGAGGTGATACCTCAACCAGATCGCCACCAATCACATTTAAACCGCGACAACCCCGGATAATCTCCAGCGCCTGAGGTACCGTTAGACCGGCGATCTCTGCAGTGCCCGTGCCGGGAGCGTAGGCCGGGTCTAGTCCGTCAATATCAAAGCTGATATAAACAGGGCCGCCATCGACTTTGGCTCTCACTTCTTCCATTAACGGAACCAGTGACTTATGCCAGCACTCTTCTGCAGGCACCACGCGGAAACCCTGTTCTCGAGGCCAGTCAAAATCTTCAGCACTATAACCGGTACCCCGCAGGCCGATCTGTACCACCCGTTGGGGATCTATCAGGCCTTCCTCCAGCGCCCGGCGAAAAGGTGTGCCGTGGGCGATCTTTTCACCAAACATATGGTCGTTAACGTCTGCATGGGCATCGATATGAATAATGCCGATCGGGCCGTGTTTCTTTTTCAGTGCCCGCAGGATAGGCAAAACAATGGTGTGATCTCCACCCAGTGTTAATGGTGCACAGTCGTTTTCCAGAATGTTGTCGTAGGCTTGTTCGATGATGTCCATGCTCTTTTGCAGATTAAAGGTGTTGATCGCTACATCACCGATATCGGCCACCTGCAGACTGTCGAATGGTGCTGCCCGGGTCGCGACATTGTAAGGGCGTAGCATTCTGGACTCATCGCGAATTTGACGTGGGGCCAAACGGGCTCCGGGACGGTTTGAGGTGCCGATATCCAGAGGGACACCCACAAAGCAGGCATCTAGGCCTTTGGTATCTTCCTGTGTCGGTAAACGCATCATGGTGGCCGGTCCACCAAAGCGGGGCATCTCATTACCACCCAGTGGTTGGTTTAGTTTCTTATCACTCATCAGGCTCTCCTGTTGCTGGCTGCAAAGCTTGGTTTATTTATTGCGTTAGCTATTGAGAGTCTTAGAGCAATGGCTATGCCATTATTTTTACTGCTTTAAAAACATATGGTTATGGGTTTTTGATTTGATTTTGAATCAATATGCTTAGCTATATTGATTTGTTTGTGAATCAATTGATTTAAATTTGAATTAACATGGATATATAGCTCGGGGAGATAAAAATAACCTGAGGAAATAAAGAGGTGCCAACGATGGGGAAACAAGCAGAGGTTTCAGAGGTGATCAAGCATGCTGAGCTTGAGATGATCCTACAGAAATCATCGGACAATATAGTGATTACTGACGGTGAGGGCGTGATTTTACAGTCCAGCAGTAACTTCCAGCGTATCTATGGTATTCCGGTCGCAGATATTCTGGGCCGATCTGTACAAGAGTTGCAGCAGCACAATATTTTACGCCCTTCAGTGACGCTTGAAGTGCTAAAAGAGAAAAAAGAAGTTCAGCTGATGCAGAAAACCGACAGCGGTTTGCAGGTGATGGCTTCAGGTTTTCCGATCTTTAATCGTGATGGTGATATCGCACGCGTGATCAGTTTTTCCAGAGATCTGACCGATCTGCAAATGCTGCAACAGGAATATGAGCTATTGCAGAAGCGTCTGTTTAACCCAGCAGCAACCGATGATGAACAAAATGAGAAGATAGCGGGTTTAGCGTTTCGCAGTCGTGCCGTGCGGGAGATTATTCAGCTGATCCGTCGTATAGCGGGTAGTCAGGCTTCTGTACTGTTCCAGGGCGAGTCCGGTGTAGGTAAAACCGCATTTGCCCGTTTGATCCATCAGCTGAGCGAACGTAAATCAGGCCCTTTTATCGAGGTTAACTGCAGTGCGATTCCCGAAAATCTGTTTGAATCCGAGATGTTTGGCTATGCACCGGGTTCTTTTAGTGGCGCATTACGTCAGGGCAAAGCCGGTCTGATCGAATCTGCCGATGGCGGTACTCTGTTTTTGGATGAGGTAGGAGAGCTGCCTCAGGCGATGCAGGCTAAGTTGCTTAAAGTATTGCAGGATGGTTATGTCACTAGGGTGGGCAGTGTTGAGCCGATCAAAACCGATTTTCGTTTGATTACTGCCAGTAACCGCCAACTGTCAGAGATGGTACAAAGCGGAGAATTTCGGCTGGATCTGTTTTATCGGGTTAATGTGGTTCCGATCCATATCCCTGCGTTGCGTGAGCGCAAGGAAGATATTCCGGTACTGGCACAACATATTCTGGAAAAACTGAATCAACGCTACCAGCAGAAAAAACTCCTGCCACAGCCGTTACTGGCGGAGCTGTGCCAATCAGACTGGCCGGGCAATATCCGTGAACTGGAGAATATTATAGAGCGCTGCTATGTCGCATCGCCGGGAGAGTTTCTGCAAAACGTTGAATCGGGCATATCGCCAGCTGAGTCAGGTGTGTTGACGAATGACATACTGGATTTTGATGGTGATCCAGACCTTGATGAAGCTTTAAGAGGGGATGGTTCAGGAGGTGAGAGCTTAACAGGTGGTAGTCTAACAGGAAAAGGGCTAAAAGAGATTCTGGAAGAGGTTGAGCGACAGATATTGATCAAAGCTGCAGCAAAGAGCCAATCAACCTATGAACTGGCCGAACGTTTGCAAATTAGCCAGCCCAGCACCGTGCGGAAACTACAGAAATATGGTGTGGAGCTGCCCTTTGCCAGACGGCGTAAACGGCATTAAATCATGTTATGTGAAGCGTGAATCTAAAGCTTATCTCATGGAGAACTGGCTTTAGATTCACACTATCGTTAAGCACTCACACTAAAGTTTCTCTTTAGCAAATGGCTTCATGCTTCAGCCATTGACTAAAAAGTATTGAAACACTTTTGTGTCAGTGTGTCTTTATAGAAAAAGTCTGTCACTCCGCAGAAAAAAGACTCTCATTGACCGGGAAGTGATTCAGGTTATGAATCTCCTGCCAGTAGCGTTTAAAGTCCGGGCCATCTTCGTGGCTGTAGTTCATGTTTCTGAAGAAGCCTGCCAGTTTGGTAAAGTGTTCACGAATACTGTCTTTATCATCCATCTCAGGATGTTCAAACAGGCAGCGCTTTAACAGCCTGAAGACGCGCATCTGGCGTTGCATCGGTGTCGAGGCATCAACATCATCAAAGGCATCCTGTTGCAGATAAACCTGATCCAGACACTGAGCACGGTTAAAGGTGAGGAAATCCTGCAGGGTAACGCCCTCTTCCCCAGTCACCTGCATCATCTGCTGGATATCTTCACCTTGAGTCAGCAATTTCTGCATCTGCTTCACATCATCAACCCATTCGCTATCCAGGTTCTCGCCGTACCAGGCGCTGAGCTGTTCCAGATAACGAGACCAGGAGATCAGCGGGTCAACAGCTGGGTAGGCGCGTTTATAGGCGCGGTCAGCACTTAAGCCCAGGAAAGTCTTCACAGTACGCAGGGTCGACTGAGTTACCGGCTCTTCAAAGTTACCACCGGCAGGAGACACGGTGCCGATCAAGGTCAGACTACCTTGTTCTCCTTCGTTATTACGAATCAAACCGGCGCGCTCATAAAGGCTTTTCACCGAGGAATCCAGATAAGCGGGGAAGGCTTCTTCACCTGGGATCTCTTCCAGACGACCCGAGGTTTCCCGCATCGCTTGGGCCCAGCGTGAGGTAGAGTCCGCAATCAGCAGTGCGTTATAACCCATCTGGCGGTAGTACTCACTCAGGGTGATACCGGTATAGATAGAGGCTTCACGGGCTGCTACTGGCATTGAGGAGGTATTACAGATAATGATCGTACGATCCATCAGGGTGCCGCCTTTAGGATCAGGCAGTGCCGGGAATTCGGTAATGGTTTCCACTACCTCACCGGCCCGCTCACCACAGGCGACAATAATCACGATATCCACATCAGAGAAACGTGAGATCAGGCCCTGCAATACGGTTTTACCCGCACCAAAAGGCCCTGGAATACAGGCGGTACCGCCTTTGGCAATCGGGAAAAAGGTATCGATCAGACGGATCGAAGTCAGTAGTGGTTGTTCCGGGTATTCCCGTTCACTAAAACGTTGTGCCAGCAACGGCTGACATACCGGGATACGCACGGGCCACTTCTGCTGCATGGTCAGTTCATGCTCTTTACCCAAATGATCTTTAATACGGGCAATGGGTGTCGCGGTGGTAAAGGTACCTTCCTGAATCCAGATGATCTCTACCTCACCCACCTGATTAAAGGGCACCATGATTTTGTGCTTAAAACGCCCTTCCTGCACATGACCGACAGTGTCACCGGCTTTTAAACAGGTGCCCACTTTAACTGTGGGTTGAAAAGCCCACTGTTTCTGGCTGTCGATCCCCTCAACCTGCAAACCTCGGGGTAGGAAAAAACCGTGCTGACCGGCAATAATCTCCAGCGGATTTTGCAGGCCATCATACACCTGTCCCAATAGGCCGGGACCTAAAGTGACAGAGAGCATCTGACCGGTTTGACGCACCGGATCACCCACGGCAACACCACGGGTATTCTCAAACACCTGTACATCCGCTTCACCGTGGCGTACGCGCAGTACTTCTGCCTGCAGATATTCCTGACGATCATCAGACGGTACACGGGAGGGGCAGATATACACCACCTCGTTTTTAATTAGCGGGTAAAACTCACCCTGCTCATCCTTTTCCTGACGCAGGGTTACGATATCGTCGCGCACACCGATAACCCGAGCAGTAATCTTTACATCCTTCATTAGGAAAGTTCCTCAAAGGCTGATGCGATATGTTGCCGAATGGCTGGGGTGGCAATCAGCCCCTCTGCCATAGTGTCAAAGGCAGCAAGCGCCTGGTCAGCATTATTGCAAATCTGTTTCTCTGCCAGCTCCCAACGCAGCACAAAGCAGATTACGGTCTCGATAGTAAAGTGATGGCTGCGTTCAGTCTGTAACAACTGCTGCCAGAGATGATGATTGATCTGATATTCCACCTCACCGGCTGCTCCTTTTTGCAGTAGGGGATGCAGCTCTGTCAGCAGAGGCAGAGCGCTTTCCAGACCAAACGTAGATTCGTGCCAATGCTGGCGAATACGTGTAATCCAGCGACCAAAACCAAAAAACTGTTCTGGGCCTTTATCACCCTGCTGACGTTGACGCATCGCCGCCAGGAAGCTCTGCCATTCCAAACGATTTGCTATGCACTGACGAACCGGTTCAGATTGGATCTGACTCAGCTGAGATTGCCACTGATAAACCAGTTTCTGATCAGGCATAGATGCGGGGTGCTCAGCACCAAAGTGATAGAGACTTTCAGCCAGCTTCAGCTGCTTCTGATCTTCTTCACTGAGCATGGTCAAACGACGATCCAGCGCAATACGGGAGATCGGCATCTGCTTGCATTTCGCCAGAGGTGGCAGGTCTGGCAAAGCGGTCACCAGGGTGTAGTAGCTCACTATCGGATCACTCCTTCGAGCAGGGCACGGAAGCGGGGCTGCAGATGGCGCAATAGCAGCTGAGAAACCGCGCTATCGGTCAGATCCACCTCAACATCTTTACCCACTAAACGCACACGAATACCGGAGCCGCTGTGGCTATTAAAGCTAACGCCATCCCTCAGTAACTCTACTGATAGAGACTGTACAAACTGACTCAGGCGACCAGTTTTATATTCATCGGCATTGCGACGTAGCTCATCCAGACCGATCACATTTTCCGGCAGCAGTATCTCAACTTGCTTACTATCATCCAGATTAGCTGCTGTGCGGGTACGGCCTACCAGTTCAAGAATCATCCGTTGTACAAACTCGGGATTATCCATCTGCTGTTCAATCAGGCGTTCCACCTGGTCAGTAAAACTGCGGGCCAGATTTTCTTTCACATCCAGGAGCAGATCACGGGCAGCCATTTTTAATGCATCTTCACCGGCTTGCTGCTTCTGAGCCACTTCGCGGTTTGCCTTTTTAATCATGGCATCCGCTTCTTCGCGGGCTTGTTTCAGCAACAGATCGGCTTCTTTTTCCGCATCCAGCAGGATCTGTTCCGCTTCTGAACGGCCCTTATCCACCCCTTCCTGGCGTAATTTATCGATCAGGGCTTCGATGCCAGAGGAGACGTGATTCTTCTCAATATCACTCATCGTCTGCTCCTAAGCCGGTACACCGGCGCTGATCACCAGAGCGAAGATAAAGGCAAATACCGCAAAACCTTCTACGATGGCTGCGGGTGCCAGCGACATGCCAAAAATCTCTGGACGGATCTTGGAGACATTGATCGCAGAAGCACAGCTACGGCCCTGATAGATGGCACTAAACATCAACGCTAAACCACACAACAGGCCAATGGCTGCCAGACCCGGTGCATTATCCAC
The DNA here is from genome assembly GCA_964342385.1 of uncultured Oleiphilus sp. Classification (GTDB taxonomy): domain Bacteria; phylum Pseudomonadota; class Gammaproteobacteria; order Pseudomonadales; family Halomonadaceae; genus Oceanospirillum. Next base: position 24,530 of record CAYFGP010000046.1, on the reverse strand, counting down.
AGTCAGATCACGATTCAGGGCAAACATTACCACGATGCCATAGATCGACTGGGAGGAGGGCATCGCCGAAATACCGATATAACGACCATGACCGGTTTCTGTTTCTAACAACGCACCCGCCGCAGCTTGTCCGGCCAGAGAACAGCCGATCATGCTACCGATCGCACCCAGTGCCATAGGTCCATATAAACCAGCCCATCCAAGGGCTAAGATCAGGTTGTCCAAGGTGTTACCTCCTGTTTTGCAAACGGCTGGAAGGGATAGCCTTCATCAGCCAGACTCCAGTTATAAAATTCGATCAGATTAAGACGTAAGCCGTGAATCACACCACTTACCACAGTCAATACAAAGTTCAGCAGATGGCCTGCCAGTAAAATCAGAAGATGCAGTAACAGGCCGATACCCGGTAGAGCATTACCCACATCTGCCGCCAGCTGGTTAAAGGTGATCGCCAGGGACGCACTAGCCAGACCCAGAGCAAAAAGACGCAGATAGCTCAGCACATCACCAAAGATCTTGGTGATATTGGTCAGTGCTAACAAACCTGAAATAATACGGCTGATACTGAACTCAGCCTCAGCAGTGGAAAACAGCAATACCATCACCAAACCCACTGCAAAAACGATCCAGTGCAGGAAGGTAAAGCCCAGTAACCAGCCTAATAAGGCCGAGGTGACAGCTACAGCCCAGCCAATAGAGGAGAGCCGCTGCTGACTGTCTCGCCGCACCCAAGCCATCAAAAGATTGGCCAATACCAGATGCAAAGCCCCTATGGTGATAGAGAGTGCCATCATGGTGTCAAAGTCATTCAGATCGAGCAGTTTCATATCCCCTAATAAGGATATGGGTGCCGTAGCACCAAAGTAACTACCTACTAAAATGCCCCAGAACACACCTGCACCGGTCAGTGCTGCCCCCATAGCCCGCAAGCGACGGCCAGTTTCACTTTGTCCCATGCTTTGCCATTTCCAGGCGATAATGCCGCCAAATAACAAGGAGTAACCGGCATCAGACATAATGATGGCAAAGAAGCTGACAAAGGAGAAAAACACCACGCGAGACGGGTCCCAGCTGCGATAGTTGGGTGTCTGGAAAAAGCTCACCACTTCCTGACCACCACCGTACACTTCGGGGTTATCCAGGAAGGTGGGTGGATTTTCATCGTCCTGAGGCTCTTCCTCCAGCAGGACCAGCCCTTTCTCCTCGACAAAGGCTTCCAGCTGCGGCAGATCCCGCACTGCAATCCAGCCCTGTAGGGCAAAGATTTCCCCGTAATCTCGGGTTAGCCCTGATATCTCATCCAATAGCGCCTGATCCTCAGTACTGGCGATACTGTGTTGTAACAGGTAGATCCAGCGGGTGAGGGCTTCACGTTCTGCCTCAGCGGCTTCCAGTTGAATCTCGGTTTCTTCCAGCTGCTCCATTAACTGGCTGAGAGGGATATAGCCGGTATGAGTACGTGGCACCGGCATAACGCTGCTATCCGGCTCCTCAGCCGCAATCACCACGATATAGGTATGACGGTTGTCCCTGTGTACTTGCATCCAGGGCAGATCCGACTGCTCGATATCCTGCATCTTGTAGTTGGGTACCAGATAGAACCACAGCTTTTCATGGTTCAGATCAGCCAGATCGGGCAGGGTAAACTCCCCCCATGGCTCCAGATCCTTGATGCGCTTATCAAGAAAGTCCCTCTTCTCCATTAAACGAATGCGATTCTGGCGATTGTGATCCACCTGCTGCAGTACATCATCCAGCTCTAGTTGACTTTTCCGTGTCACCTGACGACGCTTCTGTGGGCAGCTCAACAGATACTGCAAAGAACGTTTTAACAGCTCTGGTTTTAAAAGCTGCGGATTTTTATCGTCTACCTCAGCAGCCTGCTTGCCCCTGCTCTCACTCAGTGGAATAACATGCAACAGCCCCAAGGACTGTAATGCATCCAGAATTAGGGCTTTATCGTGACTTAGCCCAACAATAGAGGCTTTTTTAAGCTGGAGGATACTCATGCCATACCTGCCTTCAGCCGTTTGTTTTTAGCAATTTTTGAGGTAACAACCCCGGCCCGTTCACTGTCCGACAGGGCGATACGAATCTTGCGGATATTTTTTTCTGCTTCGGGAATCAGCACCTTATCAAACAGATTCAGACGCTGAGTGGTCTTACGCAGCCCCACCTCTAACAACTCAAGGCGTTTGTGCAGGATCTGCTGTTCCAGCTGAAGCTCAACACTTTTTTTCAGCAGCACGACCATAGGATCCAACCAATGTTCGGTGGCTAATACGGAATAGGGGCGAACCTTAAGGGAGACATTCTCCAGCTCCGGCAACTTAATACCTACCAGATTGACCTGACGCAGGGAAAAATCATCGATCTCCACTAACTGCCCGATATTGCCCTGATAGTTGGACAACATGGGGAGCTGTTCCCGTACCTGTAGACGCAGAGATTCTAGAGTATCTTCTAATTCGATCAGGCTTTTACGCGAGTTAGCTCGCTCCGCCAATAGCTGCTTGCGCTTAAGATCCAGTGCCGGAACAAACTTACGGTAGGCCTTAACCTTACGGCCTTCCTTATTGAGGGTACTTTTATTCAGTGCCAGCTTACCCATGGCTTAACTCCTGTCAGGCGCTTTCCTGGGAATTTGTCTCGTTCTGGAAATCGGCATCTGCATCGGTTCCAGGAAAGTATTTGTCGATCAAGTGTTGCTTCATCAACAGCTCCTCTTCCTTAAAACATTGCGCCAGAATCGACCAGCCCGTATCCAGCGCTTCCTCAAGGGGCATGCTGGCATCAATATCCATAAAGGTTTGCTGGAACAGACGACCAAACTTTAATACCCGCTCATCAAACTCACTGAGTTCAAAGGACATCGCCTGTTTCTGTTCCGCATCCTGAGACGCAGCATAAAAGCGGATCAGGGTGTTCATAATCTGGCTGTGATCTTCCCGGGTGACCTTACCGATCACATGCTGTTTCAGGCGAGAGAGGGAACCAAACGGATCGATCACGCCATCATGCAGATAGAACTGCCCCTCAGTGATATAGCCGGTATTATCCGGGACTGGGTGGGTGACATCATCGCCCGGCATGGTGGTCACCGACAGAATGGTCACTGAGCCTGCGCCTTTGTAATCACAGGCCTTCTCATAACGACGGGCTAGTTGAGAATAAAGATCACCGATATAGCCCCGGTTAGACGGCACATGCTCCATGGAGATACCGACCTCTTTTAACGCATCGGCATAAGCGGTCATATCGGTCAGCAGTACCAGGACTCGCTTGCCTTCGTTGACCGCATAACGCTCGGCCACAGCCAGTGCCATATCCGGTACCAACAGAGCTTCAACCGTAGGATCAGAGCCCTGATGTACAAACATTACGGTACGGGCAGACGCTCCGGCTTCCTCAAAGGTGCGCTTAAAGAAGTGGTAATCATCAAAGATCAGACCGATACCACCAAACACCACGATATCAGCATCCGCCTGGGCACCGATACGAGCTAATAGCTGGTTATAGGGTTCACCGGCAACAGAAAAAATAGGAATCTTCTGACTCTCTACAAGACAGTTAAAGACATCAATCATAGGCACATCGGTGCGAATCATACGGGATGCCAGAATACGTCGGGCGGGGTTTACCGTTGGGCCATCAATCTCAATACGAGGCTCATCAGTCAGGGCAGGGCCACCATCAATAGGCTGACCGGTACCGGAGAAGGTACGCCCCAAAATATTAGGTGAGAAGGTCACCTCCATCGGGCGACCTAAAAAACGTACAACGGAGTGGGTAGATAGGCCTTTGGTGCCGGAAAAAACCTGCAGTGAGATCTCTTCACCGTCCAACAGAATCACCTGAGCAGTACGGGGTAAAATCTCTTGCCCCTCATCCCTGCTTTCGATCAATGCCAGATCACCAAAACTGATCTGAGAAGCATCTGCTTCTGATACAGGTACATGAACTTTGACGATATCGCCAACAATCTCAAGAATTCGGGAATAACGAATCAAAAGCTGGGACACAACTACCTCCAAGTACTGTAATCCGCTTAAAAGGTTGTTCAAGCCATAAAGAAAATACCGTTTACAAAAGCAACTCTTTACGGATAAACCTTAAAATCTTTAGGTTTATCATGCTCCTGTCGAGAAAATGTGTAAACCATGAAATGGTAATATTATGTTGCGGGTGCGAAGATTGATGGTTGGGGCGATTCTGATGTTCAGGATGTCATTAACGCGTATTGGTCGGATGTATCTCTGAATGAGATTGCTCATCAGCAATGCTGCAAACTGAGCTCTATCATTAGTTTGCTTAAAAACATGGGGCAATAACCGAAGAAACGGCCGCTAATTTAGCGGTAGCATTCAAATAGAGTCCTTTGGGGCTATTTAAGGTGTTTTTCTGGAAGCTGTGATTGGCCTAAAACTGCAATTATCAAGATAAAGCCATCTTCTTTGATGAAGTAGGCCATGTGCTTGCCAACAGGAAAGTAAAAACCATTGGGATATATCTCGTCACAGTTTTTCCTAGTCCAGGGTTCTCGGCTAGCATCTGAAAAGCTAAAAGCAGCGTAGCTTTGTAGTTTTGCCATTGAAGCTCAGAAAAATTTTCAATGGTGTAACTTTTTATTTTGCGTAGATGTGCCTGAGCGCGTCTGCTCAGCTTATATGACTTCTTACCCATATTGTCATAGTGAGCTTAAAAAGCTTTCGCCATCAACAGCATTACCCTGAGCCAAATCTTCTTTTGCTGATTCAAAGCAGTGTCTTAGGTAATCAGCCTTCATTGCTTCTAGCTCTTCGTAGTCTTTGATCGACATAACTACAACGGCATCTTTGCTGTTTTTACTGATCTTCACGGGCTCACGTTGAGCGTTCAGAAGCAGTTCACCAAAATTTCGTTTAGCATCATTTGCCGTTAATGTTTGCATGGATTTGACCTGCAGAATATTGGGAATTCGGTAAGAGTATAGCTTACCTCTAAAATGATCAATTTGATTAAATCGTGCGATTCTGTGAAATGCTATCTGATAGTTGATGATAAGGGATTCAATGGGGTGATGGTTAAGAAGTCTATGGCCTAGATTCTAGTAATAGGTGTGGCGATGCCAAGCTTGATCTAAAGAAATGGCTCTTTATCAGACCAAGCTTGGGTCGTTACGGCTCAGGAAAATACGATCTTAAATCGAATTAGCCACCTGCTTCATCTGTTCACCGGCAGAGGCGATCTGTTGGCTTTGTTCGCGGATATCATTGGTTTCACCCTTTAGAATCCCCACAGCATTGGCTAGTTGGCCCATGTTTTTGTTGACCTCATCCATAGTGGCTTGCTGCTCTTCGGTGGCGCTGGCAATCTGCAGGTTTTTCTGTTCCAGCTGGATTACCGCTTGCTGGATATCACCCAGAGCACGTTCCGCTTCCTGTGAGCGGATCACGGTTTGCTGGGCTTCTTCGGCACCCTTGTCCATAGTGGCCACAGCGCTGTTGATCAGCTGTTGCAGCTCTTCAATTACGCTTTGAGTTTTCTCGGTGGACTGGCGGGTTTGTTCGGATAGTGTACGGACCTCATCGGCTACGACGGCAAAACCTCGGCCGTGCTCACCTGCGCGGGCGGCTTCAATCGCGGCGTTCAGTGCCAGCAGATTGGTCTGTTCTGCGATGCTGGTGATACTGGATAGGACTTCGCCAATCTGTTCACTGGAGTGGTGCAGTTGCTTCAGCTCTTCTGCGGCTTCGCCAATATGGTCAGATAGGGCGCTCACCTGCTTTTGGTTATCCATAATGGCCTGATAGCCCAGCTCGGCTTGTTCTTTTACCTTCACACTTTCATCTGAGGCCATCTGAGCACTACGAGCCACTTCATCAAAGGTGGCAGTCAGTTGATCTGCAGCCAGTGCCACCTGCTCCATCTCCTGAGATTGAGTATCTACCTGAGCGGACAGGGTGCTGCCGGTACTTTCCAGGCGAGAGGCTTGGCTGTTCAGGCTATCCGCAACCGACTTCATGGAGTGTACAGAGTTGCTCAGCTTCTCCATAAAGGCGTTAAAGTTTAGCGTTACCGCTTGAATCTCTTGTGGGCCGGCAGCAGTCAGACGGGCTTCAACACCGTTGTCGTTGCGGGCTACCTGAGCCATGGCGTCAGCCAGAGCACGAATTGGTTTTGCCAGATGCAGGCTGGAAGCGATCACCAGAATTACGACCACAGCCAGGGTGATCAGCATGGCGATAATCAGCAGACTGGATAGGTTGTTGGCAGACGCGTACAGATCATCAGACGGTACAGAGATACCAAAGGTCCAGCCCGGTGTATTAGGTATTTGGGAGTAGATCATGGTAACAGGGGCTTTCTGAATATTCAGGATCTCACCAAAACCAGATTCACCTGCGACCATTTTTTTGCCGTATGCGTCCAGGCCGGTAAAGCCGTGTTTATCCCCGTCGGTCACGTTGATATTCATTCGGGCTTTTGGTGATGGGTGAGCGATAAGGAGACCAGTACCATCGGCAATCCAGCCATAGCTACTGGTGGTCAGGTTCGAAGAAGCTGCAATCTCACTCAGTACATCCAGAGTAATCGTAATCGCCAGGATACCGGCGATCTGGCCCTGGGCATCTTTTACGACATGGCCGATTACAGAGATTGGTTGTTTGGTCGCCTTGGAGATAACTGGGTTAGTCACCAGCTGTTGCTGTTTGCCGCTCAGTAGGGTTTGTACATAACCCCGTGAGCTGAGGTTTGCCTGACCGCTTTTACCGTTGGCACCAAGATAAGTTGCGTTACCATCAGGGGCGACAAAAAACATCATCTCAGCCGCTGATAGTGCGGTAAGGTTGTTCTTCATCCAGGGAATCAGGTCGTTATCTCTGCTAGGGCTGGTTAGCATTTGGTTGGTGGCCAGAATCGCTACATCTTCCTGCAAACCATGCAAAATAGCGGCAATTTCAGCACCTTTGGCGTGGTTGACCTTCTGACCAGAAGACAGGATCTGTTGGGATGTATCCTGTTTGATCTCCTGATACAGCCAAGCTGTCAGGGCTGCCATAATAATCAGGATAGGTAGTAGCACAGTGACCATCATGCGGGTAACCAGCGAGGTGCCCTGTGCAGAGGAAAGCGCATTTCCGTTGGGGCTCATTTTTTATCTCCGTGATATTGGCCGGGTAGCCAAGAACTCCTGCAACACGTTTCAGTCGTTCTAATTGTTGTGTGACTGTTATTGGTGTGTCTGTTGATTTTTTATTGCCTAAATCATAATAAATTGATGTTTTATATAGTGAATTCGCTTTTAGTGTTAATCCTCTAATTTTTCATGGGGTTGTCATAATTCAGAGCTAATGCCTATCAGCTCAACGAGCGAATTGCTTAACGAACCTGACTTTTAATGAGTAGGTCGTTTAACCAGCGGATCGTCCTGTAGGCTGCTAGAGCGCTAAAGCTTTGAAGTGGTTTTATTGTTTATGGTTTAGCTGTTTGTGCCTTGGCGTTTGAGGTTAAGCGCTATGGGCTTAATCTCGTGCTTTAGCGCTTAATTAGCACAGCCTGTACGATAGATATTTTGCTATCAGCCAGATTCTGTTGAATATTTTTACCCATGGTTAGGAACTGTTCGCCAAACACCAGTAGTGGACTGAGTGGTGAGCGCTTTTGGGTATCACCCTGTTGGCTTTTACCAGCTTCCCGTTGGGTGTGTTTATTGCGCCATTGTAGGGCGGAGTCGGTAATATCGTCCCATATCACGACATCAAAGCCTGCTTGCGTCAGTTGCTGCTGGAAACCTTCACCATCAGGCAGATGGCTTAGGGACTCACTGCTGGCCCAAGGTACGGGCAGTTGCAGTGGTTCTGGATTACTACCGGCAATCACTTCATGCAGTAACAGTTTACCACCCGGTTTTAGTACGCGATTAAGAGTCTCTAGCAGGCGATCTTTATCCGGAATATTCATTATGGTGTGCTGACTCCAGATTGCGTCCTGGCTGTTATCTGGTAGTTGATCCAGTTCACAGGCGTCGGCACAAATAGAGTTGATACAGCTATAGCCTAAGATGCGGTTGATCTGCTGACAGGCAAAGGTAAAGCTTGGTGTGATATCAACGGCGGTGATATGAGCATCCAGTGTATCAGCCAGTAAACGTGACGCACCGCCTAAGCCCGAGCCAATTTCCAGAATATGGCTTTCTGGTGTTAATGCGGCTTTTTCCAGTAAGCGTGTTGTTGCTTGGCGACCACCAATGTGAAGTTGATCTACTGGGGCCAGTAAAGCGCTATTCAGTTCACCGGCTTGAATGCCTGCATTTTCCAGCGTGTCACTGATCCGTTGCCAGAGCTGGGTTTCGTCGCTGCCATTTTGATAATGAGCGGTGAGGGACGCTTGGCTGGTGTTAGAAGTCATAATGGTGGCCTCTTTGTGGTTGCTGGATATAAATACAGTTGTGCGTATTTGGTCGTGTGTCTCGATGTCTGTTTGCCTGTCGGCTAAGTAGCTGATGTTGTACTCAGTATGTGACCAGTCAGGCATAAAAAAGCGGCAATGGGTTGGCATTGCCGCTTTGATTGTTTCAGATACTTTAATCAGTGTTTGATACAGAAACAGAACGTATCAGGTAAAAGTAAGGAGATGTCCTTAAAGACCCAGTTCTTCTGTACTGATTTCACGCATCTTGAACTTCTGGATCTTACCGGTCACTGTCATAGGGAAGTCTCGGGTAATCTTGAAGTAACGTGGAATCTTGAAGTGAGCGATCTTGCCCTTACAGAATTCACGCAGTGCTTCTTCACTCAGGTCTTTGCCTTCATGCAGAGACACCCAAGCCATCACTTCTTCACCGTATTTCTGATCCGGAACACCGATCACCTGAACGTCACTCACGTCTGGGTGGGTATACAGGAACTCTTCGATTTCACGTGGATAGATGTTCTCACCGCCACGGATGATCATATCTTTGATACGGCCAGTGATCGCCACGTAACCTTCTTCATCCATCTCGGCCATATCACCGGTGTGCATCCAGCCGTTGTCGATAGATTTAGTGGTGGCTTCTTCGTTATTCCAGTAGCCCAGCATCACACTATAACCACGGGTACACAGTTCACCTTTCTCACCACGCTCAACCACGCGACCGGTTTCAGGGTCAACCAGTTTCACTTCCAGGTGTGGGTGAATGGTACCTACGGTAGAAACACGTTTCTCAATCGGGGCATCCATCTTAGTCTGGAAGCTCACCGGGCTGGTTTCTGTCATGCCGTAGCAGATAGTCACATCTTTCATATTCATCTTAGCGATAACATTCTTCATCACTTCGATAGGACAGATGGAACCGGCCATAATACCTGTGCGCAGGGTGCTCAGGTCGTAATCATTAAAGGTAGGATGCTCTAGCTCGGCGATAAACATGGTTGGTACACCATACAGTGCCGTTGCTTTCTCTTCAGAGACTGCTTGCAGAGTAGTGACCGGATCAAAGCCATCAGCCGGATAGATCATGGTTGCACCGTGAGTTACACAACCCAGATTACCCATTACCATACCGAAGCAGTGGTACAGAGGCACAGGAATTACCAGGCGATCCTGATCGGTAAAGTCCATACCGCGGGCCACAAAGTAGCCGTTGTTCAGGATGTTGTGGTGACTCAGAGTTGCACCCTTAGGCGCACCAGTGGTACCTGAGGTGTACTGAATATTGATAGGGTCATCAAACTGCAGCGTAGCTTGCTGATCACGCAGCTCGGCATCGGTTGTCTGATCATGCATTGACATCAGATCGGACCAGGTCCACATGCCTTCTGTGGCCAGATCTTCATCCAGACACACCACTCGCTTCAGCTCAGGCAGACGCTCGGAGGTGAACTTAGCTGGAATCTGGCTGCGTAGCTCAGGAGCCAGTTCACAGATGATGTTGACGTAGTGAGAGGCTTTAAACTCACCCTGTAGGATCAGGGTGCTGGTGCCGGATTGTTTCAGGGCGTATTCCAGCTCATGGGTACGGTAGCTAGGGTTTACGTTTACCAGAACTGCACCAATTTTTGCTGTCGCAAACTGAGTGATACACCATTCTGCGTTGTTTGGTGACCACATACCTACGCGATCACCTTTTTTAACGCCCATGTGCATTAAGGCTTTTGCACATTTGTCTACCTCGGCCTGCAGCTCTTTATAGGTGTAGCGCAGATTTTGGTGACGAGAGATCAATGCATCATTATCAGGATATTTGGCTACAGTTTCATCAAACATGTCACCAATGGTCATTCCGATAAGAGGCGTTTCGCTGATACCGCTTACATAGCTCAATGCTTTTGTAGTCATAACCCACCTTCTAGGTTGAACTTTTTTTGTTGTTTTCGTTGAAGCAATCCTGCTTCGTTATATTGGGATTGTTATTATTTTTTGCTCGTTGGAGCGTAATTCGGCGTATCAGGCAGACTCGGCTCTGTTATTCAGAATTAATTGATTAAGAGCCAAATGATTTAAAAGCTATACAGTTAAAATGATCCTATTAAATAGCAGCAAGGTTTAAGCAGATTTCTGTTTTTTACTCAGCACGTCGTCCAGGGCTCGTTCGCAGCGCTCAGTGTAGTTTTCCAGTTCCTGTTTAACCTTGATGATATCGTTTAACTGCTGTTCCAGGCTTTCGTGCTTTTCACGCAAAATACCCAGAATCAGGTTGAGCTGCTTTTCATCACCTTCCAGAGTGGAATCGTACAGATCAAACAGCTCTTTGGTTTCCGCCAGGCTAAAGCCCAGACGTTTACCACGCAGGGTCAGCATTAGACGAACCCGGTCCTTTTCGCTGTAGATGCGGGTCTGGCCATTACGGCTAGGGCTGATCAGACCTTGTTGCTCATAAAAGCGAATGGTTCGGGTCGTAACGGCGAACTCTTTTGAAAGCTCGCTAATACTGTAGGTTCTTTTTGTAATCATTTTTGTCTACCTGTCTGAATAGAGATAACTCTATCCAAAGTTTACGTTTACGTAAAGGTGAAAATATAAGAGATAACTTTTTGACTCTCCCTGTCGGGTTTAGTTTCTCTCGCGGCATATGACTAACTTTTTGAAAAGGCGCGATTTTAGCAAACGTGAAATGGGAACACACCCGTCGTATATGGCGCTGCGGTATTGTCGAACCACAATTGGCATTTCCTCGGATTTTCTTTGCGAAGTGAGGCTTGTGTAGGTTGGGCTGAGCGGCATTTTGTGTACTTAACATCACACATAAGTTGAAGCCGCGAACCCCAACGCAGGATGCTAATCTCACTCAAATGCCCCATTATTAACATGGTGGATGTTGGTGTATTGATAATCTTGTATCGGGGGTGCGCTGATCTGCCGTTGGGGTTCGCGATTATCGATATCTAAGTGATTGATAATGCAGAGTTCACGCTCAGCCCAACCTACGAAAGCCTCACTCTGAATCAGGTTTGGAGCAAGGGCAGATGTTATTAGCTAGTTTGGCGGGTTGGCATTGAATTCTTACCGTAGTTGATTACGTCGATATTGCGTTGGTGCAATTCCCATCACCTTTTTAAATAGGCGGGAGAAGTAGTAGCTGTCTTCATAACCCAGGCTATAGCTGATTTCGCTGACGCTCTGTTGTGTGATATCGAGAAGATAGCAGGCGCGTTCGATTTTCATATGCAGAAAGTGCTGAATCGGGGTGAGTCCTGTCATCTCTTTATACTTATTTACAAAGTGGAATTTGGACAGGTTGACTTTGCTGGCCAGGGTTTCCAGATCCAGTCGGGTGTGCAGATTTTCCTGCATTAATGCATGCACGGTATCCAGGTTTAACTGGGAGTTGCGGTTGCTGTGGCTGACCGGCTTTAATAGGGCGATAAAAGAGAGAATCTGACGCAGCAAGCTTGCGGCATACACCGAGGTGTTGAGGTTATAACCGTTGGATCGGCAGTCGATCAGACTATCAAAATCCTGAATCATTTTAGGGTGGCTGCCATAATGCCTGAGCACAATATCTTCCGAAAATCCGGCATGCTCTACCGCAAATGCACAATCCTCGCCAGACATATGTAACCAGTAAATGGTCCAGGGATCGTCATCGTGAGTTTTGTAATGGTGTTTGACGCCCGGTGGCAACATCAGCATATCGCCCCCCTGTATCAGATGATACTGATCTTCCAGCCAGAGATCGGCTTTGCCGTGAATACAGTAAATGATTAAGTAATCATCATGGTTCTGGCGCTTCATCTCATGCCCCTTGGCCTGTTTGTAGTTGCCAAATGAGACGGGGTAAAGGCCACAGGTCAAGGGATGTTGACGCAGATTGTCACACAGAAACTGTGGCACCAGATAACGGATGCTGCCAGAGGGTAGGGGCCAATCGGAGGTTTGCGACATTAGTCTATGCTCTTAGCTGCTAACAGCAATATAGTCCATTAAGTGGGCAATTTAGTCAATCCTTGCCCCTGTCTAGCTATGCTAATTTTACAGTCATCCAAGCAAACGCTAGGTTTTTGTGAAAGCGCACAGCGTTCAAGTGAATTTAAACAGCGTCTTTATAGTGGGTTGATAGAAGCTAAAAAGTTGCTGGAAAAGAGCTTGCTAAACACTAACAGCTAGAACAATAAGAAGCCGGTCTACCGGAAAGTCGAAAGGTGAATATTATGACAAAACGCGTACCTCTCTTTATTGATGGTGAATTTGTTCAGAGTAAGTCTGAGCAGTTTATCCCTGTGACTAACCCTGCGACGCAGGAAGTACTGTGTGAAGTACCTTTCGCGACTCAAAGCGAAATGGAAGCCGCTTACGAAAGTGCTAAAGCTGCTTTCGAAACATGGAAAGAAACGCCAATCTCTGACCGTGCTCGTGTAATGATGCGTTACCAGGCGCTGCTGAAAGAGCACCACGATGAGATTGCAGAGATTCTGAGTTCTGAAACCGGTAAGACTTTCGAAGACGCTAAAGGCGATCTGTGGCGTGGTATCGAAGTAGTAGAACACGCTGCGAACATCCCAAGCCTGATGATGGGTGAGACGGTAGAAAACGTAGCACGTGAAATCGACACTTACAGCTACATTCAGCCTCTGGGTGTTTGTGCGGGTATCACTCCGTTCAACTTCCCTGCGATGATCCCTCTGTGGATGTACCCAATGGCGATCGCGTCTGGTAACACCTTCATTCTGAAGCCTTCTGAGCAGGATCCGCTGACACCAATGCGTCTTGCTGAGCTGTTTGTAGAAGCGGGTGCACCAAAAGGTGTTCTGCAAGTTCTGCACGGTGGTAAAGAGCAGGTAGACTTCCTGCTGCACCACGAAGATATCCGTGCGATCTCCTTCGTAGGTTCTGTACCTGTAGGTCAGTACATCTACAAAACTGGTACCGACAACATGAAGCGTGTACAGAGCTTCGCCGGTGCTAAGAACCATATGGTTGTAATGCCAGATGCGGCTAAACAGCGTGTAATCAACAACATCGCTGGTGCTTCTGTTGGTGCGGCTGGTCAGCGTTGTATGGCTATCTCTGTGACGGTTCTGGTGGGTGAGGCCCGCGAATGGAAACACGAGATTAAAGAAGCTCTGATGCAAGCGCGTCCAGGTGCGTGGAACGATCCAGGTGCCAGCTATGGTCCTGTTATCAGCCCGCAAGCGAAAGAGCGTATCTGCGGTCTGATCCAGAAGGGTGTAGATGAAGGGGCTGAGCTGCTGCTGGATGGTCGTGACTGTGTAGTAGAAGGTTACCCAGATGGTAACTGGGTTGGCCCAACGCTGTTCGCGGGTGTTAAGCCTGAAATGACGATCTACCAGGAAGAGATCTTCGGCCCTGTACTGTGTCTGGTAGAGGTTGATACTCTGGATGAGGCGATTGAGCTGATCAATAACTCTCCATATGGTAACGGTACTTCCATGTTTACTGCTTCTGGTGCGGCTGCACGTAAGTTCCAGCACGAAATCGAAGTAGGTCAGGTAGGTATCAATATTCCAATTCCTGTGCCGCTGCCATTCTTCTCTTTCACTGGTTGGAAAGGTTCTTTCTACGGTGATCAGCACGCTTATGGTAAGCAAGCGGTTCGTTTCTACACTGAGACCAAGACTGTTACAGCCCGTTGGTTCAATGAAGATATCGAATCCGGTCCTAACTTCTCTATCAACTTGAAATAAGTTGCTAGGAAGCTTTAGAGCCTCGCTGCTCTAACAACAACAGGAGAGGCTGCCCCCTCTCCTGTTTGTTGATTCAGCCCTAAAGTGGTATTTCTCTCCATTCACCCCAAAGGGGATTGTCAAGAAGTCCTAAAAAATAACAATTACAGTTGACGTAAACGTCAACTATTTTTAAAGTTTAGGTATCAAGAGTTCAGATGCGTAAATTTTAAAAAGCGTTGGCCTAAGATTCTGAAATAAAAGCTTTTTGAATAAAAAATCTGAATTACAAGAAGAACGACAGCAGACGGTATTGACTATGGATTTTAACCTTTCTGAAGACCAGATCGCCTTTCGTGATGCGGCACGGGCCTTTGCACAAAACGAAATGGCACCTCATGCAGCTCAATGGGACGCTGAGCACACTTTCCCTGTTGATGTGATCAAAAAAGCCGGTGAAATGGGGTTTTGCGGCATCTACGTACCGGAAGAAGCGGGTGGCATGGGCCTGAGTCGTCTGGATGCCAGCGTGATTATCGAAGAGCTGGCCATGGGTTGTACCTCTACTACGGCCTATATCACCATCCATAATATGGCTACTTGGATGATCGCTTCTTTTGCCGATGAAGCGCTGCGTGATGAGTTTGCACCGGCGATGGCTATGGGTGAGAAACTGGGCTCTTACTGTTTGACTGAGCCGGGTGCCGGTTCTGACGCAGGTTCTCTGCGTACTTCTGCCCGTCGCGATGGCGATGACTTTGTCCTGAACGGCAGCAAGATGTTTATCTCAGGTGCCGGTAGCACCGATGTGCTGGTTGTTATGGCCCGTACTGGTACTCAGGAGGATGGTCCTAAAGGTATCTCTGCCTTTGTTGTCCCTGCGGATGCGGAAGGCATTCACTATGGTAAAGCAGAAGAGAAAATGGGCTGGAATAGCCAGCCGACCCGTCTTATTACTTTCGAAGATGTGCGTATCCCTGCCCGTTACATGATTGGTAACGAGGGTGACGGCTTTAAGATTGCCATGAAAGGTCTGGACGGTGGTCGTATCAATATCGCCACCTGTTCACTGGGTGCGGCTCAAGCGGCGATCAATGACACTCAGCGTTATATGCAGGAACGTGAGCAGTTCGGTAAACCGCTGGCAAGCTTCCAGGCGCTGCAGTTCAAGCTGGCCGATATGGTTACTAATCTGGTGGCATCCCGTCAGATGGTGCGTTTGGCGGCCACTAAGTTGGATGAGAAAGATACCGAAGCAACCCTTTACTGCGCCATGGCAAAACGTTTTGCTACGGACGCCTGTTTTGATGTGACTAACGATGCGATTCAGCTGCACGGTGGTTACGGTTATATCAAAGAGTACCCGCTTGAGCGTTATATGCGGGATGCCCGTGTGCACCAGATTCTGGAAGGCACCAACGAAATTATGCGTTTAATTGTATCTCGCCGTGTCATGATGGACGGCGTGCTGGAGGTCATTCGATGAGCACTGTGAAATCTACAACTGAAAAACTACTGCTGGAAGTTCAGGGCAATACAGCGATCCTGACCATCAACAATCCTCCGGCCAATACCTGGGATGACGAAAGTCTGCCAGCGCTGAAAAAGTTGATTGAAGACCTGAATGCGGATCTGGATATCTATGCGCTGGTAGTCACCGGTCAAGGCGAGAAATTCTTCTCTGCCGGTGCCGATCTGAACAAGTTTGCCGATGGTGATAAAGCGGTTGCCCGTCATATGGCTCGTATCTTCGGTGAAGCGTTTGAAACTCTGTCTGAGTTCCGTGGTGTTTCGATCGCGGCAATTAATGGTTATGCCATGGGTGGTGGTTTAGAGTGTGCTCTGGCGTGTGATATTCGCATCGCTGAAGAACAGGCTCAAATGGCCCTGCCTGAAGCAGCGGTAGGCCTGCTGCCATGTGCCGGTGGTACTCAGAATCTGGCTTGGCTGGTGGGTGAAGGCTGGGCAAAACGTATGATTCTGTGCGGTGAGCGTATCACCGCAGAGAAAGCTGAGAAAATCGGCCTGGTAGAAGAGGTGGTAGCCAAAGGCCAAGGCCTGGAAACTGCTATCGCTCTGGCCGAGAAAGTGGCTAAGCAGAGCCCGGTTGCTGTTAGCGCATGTAAGACACTGGTACACAATGCCCGTGGCAATAACTCTCTGGCCACTGGCTGCATGCAGGAACGTGAGCTGTTTGTTGATCTGTTCGACACTCAGGATCAGAAAGAAGGTGTAAACGCCTTCCTGGAAAAACGTAAGCCAGAATGGAAGAACGCTTAATGTCTGATATGCCTGTTATTTTTGAAGAACTGGCAACCAAAGACGGTCATATTCTTGGGGTTGCCACCCTAAATGCACCTAAGGCGCTGAACGCGCTGAGCCTGGAGATGATTGATCTGCTGTATCCAAAACTGTTGGAGTGGCAGGACAACGACAAGGTGGTTGCGGTTTGGCTGCAAGGTGCCGGTGATAAGGCCTTTTGTGCCGGTGGTGATATCGTTCAGCTGTATAACTCTATGGTTGAGCACCCTGGTGGCCCGAACCCTTACGCCGAGAAATTCTTTACCGACGAGTACCGTCTGGACTATCTGATCCACACCTTTAACAAGCCATTTATCCTGTGGGGTAACGGTATTGTGATGGGTGGTGGTCTGGGTCTGACTGCCGGTGCCAGCCACCGTGTGGTAACCGAGTCTTCCCGTTTTGCGATGCCAGAGATCACCATCGGTCTGTACCCGGATGTGGGTGGTAGCTTCTTCCTGAACCGTATGCCGGGCCGTACCGGTCTGTTCCTGGGGCTGACCGGTGCCAATATCAACGCAGCAGATGCGCTGTTTGTTGGGCTGGCGGATCGTTTTGTTACTCATGACAAGCGTGATGCGGTAATGGATGATCTGCTGTCTGTAAGCTGGAACGGTTCAGCTGAACATGTGGTGAGCTCTGTGCTGCGTCAGCATGAGCGTCATAGTCAGGATCAACTACCAGAATCCAATGTGCGTAAGCATTATGATCTGATTCAACAGCTGACTGATGCCGATGATGTAGAAGGCGTGGTCGACAATATCACCTCTCTGAGCACAGACGATAAGTGGCTATCCCGCACTTCCGGTGCTCTGGCTGCAGGTTCGCCAACGGCGATGCATCTGATTATGCGTCAGCTGAAATACACCCGTCAGATGTCTCTGGCCGAGGTGTTCCAGGCAGAGTTGGATCTATCTGTACAAGCGGCTTACAAGGGTGAGTTTGCTGAAGGTATCCGTGCGCTGCTGATCGATAAAGATCGTGAGCCGAAATGGCATGCGGCGACTCTGGCAGATGTTGAAGATGAGTGGATTGATAGCTTCTTCCAAAGCCCTTGGGAAGGTGAGCATCCGCTAGGTGATCTCTACTAGTTTGAACAGTTCGCACGGGTTTTGCCCCGTCTGTATTGGTCCAGACCAAGCAGTAATGTCAGTGGCTGATATAAGAGACTTAGTAAAGTGATGACAAAACAGGCTCTCAATTGCTGAGAGCCTGACGAGCACAACAGAATTTCTCAGGATCGACTGATCGATCCGTAAAGAATCCAGAAAAGAAAAACAAAATCGGAGAATTAAGATGGCCACAATCGCGTTTATCGGTTTAGGTAATATGGGCGGCCCTATGGCGGCCAATCTGGTCAAAGCAGGTCATGAGGTGACTGTTTTTGATTTAGTACCTGCTGCAGTAGAAGCTCTGGTTGCAGAGGGTGCTAAAGCGGCTGCGACGGTTGAAGACGCAGCAAAGGGAGTTGATTTTGTGGTTTCCATGCTGCCAGCCAGTCAGCATGTGGAAGGTCTGTATATCGACGGCACTGGCCTGCTGGATATTGTTGATAAAAACACTGTGATTATCGATTCCAGTACGATTGCTCCGGAGTCTGCTCGTCGTGTGGGTGAAGAAGCGGCTAGCCGTGGCATCATGATGGTTGATGCACCGGTTTCCGGTGGTGTAGGTGGTGCTAAAGCAGGTACGCTGTCCTTTATCGTCGGTGGTAGCGCTGAAGCGTTTGAGACTGTTAAGCCGATCCTGGAAGCGATGGGTAAAAACATCTTCCACGCGGGTGATGCAGGCGCAGGTCAGGTTGCTAAGATCTGTAACAACATGATGCTGGCAATCCTGATGGCAGGCACCACTGAAGCGATCGGTCTGGGCGTGAAAAACGGTCTGGATCCTGCGGTACTGTCTGACATCATGTCTAAGAGCTCCGGTAACAACTGGTCGCTGCAGGTTTACAACCCATACCCAGGTGTGATGGAAGGTGTGCCGTCTTCTAATAACTATCAGGGTGGCTTTATGGTTGACCTGATGGCGAAGGATCTGGGGCTGGCGTTTGATAACGCAGTGAAATCAAAGGCCAGTATCCCTATGGGGTCTATGGCCCGTAACCTGTTTGCGCTGCATGCGGCAAACGGCAACGGCGGTCTGGACTTCTCCAGCATCCAGAAAATGTTCGCTGATCTGGATTAATTGTTTTACAAAAAGGCCTGTTTTTACAGGCCTTTTTTTGTCATAAAAGAAATGTATCAGGGTGCCAGTGAGGGTGCTCTTATAACAGTATTTTTACAGTGCTGAACAATACTGCTGTTAACCGCTTGCTTTTAAAAGCTAAGGCTAACAAGCAGAGATAATTGATATTTGAGGGGATAGGACTACAGCCCCTGTGGCTTAGCGTCTCCTACGGTTTATCACAAAAATAAAAATGGAAGGCCGATATGAGTTATGCAAGTGAACACCAGCGTTCTTTGAACGAGCCGGAAAAATTCTGGGGCGATCAGGCGGATCAAATTGCCTGGTTCAAAAAACCGGAAACCGTTCTGGAAAACCTTTCTGATGGCACCCATCGCTGGTTTGGCGATGGCGAACTAAACAGTGCTTATCTGGCACTGGATTATCAAATTGAGCAGGGTCGTGGAGATCAAACCGCTCTGATCTATGACTCTCCTGTTACCGATACCAAAAAGCAATACACCTACAACGAACTGCGTGATCAGGTGGCACAGTTTGCTGGTGCGCTGACCAATCTGAGTGTAGGCAAGGGCGATGGCGTGATTATCTATATGCCGATGGTGCCTGAAGCCGGTATCGCTATGTTGGCCTGTGCCCGCATCGGTGCGGTGCACTCGGTCGTATTTGGTGGTTTTGCCCCCCATGAGCTGGCGATCCGTATTAACGATGCCAAACCTAAGGTGGTACTGACTGCTTCTTGTGGTATTGAATTCACTAAGGTTATCGAATACAAGCCTCTGGTCGACGAGGCGATGAATCAGGCAGAGCACAAGCCTGAGAAAATTGTGGTGCTGCAGCGTCCACAGGCTCAGGCCGAGCTGCAGGAAGGTCGTGATCTGGATTGGTATGAACTGTTTAATCAGGCGGAACCTGTGGGTTGTACGCCGATGAAGAGTACTGATCCACTGTACATTATGTACACCTCGGGTACGACGGGTAAGCCAAAAGGTATCGTGCGGGATAATGGTGGTCATGCCGTAGCGCTGCATTATGCACTGCGTAATATCTACAATATGCAGGCTGGTGATGTCTGGATGGGCTGCTCTGATGTGGGTTGGGTCGTCGGTCACTCCTTTATTATGTATGGCCCGCTGATGGGCGGTTGTACCACGGTATTTTTCGAAGGTAAGCCAGTACGTACCCCAGATGCCGGTACTTTCTGGCGTGTCGTGGAAGAGTACAAGGTGAACGGTATGTTTGCCGCACCGACGGCCTTCCGCGCGATTCGTAAGGAAGATCCTGAGGGTGAACTGTTCCGCAAATACGACCTGTCTTCTCTGAAACATATCTTTGTTGCTGGTGAAAAGCTGGATTCTCCAACTTACCATTGGCTGCATGAGATCTCGCAAAAGCCGATCTACGATCACTGGTGGCAGACTGAAACCGGTTGGCCGGTAACGGCACCGTGTACAGCTCTGGGTTCTACCGATATCCGTGTCGGTTCTACCAATAAGCCGGTACCTGGTTATGACGTTCAGGTGCTGGATCCTATGGGCAATCAGCTGGATGCCAACACCAATGGTGGTATTGCGATCAAGCTGCCGCTACCTCCGGGCTGTGCGCAAACGCTGTGGAACGATCACGAGCGTTATCTGAACTCCTATCTGGGCGAGTTTCCGGGTTACTACCATACCGGTGATGGTGGTTATATCGATGAGAACGGCTTTGTTTACATTATGGGTCGTACCGATGATGTGATTAACGTTTCGGGTCACCGTTTGTCTACTGGTGAGATGGAAGAGTTAGTAGCTAAGCATCCGGCTATCGCTGAATGTGCGGTGATTGGTGTCCATGATGGCCTGAAAGGTCAGGTACCGGTAGGTCTGTTACTGCTGAAAGATGGTGTCGATGTTGACCATAAAGAGCTGGAGAAAGAGCTGGTCGGTATGATCCGTGAGCAGATCGGTGCCATCGCCTGCTTTAACCGGGCTCTGGTGGTGGATCGTCTGCCTAAGACCCGTTCCGGTAAGATCCTGCGTGCGGTGCTGAGAAAGATCGCCAACGGTGAAGATTATGCGATGCCATCGACTATCGATGACGAGTCTATTCTGCCGGAAATCACAGAGAAAATGGTTGAGGAAGGCTTAGCACCTGAAACAGCCTGATTTTCTTCCCTAAGAGAGGCTAACCAGCCTCTCTTTCTATTTTATTGCTGACGTTTAGTGGTCTTTACTGGCTGCCAGCTATCTGTTGTGTGTGCGGACATCTGTTCTTGCGGCTTTCGTTTACAGGATCGGGCACTTATTTCGTGTGTGGATTTTTCGTGCTGATTTTATGTGACTGTATAGTCGCGTTTTGGCGCTGTTTTTTCTGAAAATCACCACAAGAATTGATCTGGTTCTAGTGCTTCTAAGACTTTGGTCTACAGGGTAAAAAAAGGGATTGTCTGACCAATTTAAACCCTTTAATGTTACGTTTACGTAAAGGTTATTAATCGTCAAAAAGCGTCGTGATTGTTAGTCGTCTCTAAGAGAGGACCTAGCAAACGTGATAGCCACAAGGAAGAAGATAATAGCCTGACATGGACGAGATGAATGACGGCAAGAGCCAACAATAAAAACAATAGGCCAGGATCAGTCATCAAGACACAACAATAACAATATTCAGGGAAACAGCGACAGACTGTCTCCCGGCTAACGAGGACTTTGGAATGAGCCAAGATTTTGTGCTGGAAACCCAAGGGTTAACCAAAGAGTTCAAGGGCTTTACTGCGGTTGATGATGTTAACCTGCAGGTTCAACGCGGCCATATTCATGCTCTGATTGGTCCAAACGGTGCGGGTAAAACAACATGCTTTAACTTGTTGACTAAGTTTCTAACGCCGACCCGCGGTACCATCCTGTTCAATGGCAAGGACATTACTCAACAGACACCGACCGATATCGCCAAGATGGGTATGGTGCGTTCCTTCCAGATCTCTGCTGTTTTCCCTCACCTGACGGTGATGGATAACGTACGTATCGCCCTGCAACGTAAAATGGGCACCTCTTTCCACTTCTGGAAATCAGACAAAACACTGAACGTATTAAACGACCGTGCTATGGAGCTGCTGGAAGAAGTAGACCTGGCCAAGTGGGCTGACACCATTACGGTTGAGATGCCATACGGTCGTAAGCGTGCACTGGAACTTGCCACCACTTTGGCATTGGAACCTGAGCTGATGCTGCTGGATGAGCCAACTCAGGGGATGGGCCACGAAGACGTGGAACGTGTGATGCATCTGATCAAAAAGGTATCTGCAGGTCGTACCATTCTGATGGTTGAGCACAACCTGCACGTTGTATCTAACCTGTCCGATCGTATTACCGTACTGCAGCGTGGTGCTGTACTGACCGAAGGCCCGTATGAAGAGGTTTCTCAGAACCCTCAGGTACGTGAAGCGTATATGGGTAGTGAAGCAGAGGACAAAGCAGCATGAATGCAGAGGCGAAAATGAGTGAGACACAAGATCATAAAAACGCCGTAGAGCAGCTGCGTATTGCTGATCTGCATGCCTTCTACGGTGAATCTCATATCCTGCACGGCATCGATATGAAGGTGAACCGCGGTGAGCTGGTGACCCTGCTGGGTCGTAACGGTTCCGGCCGATCCACTACTCTGAAATCCATTATGAATATGGTGGGTAAGCGTACTGGCTCCATCATGATCAATGGTAATGAAACTGTCGGTATGCCAGCGCACCAGATCGCTCACCTGGGTGTGGGTTTCTGTCCGGAAGAGCGTGGCATCTTCTCCAGCCTGAACGTAGAAGAAAACCTGATGCTGCCGCCGACGGTACGCAGTGGTGGTATGTCGCTGGATGATATCTACGAGATGTTCCCTAACCTGTACGAGCGTCGTATGAGTCAGGGTACCCGTCTCTCTGGTGGTGAACAGCAGATGCTGGCCATGGCGCGCATTCTGCGTACCGGCGCTAACTTGCTGTTACTGGATGAGATCACCGAAGGTTTGGCTCCGGTAATCGTACAGACGCTGGGTGAAGTATTGCTGAAGTTAAAAGATAAAGGATTGACGATTGTACTGGTGGAGCAGAACTTCCGTTTTGCCGCGCCACTGGCGGATCGTCACTACCTGATGGAACACGGTTCTATCGTGGAAGAAATTGCCAGCCATGAGCTGGAAGAGAAAATGGATTTGCTTAACACCTATTTGGGTGTGTAAGTCGCGCTTACTGTCTTATTTTTACCTGGGCTTCGCTAGGTAAAACTGAAAGCAAACGTGACAGGTAAACAAAAATAACAAGTGCCTAAACCTTGGTTTGATCTCCAAACGAATCAAACCGCTTAACAAACCACAAAAGACACAACAACAATAAATCGCAAAGCGATGGAGTGGACTATGAAAATGCTAAAAAAACTGATGTGCAGCGCAATTGTATCGGCTATGGCGGCAGCGGGTGCGGCCCAGGCTAAAGGTATTTCCGATGACGAAGTTCGTATCGGTTACCTGGCGGATATGTCCGGTACTTATAGTGCGCTGGCAGGTCCTGGTGGTCTCGAAGCCGCTAAAATGGCGATTGAAGACTTCGGCGGTAAAGTAAACGGTAAGAAAATTACTATCGTAAGTGCCGATGACCAGAACAAGCCTGACATCGGTGCAAACAAAGTACGTCAATGGATTGATGTGAACAACGTTGACATGATCGCAGGTATGGTTTCCTCGGCGGTAACCATCGCGGTAAACAAGGTTGTTGAAGCAAAAGATAAGATCTCCATTGTTTCCGGTTCGGCTTCTTCAGCGATCACCAACCAGTACTGTACTGCTAACTCTGTACACTATGTATACGACACCTATGCACTGGCACACGGTACCGGTGAAGCGGTAGTAAAAGAGGGCGGTGACAGCTGGTTCTTCCTGACAGCAGACTACGCATTTGGTCACGCAATGGAAGGCGACGTAACCACAGTTGTTAAAGAAAGCGGTGGTAAGGTAGTGGGTGGTGTACGTCACCCTCTGGCAACCAACGATTTCTCCTCTTTCATTCTACAGGCTCAGGCTTCTGGCGCGAAAATCGTAGGTCTGGCTAACGCGGGTGCGGATACGACTAACGCCCTGAAAACAGCAAAAGAGTTTGGTGTTGTACAAGCAGGCCAGAAAATCGCAGGTCTGCTGATCTTCCTGACCGACGTTCACAGTCTGGGTCTGGAAACCACGCAAGGTCTGCAGCTGACCACTGGTTTCTACTGGGATCGTACTCCTGAAACACGTACCTGGGCTAAGCGTTACTCCGAGCGTACCGGCAATATGCCAACCATGGTACAAGCGGGTATCTACTCTTCTGTTAACCACTACCTGAACTCTGTTAAAGCAGCAGGTACTGATGAGTCTGGCGCTGTAATGGCGCAGATGCAGAACACTCCAATCAATGATTTCTTCGCCACTAACGGTAAGATTCGTAAAGATGGTCGCATGATCCACGATATGTACCTGGCTGAAGTGAAGAAACCTTCCGAGTCTAAAGGCGAGTGGGATCTGTACAAGATTCTGCGCACCATCCCGGCAGATAAGGCGTTCCGTCCTCTGTCCGAGTCCAAGTGTAAGCTGGTTGCAGGTAACTAAGCGTTAGCTTATCTGTTAAACAGTGGGTGGTTTATGACCACCCACTGTGATCACGGATGGACCATCTGAGATGGGCTATCAGGGATGATCTCTCTAAGAGATATGCAACACATCTAAACAAAGGTCTTTCGATTTCGCTTAGCCCATTTGTTCTATTACTGATTCAACTTAGAGCAGTGAATCAAATGGTAAAAGCGATAAATAACAGAGAAGCTTTTGTTTAGGTGCTTACGTTTTGCTTTAAGAAAATAAAAATAACTACACCTGTATTTGAGGGTGATAGCGTCTTCTAAGAGCGTTATAAGGGTTTTGTTATGGCTGAGTTGCTGGGTTTTCCGCCACAAGTGTTATTTGGTC
>CAYFGP010000045.1:22329-40841 GCA_964342385.1 uncultured Oleiphilus sp. | reverse complement strand
CAGGACGCTTCCCGGTAACCTGGCAAACTTTGGACATTTTCTAGCCTCCAGTCGCTAGCTAGGCGTCTTAACTATTCAAGAAACCTGGGGGAATCAGCGAACCGGCCGGAAAATACGGCACTTTGCTTCAACCCATCAATTTTAAAGGCGCACTGTTATACCAGAAGGTACCCTGGTAAACAAGTTTTTAATGGTTTTAGGCAGGATTTTATGCTGATTCAAGGTAATCCATGCCATTATCTACAATAAACCGCGTTCAGCAAGCGAAACCGTCTCTCCGTTACCAATCACAAAATGATCCAGTACGCGGACGTCAATTAAGGATAGTGCCTGTTTCAGTTTATCGGTAATGAGTTCATCGGAGCGACTGGGTTCGGCGATGCCTGAAGGGTGATTGTGAGCAAAAATCACCGCAGCGGCGTTGTGCTCCAAGGCTCTTTTCACCACCTCTCTGGGATAGACATTGGCCGCATCTATGGTGCCGCGAAACAGAGGCTCAAACGCCAGCACCTGATTTTGGTTATTCATAAACAGGCAGGCAAACACCTCATGACCCAGATGGCGTAACTGGCTGATCAGATACTGTTGTGCCAGTTCGGGACTGGTCATCGCTTCCCCGCTTTCGAGTCGAGCCATCATATGGCGCTTACTCATCTCAAGAATCGCTTGCAGTTGCACAAACTTGGCCGGTCCCAAACCGTGATGACTGCAGAAGGTTTTCAGATCTGCTTCCAATAAAGGGCGCAGGCCCTGAAAACTCTGTAACAGCTCTCTTGCCAGTTCGACGGCATTTTTACCGGGAATCCCGGTACGCAGAAATATTGCCAGTAGTTCTGCATCACTCAGGGCATGAGCCCCCAGGTCCAATAGCTTTTCCCGTGGTCGTTCTTGTGCAGGCCAGCATTTTAGGCTCATCGCCACCTCCTTGTAGACAGTACAAAACAAATATTAGATTTGAGTTAATAAGTGTTAGTGCAAAGTGAAAAGATGAGCAAGCCCTTACATGGAGACTTAACGCCATGGGCCGCTCATGCTATCTTGTACGCCTTTTTCCGCGAGTCTGTGTGCACTGTGTGGAAGCGATCTATTCCATCTCTGAGGATTTTCAAACATGTTGCAAGGTTGTCGTATCCTGCTGGGCTTAACTGGCGGTATAGCGGCCTACAAAAGTGCCGAATTGACTCGACTGCTGATCAAAGCCGGTGCTGAAGTTCGCGTAGTGATGACTGAAGGTGCACAGGCGTTTATTACGCCGCTGACCTTTCAGGCGCTGTCTGGCAATCCTGTTCATACCAGTCTGTTGGACCCGGAAGCCGAAGCGGGTATGGGCCATATCGAATTGGCTAAATGGGCGGATATCATTTTGATCGCTCCCGCGAGTGCTGATGTGATGGCACGCTTAGCCGCAGGTATGGCTGATGATCTGCTGACTACCCTATGTCTAGCTACCGAAGCAGATATCCTGCTGGCCCCAGCGATGAACCAAGCCATGTGGCGTCATCCCGCGACTCAGATGAATGTTGAAACCTTGCAGGATTACGGTTATCGATTACTGGGCCCTGATCAGGGCGAACAAGCCTGTGGTGATGTGGGGCCGGGTCGTATGCTGGAGCCGGAAGCTATTTTCCAATTGGTGGAAGCACATCGTCAGGATAAGGCCGCACTTCAAAATGCGACTGCAGCGCCTTCAATTCAGTCGGACTCTACTGCTCAAGCAGGTTCTCTGGCCGGTTCTCTAGCTGGCAAGGTAGTGACGATTACCGCAGGTCCCACCCGTGAAGCTTTAGACCCGGTGCGTTATATCAGTAATCACAGCTCCGGCAAAATGGGTTTTGCTTTGGCGAAGGCGGCACTTGAAGCCGGTGCCCAGGTTAATCTGATTGCCGGTCCGGTACAGATTAAAGCCCCTGAAGGTGTGAATCTGGTCTCGATACAAAGCGCTGAAGATATGCTGCAGGCCAGTCTGAAGGTTATTGAACAAACGGATATCTTTATCGCAGCGGCTGCAGTAGCCGATTATCGCGCCGAAAATGCCGCTGATCAGAAGATGAAGAAAAAACCGGGTCAGAATGATCTGGTGCTGCGTTTAGTGCAGAACCCGGATATTGTCGCCACCGTCGCCAGTCACGCTCAGCGTCCGTTTACCGTGGGCTTCGCTGCGGAAACCCAGGATGTGGAAAATTACGCCGTCGGTAAACTGGTACGTAAAAATCTCGATATGATTATCGCCAATGATGTGTCCCGCACCGATATCGGTTTTAACAGTGATCAAAATGCGGTCACTGTGTTGTGGCGTATTGTTGGTGATCAGGCCACGAACCATCAAGAGACAACCTCCCAAGATATAAATAGCGATCAGGCTGAGGCGCAGATAGGCCGCTATCAGCCGGATCAGGCCAGTAAAACAGATCTGGCCGGACAGCTGATCGAACAGATCAGCACACACTTTTTACAATCTTCGCAGCTAGCTGCGACTTTATAACGGTTACCCCATGAGTACTTTAGACGTCAAAATTCTGAACCCAAAAATTGGCCAGGAACTGCCACTGCCGACTTATGCCACTGACGGTTCTGCCGGTATGGATCTGCGTGCCTGTCTGGATGAGCCTGTGACCATCGAACCGGGTCAAACCGTACTGATCGGCACGGGTCTGGCGATTCATATTGCTGATCCGGGTCTGGCCGGTGTGATCCTGCCGCGTTCTGGTCTGGGCCATAAACACGGTATCGTGCTGGGTAACCTGGTGGGTTTGATCGACTCTGACTACCAGGGTGAACTGATGATCTCATGCTGGAACCGTGGTCAAACTGCTTTTACCGTTGAGCCTGGTGAGCGTATCGCTCAATACGTACTGGTACCTGTGGTTCAGGCGCAACTGAATATCGTCGATGATTTTGATCAGAGCGAGCGCGGTGCCGGTGGCTTTGGTCACTCCGGTCGTCAATAAATCGTCACCGACTGTAACTTAACAGCGTCATTAAGCGGCTAAGGGCTTGTTATACTGAGCCCTGATTACACTCACAGCTTGTGAGATACAAAGCCCTTTTTGACAGACGCTGAAGTTTTTATAACTCACGTTAATTTTTACAACTCATCGTAAACAGGATAAAGAGCATGACAGCGCCAGCCTCGATCTTTCGGGCCTATGATATTCGTGGTGTGGTTGGGGATACCCTGACCGAAGCCGGTGTGCAGCAGATTGGACAAGCCATCGGTACTGAAGCCGCTGCCCGAGGTGATCAAAGCGTGGTGGTTGCCCGTGATGGTCGTTTATCCGGCCCTATGCTGAGTGCTGCTCTGATCCGTGGTATTCGTGCTTCTGGCGTGAATGTCATTGATGTGGGTATGGTGCCTACTCCTGTACTCTATTTCGCGGCGATTCACCTGGAAGGCACTTCTTCTGGTGTGATGCTGACCGGTAGCCACAATCCACCAGACTATAACGGTCTGAAGATCGTACTGGCCGGTGAGACTCTGTATGGCGAAGCGATTACTGATCTGCATCGTCGTATCGTAGAGGGTGATCTGGCTGAAGGCGAAGGCGCTCTGGAAGAAAGAGATGTCCGCCCTGCCTATCTGCAAACCATTCTGGATGATGTCAAACTGGCCCGCCCGCTAAAAGTGGTGGTGGACTGTGGTAACGGTGTCGCCGGTGAGATGGCACCTGAGCTGGTGAGCAAGCTGGGCTGCGATATTATTCCGATGTTCTGTGAAATTGACGGCAACTTCCCAAATCACCATCCAGATCCAGGCAAGCCAGCCAACCTGGTGGATATGATCGCCAAGGTAAAAGAAACCGGTGCAGATCTTGGTCTGGCCTTTGATGGTGACGGTGACCGTGTTGGCGTAGTGACACAAAGTGGTCAGTTGATCTACCCGGATAAGCTGATGATGCTGTTTGCCGAAGATGTGTGTCAGCGCAACCCAGGCGCCAAGATTATCTTTGATGTGAAGTGTACCGGTAATCTGGCTCGTGTAATTGAGCAAGCCGGTGGTGATGCTGAGATGGCTAAAACCGGTCACTCCCTGATCAAAGCCCGGATGAAAGAAACCGGTGCGGCGTTAGCAGGTGAGATGAGCGGCCATATCTTCTTTAAAGAGCGTTGGTATGGTTTTGATGATGGCCTGTACAGTGCCGTGCGTCTGCTGGAAATTCTGGCGGCCAGCGGTCAGGATGCGGATAGCCTGTTTGAGCAGTACCCGGAAGACATCAGCACACCCGAACTGAATATTCAGGTCACCGATGACAATAAGTTTGAACTGGTGCGCCGTCTGGCTGACGAAGGCCAGTTTGGTGACGGCAGTATCAACCAGATTGACGGTATTCGTGTGGATTACGCCGATGGTTGGGGCCTGTGCCGTGCATCCAATACCACCCCGGTACTGGTACTGAGATTTGAAGCCAAGACCGAGCAGGCGCTGGATCGAATCCGTTCGACCTTTGTTAACGAATTAGAAAAAATCCAGCCCGGTCTTGAGCTGGAAGCCCATTGATTAAAAAAATCGATAGACCCGCGGTTCACTGAGCCGCTACCCTTTCGAACCGATGCAAGAAACAGGAATCAGCATGACAGCAAACACCCAACACGCCATCGAAGTGGTTAAGGTTCTGAGTGAAGCCCTACCCTACATTCAGCGCTTTTCCGGTAAAACCATCGTGATCAAATACGGCGGCAACGCCATGACCGATGAAGACCTGAAAGCGTCATTTGCCCGCGATATCGTGTTGATGAAAGAGGTGGGTATCAACCCTGTGGTTGTTCACGGTGGTGGTCCTCAAATCGGTGAACTGCTGAATCGTCTGAACATCGAGTCCCGTTTTGTAAACGGTATGCGTGTCACTGACAGCGAAACCATGGATGTGGTGGAGATGGTGCTGGGTGGCCTGGTGAACAAAGAGATTGTCAGCCTGATCAATCAGTCCGGTGGTAAAGCTGTGGGCATGACCGGTAAAGACGGTGGTATGATCCAGGCGTCCAAGCTGAAAGTGACCCATAAAACGCCGGAGATGACGGCACCTGAGATCATCGATATCGGTCATGTTGGTGAGGTTCAGGAAGTCAGCACAGACGTGGTCGATATGCTGGTACAGAAAGACTTTATTCCTGTGATTGCCCCAATTGGTGTCGATGAAGAAGGTCGCTCCTACAACATCAATGCGGATCTGGTTGCGGGTAAAATCGCTGAAGCGCTGCAGGCAGAAAAATTGATGTTGTTGACCAATGTCGCCGGTCTGCAGGATAAAAACGGTGATATTCTGACCGGCCTAAGTACCGAACAGGTGGATGAACTGATCGCTGATGGCACCATCTATGGTGGCATGTTACCTAAAATTGGCTGTGCCTTGAGCGCGGTCAAGCATGGTGTGGTGAGTTCGCATATCATTGATGGTCGTGTCCCCCATGCTACCCTGCTGGAGATCTTTACCGATGCAGGTGTGGGTACACTGATTACCAACGAAGAATAAAAATGAGCGCCGTCCCCGACGGCGCTTATGCTGAAAAAAGCTGGCAATTTGGAATTTTTATGACTCAGGCAAACGAGCAAAAAGCAGCGAAAATCTCCCGTAAGGAGCAGATTCTGCAGTCTCTGGTACATATGCTGGAGAAGAATCCCGGTACTCGCATTACAACCTCCTCCTTGGCCAAAGAAGTGGGTTTATCGGAAGCCGCGTTATATCGCCATTTTGCCAGTAAGGCGAAAATGTTTGAGGGTCTGATCGAGTTTATCGAAGAAGCAGTATTCTCTCGCGTGACACGTATCCTGCAGGATGAGCCTCAGGCGATCTATCGCTGCGAACATATCCTGACCCTGTTGCTGGCCTTTGCCGATAAAAACCCGGGTCTGTGTCGTATCCTGACCGGTGAAGCCCTGGTGGGTGAAGACGATCGTCTGCGCGCCCGGGTCTCTCAGTTCTATGAGCGTCTGGAAACCCAGCTCAAGCAGATCTTGCGTGAGGCTGAGATTCGCGATCAGATGAAGACCGTTATGCCGGTGCCTGTTACAGCCCAAATGCTGACCTCTCTGGCTGAAGGCCGTATTCAGCAGTTCAGCCGTACCGGCCGCTCTCCTGTGGAGAACTGGCCTGAGCAGTGGGCGTTCCTGGCGGATGATCTGTTAAAACCTGTATTAGTCAGCGTTTAAGCCGGATTAAAGCGCAGGTTTCAAGGACCACTGTTTAAATTAAAAGACTGCTTATAGCGAGCAGAATACACTGTTCCCCGAATACATGGCTCCCTGAAGTAAAGGAGACTATGTTCGCTGATGGATGATCAGAGAACATAGCAACGGCTTCAGGGAATTCACTTTGATAGGGTGTAAGCTTTAGTAGAGCTTAACTCTAAAGCCTTTAGTCTAAAGTTTTTAAAGAGTTAAAGGGATTTGTAACTTTTTGTTTTTCACATTGCTAAAATAATCTTTAGAATAGAAAGGATAACTTTTTCACTGCAAACAGGACTCTTGCATGTCCAGTCAGAGACGCGAACCTAGATCCAGGCTGCTTGTTGTTGATAACTCCATCTTCTTTCGGGATGTGTTGGCTGAAACCTTACGTAATAAGGTGAATCAGCTGGCGATTGATTCCGTCAAAAGTTGTCAGGAAGCACAACAATTGCTTCAGACCTATCCTGGTCAGTACTTGGCTGTGGTGAGTGGCTTGATTCTGGCTGATGCCGATGAAGGCGAGATGCTGGATATTGCACTGGAAAATCACGTGCCTGCAATTGCTCTGACCAGTGCGCTGGATGCTGAAACCCGGCAAGTGGTAATGGATAAGGACGTTATCGACTATTTCTATAAAGATCAGGATGGTCTGCAGGATGTCGTGGATCTGGTTTCCCGTTTATTGCGCAATGAAGATCATAAAGTGTTGGTGGTGGATGATTCACCAACCTATTGCACCTACCTCAAAGTCCTGCTGCAACGTCAGCACTATCAAGTGATTACCGCGTTCAGTGGTGAAGAGGCCGTCGATATTCTCTCCCGTGCCAATAATGATATTTCTATGGTACTGCTGGATTACCAGCTACCGGGTATGAGTGGCTATGACGTGATTCGTCGTATCCGTAAGCAGTATACCTCTGCTCAGCTGCCTGTGATTGGTGTCTCGGGTCAGATGGATCAGCAGATACCGGCTCAGATTCTAAAATGCGGTGCTAATGACTTTATGTATAAAGGCTTCACCGTTGAGGAATTCTATAGCCGTATCAACAATATTATGGATCTGTTGGTCAGTATGCGTGAGCTGCAGGATGCCGCGTATAAGGACTTCCTGACTGGCCTGCATAACCGTCAGTATTTTTATCCTCATGCCAACTCTCTGTTGAATCGAGCGGAGAAAAAGAACACCAATATCGGTCTGGCGATGATGGATATTGACCACTTTAAGCGTGTGAACGACACCTATGGCCATAATGGCGGTGATGAGGTGTTAAAACATGTCGCCAACCTGATGCAGAAGAAGCTAAGGGCAGAAGACCTGTTAGCCCGCTTAGGCGGTGAAGAGTTCTGTATTATTTTCTATGATATGCCGGAAGAGTTAATGGTACAGCGCCTGGAAGAGGTGCGTATAGCGATTGAAGAGGCTGAAATTGAACTGCCCGAACATACGCTGTCTATCACTATCAGTATGGGACTGAAAGTACGTAAAGGCGACGACCTGGAAGGTTTAATGGAGAGTGCTGATCAGGCGCTCTATCAGGCCAAAGAGAGTGGGCGTAATCAGTTAGTTGTTGCTTAGCGGTATACTTTATTGATCGTTTGATTAGTTGCTTCTACTGCATAAGTGGGTGCTCTTCGCTTGTGTAGATAAAATAAAAAAGTACTTATCTACCTGATAGATAAGTGCTTTTTTATTTATAGAGAATATTTTTTGTTTTCCCTTCACCCAGCTTACTTCCTGTTTTAAAGATCCTGTCACTGTTTGTCGTTATCTCGACTATTGTCAAAGTTGTAAATGCAAATTATTATCAATGTCTCATGCAAATGATTTGTATTGCTTTGGAAAGACAAAACCGTGAATAAATCGACCCTCAGCTTAGCCCTTCTGCTGTGCTCCAGTGTTTATAGTTCCGCGACCCTAAGTGCAGACACTAATCCTCAGGTCAGTGATAGCACATCAAGTGACATTCAAAACAGTGAAGTAGCCGGTGAAGTTGTGATTACCGGTACCCGTACCGAGCGTTTATTGGAAGAGGCTCCGGTCCGAACGGAAGTGATTAGCAGGGAAACCCTGGACCAGATTCATGCACGGGATCTGACTGAAGCGTTAAAGATCATCCCGGGATTAATGCTGAAGGATATTCATGGCAAAGGAGGCCAGGAGGTTTGGCTGCAAGGTCTGGATGCAGACCGGGTACTGATTCTGATTAATGGCCGTCCAGTAAGTGCCAGCACGGGCTCTTCAGTGGATGTCAGTCAATTGGGCACGGTCGATATTGAACGTATCGAGATTGTAAAAGGGGCGACTTCTGCGCTTTATGGGAGTTCGGCTATGGGCGGTGTGGTTAATGTGATCACCCGTAAGCCGACCGAGCCTTTCAGTGCCACTGTGATTGCAGATATCGGCAGTTATGGCGATGACAATCTTGGTAACTCAGATATCAGCCTGGGGAATCGCCAGCTGGATCTGGCGGCCCGCCATGCCCGCGTCAATCTGGGCATGGTTCGAGGTCAATGGACTGCCCAGTTAAACGGCAGTGTACGCGATAAAGACGGCTATGACCTGGATCTGGATACACCTATTCGCGATGGCGACTGGGGGACACGTACTAATCTGTCCGCCCGAGTGGGTTATGAAACGCTGGATGGCGATGAATACTTTGTTGAGCCGAGTTATTACAAGGAAGACCTCACCGCTGGCAATCTAATCTATAAACCGGGCAGTGGTTATCAGGATAAAACCGAGGAGGCCAGCCGTACCCATATTGATAGCGGTGCACGACTGAACTTTGGTGACGATCTGCTGGCGCTGTATCTGACCTATGAGACCTTTGAGGATGTCACGAAAAAAGGTGATATTCGTAGTGCAGAGCAGGAGATCTATAAGGCCAGCGCTCAGTGGGATACGCCGCTCAGTGAAAACCAGTTGCTGACGATGGGCATTGATCTTTCCAGCGCTGAACTTAGCCAGCACAAACTGGAGCCTATCGCTTCGGGTTATCAGAAAAAGATCGAAATTGGTGATGGTACTCAAACCGAAAGCGTTGAGCTCTATATCCAGGACGATATCTTCTGGGGCAACTGGGAGTTTCTACCGGGATTGCGTTATCAGAATGACTCGGATTTTGGTGATCACCTGACCCCTAAGCTGAACCTGCAATACCGTCCGGATTGGTTCACAGACGCGGAAGTACGTTTTCGTGCCGGTATTGGTCGGGGCTACCGGGTGCCTAACCTAAAAGAGCGTTACTACGTATTTGATCACAGCAACCTGGGTTATATGGTGATGGGAAATCCTGATCTGACCCCGGAATACTCCAACAGCTATCAGTTGGGTGCAGAGCTGACATTAAGTGAAGATCTGCGTTTTGACCTTAATCTCTTCCATAACCAACTCGATGACCTGATCACCACTGGAGTGGATGAACAGGCTTCTACATCAACCGTGGTTGTGCACCGTTATATCAATATCGACAAAGCCACCATTACCGGTGTTGAGCTGAGCAGTAACTGGTCACCGCAACCCATGGTTGAGCTGGATGCCGCCATCACCTGGATGGATACCGAAAACGAGGCTACAGGTAGACCCTTACCACAACGGCCTGAATATCAGATTAAAACCGGGCTGACCCTAAAGCCTACGGCTGACCTGCAAGCATCTCTGCACGGTATTTATCAAAGCAAAGAATACAGTAACGTCTCCAATAGCCGTTTCACCCCGGCGTGGACCACTTGGGATTTAAAGCTGAACTATCAGCTGAATAACAGCCTTAAGGTCTTTATGGGGATCGATAACCTGGCGGATGTGACCAAAGATCCTGGTAACCCTGATGATCAGGGCCCTCATCCAGGTCGCTTTGTCTATACCGGTTTAAGACTGGATATCTAGTCTTAACCGATGGCC
This sequence comes from uncultured Oleiphilus sp., assembly GCA_964342385.1. GTDB lineage: Bacteria > Pseudomonadota > Gammaproteobacteria > Pseudomonadales > Halomonadaceae > Oceanospirillum. The sequence goes on along the minus strand of CAYFGP010000045.1, from coordinate 30,777 downwards.
GGGCTGAATTAACGCTCTGTTTTGATTTGCCTGCTTGATGCAGCGGCTCGGCCCTTTATCTCGATCTATTGAATCGACCTTATCCAAACACTTTTTGACATTCATTTTTACAATAACCATGACTCGGAGAGCTTCCTATGGCGCGCTTCACCGCTTTGACTGATCAAACCTTTACCCGTAAAACTTTGGCAACGGCTGTACTGGCTGCTTCTATGGCGTTGGCAGGTTGTCAGGGCAGTAGTAGCAGTGACGGTGATAGCAGTCAGGACCAACAGCCTGCAGACACCTCCAGTTATGCCATGCTGGATGCTGCCACAGATGTGACCCAGGCCGCTTATCTGGATCTGGCTACAGGTACTCAAACCGCTGCGGATCAGAACTGGCAGGTGGCGTACCAGAAGTATGTGGGTTTTAAAACCAATGGCGGTTCGTCTGGCTCTGGCGGTGTGATGGCCTGTTATACCGGTAACAGCGCTACCTTGTACGACAGTGAAGGTAAGGCGATTCAGTCTGAGTTTGAAGCGCTGAATGCCGACAATACTCTGGAAGCCTTTAATGCAGTCACTGGTGTTGAGTCTTGTGGTGAGGCGGGTCTGATCAGCGATAGCATTGATACTCAAGTGAAGGACTGGATTCTGGCGGACCATAGCCAGGGCACGCCGATCTATACCGCTGATAGCAGCAAGTGGTGGATCTTACGCTCAGCGACAAAGGACGACGCCACACAGGAGTATGCTTACGCCCGTTTCCATATCACCGATCTGAGTGTTGAGTTTGGTGCGACTACAACCCGTAAACTGACATTAGGTGTTGAGCAATGGAATAGCATCACACAAAGCTTTGATGCCGAAGTGAGTTCGCCTGTACTGGATTATACGGAAGGCCGTGTTTACTACGACCTGGAAAGCAATAGTCAGGTTACCGCAGAGGATAATTGGGATCTGAGTGTGGTTGTTGATGGTCGCAACTATCTGGTGCAGGTGAATGGTGGTGCATCCGGTACGGGGGCAGCAGGTATTGGTGTGGTGCAGGAAGCTGTGGGCAGTGCGACTGAGGTGACTGATCCGACCAATACCGATCAGATCTACAAATACTTTGCCGATCAATCCAACGGCGCCTTCTCAGAGCCGGGCGACTATGGTGCGCTGGACTATAACGTCGATGGTCAGGGGCATCAGATGTGGCCTAACTACGGTATCTATCTGCTTCAGGATGGTGAGCAGCTGTACAAGATGCAGGTGCTGAGCAATTACGGCCAGGACGGTAATCTTAGCAGTGGCAACCTGTATATCCGTTACGCTCAGATTACCAACTAAGGCTTGAGCTGACTCGTTTCTAAATTCGTTTAAATTAATCGTATCTCAATAGCGGGGCCTTGTGCCCCGTTGTTGCTGGATCATTATTGAAGCGCGGTTGCTGGGCTGTTTGTTTGAGAGATTTGTTAGCGATATTTGTTAAAGGGTATTGCTAGACAAGCCCTCATCAGACCGCTGTCAGGCGCGTGATTTAACAGGAGTAAACATGACTCAAGCCGTAAGCTCAGAAGCTCTACAGGATCTGCACAACAGATATCAGCAGTTTAAACAGGACAACCCACAACAGCGAATCCGCAATGCGGCTGATGCACTGCAGGTGAGTGAGGTTGAACTGGTTGCTCTCAGCTGTGGTCAGGATAAAGGTGCACAGCGCCTGCAGAACGCATCAGGTCGTTTCCGTGCCCTGATTGGTGAAATCCGGGAACTGGGTTCCGTGATGGCCCTGACCCGCAATAACAGTGTGGTACATGAAAAAACAGCGCCTTATGGCAAGTTAGGCGGTGGTGAGCAGGTGGGGCTGTTTTTAGGAGATATCGATCTACGTATCTTCTTTAATCAGTGGACGTTTGGTTATCACGTTCAGGAAGGTGAGCGTCGTAGCCTGCAGTTCTTTGATGCCGCAGGCACTGCGGTGCATAAAATCTATGCCAATGGCGATACGGATATGGCCGCCTTTGATGCTCTGGTTGAACGCTATCTGGCTGAAGATCAAAGTGCCGGTCAGCTTATTGATCCGGTTGCGGCAGCAGAAGCAGATCGTCGTGTCACTGAGCCAACGTTGTCAGACGATGAAATTGATGTAGTCGCTTTCCATCAGGATTGGGACCAGCTGAAAGATGTGCATGACTTCTTTGATCTGCTGAAAAAACATCAACTGGAGCGTCAGCAGGCTTTCCGTCTAGCGGGCACTGAGCGTGCGGTACCACTGTCTTCCGAAGTATTTGAGCAGGCATTAGAGAAAGCCGCAGCAGCAGAGCTGCCGGTGATGATCTTTGTCGGTAATACTGGCATGGTACAGATCCATACCGGCCCGGTGAAAAAGCTAATGCGTCGTGGCCCCTGGTTTAACGTATTGGACCTCGGCTTTAACCTGCATGCAAATACCGAAGCTTTTAGTCAGGCCTGGCTGGTGCGTCGTCCAACAGAAGACGGTGTTGTATCGTCACTGGAGATCTTTGATCAGGATGGCCATTTGGCAACACAGATGTTTGGTGCCCGTAAGCCGGGACAAATCGAACTGAGTGAATGGCAGGCGTTATTGACTGAATTGGAGCATAGTTGACCGAGCAAAACCCCCGTTAATTCGTTAATGGGGTTTTTTGCGATTAACTAAAGGAAACAAAATAGTCCCTCTGCTGCCCAAGGTATTAGCTAGGATTAATAATCTAATACTGCATAAGATCTTGTTGATGTGATTTCAGCATTATTCTGTGGGCGTAAGGCGAGGGAGATAGCAGGTGGCCAGGGGATTTATTGATCAGTGTGAACAGGAGCCGTTGCATCTGTCTGGAGCAATCCAGTCCCATGGAGCAATGCTAATACTGAATCATCAGGGTTATGTCAGTCATGTCTCGGCTAACTTTCCCAGTATAAAAGCGTGTCAGGTTGATGAGTTATTAGGATTGTCATCAACCAACCTAGCGATTTTTCTCGGTTGTACCGCGTTATTGCCTCAGTTGGATGCTTTGCCCGATCAAGCCGGTGCCAGAACTCAAACGCGGGTAGAGATGTCAGGGGATGCCGGTTGTTATGATCTGGTGCTCAGCCGTGCCACAAATAGTGATACTGTCCTGGAGTGGTATCCCGTCAAGTTACCTCATCCTGAAGCCATAGCCAGTCAGATCGCTGAGCAACTCAATCTACCTGAGCGCATTCAAGATAACGCCCACCTGCAACAGCTACGGCAGCAGTTAATCTTATGGTTGGCTCAAATCACTGATTGTGAACGTGTGCTCTATTATCAGTTTTTAGCCAGCGGTGATGGCCAGGTGATTGCAGAGCATTATCAATGCAGTACGCGGGGAAGTTATTTAGGTCTGCATTATCCTGCCAGTGATATTCCCATGATCGCCCGGCGTTTATATCTCCTCAATCCCTGGCGTTACATTGCGGATGTACTCCAGCAAGATATCCCTGTAATGAGCCAAACAGCGATTACCCCGGATTTAAGCTATGTTGATCTGCGCAGCGTGTCGCCTGTCCATAAAACCTATATGACAAATATGGGGGATCGAGCCTCGTTAAGTTTTCCTATCAAATTGAATGATCAACTGGATGCATTGGTCACCTGTCGCCATCACTCTGCTAAGCGTTTTGATCATAGCCAGCTGCTGGCGATAGGAGAGTGTATTCAGCATTTTAATGAGCTATTGGCCGAGTTTCAGCAGCAGGAACAAACACGTAGGGCTAATCAGCAGCAACAGTGTTTACAGCAGTTGGAGCATTATATTGCGACAGGGAAATGGCCTGATGCCTGGCCGCAGATAGCGGCGTTATTGTGTGATTATTTCCAGTCTCAGGGAGCGATCTTTGTTGATCATGGTAAGTTACATCTTTACGGTTTGATGCCAGAACAACCTCAATGGTTGGCTCAATTGCGCCAGAGTGTCGGTCGGTCATTGGATGATGTTGGCAATTTGAATCATCAGCTGCTTTCTTTTATCAGTGATAACTTGCAAGCAGCCTTGTCTGAGTCGGGTTATCCACTACAAACGCCAGATGTTATTGCCGGTGTCGCTGCCTGTTATTGGGGAAAGGATGCTGCTTATGGGCTCTATCTGCTAAGAGATGAATATTTACATGATGTGGTCTGGGGCGGGAATCCGGATAAACCCGTACAACGACCAGATGTAAAGCAAGGTTTAGCACCCAGAGAGTCCTTTGCGCGTTGGGTAGAGCAAAGGCAGGGTTTCAGTCAACCCTGGCCTGAAGAGATTGAGTCACAGCTGACAGAGGTAGCTCAATGTCTGCAGAAGTATTTGCCTGCTTAGTCAATACTGTCTTTCATCTCAGCTTTTAAGCGAGCAATCTCTAAGTCTTAATCATGTGCTTACACCAAAATCGGCTGACCATTATCCAGGGTGATCTCCTTTGGACGATACTGCCAGTGGGCTTCTACGGTATCCGCTCTTAGTACCTCGTAGGGTTTACCTTGCTGAGCCACTTTTCCATCGGCCAGTAAACAGCATTGATGACAATAGTGCAGCACCTGATTCAGATCGTGCAGAATGGCGACTACACCGTAGCCCTGATCCCTGGCCAGCGCCTGAGCCAGTTTCAGGATACTGTGCTGTTGGCCCAGATCCTGTGCCGATGTGGGTTCATCCAACAGCAATAATGGAGCTTGTTCTGCCTGGCTGAGCTGTAGTAACACCCGAGCCAGTTGCACCCGTTGGCGCTCACCACCTGACAGAGAAGGGTAGCTACGTTTCGCCAAATGATAGCAATCGGTGAGCTTCATCAGGCGCTCAATCTGACGTAGGCCTTCCTGATGACTCAGTTTCAGCGGTGTTAAACCCAGGGCAATGACCTCATCCGCAAGAAAGGGGAAGGTGAGTTGGCTGGCCTGAGGCAATACCGCCATATGGCGTGCCAGTGCCGGGCTGGACCATTGCTGACGGCTTTTACCATGAAATAGCACCTCACCTTTGGCTGGAAGCTCACCGGTCACGGCTTTAAGCAGTGTGGATTTACCTGCGCCGTTGGGACCAAGCAGTCCCAGCATTTCTCCAGCTTTAAGCTGTAGCTGATCAATATCTAACAGGCAAAGATCGCCAGAGTGGTAGCTAAGGTTATTTAAGGTCAGCATAGAATTTTCTTATTCGACTCGTCGGCCAGTGATCTGAGTGCTTTGCTTACGTTTTTATTCTGCTCAACCATTCCAACTCCGACGTTGGCGAATCAGCATAAATAGAAAGAAAGGCGCACCCATCAGGGCTGTGACCAGGCCTACAGGCAGCTCAGCAGGTTGGACCAGCAAGCGGGCCAGTAGATCGGCTGCAACCAGTAATACTGCGCCGCACAGGGCTGTTAATGGTAAGAGGGTTTTATGATTGGGGCCTGTGACCATACGCACAATATGGGGCACAACCAGGCCAACAAAGCCGATAATTCCGGCGCAGGCTACCGCAATACCGACACCAATTGCGGTTAGTACAATCAGCTCCAGTTTTAATCGTTCCACCTGAATACCCAGATGGCGGGCTTCGGATTCTCCCAGCAAAAGGGCATTTAAAGCATTGGCTCGGCGTTGGAAAGCCACCGCCAGTAGCAACATGGTGACGGTTGCCAGCCAGATACTGGTGCTATCACTGCCTGCCAATGAACCCATCTGCCATAGACTGACCGCTCTTAAATCCTGATCATCGGCAAAGTAGCTAACAAAACCGATAAAGGCTCCCGCTAAAGCACTAATGGCGACACCAGCCAGTAATAACACCACCACGGAGGTGCCGTTACGGGTTTGTGCCAGGCCGTAAATCAATAGTGTTACAGCCAGACCAGAAACAAAAGCGGCAACGGGTACCGTCCAGCCCGCTAAGGCGGTTGGTAGAAAGACAATGGCGATAACAGCACCGACGGCGGCCCCCGAAGACACTCCGATAATACCGGGATCGGCTAAGGGGTTACGAAATAGCCCCTGCATGACTGCGCCACACTGAGCCAGCATAGCGCCTACCATCACAGCTAACAAAATACGCGGCAGACGCAGTTCGATCACAACAGCCTGCTGGTAACTTTGCAGGACGCTGAGTGAACTGCCGCTGAAATGATCTACGACAGATAACAGACTTTCCATCGCAGGTAGTGGCATCGCCCCAGATACCAAAGACAGTAGCGCGCTGCTGAATAACATCATCATGAGTGCACTGGCAGTCAGTGAAAAGGGTAAACGCATGGTTTAAACGTCCTTTGTCTATATCTACTGATTGCTACTTTGATTGCTGTTTTGCGCTGAGTTCTGTGCCGTAAGTGTGGGCTGCCCTAATACCAGATTGGCCAGGCGCAGCGCTTCATCAACTGCCGCAATGCTTAGGCCTCCGGAAACCAGAGAGCTGCTATCAACGGCCAGAATCTGATTTTGTTGCCCTGCCGGTGTGTGCTTCAGCATAGGGTGGCTAGCTAATAGATCTGCGACGGCTTTTTTCTGATCTCGGGCACCGATAATAATCATACTGGGCTGCAGAGTGAGTAGAGCTTCTGCTGAGATACTGCGATAGTTATCGTAGTCCGCCAGGTTTTGCGCACCCATCAAACTGATCAAGGCGCCACCACCACTCTTACGTCCTGCCATACGCAACTTATTATCCATCGATAGCAAGAACACCGCTTTTTGCCCAGTTAGTGACCGCTTCTTTAAGTGAGTGAGTTGTTGCTCCAGCTGAGCAAGCAGTTGCTTACTCTTTTCTGGCTGCTCCAACTGTTGGGCAAGTTGCTGAATATTGTTTTTTAACTGTTGGCTGTCATGAGCGGCAGGCAGTTGGACCAGGTTAATCCGTGTTTTCTTTAACTGCTCAACCACATGCTCTGGCCCCATATGGGTACTGCCAATAATGGCATCCGGGTTCAGGCTCATTAACCCCTCTGCTGATAGGTTTCTGTGATAACCAATATTAGGTAGAGGCTTGGCTTTATCCGGTTGAGGGCTGGTGACATCAATAGCGATCAGTTGTGGTTGTAAACCCAGTGCCAGAATTAATTCTGTATTGCCCGCATCGGTACTGATAATGCGTTGCGGAGTGTTGTTGACCGCGTCGGCATTAACGCTGGTTGCAGATAACAGGCCGATGGCCAAAACAGCGGAGCGAGCAGAGTGAAGCAAGGCTTTCTTTAAGGTAGGCATTGTCATAGCACGGGTCTTCCGGGCAGCAAATTATCAAATGATTGAGAGAATGAGCCCAGGGGAAAGGCAGACAGGGGCCCCTGGACCCATCGACTGGATTTACCAGGAGACGGTATCATTAAAATTAAATGATAACAATTAGCGTTTACAAAAAAGACTGAAAAGCGGTAAAGTACTGACGTATGTAATGACGCATATACAGCGCAAAACAGAGCTATTGCAGAGATTTGTTGAGGAGAGTGACAAGATGACCACTGATCGCAAACAGGAAATTCTGACGGGCAGAATTAATGATGAAGTACTGACATTTATCGAAAGCCGTAAAAGCCTGATGTTGTCCAGTATTCAGCCCGATGGAACGCCTTACGCTTCCTACGCACCTTTTGCGATTGGTGACGAATGTTTGTATGTACTGCTTAGCGAAATTGCTCTGCATGCAGTGAATCTGCAGCATAACCCGCAAGCCTCGGTACTGATTATTCAGGATGAAGATACGGCCGATGAGCTATTTGCCCGTGTGCGTGTGAACTACTCTGTGAAGGCTGAGCTGGTCGATCTGGAATCGGAAGCCTGGTACAAAGGTATCGACATTCTGGAAGCTCGCCATGGTGAACGTATTCGCAATCTGAGTGAGCTGTCCGATTTCCGTCTGTTCTGTCTGAAACCTCAGGGCGGCCGCTATGTAAAAGGCTTTGGCCGTGCCTTTACCTTAGCCGGTGATACCTTGGCTGGTGAAGCGGTGAATCATATGAAAGACGGTCACCGTAAGCGTGATACTGCAGAGAGTTAATCGAGAATCCTATTGTAGGAAAGCCAGGGAATTGTGGAAAAGCCAGGAAGGCGCTGGTCAGTACAAGAGTAAGATGGCCAAGATAGGGAAAACACTGCAGGTCGGCGAGTCATAGCCCTGCAGTGTTTTAAGTACTGAAATCAGATTTTATCAGCTATCAGTTGATTTATTGGCTGTAGTTTTAGTCGCTGTTGTACGACGACTGGTAGTACGACGAGTTGTTGTTTTGCCACGAGTACTTTTACGACGAGTCGCTGTTTTAGCTGCTGGGGCTGCTTTAGTTGGAGCAGGCACAGGTACGGTTTGTGCAGCGGCTGTTACAGGGCTTTCTGCCTTAGGGGCTTCATCCTGCAAAGCTTCTTGTTGCACCGTTTGCTGTTGTTCAGTTTGTTGAGGCTCAGTTTGTACTTCAGGCTCTACAGCCTCAGGCTGCTGAACAGCTTCCACAGCTTCCACAGCTTCCACAGCTTCCACAGCTTCCACAGCTTCCACAGCTTCCA
>CAYFGP010000045.1:0-22229 GCA_964342385.1 uncultured Oleiphilus sp. | reverse complement strand
CAGTATTTTCAATGCTGGCTTCAGCAAGCTTCTCAGCCGTTGATGCGGTGACGACCAGCTCAACCTCAGTGTCTAATTCTGCAGTATTCACCAACTGGCCATCGCTCAGACGATGCAGTTGGATAAAGTCTTTAATTCTTGGCGCGACTTCTTCACGGAAGCGACGACCATTAAAGATACCGTAGTGACCCACCTCAGGTTGTACATAGTGCAGGCGTTTATCATCAGACAAACCCGATAACACATCATGAGCAGCCTTCGTCTGACCCATACCCGTGATATCGTCATTCTCACCTTCAATGGTCATCAGTGCGGTCTGTTTCACCAGAGACGAATCCACAGGCTGATCCTGATAGGTGATCAAACCGCGAGGCAGCTGGTGCTCTAGGAATACTTTCTTGATGGTATCCAGATAGAATTTCGCCGGTAGATCCATTACCGCCAGGTATTCGTTATAGAACTTGCGGTGGGCTTCAGCGTTATCGCCATCGCCTTTGATCAGATCACCAAAGAAGCGGAAGTGCTTGTTAATATGGCTGTCCATATTCATGCTCATAAAGCCGGACAGCTGAATAAACCCGGGGTAAACCTGCTGGCCTTCGCCAGGGAAGCCCTGAGGTACAGAGCAGATTACATTGTTCTGGAACCACTCGTAATCCTTCCCGGAAGCATAGTCGTTTACCTCGGTCGGATTAACGCGGGTATCGATCGGGCCACCCATCAGAATCAGTGATTGAGGTGCACACTCATCTTTTTCTGCAGCCATAACTGAGGTGGCAACCAATGCCGGTACACTCGGTTGGCAAACAGCAATCACATGGGTATCCGGCCCCAAAAAGCGCAGGAACTCAATCAGGTAGCTGACGTAGTCATCAAAGCTGAATTCACCTTCTGACAGCGGGACTTCACGGGCATTGATCCAGTCAGTGATATACACCTCATGATCCGGCAGGAACTGTTCAACCGTGCCACGCAGCAGGGTTGAATAGTGGCCAGACATCGGCGCAACGATCAGTACCTTCGGGTGTTGGTACTCTCCGGCGCGGTTAAAGTGCAGTAGGTTACAAAAGGGCAGCCCGTGGGCGATATGTTCGTAAACGGCTACGGTTTCGCCATCAATCTGGGTACTGTTCAGATTAAATTCGGGTTTTTCATAGTTATCGGTGCAGCGTTCCATCAGTTCAGCGACGGCGGTCAGCATGCGTCCGGTCCAGGTAATACGCAGTGGATTCCACGGCAGGGTCAGCTGCTTGCGCCAAGCCTGAGCCCACAAATGAATGGGCTGACTGACCTGGCTATAAGCATGGTGCAGTTGATAAAGCATGGGCAGTTCTCTCCTGAGTGGTCGGGGTAGGTGCTATCTCTGTTGTGCATTGCAGCATAAAAGGTAATAGCATATCCAGCTTTGCCCTGGATGAGAAACCAAAACAGTGACTCAGGAGACGCAAAAAGTCGCTCTAAGCCCTATCGTGCCTGCTTTTGAGGAGAAAAAGTATTGCTCTAAAGTGCTGGATTAATACGAATGGTTTAAGGATAAGCAAGGATCTTTCAATTCCTTTCTATTCATTAAGTGCTCAGGTGAATCAGCCCAGGGGCCAGTCATCAATCCCTACTGCATCAAGCTGAAGAGAGGCGTCACCTTGCCACTGCCGGATAAAAGTTCCTTCAGGATCATGCTCTTGCTGCTGTTTACTGAGATTGAAATGTCGTCCACCTCGCGGATCAGCCCCGACGCCTGCAATATACTGCCAGTTACCGTAGTTACTGCCGGAATCGTAATCTAATAGCTGGCTTTCAAAGTAAGCGGCACCATGCTGCCAACTGACTGAAAGCTCATTAACCAAAGCACTGGCAACAATCTGGCGTCCCCGGTTAGAAAGAAAACCGGTCGCGTTAAGCTGTTTCATGCAGGCGTTAACTAATGGATAAGGCGTTGAGCCCTCACACCAACTACGAAAACGCTGGGCATAAAAACTGGTGAGAAGGTTCTTATTTCTTTCGCCGCCGGGTAGATACAGGGCAGGCCCTAAGCGATGGGCTGACCAGTAGAAAAACTCCCGCCATAAGAGCTCAAATTTAAGCCAAGCTGTGGATTCATTCGAGCACAGCTCTGTTTCGTATTGCTCAATATCGGCCCAGACTTGTCGGGCGGATAGGCAACCCAGAGCAAGCCAGGGCGATAAACGTGAGGAGTTCTCCCAGCCATCTAATTCATTGCGAGTCTGTTTATAGTGCTCGATCTGGCGACTTTTCCACAGGTACTGATACAGCTGCTGCCAACCCGCGTCTTCACCACCGATAAAAGGTGCATGACCATGAGCGGCGATGGGTTCTGGTAGTTGTTCAAAGGTGAGAGTGTTGAATGCTTTATCAGGTGCTTGAGCCGGTAAGCACTGACTGAAACGTTCAGATAGTTTAGCCGGTCGATTCGTATTCAGTGCTTCAACCTGTTGTCGAAAGGGTGTGAACTGCTTTGGCATCTTCTGTTGGTTGAAAGGCAACTGCTGTGGCTGCCACAGCGTATTTTGATGGCCGAGCAGCATTTCGCAGTTCAAGGTCGCCAGTTTGTCTTTAAGCTTTTGCCACAGACGGTATTCGTTCAGTCCACTGTTATAACTACCTGCAACGAGTTGAATATGATGCTGTTCACACAATGTGGGTAGCAGAGTTAATGGGTTGCCTATCAGCAGATGTAGCGGGTGACCGTAGCGTTGTAGTCGCTGATTAAGGGCTTGCAGACTTTCATAGAGAAAACGCCAGCGTTGCTCACCAATGATGCGAATGCCCCTGTGGTCGCTTTTAAACCATCTCGGATCCAGTACATAAACACACATCACTTGATCGCAGTGAGTAATCAGCTCGTTTAATTGAGGATTATCCTGCAGGCGCAGATCATGACTAAAACAGTACAGGCCTGTTTTTGTTGTAGCTTGAGAGCCTGAGTCATCTGAATGCTCGGTGGTAAGAGAGTAGGAGCGTGGGTTCATCGAGAATACCTGTACGAGTCAGTGGCTCAGTATGAACAATAAGCCAATACGGCCTAACCTGTTGTACGCAGTTAGGTCGTATCTGGATTATGGTGGCTTATTCTCTCCTTATTCAGTAACAGACCTCTGGAACATCAGGTAAGCATTCAAAGCCAGGGCGGGCAAAATAGTAACCTTGAAACAGATCAATGCCCTGTTCTTTGAGCCACCGATATTCCTGTTCCAGTTCGATACCTTCGGCCAGCAGTTCCAGATTCAGCTCCTGACACACCAGGATAATGCCTTTAATAATGGCCTGTTTTCTTGGGTGCTGGTGAATATCAATAATCAGCTCCCGGTCCAGCTTGATCACATCTGGTTCGTAATCGGCCAGTAAATTTAAGCCCGAGTAGCCAGCACCAAAATCATCAATAGCGGTATGAAAGCCCATTTTTTTATAGGCTTCGATAATATTGACCAGATGCTGTTTATCTTTGACCTCTTCACCTTCGGTGACTTCAAACACGATCTTTTCTATGGGAAAACCATAGCGCTCAGCGGCGGCTAAGGTAGTGCGGATGCATAACTGGGGTTCATAAACCGCATTAGGTGTGAAGTTCAGGTTTAACTGAGTATTCAGGCCCAGCTCTACTGCTTTTTTTATCGCAGTCACCCGGCATGCCTGATCAAACTGATACAGGTTCTCTTCATTCACATGCTCAAAGATACTGCCTGCGGGTTCACCATTGATTCCTCGCACTAAAGCTTCATAAGATACGATCTCCTGCGAACTGGCACGTACAATTGGCTGGAACGCAAAGCTAAAGGTAAAAGGCAGTGGCGGTAGGTCTCTACAGCGGTCGCATTGAATCTCAGCTGAAGCTTTGGTTTTGGCTGTATCTATCATGGCTCTGGTCCATTGTTATTGTGATTACCAGGGAATAACCTGCCCATCCCAGGCCCAAAGTTGGCCACTATTTTCAGCGTTCAGGCTCTGAATCACCTGGAGTAAATAGCCTGCACTTTGTTGTGGCGTAAATAACTTGTCCACAGGCACATTTCTTTGAAAGGGTTTGGATAACTCGGTATCTGTTGTACCTGGATGCAGTGCCGCGACACAGACATTTTTATGACTGCGCTGCCACTCAACAGCCAATGTTTTAATCGCCATATTCAGTGCCGCTTTGGAGATGCGATAGCTATACCAACCACCCAAACGGTTATCGCTGATACTACCCACCCTTGCACTCAGACTGGCAAAAACAGCCTGTGGACTGTTTTTTAACGCGCCTGAAAAGGCGTGTGATAGCAATAAAGTGGGCAGCGTATTGATCTGGATATTGCGCTGAAAAAAATCGCTGTCGAATTGGCGAATAGACTTCTCAGGCCCATGATCACCTTGATGTAATAGGCCAGCACAATTGATTAGCCAATCTACCCGTTTAAACCCTTGTGCGAACTTATCTGTGGCCTGAGCATCCGTCAGATCCAATGCCTGCCACTGGATAGTGCCATTTACTTGCTGCTGCGCTAATGAATCTGAACTGTGGTAGGTCGCTGTAATTTGAGCATGAGGATAGTGCTCAGCAAGGGTATTTAGCAGCGCCTGGCCTATACCGCCACTGGCACCGGTAATCACAATGGTTTCTGGCTGATGGTTTGGCATATAGCGCTCCAGTCGTTTTCATGGGCTGTGTAAAAGACCTTGAAGAAATAGTGCCTAATCAGGCGATAGAGCTATATACGAAAGAGGCTGGAAATTAGAGTGCTTTAATTTAAGAAATTTTTTATGAAATGATGAGGATTGAAGTTAAAAAAGAACTCCTCTAATCAAAAGTGATAGCATGCTACTATGTTACATAACATATCCTATGTAACATAAACCTTCCTTCGATTATGCCCTTTTTAACTACAATATCGTGATTTCCAGAGATGAGCATTGGTAAAAGTGGTCGGGTTGTCATAGAAATAGATCCGAACCTTAAAAAAGAATTACATGCTGTCCTAAAAACAGAAGGAAAAAACCTGAAATCCTGGTTTTTAGAGAACGTAGAGCAACTGCTTTCTGAGAGAGGGCAGTTTTCTCTTCCATTAGATAATGAGCCTTCAGCTTCCGAGGATAAAAGGTGAAATTGAATCCAGATAAAATGGCATTTGGACGCCACGAAACATTTGCATTGCGCTATGGTTGGTTGTCAAAGGGGTTTCAGAATTTATTGAAGACTCCAGGAATCTTGGAATCTGATGATGCCACAGTTGTCTTGGGTGTAGGTCGAAATATGGTGACCTCTATCAGGTATTGGTTACGAGCTTGTCAGATGATAAGCCCTGTTGATAACACCCCAACTGAGTTAGGTAATTTGCTTTTGACGGACGATGGATTTGACCCTTACCTAGAAGATGAGGCGACAATTTGGTTATTACATTGGCTATTGGTGACTAATTCTGAGCAGGCAACATCCTTATACTGGTTTTTTTGCCTATTCCACAAGGCTGAATTTACAGTTCAGGAGCTAGCGACAGCTCTGACGGATTTTGCTAATGATAAGATGGCAAATAGAAAGAAAGTTTCTTCTTCAACCTTAAAAAACGATGCGGCGTTGATTTGTCGGATGTATACGCAATCAAAAGCTGATGCGCGAGCGCCTTTGGAAGATGCTCTGGATTCACCATTCTCATTACTTGGACTAGTTCATCACAGCTCAGCAAGTAAGTTGTACCAATCTCGCCCAGCTGCTCGTTCAGCTTTGCCATTGGGAGTTCTTGGTTTTGCTGTTTGCCAGTTATTTGAAGAAAAGCAACTGACAGCAATACCGATGGAAGATTTTATGTACAGCAGAGAAAATCTGGCAGCCCCAGGGGCTGTTTTCCGACTATCAGAAAGTGATTTGGTAGCGAAACTGGAAAGGCTGGTTGACTTTATTCCAGGTGTTTTTGAAATACGTGATACTGCAGGACAACACCAGTTGTATATGATTGCGAAACGAACACCAATAGACTTCCTTGTTAAACATTATCATGAGTCACTCGAAGGAATCGCGGCATGAGTTTGAAAGCTAAGGTTCTGGTTAACACTCATTACACGCGCTCCATTAACCTGGAGCGAGATTATAGCTCCCTTGATGTTGTTCGTTCTTATATTCCAACTTCTCGAGCATTAAAGCTTTTCGGACGAGTTTCTGATTGCTTCCATAATCAACAAGCACCAAGAGCATGGTCTTTGATTGGTCCTTATGGCTCGGGTAAGTCCTCGGCTTCAGTCTTTCTATCTCAACTTGTGGCTAATCCGGAAACGGAGTCTGCCGTCTTAGCTATCAGTAAATTAAAGGATGCAGCTCCAGATATTGCAGAAAGCTTTCAAAGAGATACTACCGGTAGTAAGGGGTATCTAACAGTATTGATAACAGGTTCCCCTGAGCCAATGGGTAAGCGTATTACCCAGGCTTTAGCTGATTCTGCGGAGGCTTTTTTTGCCGCATTTAAAGGACGTAAACCGGATACCATCAATTCTCTGAAAGAGCTTGCTCAATCGGAGCATATTAAAACATCTGAATTGATTCAGCATATCCAAAAATTACAGCTGGATTTAGCAAAGAAAGAGTGCCGTGGCATTCATTTGTTTATTGATGAACTAGGTAAATTCCTTGAGTTTGAAGCTCGTCATTATGGGGTTAATGACATTTATATGCTTCAGGCTTTAGCAGAGCTTGCTTGTGAAGGGAATGACTGTAATTTTTTTGTTTTTGTTCTATTGCATCAGTCGTTTGAGCAATATGCTAAAGGCCTCGGAGAAAGCCTTAAGAATGAGTGGTCCAAGGTACAAGGGCGTTTTGAAGATGTTCCTTTTCTTGAATCAGCGGAACAGACGCTTAGAGTTGTTAGCGCGGCATTCAGTCATCAATTTACCCCTGATGAATCCCGCGAACTGAAAAATAATATCTGCAATATTGTTGATACCCTGCATGAGCAAAATGCTGTTCCGGGAGTAATGGATAGAGTCTCTGCTACTGATTTGATGTATGACTGCTATCCCTTGCATCCCGTTAGCGCAATACTATTACCTGCGCTTTGTCAAAAGGTTGCTCAGAATGAGCGCACACTGTTCAGCTATCTTGGTAGTCATGAAGAATATGGCCTTCAAGATATGTTGGTTAAGCTGCAAACAATTGAAGATATGGTCTACCCCCATCATATCTTTGATTACTTTATTGCTAATCAACCGGCTGCTCTCAGTGACTATAGAACCCATCGTCGTTGGGCTGAAGTTGTTACTGCTGTAGATCGTTTAGGTGATGCTTCCGATGAAGAACTTAACCTGCTTAAGACCATTGGCTTGCTTAATATTATAGGCAGCAAAGCGGGATTCAGGCCGTCGAGCTCTCTTTTAGAAACTTGTGCTGCTAAAAGAATTTCTGTTAATGATCTTTTGGCCTCTCTATCTGATAAGTCAGTCATCACATATCGAAAATTTAGTGATGAATATCGTGTTTGGCAGGGGAGTGACTTTGATCTTGAAGATGCCATTGAAGACGAACTGAGCAAGCTCGGTCAGTTTTCTTTATCTAAAGAGCTCAATAACGCAGATGCTTTAATGCCTGTTGTAGCTAGGCGTTACACTATCAAGAGTGGAGCTCTGCGCTACTTTTCGCCTGAGTTTATTGATGCTAGTTCTTATGAAAAGTCACCGACGAGCACCAACGAACCCAGAGTTTTATTTTTTCTGGCCTCAGGCAAAGATGATGAATCTGCTTTTCATGAAAAAGCAGTTAGCTATTTCTCTGATTTGGATATTGTAGGGCTATGCCTGAATGGAACTCAGCTGAGAGAGGCTGTTTCTGAGGTTCTGGCGCTTAAACAAATACAGAAAAATAGACAAGAGCTGAATAATGATCCTGTTGCTAAGCGTGAATTTGAAGATCGCCTATCTGCAGCGATACAAGCTGAAGGGCAGCTATTAAAAGAATTGCTGGATAATCCACAAGAATCTTGTTGGTTTTACCACGGTAAAGAGATCAAAGTTACTAATAAGCGGCACTTTCAGGAAAGACTGTCACAAATACTAGAAAGGGTTTACTGCAAGAGCCCTGTTTTACACAATGAGTTGATTAATAGAGATAGGCCCTCTTCTCAGGCTGTTGCTGCGAGAAACAAGTTACTTGAAGCTATGATCGCTAATCCGAAGGACCTGGATGATTTGGGAATAGAGAAATTTCCACCTGAGAAAGCAATCTATCGTTCTGTTTTAAGGCAAACTGGGCTGCATAATCCAGAAACAAGAGAATTCCAGATACCGGGGCCTGAATCTAATTTCTACGCAGTCTGGAGAGAGATTGATCTATTTCTAGATAGCACTGAAGCGGTTCCAAAATCATTTACAGAGTTAAATAATACGTTAATGGCACCACCTTATGGTGTGAAAGCTGGTGTGTTACCTATCCTTTATATTGCTGCGTATATCATTTATCAGCATGAGCTAGCATTGTATGAGCAAAAATCGTATAAGCCTGTAATGACAGGAGGCATGTTAGATAGGTTCGTCAAAAGGCCTGACGAGTATACATTCCAGCGGTTCAGAATTTCAGGCTTGAGGTCTTCTATTTATGCAGAATACTGCAAACTTATTGATGTAAAAAATAATCACTCAGTTATTCAGCTAGTTAAGCCTTTAGCACAATTTATAGATGAATTGCCTGAATATACACGAAAAACAAAATCATCTGAACTGTCGAATAAGGCGAAAAAAGTTAGAAATGCATTCGATTTTTCTAAGTCTCCAGATCATCTGATTTTTGAAGATCTGCCAAAAGCTTTGGGGTATGAGAAAGAGATAAAAAGTGATGTTCCTAATCTCGAAGGGTTAGCACAATCTTTACAGGGTTGTTTAAAAGAGTTAAAAGACGCATATCCAATTATGCTCAAACAGCATATTTCCATGTTGATAAGTGCTTTCCATATGGGGCCGGACAATAATCTTGCTTCTCTTCGGGCAAAGATTATAGGCCGCTTTGATGGTTTAGATGAATATACTGTTGATGTTGATGGAATCAAAGCTTTTATCAAGCGGCTCACGAAACAGCAAGGAAATGATGATGAATGGCTTGAAAATATTTTGATGTTCCTTGGTCAAAAACCTTCGAGTAAGTGGACTGATGCGAATAGAGCAGAAGTCGATATAAAACTGAGTGATTTTGCGAAAAGGATACTCGACCTTGAAACATTGAAATTGCATTACGATAGCTCCCATTCTGATATGGACGGAGAGTTTGATATCATTTTGATCAAATCGCTGAAAAAGGGATGCGAGCCCGTTGATGAAGTTGTCTCTATCGATAGTCAAAAAAGGGATGCTATTCGTGAATATAAAAATGAAATTTATGAGGCTATTAGAAAGCATTCAGATAGTGAGTTACAGCTAGCTGCTCTAGCTGAAATAGTGGATGAGTTTTTAACTGAGCGACGAGGTTCAATATCGGGGAAAAACATTCAGGTTTCAAATATGATCAAAGAGGTAAAGAATGGCTAATAATAAAATATCAATGACTGATATTTCCGAACTAAAAGGTACTCGGCATGTGCTAGGGTTATCCGGTGGTAAAGATAGTGCCGCATTAGCTATTTATATTAAAGATCATTATCCTGATATTCATGAAAAAGTTGAATACTTTTTTAGCGATACCGGAGCTGAACTTCAGGAGGTCTATGATTTCCTGGATAAGCTTGAGGCTTACTTAGGAAAAGAGATAATCCGGCTAAGCAGTGGTAAAGACTTTGATCATTGGTTGAAATTATTTAATGATTATTTGCCTTCTGCCCAGCAGAGATGGTGTACAAGGGTGATGAAAATTCATCCTTTTGAAGAGTTTGTGGGTGATGATCTCGTTGTGAGCTATATCGGAATTCGTGCCGATGAAAATAGGGAAGGCTATATTAGCCAAAAAGATAATATTAAAGCAGTATTTCCATTTGTTGAAAATAGCTTAATAAGAGATGATATATTCAGGCTGTTAGAAGAATCAGTTGGTATCCCTGAGTATTATCAATGGAGATCTCGATCTGGTTGTTATTTTTGTTTTTTTCAAAGACAGGATGAATGGTTAGGTCTTAAGAGAAATCACCCGGAGCTATTTGAGAAAGCGAAAGAATATGAAAAAAAAATAAAGACCCGTTATGATTGGAAGGATGGAAAAGTTCCTATTAATGGACATGGGTATACTTGGTCTTCCCAAGGCTCTATAGATGAATTAGTGAAAAGAGCTGAAGATAGAGAAAAAGAATTAGGTATTATTGCATCAACGAGAACTTCGTCAGAACGTTGGCAGGATACATTAAATAACATGATTGATGATGATCAATATGATCAGGCATGTTTGATTTGTAGTTTATAGGTTTTGCTTATGAGGACGTATCTCTTATTCATAAAATAATTTCGCCTCTTCTCTAATGAGATTAGGGCTATTTTAATTATTGATTACTGTTTCCATTTAAAGGATTAATAGACAGTTATAATGAATGTTCAAAATAAATTAGTCGATTTTCTACGGCATTATGGCGCTATCCCCGCAGGGGACAATATGTATGACGAATTGATCCAAACCGAGATCGAGCGCCATGGTGTTTCGCCTGTCATTCACATTACACCGGCAAGGCTGCAAGAAGTTACAGATAACTTCGAAGCGACAGACCCTCGTAACGTCATACTGACGGGGACTGCAGGCGATGGTAAAACCTTCCATTGTCGCCAAATCTGGACAGCGTTCGGTGGTGATCCTGAACATTGGAGTGTAGGCGACAAAATAGTCTCCCTGACGCTTCCGACTTCGGGAAAAACATTAACCATTGTCAAAGACTTAAGCGAGCTGATACAGGAAGAAAAGAACAAAATGCTGGCCAATTTGGCCGCGTCCGTTGCTCACAAAAATTCTGAGAATGTGTATCTTGTCGCGGCTAATGACGGTCAACTACTAGCAAGTTGGCGTGATTGGTCGGAAAGCCAAGGAGAGGACGAACACAAAATATTCAAAGTCATTGAGGACATGCTTGTTGAGGAACGTACAAGAGATGATGCTCTTCATCTAAATCTCTACAATCTCAGCCGCCTTGACGCTTCTGGACATTTTCAGGAGCTCATGGAACAAGTGGTTGAGCACCCGCAGTGGTCTCAATGTGATGGTTGTGACATGTTGAAGAGCGACGGATTAACTACTTGCCCCATCCTTATAAACCGAGAGCGTCTTCGCAACGTAAACGAAGGGGCTGTATTTCGCAAGCGATTAGAAGAGCTGATGAAGCTTGCGCGCGCCAATCGCATGCATATTCCTATTCGGGACTTACTTCTTCTCGGTGTCAATATACTGTTGGGAGATCGGCAGAGCGGACGGGTTTTATTAACCTGCCGTACGGCAAAAAATCGTGCCGAAAAAGAAGATTATCGCTTAACTAACCCTTATGCCAACGTGTTCGGAATGAATCTTTCTGATCGCCAGCGACAACAATACCAAGTATTCAACACCCTCGAAGCCTTCGGGATTGGGCGCGAAACGGACAACCAGTTTGATAATTTGCTCATTTACGGCTCATACAACGATTCAAAGCTTTACACTGATTTCGTATCTAAGGACGCCTATTACGGTGCGCCTGCGTATGAACCATATTTGCGAGACTACCTTGAAGGAGCGAGAGAAAACATCGAGGAATTCATGCAGGCTCTTTCGAGACAACGGCAAAGGCTCTTCTTTTCTTTGCCTTCCGAAAGCCCCCTTGATCCTTGGCGTTTAACTGTATACCAGGCGTCGGGGCGGTTTCTGGAATTTGTAGAAGGTCTAAAAAACGGCGGCGACACATCCCGGACAGTGGAACTTCTTGTCCGAGGACTGAACAGAACGTTCTGTGGAATGATGATAGATGATGGAATGGTACTTTATCTCGCGTCTTCCGGTGGTGATGGTCGAGGTCGGATTGCCTCTCTTCTAAATTATGATTTGCCGACAACCCGGCAGAGAAGAAACCCCTATCTCAACTTTGCAGTGGGGGGCGATGATGCAACACCATGTATGCAAATCGTTGATCCTGACGCATCCGGAGAAGGTATCGTTGACCGCCTCACAATTCAGCTTACTCATTTTGAGTATCTGGTTCGTGTCGCAAGCGGCAGCTTACCGGCAAGCTTTTCCCGTCAATGCAACGAGGACTTCCTGGACTTCAAGTTAAGGCTGATCAAAAGGCTTGATGATCTGATCGGTGAAGAGCCTTCCGGTGATGAAATCAGTTTGCAAGCACTTACGGTGGATGAGGATGGTCGAGCTCATCCCGACAATGTACGGATAAGGGTGGGTTCATGAGTACACGTCTCGAAGCTCCTGCAAAATACAGAAGCGATGTTAATGTTTGGGTTGACGAGGCTATCTGGGGACACCGCCTCTACAATGACCAAACGCCGTGGCTTGTGTTATTGGAGTTCCTTGCAATTTTTCAGTCAAGGCATACGGAAGGAAAAGCGCTGAAAGAGAGCCGAAGTGACGGCGCGCATGAAACCTTCACGTATTACATTCCACGCCTTATTCCTTTACGGCAGTTGATATTTAACAACCCCCACATTCGGTATGTTGAAGACAATCACCGGTCCGATCCCGAGAGATGGCAGGCGTGGTTAAAAACATTCTCTTCCGACGATGATTTCGGATATTTACAAGACAGGTTTGGCTCATTTGCCCGTCTTTCTCGCGTAGTTGAATTTTTTCAAACCACGGCGATAGAGCCACACCGTCAACGTCGATGGACATCTCGCTTTTTATTTCCATATGGTCCGAATTGCCTATATGCGGATTTACCAGCGAATGCAAATGGAAGCCCCGATAGACGTTTCTTCGCGAGAAGCGGTGAACTGCTTTACCTGATGTTGAATCGTAGCGGTAAGGGTAAAGAGCTGGCAGAGACTATTTCTGAAAAACTGCTGCGCCAAGATGAAACCTGGAATCGGGCTATTTGTGCGCTGTTACCTGAAGGTTATAGGGTCGACTCGAACGCGGTATCAAGCACAATTGGATATCTACCTTTTGCCGAGCGTTCAGAGTACGGAAATCTTGCTGAAACATGGACTCGCCTGCTTAATCTGGATTTACCTGGCGAAGCATTGCTCGATCCTTTGATGCGTTTATCCTCATTGCACATGCTTCTATACATGCTCAAACGGGCTAATGAAGAAGTGGGTGATACCAGCGAACCTAAGTTTGTGTTGGAAATAGCCTCGCCCCGCCGAACAACCCTGTTCGAACTCTCAAAAGAGAATTTCGGGGCGAACCGAATGTTATCGACGCGCGCAGTTCGCGCATACATTGAATCAGCTAAAGAAGACGAGCGCTGGCGCGAAGCATTACACGCGAGAGCGCCCGCAGAAGCAGTACGAGAGTATCTTACTGAACGCTATGAATGGCAACCGGATAATGGTCAGCCGTCCGGTGACCCGGATACCATCTTCGAAGCCCTTAGAACCTACGCTGAAAAGCGTCACCAGCAGCACGTTGCCAAGGTGCATATGGAATGGGCAAGGCAAATCGGATTAGCGGTGTCACGGAGAGGCGCAGGAACTTGGTACTCACCTGATGATTCTTTGCTCAAAGCCCTTGTCATGTGTGTTGTGGATGAAGGCCGGGAGGAATATCACCGCTTTCTGGCCAAGCTCTATGACCGATTCCGCTTGGTTATCGGGGCCAACGAAGCAGAGAAAGCGTTTGGAACCCTTCCGACTGATCAAAACGCCTTTATGCAGAACACACAGCGCTTAGAACAGCGCCTAAGGACATTGGGGCTACTACGCCGCCTTTCTGATGATTGTGCCTACGTTGAGAACCCGTTCAGGAGCAATAGATGACAAGAAACGAACTCATCGCGGCGGTCACGCTCGATTTCATAAAGGGTCATTTGGATCAGGAGCCGGATGGCTCAATGCGCTTTTGCATGCTCGGGCTAGAAGCATCACTTGTGTGCTCTATTGCAAAAGCCGTATTGGTTGATTCAGACACTTCATCTGATGTTTTGGTGAGGGTTCCTAGTCTATTCGATCCTGAAATCTCTCTTCCTACAGACGTGAGAAGCGATCAGTCCATCACTCATTGGCGTCATTGCCGACTGCCGGAAAACATACGCGCAGTGCTCTTTGCTGCATCGCAAGAAGAGCTTCAGCGAAATGATAAGAGTGTTGAGAAAGTCACAAAAATTGAAACTGACACACTGAGAACTTGCTATGATGCTTGGATTGATCAGGCTGGTTTGACTTCAGTATATCTTGAGGGGACTAAGCGCGATCATTTACTGACGGCCCTTAAGTCGGCAAACAATACTCATGCTGCGCGAACCATTGAGACATTCGCAGATTTTTTACTTTCTGTTGCCGACGGAATTATATCCAAGGGACTCCCCCTTCAAAAAGCGATTGATAATGCCCTTCCAAGTCTGAAGCTTCCACGGTATTCAGGTTACTTTGATCGTATACCTGAAAAGAAACGCAAATCAATCAAGGAATGGGACAAAATATTTAAAGGATTACATAGCAAAGTCCGCCCTCTTCTCGTTCAGGAAACCGAGAAAGGGGAATCGATACCACGAGAGCAGCTACGCGCTAACTTCGACGAAATTTCGGATCGTCTAGACGAAGCTGAACGTCAGGTGATTCAAGGCTTTTTGAATGCTGATTTGCGTATTGATGATTGGTCCGACGCACAAAAAGGATTGGTAGACCTGGATTGGCGATCCGTTTCTGATCTTTTCGAAGGGGTTACAAAGACCTCATCGATGCCTCTCGGCGAAGAAACAATCAAGTTCTTTGATGACGAATTTGATGATTTGCTTGAAGAGGAAGAGCGAGAACTTCTTTCAAGTGATTTTCCAAAAGACCCATCAGACGATTTGCAAGGCTTCTTTGAAACGCACCGAGAACATTTGGCACGTGATAAAAAACTGTCCGGAAAATGGGAGCGATATATTTATCGAAACCCCCAAACTTACCAGGATTTTCTGGTTGGTTTGCTAGATACATTAGACAGCTTGCGCCGCAGAGTCAGTGATGATGATTTAAAAGAGAAGAAGCTAGCAATTCGCATTCCCAATGCCCGAGAGAAGAGTTTCTGGCGCGGAAAGAATCCGAAAGTTGCAAGATACTTTTCGTTTCGATATCGGGGGCTGCTAGCAGCTTTGGGAGATAAAGTCGAGTTAGATTTCGGAAAGTTGATGGAGTTTTACTTTCCACAAGTCGATAACGATCTCGCCAAAACGACATCTGGCTCTAAAGAGGCCCGATCTATCAAGTTCGAGGCCATTCTCGATCCCGAAGGGGCCAGGGCCAAACTTATTTTTCACTGGGAAATGCCTGTTGATTCGATTGCTACCGCAATGCCAGATGACTTATTGAATGTGGCTAATCAAGAAGAACATCATGCGTTACTACCCACGGCAGACATCACCAGGCAATCCGTTAGTGCGAAAGGAAGTATCCAACGCATTGCATTAAATGATGCAAACACAATCCGCGACGTTACAAATACAAATGACGGAAAACTTGTTGCACCAAATAAGGATATCGGTGATCGAAGCGACGCTTTCCTGAACCAACTTACAGAACTTTCTAGTGTATTGGGGGCAAAAGCGACTCAGGTTATAAGCGAACGGTTTGATGCCTTCCGGATCGCTTATTCACAGGCTATTCGTGACTGGGTTTCGCCGGAAGGGTCGGGAATAAGCTCAGAGGCGTTTTCCAGGCAAGTGGCAGCATATGATGACTTACTTGTTGCCCTAGTAGGGCAGGCAAGTAATGATCTTGCCCGAGAAAAACTTTGGCAAGAAATTCTGCGGTTTGGCGTGGCAAACGTCGGTGCCGGTAGTCCGGCTGCCATCGTCACGCCGTGGCATCCTTTGCGCCTTGCCGAAATTCACATTAAAGCGGTCCAGGCTGCAAAGCTTATTCATGATGTGCTTAATGCGGAAGAGGATGATATTTTCCGCGCGGATCTCCTGTTTTCTCAGGCTCAGTTTGAACTGCTTACGAACTATTACCCGGAAGTTTGTATCGGCTTTGATCGCGACCAACCGATACTCCTTTCAGCCGCCGACACCTCTTATGACTATACTCTTGCGGAGCCGCCACTAAGGAGAGACCGGCAGGGCGGGGACGACGCACTTGATATTGAGCCGGGTGTTGCTGCCAAAGCCTTTGGCAATGTCGGAGAGCAGTATCTGAAGCTTCTGCCTCACGAGCGTAGTAATTTTTCGGTCGTCCTATATAACGCGGAATCTAAAGCTTTACCGAGTGCTTTAGCATCAGAGCTATCAAGTAAGGTTGAGCAAGAAAATGAACTACAATGCGATCTCTTGCTCACACATTCAGAACCCAAGCGGATTCGACGGATTTATGAGCAACAGAATGTCACTGTTAACGAAGAATCTGGTTCGGTCATGGCCAGTGAAGCAGCAAGGAATTTCCTTTCTCGGCTCCGTGTAGGATTTCTTGACGCCGCAAAAATACCCGATGACGATACTGATCGCGCTGCCGATCTTGTGGCACTTCAAGATGTAGTGGCCCGGAATGCGAAACTTGTTTGGAAAAGGGCTCCGGGTGATAGGCATCCTGAACCACTGACTCATGTTCCTGCACGCTGGTCTCGACGCCGCCCGATAGGCTTGGCTGATACTGCAACCTCAGTATATTTAGCCTGCCCCGTACAGCCGCAATTCGGTCAAAGCTATCTCAACCTCGTTCATGGATTTTTAAAGGGAGATAATGCATCGTCGGAGAATGTGATTCCTGCCCGTGAGGTTAATTTCCGTGATGGCGATATAGGCAACGTCTTCACTCAAACACATAAAATCGGTGAGTGGGTTGTGAACTTTGATGAATTGGTTGACCGCCGCCTCCTGAGCAACAATGGCGTTCGTGTCATTCGCCATATCCGAGACCGGCAAGTAGAACGCAATATTGTCGTATCAACGACGTCCAAGCCAAAGCTCTTGCGTGTGCTTCTCAAAGAACGCTTGAACAGGCTCGATCCGGCAATCACCTCAGAAGATGAATCCGTCATTGACCAACTGATTGATCAAGCCAATACGCTGTCAGGTCAAGTCGTTATGCGCGCTGCCCGATATGGTCATTACGCAAATGAGTTGCTTGGCGTAGTGCTATCCATGGAGAAAACTCGTAATGGGCTTGGAGATCCAAGCTTGCCCATAGGTTGGTATTTCCTGGATGATTTTGCATCTTGGTTCGGACAACGTGAAGAGCAAATTGCCGATATCATGGCTATCGCTCCCCGTATTGTGGATGGTAAACCGATTCTCAAAGTGGCGATAACGGAAGCAAAATTTGTCAGTTCTCGCGGGTACAGAACACAGGCTAAGAAGTCAGCCAAACAACTCGAAGAAACCGTAGCGCGCTTAGGACGTGCTATTGATCCCAATCACAAACGGATAGATCGTGAAATCTGGCTTAATTGTATAGGCGATTTCATGATTGAAGGAATGGAACCGTTTGATCCTGCGCTGATGCACGGCTGGGACTTACATAAATGGTCAGATGAAGTCAGACAGGACAAGATACCGATACAGCTAGCGGGATTTTCACATGTCTTTGTTCACGACAATGATGAGTATGTTCTTGGAGGTGACGTCACACCTCTGAAAGGCATGCCACACTGTGCTCAACAAGTGTTTGACAAACCCAGTGTCGCTGAAGCATTCCGCGTATTTGCCGATAAAGGTAAAGCGTCTGAAGAGCGGCTGGAGGCTGAAGGTAGTGCATGGAGTGACGCTCTTGTTTCCACGGTAACAGTTTCAGAGACTCCTGAAGCAACGACTGACTGTGTGACAACTACTCAATCTCAAGCCCCTACGTCCGAGCCCGTAGAGCTTTCCCTTCCCGATGAGCCAATGATCCAAGCCGAACCGGATACTGTTGTTCCTACTCCAACAGAAGATAGTACATCAACTCAACTGAACCTATTGGCAGAAGATACCAAGCCTACTATTCCTGATGAATTGTTTAGCATGTGGCCGTCACGACAGTTTGTCGAATGGGTCAATAACGGTGCTGTTTCCGAAGAAGACGACGAAGACACCAAAGTCTGGCTTGATCATACGGTCAAAGCTTTGCAAAGGGCATTGCGTGGCTATGAAATGACTGCCGAACTCATAGGTTCGAGGTTAACGCCAAATGCTGCTCTCGTGCGCTTCAGAGGATCAGATGATCTTACCGTCCCTAAGGTCGAGAAGAAGCGCCAGGAATTGCTGACCTCGCACGCAGTTGAAGTTATCAACGTACTGGCTGCTCCGATGGAAATTATCATAATGGTCAAACGGCCACATCGAGCGATATTGCGGTTGCAGGATCTCTGGAGAAGACGACAACTTCCCTCAACTGCTCCGGAGTCAAATACCAGTTTGTTACTAGGTGCGAAAGAGGCTGACGGGGAAATCCTGTATCTGAATGTTGGCCATGAGTTTGGAGATCACCAACCACATGGGCCTCATACTTTGATTGCTGGTGAAACAGGAAGCGGTAAAGGTGTTCTGGTGCAATCTCTACTTTTAGATATTTGCGCTACAAACTCGCCTGAAAAAGCACGCATTCGTATGATTGATCCTAAAGCGGGGATTGATTTTCCTTGGCTACGCAATATGCCTCACCTGGATGGTGATCTCATTACCGAGCAAGACGAAGCTATCCATACCCTGGAAGAGCTGGTAGCCGAAATGGAGCGAAGGAACCGGCTACTTGCAGAAGCGTGTGTAACCAAGCTTGATAACTATAACCGCAAAGTCCCTCCATCCGAGCAACTCCCTCGAATCTGGTTGTTCCATGATGAGTTAGCAGACTGGATGCTTATGGAGGAATATCGAGAGGCAGTTTCTCTAAATGCCAACAAGTTGGCCATGAAAGGCCGTGCCTCGGGAATTCATCTCGTAATGATTACCCAAAGACCTGACAAGGACGCGCTGCCAATGCAGTTGCGGGCAAACCTATCAAACCGTTTGGTTCTAAAAGTCGCTGATCAAAAAAATTCAAGACTCGTTCTTGAAGAGGACGGGGCTGAAAAATTACTCGGTCGCGGTCATCTGGCTGCAAAGCTATCAGGTGAAGGAAAAGTCATTTTGGCTCAGGTGCCATTTGCTTCTGAAGATGAAATAGCAGACCTAGCAGCTATTATCGCTTTAAGTTGGAGATAAGCTAGGTTAAGAATGATTTGTTTGGTGACTTTTAAAAAAAGATATCTTTGAGCTAAGAATACTAACGATTGGCAAGCTGCCTCTCCGCAAGGAGAGGCAGCGGGTTTTTACACTTCGTGATAGATCTTAGAACCCGTATCCAGGAACTCTTTCGATTTTTCCTGCATGCCTTCTTCCGCCTGAGCATTGATGGCCGCTACCTGCTCTTCGTCCAGATCACGCACTTCCTGGGAGATCTTCATTGAGCAGAACTTAGGTCCACACATGGAGCAGAAGTGAGCGACCTTGGCAGACTCTTTCGGCAACGTTTCATCGTGGTAGCTACGTGCCGTATCCGGGTCCAGACCGATATTGAACTGGTCTTCCCAACGGAATTCAAAACGCGCCTTGGACATAGCGTTATCACGTACCTGAGCTGCTGGGTGACCTTTCGCCAGATCTGCCGCATGGGCCGCAATCTTATAGGTGATAATGCCGGTCTTAACGTCGTCCTTGTTCGGCAGACCCAGGTGCTCTTTTGGTGTTACGTAGCACAGCATGGCACAACCGTACCAGCCGATCATCGCCGCACCGATACCAGAGGTGATATGGTCATAACCCGGTGCAATATCGGTCACCAGAGGGCCTAAGGTATAGAACGGCGCTTCGCCACACTCACGCAGCTGCTTGTCCATGTTCTCTTTGATCATATGCATCGGCACGTGACCTGGACCTTCGATAAAGCACTGAACGTCGTTCTCCCAAGCGATCTTGGTCAACTCACCCAGGGTTTCCAGTTCGGCAAACTGCGCTTCATCGTTGGCATCGTATACGGAGCCTGGACGTAGACCATCACCCAGGGAGAAGGTTACGTCGTAAGCCTTCATGATCTCGCAGATCTCTTCGAAGTGCGTGTACAGGAAGCTCTCTTTATGGTGTGCCAGACACCATTTCGCCATGATGGAACCACCACGGGAGACGATACCTGTCATACGCTTCGCCGTCAGAGGCACATAAGCCAGACGTACACCGGCGTGAATGGTGAAGTAATCCACACCCTGTTCCGCCTGCTCGATCAGCGTATCGCGGAATACTTCCCAAGTCAGATCTTCAGCGACACCGTTGACTTTTTCCAGCGCTTGGTAAATCGGTACCGTGCCCACTGGCGTTGGGCTGTTTCGGACGATCCATTCACGGGTTTCGTGGATGTTCTTACCGGTGGACAGATCCATAATGGTGTCTGCACCCCAGCGGATGCCCCAGGTCATCTTCGCCACTTCTTCTTCGATGGAAGAACCCAGCGCCGAGTTACCGATATTGCCGTTAATCTTAGTCAGGAAGTTACGACCGATAATCATCGGCTCGATTTCTGGGTGGTTGATATTGGCAGGCAGTACCGCACGACCACGGGCGATCTCGGAACGCACAAACTCTGGCGTGATCTCCTGAGGAATGGCGGCACCAAAGGAGTGGCCTGGATGCTGTTCATTCAGTTGCAGCTGCTCACGCATCTCTGCCAGCTTCATATTTTCACGGATGGCAACGTATTCCATCTCTGGCGTGATAATGCCTTGGCGAGCGTAGTGCATCTGGGTAACGTTTTTACCTTCTTTGGCACGACGTGGCTTGCGCTGCAGATCAAAACGCAGGCTCTCCAGGGAGATATCTGCTTCACGCATACGACCGTAATCGGAAGATAGCTCGGACAGCAGCTCGGTATCGCCGCGTTCTTCGATCCAGGCGTTACGCTGTGGGTTCAGGCCCTTACGTACATCAATCTTGGCTTCTGGATCGGTATAAGCGCCAGAGGTGTCATACACGCGCAGAGGTTCGTTCTCTTCATTACCAAAGCTACCGGTTGTCGGGCTCAGGCTGATTTCACGCATGGGCACGCGAATGTCCGGGCGGGAACCTTCGATATAGATTTTTTTGGAATTTGGGAAGGGTTGTACCGATTGCTCATCCACCTGAGCGGTTTCTTTCAGATGTCCGTTGCTGTATTGCATAGTGCCTACCTTTCTAATCACGGTGACAGTCGAGCTGTCGGTCATGCAGTAATGGAAACTAAGGCAGGGCTTGGGCTGGCAAATAATGACACGGTGTTGTGAATAGATTACATACCCACCTTTATTTTTAATTCAGGTTTTCAGGCGGTTAAAGCCTGTGGGCATTTAAAACACGTTTACCGTGAAAATGACTCGATTCCTACGCTGGCATTATCCAGTTCAGGTTATTCGGGTTCCGCTGCGTTGCAGCGATCTCAGCCAACCATTGCACCCCGTCAAGACGTGCTGCTGAGTCTAGGTAGCAAAGGGGGGACTGTCCAGTCTTTCCCGCAAAACAAGTGTAAAGGGAAGTGGATATCAGCATAAAAAGAGTGGCCATTAGTACTGGATCATCTGATTGGTTTATTGTGATTCAGTCGGAAGTCTTTTGCCGCTGGGAATAAATAAAGGCAGTTTTTTGCCGCTTGGAGATAAAGAAAGGTATCACCTTGCCGATACTAAACCCCATGCTAGTTCGTTTGTGAACTACGGGAAAATTTAAGGTATTGGTTATGAAGATTACTAACCAATTGGAGCAGTCGTCTGGGGTAGCGTTGTCATTAAACAACGCATTACACGAATCCCAGGGGGCGCAGTTCTCCATGTTGTTAAGTATTCTGACCACGCCTGTGCATACCTCCGATATTCAGGGCTTTGATCAGGGTCTTGAGGTAGATATGAGTAAATCCGGGTTAGAAGCTGATAGCAAAACCCGGCGTACAGCAATGGTGGTCAATAGTGCTTTTTCGGAATCGATGCGAGAAGGCTACGGCGGTTATTACAGTTATTTAAGGGCGTTAGCGGATACATTTCCTCATATTCAGCAGGTGGCGGCGGTGAAACCCGCGCAGGTTAAATCTGAATATGAGTTGGTATCCGCGCCTGAGCTGGGTGAAAAGCTGGTGCATCAGGTCAGCTTAGCGGCCTAGAATATTGGCTTGCTCTTGGGCTGACCGTAACCATTTATTTACCTGATATCAGGCATAGTCTGGATCTTTTTCAATGGCATTGATGTTGGGTCAGCGCCAGCAGG
>CAYFGP010000044.1:0-40887 GCA_964342385.1 uncultured Oleiphilus sp. | reverse complement strand
ACTCTACAGGTCATCAAGGTAGCTAACCCTGATTTCCGGAGAGATACAAGGTTGGTGTAGAGCGGCTCGTTATGACTATCAGGTTTGTAGAGCGTTGAAACCGCGAAACCCAACGGCAGATTAGCATACGCCCGATACAAGAAGTTGGGGGAATAGCGCTCACATACGGTGATTTGTAGAGAGTGTTATATGATCGATATATCCCGTGTTGGGTTTCGCGGGCTAAACACTATACCTATCAATGAGCTGCGTAGTGCCGCTCTACGCCAACCAAAGCGAATATCGCCCTCAATCAGCATAAAAAGGCTGTTGAAGGCGATTTGGAGAGATGGTATCTACACGAGCCTCACTCTGAATCCTGTTTTGAGCGATCTCTCTCCTCAACTCCGATTTGTCGCCATCTATCACTCCCCCCAACTGCCTGAAGAATATTGCCCTACATCAGGTTTCCGATAATAAACACTTTTTCCTATCAACCACTCTGGTGTAAACTTCCTGAAACACCTTTCCCATACTATGCAGCTGCAATTCGTGAGTATTTGATGTAGTGTGGCTACATTGGTGAATTTTTAACGGCATTTTTGCCTATCACCCACGGGTTATTGACCCTATTCCGATAGAAAAGGAATTTTTTTTCTATTTCTTCATCGGTGTCATCACGTCTTCACTTTAGTAAGAATCACTAGCATCTAGGTTGCAGGCAAACATAAATACTGAAAAAACAGCATTTACTCCTAAAATCCCCTATTCAAACCTGTGCATCCGCACCAAGATTTTTGTTTTGTAACTGATTTTCAGAATTTTCTGCTTATCAGGGCTTCGCAGACCCCCCATTTTTTTGACATAATACGCGCCTAAAAACCTCACTGGACTCGCTTGATTGCTTAAAAATCACAGCGGTTTTCTATACCCGTTTGGTACTAGTTGATCGGCTGGAGCCGAAGGACACAAGTAAATGACGACATCGATTGACGATAGCTCTGTAATGACTTTCACCAACCTAAGCACTGCTGAACTGGTTCAAGCAGCTGTTGAACGTAAGGAAGGTGAACTAGCCAGCAATGGAGCTCTTGTAGTTTCCACAGGCCACCGTACTGGCCGCTCTCCAATGGATCGTTTCATTGTTGAAGAGCCAAGCACGGCTGACCTAATCGACTGGGGTGCGATTAACCGCCCATTCGATTCTGCTAAATTTGATGCACTGTGGGAGCGCGTAGAAGAGTATCTGGGTCAAAAAGATACCTTCGTTTCTGAGCTGCATGTGGGTGCTGATCCTGAGCACTATCTGCCGATCCGTGTTACTACTCAGACTGCATGGCACAACCTGTTTGGCCGCACTCTGTTTGTTCGTCCTGACCAATTCAACCCTAAAACAAAGGGTGAGTGGCAGATCATGAACGCCCCTTCTTTCACCTGTGTGCCAGAGCGTGATGGCACGAACTCTGACGGTGCAGTGATCATCAACTTTGCTAAGCGCAAAGTACTGCTGGCTGGCATGCAGTATGCTGGTGAAATGAAAAAAGCCATGTTCTCTGTACAGAACTTCCTGTTGCCAGAGAAAGACGTGCTGCCAATGCACTGCTCCGCTAACGTAGGCGAAGATGGCGAAACCACTCTGTTCTTCGGTCTGTCCGGTACCGGTAAGACCACTCTGTCTGCAGACCCTGCCCGTTACCTGATCGGTGACGACGAGCACGGCTGGGGCAAAGGTGTTGTATTCAACATCGAAGGCGGTTGCTACGCGAAATGTATCGATCTGTCTCAGAAAAATGAGCCAGTAATCTGGGATGCGATTAAGTTCGGTTCCGTGCTGGAAAACGTGGTACTGGATGACAACAAAACTCCAGTTTACACCGACGTAAGCAAGACTCAGAACACTCGTGCAGCCTATCCTCTGGAACACATCGAGAAGCGTGTGCTGGAAAACCGTGCTGGTGAGCCAAAAGCAATCGTATTCCTGACCTGTGACCTGACCGGCGTTCTGCCTCCTGTTTCTGTTCTGTCTAAAGAAGCAGCGGCTTACCACTTCCTGTCTGGCTACACGGCGCTGGTAGGTTCTACTGAAATGGGTTCCGGTGGCGGCATCAAGTCCACGTTCTCTACCTGTTTTGGCGCACCTTTCTTCCCACGCCCAGCAGCAGAATACGCTGACCTGCTGATTAAGCGTATCGAAGAGTTCGGTTCTAAAGTTTACCTGGTAAACACTGGTTGGACCGGTGGTTCTTACGGTGAAGGTGAGCGTTTCAGCATCCCAACGACTCGTGGCATTATCTCTGCGATTCAAAGCGGTGCACTGGAAGATATCCAGACTGTTCAACTGGAAGGTATTAACCTGGCAGTACCTGCAGAGGTTCCAGGTGTTGATACTAACCTGCTGCAGCCTCGTGGCACCTGGGCTAACCCAGAAGCTTACGATGCGCAGGCTAAAGAGCTGGCGGCTAAATTCGTTGAGAACTTCAAGAAATTTGAAGGTGTTGACGAAGCCATTATTGCAGCGGGTCCTCAGCTGTAATAACGCCTTGCTGAACAAGCGTATGTTGTTCACAGCATATGCTTAGCAAAGTGCTCTAAAGAAAGGCGAATAGTTTACTGTTCGCCTTTCTTGTTTCTGCCTTTTGATCACTTTTATCACTGCCTTCTCTTTAATTTCTTCTGCTTTTACTTTACGCCTCCCGGCCCCAATTCCCTCTACTTATTTTTCTTCTGCCTTAGCGACTTGTTTGATCCCATCAATTTATCGACCAATCCGCCAAACGAAGCACCATAAACGCCCTGTCACCGGGTAAATACTATCGTTGGCCCTTGCGAAAAATAAACACTGCACCATAATGCGAGATCCCCAATTTACCGGCAAACCGACCTGCCAGGGGAAATGCTGGTTAGTTTTGCGAAGCGAACGCCTTTACTGTATAAATTACCAGCTCAATTTCTTTGCTCCATCGACATAGCGCTGAAGATAGCCAGGGGCAAATAAGATAATGAAACAACTTACTACAACCTGCTAACAGAGAACCCGCTCCATGGAACAGATCGCCCTGCGCATTGCCGAAGAGCTTAATGTTAAAAATACCCAGGTCAGTGCTGCCGTTGCCCTTTTAGATGAAGGCTCCACTGTTCCTTTTATTGCCCGTTACCGTAAAGAAGTGACCGGTGGATTGGATGATACCCAGCTGCGTAATCTGGAAGAGCGCCTGCGCTATTTGAGAGAACTGGAAGAGCGCCGTGGCACCGTACTAAACAGTATTGAAGAACAAGGCAAACTGACGGATGAGCTGAAGAAAGATATTCTCGAAGCCGATACCAAGACCCGTCTGGAAGATCTCTACCTACCGTATAAACCGAAGCGCCGCACCAAGGCTCAGATCGCTCGCGAAGCCGGTCTGGAGCCACTGGCTGATCTGCTGTTTAACGATCCTAATCAAGACCCTCAAACCGCCGCTAAAGATTATCTAAATCCAGATCAGGGTGTGGCCGACGAGAAAGCGGCACTGGACGGTGCCAAGCAGATTCTGATGGAGCGCTTCAGTGAAGACGCAGAGCTGCTGTCTCTGCTGCGTGACTACCTGTGGAATCAGGGTGAGCTGCAATCCCGTGTCGTACCCGGCCAGGAAAGTGCCGGTGAGAAGTTCAGCGACTACTTTGAGCATAACGAATCGGTAAAAAGTGCGCCTTCCCACCGCGCCCTGGCGATGTTCCGTGGCCGTAACGAAGGTATGCTGCAGCTAAGCATTATCATCCCTGATAGCGAAGAGCTGAAGATTCACCCGTGCGAAGAGAAAATCTCGGCTCACTTTGACATCAAAGATCAGGGTCGTGCCGCCGATACCTGGCTGAAGGAAGTGGTACGCTGGACCTGGCGCGTTAAACTGCTGACCCATATCGAAACCGAGCTAATGGGTCGTCTGCGTGAAGATGCTGAAGGCGAAGCGATCAAGGTCTTTGCCAGCAACCTGAAAGACCTACTGCTGGCGGCTCCTGCCGGTCCTCGTGCCACTATCGGTCTCGACCCTGGCCTGCGTACCGGTGTTAAGGTCGCCGTGGTGGATGCCACCGGTAAACTGCTGGACCACACCACCATCTTCCCACATGCACCACGCAATCAGTGGAACGAATCCCTGGCCGTATTAGCCAAGCTGATTCCGAAATACAATGTGGATCTGATCAGTATCGGTAACGGCACCGCTTCCCGTGAGACGGACAAGCTGGCTGGCGATCTGCTGAAATTGATTAAAGATCAAAAAGTTAGCAAGATTATGATCAGCGAGGCCGGTGCTTCTGTCTACTCGGCTTCTGAGCTGGCCGCTAAAGAGTTCCCAGATCTGGATGTCAGCTTCCGTGGTGCGGTGTCTATCGCCCGTCGTCTGCAGGACCCATTGGCCGAACTGGTGAAGATCGATCCAAAATCCATCGGTGTCGGCCAGTACCAGCACGATGTATCTCAAACTCAGCTGGCTCGTAGTCTGGATGCTGTGGTTGAGGATTGTGTAAACGCCGTCGGTGTTGATGTAAATACCGCCTCTGTGGCACTACTGAACCGTGTATCCGGTCTGAACGCCACCCTGGCACAGAATATTATCAATCACCGCGACCTGCACGGTGCCTTTGATAGCCGTAAAGCCCTAAAAGATGTTTCCCGCCTCGGCCCTAAAACTTTTGAGCAGTGCGCCGGTTTCTTACGGGTCATGAACGGAAATAACCCATTAGATGCATCCGCTGTGCACCCGGAAGCGTATCCTGTAGTAGAGAAGATTGCACAGCAGAGCAGTCGTGCTTTGGATAGTCTGATCGGCGATAGCCAATTCCTGAAGGGTTTAAACCCGATTCAGTTTACCGATGACGATTTTGGTCTACCTACGGTAACCGATATTCTGCAGGAACTGGATAAGCCAGGTCGCGATCCGCGTCCTGAGTTTAAAGCCGCTGAATTTATGGAAGGCGTAGAAGAGATCAGCGATCTGAAGCCAGGCATGATTCTGGAAGGCTCCGTCACCAACGTGACTAACTTCGGTGCCTTTGTCGATATCGGCGTACACCAGGATGGTCTGGTGCATATCTCTGCGCTGTCCAACAAGTTTGTTGAAGACCCACGTACTGTGGTGAAAGCCGGGGACATCGTCAAAGTTAAAGTGATGGATGTGGATCAGCAGCGTCGTCGTATCGCCCTGTCCATGCGTCTTACTGATGAACCGGAAGCACAGCAGGGTCGTGGTGCCAGCGCCGGTGATGACGGTGGTCGCTCCGGTAAAGGCGGTCGTCGTCAAAATCGTGGCGGTGGCAGCTACCAGAGCAAACCACAGGGTTCTTCAAAGGATTCTGGCGGCCAGATGGGTACGCTGGGTATGCTGCTGGCTCAGGCGCAAAAGAAAAAGGGCAAATAGTACGGCTCTGAAGTGTTGCGAATGAGATGGTGAATGTGACGGCCTACTTTTGTCGAGCGATCTATCTACGACAAAAAGCTGTCGCATTCACACATTCGACACAATATTAATTGCGACACAATCAGCAATGAATGCGTAAATAAGCACTCACACAAAAGTTTCTGTTTAGCAAATGGCTTCATTCTTCAGCCATTAGCCAAAAAATACCGAAACACGTTTGTGTAAGTGTGTAAGAAACACTAGCGTCTACGGCTAATTAATCAGTAGGCACTAAACTGAATAAATAGCACCTGACAAAAATAGTTTGTTAAGTGCAGAAAAGCCTTGAAGCCTATTCTGTCGCCCCAATATTGCCAGATCAGGCTTTTTAATTTTACTGCAACCCGTGGCGAATATAGGGGATTTCACTTGTCAGCTACCATCCAAGATCGTTTGCAGTTTCTGCAACCCTTAGCCCAACAGGGCCTTTTCACTCAGATCCAGCGGGGTCTGGAGAAGGAAGGTCTGCGAATTACCCCGGATGCGGAACTGGCACAGAGCCCTCATCCCAAGGCGCTGGGTTCGACTCTGACGCATCCCCATATCACTACGGACTATTCTGAAGCCCTGCTGGAGTTTATTACCCCGGTATCCACCAAGCTGGATGATACCCTGGGTTTTCTGAGCGATCTGCATCGCTTCAGCTATCAGAATATGGATCAGGAACTAATCTGGCCGGCCAGTATGCCGTGTAAGCTGCACGGTAATGACAGCATTCCTATTGCTCAGTATGGCAGCTCTAACTCAGGCACCATGAAGACAGTCTACCGTCAGGGCCTGTCCTGGCGTTATGGCCGTATTATGCAGTCCATTGCAGGCCTGCATTACAACTTCTCCATGCCGGAGCAACTGTGGCCTGCACTGCAACATCTGCAAAAAGATGATCCTGAGCTTAAAGATCTTTCATTACAGGATTTTGTCTCCGAGCAGTATTTTGCTCTGATCCGCAACTTCCGCCGTTACAGCTGGCTGCTGCTGTACCTGTTTGGTGCCTCGCCGGTTGTGGATAAAAGCTTTGTCGAAGACAGAGAGCATCCGCTGGAAGAGCTGGATGATGACAGCCTGTACCTGCCTTATGCGACATCTCTGAGAATGAGTGGCCTAGGTTATCAGAACAATGTTCAGGCCAGCCTGAAAATCTGCTTTAACACCCTGAGCAACTATGTCACCACACTGACTCATGCGATCAATACACCCCACGAGCGTTATGAAGCGATGGGTGTAAAAGTGGATGGCGAGTACCGTCAGCTGAACACCAATATCCTGCAAATCGAAAATGAGTACTACAGTGATATTCGTCCTAAGCGTGTAGCCCGTTCCGGTGAACGTCCGTCACAGGCGCTGATGGAGCGCGGTGTAGAATATATCGAAGTACGCTGTATCGACCTAAACCCATTTGAGGGCATCGGTATCACCAAACAACAAGCGCGTTTTGTTGACACCTTCCTGCTGTATTGTCTGCTGGAAAATAGCCCGAATACGCCAGATGACGAATGTCGCATGGTGGATGAGAACCACAGCCTGATCGTGAATGAAGGCCGCAAAGCCGGTTTGATGCTGCAACGACCAGCAGGCGATATCAGTCGTGAAGACTGGAGCCACGAACTGTTTGATCAGCTGACTCACATCGCAACATTGCTGGATGCAGGCCTGGAGCAACCAGAGCACCAGCAAGCGCTGGATCATTTCCGTCAGTGCATTGATCAACCGGAACTGACGCCATCTGCTCAGGTACTGGCAGCGGTCAAAGCACAGGGCAGCTTCAGTAACTTCACCCTGCAGCAAGCACTGCAACAAGCCGAGCAGTTAAAATCAGAACCGGTAGACAAGGCCCGTCAGGCGCTGTTCAGCCAACTCAGCGAAAGCTCACTGCAACAGCAAAAAGATATGGAAGAAGCCGATCAGGTCGATTTTGATCAGTTCCTGGCAGACTATATGGCTAAGCAGAAAAACGGACTTTAAGATAAATATCCGTTGGCAGATTGCCAAGTAGGTATTGCAAAAAAGTGGGCGTTAATAAAAACAGCGCCCACACAGTTCTAAAAAAGCCTGCTAAAAAAATCCCCGTATCGCCCAAGCTTAAAAAGCAAATGATGATACGGGGATTTTTTAGTTCAGTACAAGCGTTAGAGCTAGGCTATTCAACTCTGCTTGAACCTCATCAATCTGTTTGTGCTTATTTCTGGTAGATAAAGTTCAAAAACAGCAGATCTTCAATAACAGGATGTCCCACTTCTTTCTGGAACAATTCCTTAACCGTCTTAGTCGCTTCCTGACGCAACTCATCCTGCCCTACTGGAGAAGAAACCGCTTCATCAGTCTGACTGCTAAACAGGGTCACCAATTCATTACGTACCAACGGAATATGGTGCTGAGCTGTTTCTGTCGCGATGGGGGAGCTCGTTACCATCGTCACTTGCACTTTAAGATACTTTAAGCGCCCCGGACCACCATAATTCACAACAAAAGCTGGCTGAATCTCAGAGTACTCAATTGTTGACGTTTCTGCCCAGGACTGACTGACTGATGTCAGGGTGATTAACAGGGCCATCAGGCTGTATTTCACTAGCTTAATCACTCAAAATTCTCCGCGTTGTTGTCATCCTTTCACCTTGTAGGGAACCTGTGCGCCAAAAAGCTATCTACCCTACTCATAAACACCCAAATAAAAGCATCTCGTCTCAAAACAGCTCTATTCTCAAGCCACTGGCCAGAGGATCAAAATACTTTTGTTTAGGTGTGTATAACAAGCATTGTATGGTGAGAACGGACTTTTTCCAATGCACCCCATCATATAATATGCCTCAATTCACTTTTATTTATTAAGGAATTACCGATGTCACTGAACTATCGGACACTGAATCTGGCCGGATTTCTGGCCTGTGCGGCCTTGATCATCTCCGCGTTGATCATGCAGCATGTCTTTGAGATGGAACCCTGTCCGCTGTGCATCTTCCAACGCGTTTCCTTTATGGTTGCCGGTGCCGGTTTCCTGTTAGGCGCACTGCATGCTCCTGAATCCAGTACAGGTCGCGGTATCTACTCGGGTATTACATTACTTTCTCTGTTTGCAGGTATCGGTCTGGCGTTGCGTCATATCTGGCTGCAGAACCTACCAGCAGATCAAGTGCCTACTTGTGGTCCTGGTTTGGATTATATGATGGAAGTTCTGCCCTATGCCGATGTGGTCAGCAAGGTATTAAGTGGCAGTGGCGAATGCGCCGAAGTGTCCTGGACTTTCCTCGGTTTATCCATCCCTTGGTGGACGTTATTTGCCTATCTGGGGCTAGCTGCCATAGTACTGATTAGCCTGCGCCGCAAGCCGCATTAACAGGTGACAATATTTCAGGGCTACCGTATGCTAGGGGGACACAAGCTAACTCTCCCTACCTCAGTTATGCAGGAGGTCGTACCATGTTGGAAGGTTGCAAAAATGCCCAGGAACGCTGGAGCGGTGTACATGAACTGGTTGATAAGTGGCTGCAGGAACGTCAGACACTGCTAGTCATGTATACAGACCTGGTTCAGCAAGTCACACAAGGGACATTGCCAGAGAATATCCAGGTTCAACAGCTGTGTGAAATCATGGTGGACTACACCTCTGCCGGACACTTCGAGATCTTCGAACAGCTCTATCGTGAAGCAGAGGCCTTTTCCGATCAGAAAGCGATCGAATTAGGCAATCGTGTTATTCCTATGATTCAGACCAGTACCGATGTCATTCTGGACTTTAACGAAGCCTACGATAACAAACCCCTAAGCTCTGAACAGCTGGACGCTCTCAGCCAAAACCTTTCCGGTTTAGGTGAACATTTAGCGGATCGTTTCCAGCATGAAGATCTACTTATTGAAACACTGCACACTGCGCATCAGGAATTGATCAACACATGAGTTTCGTCAGGAAAACGGTTCTCTCTGCGGTCATTGGAGTTTCTCTTACACTGGCCGCCTGCAGCGATCAGACGCCTCCTAGCAATACCTGGTCCTTAGCGACCAAAGGCGCTTATGACGCAGCACTCTCCAGCGATGGTTCCATGGCGGTTATCGCCTCGATCAATCACGGTGGTAGTCTCTGGCAACTGCCTCAGCATGAACGAGTCTATAACTGGAATCATAAGGCGGAAGAATACTCGCTGTTTAATCAAGTCGCCCTTTCCGGTGACAGCCGCTATGGCGCAACAGCGGAGCAAGACCGATTAACACTTTGGGACGCCACCTCGGGCAAACCCGCTAACTTCTGGGCACTGCCAAACGATATCCGCAGTCTGGAACTGTCTGAAGATGGCAGCTATCTCCTGGCTGGTCTGGATAACAGCACTGCTGTGCTTATCAGTACTGCCCAAGGACAAGGTGTTAAGACCTTTACCACAGATGATCAGGTTACCGCGGTATCCATCAGCGCTGATAACTCTCTTGCTATCGCCGGTACCCGTACAGGTAGCGTTTATATCTGGAGCATTCCGGATGGTGAGATTAAGGGCCAATGGAGCCACGATAATCAGATTCGTGCGGTTGCGATTTCACCACGCAGTGATTTTGCCTTTAGCTCAGCTCAAGGTGGTGAGGCTCTGGCTATTGATCTAACCAGTGGCAAGGTCGCCATGAATATGAATATCAACAAAGCTGGCGATATCGCTGCTGCTACCTACACTGCGGCGGAATTTGCCTCAGAACAACCACTACTGCTGACGGGTACCAGTACCGGTAAAATCAGACTGTGGAATCTGAGTAGTAAACAACAGACCGGAGGTTGGGAAGCCACTAAGAAAGAGAAATGGAAGCCAACCGGTGTCAGTGTATTGGATCTGGCTTTCTCACGAGATGGGCGCTACCGTGCTCTAGGCAGTAACGGCTTAGCGTACGAGTTTAGTAATTAATACTACCCAGATGACTGACTCCGCGACATAAACAAAAAGCCCCTTACGGGGCTTTTTGCTGCTTGATCCCAAAATGGATCAATTAAAGCGCTGACAGCATTAAGCTTCTTCATCCGCAGATGAAGTATCCATGATGCTGGCACTTTCCTGCTTAGCCATTTTGCCGATCTCTTTATCAATAAAGAACAGACCTTTGCCGTCTTCACCAATAATTTCAATCTTATCCAGAATACCTTTAAACAGTTTCTCTTCTTCGTGTTGCTCAGCGACATACCACTGCAGGAAGCTGAACGTCGAGTAGTCTTGCTCTGTAAAGGCGGTATGGGCCAGCTCATTAATTTTCTGAGTAATCAGACACTCATGCTCAAATACATTTTCAAACAGATCTTTAATGGATTCGAACTCTGAAGGCGGATTATCAATACTACCAATTCGCGCCATTGCACCGGTTTCATTCACATAGGTGAACAGGCGCTTCATATGCTCCATCTCTTCATCAGCATGCTTCTGTAAAAAAGCAGCACAGCCTTCGAAGCCTTTATATTCTGCCCATGCGCTCATCTGCAGGTACAGGTTTGATGAATAGAATTCAAGATTAATCTGCTCATTCAGCCGATCAATCATGGCTTGTTTTAACATGGGAACTCCTGAGGGGGTATCGATTCTAGTCGTTATGGCCACGCACGTGCTCAGCAAAAGTAAAGAGGGTTAAATCAGATTGCGGAGGGTTTACATAGGCGCTTTTTGTCATTGGCAGAACGCGCGCACTTAGTGCAAAGAAAGCTGCTTTTTTTAGTAATCTCAACCAACTCTTTCCAGTGGTCTTTGATATCACCTTTACCCAGTTTGCATAAACTACCGGATTTCAGTTTTTTACTCATGCAATCAACCTATGACATACCGAAACAAGGCTCTCTATGCACTTCAATGTTCCAGCCACCGCTGAATTTATTGTGCGTAACAAAGCTTTTATTCAGGTGTTTATGATTTCATACTCAGCGCTGAATGTCAGGCCTAGCACTATATTAACGCGTCTACGCTTATGGCAACAACACATGATAACAATTATCAAGTGCATCAGTTAAGCCATGGCAGGTACTGAATTGATAATAGGTTACTTAACGGGCATCTGATTCAGTATAAAGATCAGCATCATCATGCAGTGAGGAGATAATCAAACTGGTGAGATCCTCTTCAGTCACCACTTGGTTACGCCCTCGATTTTTCGCCGCATACACCGCAATATCCGCACGATGCATCGTCTCTTCAATCTTCTCTTTTGCTTTATACTGAGACACACCAATACTGGCAGTAACCTGGCTATCCGGCCCCAAAACATCAAGACGGGCTTTCGACATCGAAATTCTGAGGCGCTCAGCTACATGCTGAGCTCCAGGCAACTCCGTGCGAACCAGTACCAAGACAAACTCTTCACCACCTAAGCGTGCCAC
Organism: uncultured Oleiphilus sp.; assembly: GCA_964342385.1. Classification (GTDB taxonomy): domain Bacteria; phylum Pseudomonadota; class Gammaproteobacteria; order Pseudomonadales; family Halomonadaceae; genus Oceanospirillum. Next base: position 29,142 of record CAYFGP010000044.1, on the reverse strand, counting down.
AAAGTCCACTTCCCGCACACTGTTTCGTGCCAGGTCTGCAAACGTCTGCAGAACCTCATCCCCTGTCTTATGGCCGTAGTTATCGTTAATCTGTTTAAAATGATCCAGATCGACAAAGCAAAGACTAAAGTGATAATCCCCTCGGACTGCCAACGCCTGCTGACGACGCAAAATCTCCATCAGATGACGGCGATTATAGAGCCCAGTCAGGTCATCGGTAATTGCCTGCTCCTGAGCCTGCTGCATTACGGTATTTAACTCCGAATTACGTCGTTTCAACGCCCAGCGCAAGCTACTGATTTCAGTGCCGATGATACTGACACCAATCAACATAAAGAGGAAGACCACCATGCCCAGCAGCTCTCTTTCAGGGTCAAAACTGTATCGCCCAGTCATGTGCAACGCTGTCATCGCCAGGCAATAGCAGGCCATAATGACGCCACCCACAATTAAAAACCCCCTACGCTGCATCCGAAAAGCGCCAAATAACACCACCAACAGATAATGCATCAGAAAGACACTGTGCAGCTCGGGTACTAAATAGATTGAGATGGTATTACTCAGGGTATGCCAGATTAGCTGGGGAATAGTGAGGCTGGGGTCTTTAAACAGTAGATTGATGTCATAGCTGATCATCAGGGGAAAGGTAAGATTGACCAGCCAGATCAGGCCATATAGGAAGATAAAACCGGTGACCGGCATTTCAACCATGCCCAGGACCATAGCCACAATCACAATGGCTGTCAGGACCAGCCCAGAACCTGTCGCCATCAAGGTGCGACGCATGCGCAACATTTGATGAGACTCATCAGGAGTCAAGTCGGCAATTAGCTTTCGCATCAGTGTAATCATAACTCCCTCATCTCACACCCGTGTCATTTCGATGCCGCCTCCCTGCAACACGAGCCTACTTTTACTAAAACATGACAGCGATTAATAAACTAACAGATTAAACACCACTTTTGTGTAACATCCCTGAAGGCTTTGTATCTTTTTGCACTCTCTGGCACTTTTTCTATAAAAGCGATCTAAAAAGCCACTTGTTAGAACATATTGTTTTAAAAACAATGGGCTTTGTTATTGGCAATAAAGAATGAATCAAACTAAATTAATTTATAATAAATCTTGAGACAAATTCACTGAGAGTCCCATGATAGAGATCCGACACCTGAAAACCCTGATGGCATTAAGAGACACTGGCAGCCTGGTTGAGGCCGCTGAACGTATCCACTTGACCCAGTCAGCCCTATCTCATCAGTTGAAAGATCTTGAAGAGCGCCTCGGCTGCACCCTGTTTATTCGTAAGAGTAAACCGCTACAGTTCACCAGTGCGGGCATGCGCCTATTGCAACTGGCCGATGATATATCTCCTCTGTTACGTTCCGCTCAGCGGGACCTGGATCGTATGGCCGGTGGTGAAGTGGGTCGTCTGCATATGGCCATTGAATGCCATAGCTGTTTCCAATGGCTAATGCCGACTATCGATAGCTTCCGTAATAACTGGCCAGAAGTGGAAATGGATTTTGCGTCAGGTTTCAGCTTTGCTCCTCTACCGGCTCTGGCACGGGGCGAATTGGACCTGGTCATCACATCAGACCCTCAACCCTTGAGTAGCGTGGACTATATTCCGTTATTTCGCTACGAAGGCCTGTTGGCAGTAGCCAAACAACATGAATTTGCGCAGAAAGGTTTTGTTCAGGAACAGGACCTGGCTGATGAAACTCTGATTGTTTATCCCGTAGACCGTGAGATGCTGGATGTCTTTTCTCACTTCCTGACCCCTGCCGGTATAGAACCAAAAGAAACCCGCACTGCAGAGCTGACCATTATGATGATGCAGCTGGTTGCCAGTGGTCGCGGGGTCTGCGCTCTGCCCAACTGGGCATTAACAGAGTATCTGGAGCGGGACTATGTGCGTGCGGTTCGCCTGGGTGAACAAGGCTTGTGGAGCACGCTATACGCGGCTATTCGCAAAGAGAGTGCCGATGCCGCCTATATGAAGGACTTTCTGCGTACTGCCAAGGATGTCTCTTTCCGGACGCTGAGCGGCATACAGCCAGTCCATAGTGAATAAAGAGCACGGCAAACAAAAAAGTCGGCATAAGATAAATAAACAGAAATAAAACTCGGGGCGAAAAAAAAGGGGCCCACTGCACGGCCCCTTCTCAACAAGGAGAGATAAAGGATAGAACATCAAGTCTCAGCTACAAATCAACCTGCGTTCCAATTTACTGCAAGAGAGATACTACTGAATGCCCCTATCCCCTTTGTTGATATTCATCAAAAAAATCATATGCAACTTTTAATCTGTATCAAGTTTCCTCGGCTTACGACATTTTTGCTCCGTTTAGACTGTCAGATCGCTCCGTAAGCGCGGGAAAATTAAACTAAAACGGGCTCCACCCAGCGTCTCACTGCGATCAACCATAGCGCTACCCTGATGCCAATAAGTGATACGACGTACAATAGAAAGCCCCAGACCATAACCTCCTGTTTCACGAGTGCGGCTATCATCTAAACGAGAGAAAGGGGTAAAGACTCGTTCCCAATCAGTTTCTGGAATACCTGGTCCATCATCTTCAACATCAATGCGCACACTATCCGTTTCCATATAGCAGCTAACCCGGATAGAGGTCTGAGCATAACGACAAGCATTGCTAACCAGATTCTGTACCGCCCGCTGGAAATAGCGTACTTCGATCTCAGCATCATCCCCTTCAATAGGATTTAAATGCTTAACCTCCAGCGTTAACTCAGGCTTCAGTACCTTCAAGCCATCCACAACATCCTGCACCAAAGGCATCACCTGAACATGTTCATAATCCAACGTCAGACTTTCCTGCCCCAGGCGGGCATAGGTCAGAATCTCATCGACCAGCTCATCCAGCTCCTGAATATCATTATCAATGCCTTTCAGTTGCTTCTGGGTAAAACCGTCTTCCACCATATCCTCGATCATCTGCATACCAAAGCGGATACGGGCCACTGGGGTACGCAATTCATGGGATACAGCATGAATCATCTCTTGCTGGGTTCTCAGCAGTTCCTGTACCTGTTTAGTCATGGAGTTAAAGGCCCGGGCTAACTGAGCAACAAAGTCATCCCCCTCAACACGGACACGAGTACTGAGATGCCCGGCAGCGATACGGCTTGCCGCCTGCTCAACCTTTTGCAAGCGTTGCTCCAGCACTCTCACCGACAGATACACCCCACTGGCCGACAGCATAAGTGCCACTAAGGCAATGCCCGCCAACATGACAATCGGATAAGGATTAAATAGAGCCACAGGCCCAACCTTCAGCAACTGATTATCAGCAAGCTGAGCATAGGCGGTTACCGAACGTCCGGCATCGGAGAAAGACAGAATCGTCTCACCTGCTGCTAACTGTTGACGCTCCAAGCGCCCCAGTTTCACCTCAGTTAAAGACACCTGGCTTAAGGGATAAAAGAAGTGTTGCTGACTATCGGCGAGTAATTGCGCAAGTGTCAGCTGAGTATCATCCAGAGTCTGTTTTAATAGTTGCACTGACGCTCGGGCATGCTGTTCTGATAAACGAGGAATCACTGCCTTAACCAGCAAGCCATCACCTTGAGACAGGTAGCGGTAGGCCTGTAGGCTCTGCTCTTCATCTTCCAGCAGCAACACCCGCTGCTCGGCCAGACGTCGATGTTGCCAGACATCCAGTTCCGTATCCTCAATATGAATCAGCTCCAGTTCCAGATCCAATAAATGAGCCACACCGGATAACCACTCCGCTCTATGCTCCACCGGTTGCTGTTGCCAACCATTGGCTAGCAGATAGAAAGTACCTGAGGCCAGTTCCTCCCGATATTTCTCTAGGCGCACATGATTAATAAGAGATACCGCCGACACTGCCAATATCACTACCAGCAACATCGCCAATAACATATGCAGATAAACACGGATAAAAATACTGTTTACACGAAAAGCGTTTGCCAGTTTCACAGTCAGGGCTCGTCCAATACACCTTAACGGAGGGGTTGAGGAATTCAGTTAATCACTTAAGGCTTAGAGATTAAATTAAAGCGGAGAAAAGAAAAAGGCAGGCTTATCGCCTGCCTTTGTCATACCAAACTTTTTACACTTCTTTCACAAAGAGGTAACCCTTGCTACGCACGGTCTTGATACGGCGTGGGTGCATAGGATCATCGCCCACTTTAGGACGGATACGGGATACTCGAACATCAATTGAGCGATCCTGACCATCATACTCAATGCCCCGCAGTGCGGTAAAAATCTCTTCACGGGTCAGTACACGGCCGGCGTTGGACGCCAGTAACCACAGCAGATCAAACTCCGCACTGGTCAGATCAATACCTTCATCTTTTAACCAAGCTTCGCGCATGGCGTTATCAATCACCAGATCACCAAACTGCAGACGGCTTTCATCATCATCTGAAACCTCGACCAGTTCTTCACCACCACTAACACGACGTAACAGAGCACGTACACGCGCTAGCAATACACGAGGACGCACAGGCTTGGAGACATAATCATCAGCGCCCATCTCCAGACCCACGACCTGATCCATATCATCCGTACGAGCCGTCAGCATTAGGATAGGGCCAGAATACTCTGGACGCACACGACGGCACACCCCTAGACCATCTTCACCTGGCAACATCACATCCAAAATCACCAGATCAGGCTTTTCATTCAGAATACGCTCAACTGCGCGATTACCATCACCTTCAACACCCACCTCAAAGCCATTGCCTTCCAGGTACTCCTGAGTCAGAGTCGCAAGGCGTTCATCATCTTCTACTATCAGAATGCGGGAAGTTTCTTGTGTATCCACGGAATGCTCTCTAGTAATCTTGGTGACCAGCCTTCAATCTGCTGATTAATCTTCTTGGCCAGTCTGTGACAGTTTCTGCTTATTTGGCACCGGCACATCATTTTGCCAGACATGATTATTTGCCAATTAATAAGCGTGTTCTTGTACTCCTGATCGACACTTAAAGTAGCATCTTTAATGCTAATTCGTTTGCACTGTCGCATCTTTTTATAACCTTAATCATACATCAGGTTACATTTAAAACAATACGTGCCAGACACAGGATAGTCTGAGCAAGATCAACAAAAACTTTCATTTACACCTGCCTGCAAACTGAAAATTTTTTCTCTTTTTGCACTTGAATTTCCAGTAATCCCTCTGCGCTTACCCTTCCAAGGTTAGTAGGTTTTTACACCCTGAATAAACACAATTTATTCACAAGTTATCCACTTGCAACCAGCAAAAAACAACATTATCTTGTGCCAACGTTCCAGCTAGACCCTATATATTGGGTTTATGCATAAATCGAACTACAATTCAATACACGCTTTTAAAATAGTCAGTTTTTGTGGTTTTTCTCTCATTTCCCACCAAACTGGCTTGCGTTTTACGTCCCAGACATCACCGCCTCAGGCCGCTTATCTTCTGGCTTGCAGCGACTGTCAGGCTCTACTGTTTTTTAGCAGTTTTAGTAACCGAATAATCTATTAGGCAGGCATTAATAGCTATGGCACAGGATACAACTCAGAACGCGGCTTTGAGTGCGCTACAAGTGATGAAGCGCACCGGTGGTCTGGTCGCGTTTGATCCAAGCAAAATCTCCGTTGCAATGAGTAAAGCCTTTATCGCAGTGGAAGGTGACAATGCACAGGCATCCAGTCGCATCCACGATCAGGTAGAGAGCTTCACTCAAATGATCGTTGATACCTTCCAAAGACGTATGCCTGCTGGCGGTGTAGTCCATATCGAAGATATTCAGGATCAGATTGAACTGATGCTGATGCGCTCCGGCGAACACAAGGTTGCCCGTGCTTACGTACTGTACCGTGAAGAGCACGCCCGTGTGCGCGCTGCACAGGAAAAAGGCATCAACAAACCACACCCAAGTATCAATGTGACTCATCCTGACGGTCTTAAACTGCCACTGGATCTGGGCCGTATTGAAACCCTGGTATCTGAAGCCTGTGAAGGTCTGGCAGAAGTCGACAAGAGCATCATCATTGAAGATGCACTGAAAAACCTGTACGACGGCGTACCGGCGGATGGCGTATCCACCGCACTGATGATGGCCGCCCGTACTCTGGTTGAGAAAGAGCCTAACTACACTTACGTTACTTCTCGCCTGCTACTGGACAACCTACGTCGCGAAGCCCTGAGCTTCCTGAAAGTAGCACCTGAAGCCACTCAGCATGAAATGGCCGAGCTGTATCCTAAAGCCTTTACCGCTTATATCGCTAAAGGTATTGAGCTGGAACAACTGTCGCCTGAACTGGCTGAATTTGATCTGGAAGCACTGGGTGCGGCGATCAAGCCAGAAAATGACAACAATTTCACTTACCTGGGTCTGCAAACCTTATACGATCGTTACTTCCTGCATTGCGACGAAGTACGCTACGAACTGCCTCAGGTGATGTTTATGCGTGTCGCTATGGGCCTGTCTCTGAACGAAGAGCAGCGTACCGAGCGCGCCATTGAGTTCTACAGCCTGCTGTCCAGCTTCGATTACATGTCATCGACGCCAACCCTGTTTAACTCAGGCACCCGTCGTCCACAGCTGTCATCCTGCTACCTGACACACGTACCGGATGATCTGGAAGGCATCTACGGCGCCATTAAAGATAACGCCCTGCTGTCCAAGTGGGCCGGTGGTCTGGGTAATGACTGGACGCCAGTACGTGCACTGGGCTCCTACATCAAGGGTACCAATGGTAAATCTCAGGGTGTTGTCCCTTTCCTGAAGGTTGTGAACGATACCGCAGTTGCGGTTAACCAGGGCGGTAAGCGTAAGGGTGCTGTATGTGCCTACCTGGAAAGCTGGCACCTGGATGTAGAAGAATTCCTGGATCTGCGTAAGAACACCGGTGATGACCGCCGTCGTACTCACGATATGAATACTGCGAACTGGGTACCGGATCTGCTGATGAAGCGTGTCTTCGAAGATAAAGAGTGGACCCTGTTCTCTCCTTCTGACACGCCGGATCTGCATGACCTGTACGGCCGTGCGTTCGAAACCCGTTATGAAGAGTACGAGCGTAAAGCGGATCTGGGTGAGATTCGTCTGTTCAAGCGCATCAAGGCAAAAGACCTGTGGCGTAAGATGCTGTCCATGTTGTTTGAAACAGGCCACCCTTGGATCACCTTTAAAGATCCTTGTAACCTGCGTTCGCCACAGCAGCATGTGGGCGTGGTGCACTCCTCTAACCTGTGTACCGAAATTACGCTGAACACCAGTGCTGACGAGATCGCTGTATGTAACCTGGGTTCCGTCAACCTGGCACAGCACGTAACAGAAAACGGTGAACTGGATGTCGATAAGATCCGAGCAACGGTAACCACTGCGGTGCGTATGCTGGATAACGTGATCGATATCAACTACTACGCCGTACCTCAGGCTCGTAACTCGAACATGAAACACCGTCCGGTAGGTCTGGGTATCATGGGCTTCCAGGATGCACTGTACAAAGCGAAGACACCATATGCGTCTGAGCAAGCGGTTGCTTTTGCTGATCAATCCATGGAAGCGATCAGCTACTACGCGATCAAAGCATCCAGTGATCTGGCCCGTGAGCGTGGCCGTTACGAGACTTTCGATGGTTCTCTGTGGAGCCAGGGTGTACTGCCACTGGATTCCATGAACAACCTGATCGAAGCTCGTGGTGAGAAGTTTATCAAGGTTGATCTGAGCAGCAGCCTGAACTGGGATGAACTGCGTGATCAGGTGCAAACCCAGGGCATGCGTAACTCCAACGTAATGGCGATTGCACCGACGGCGACCATCTCCAATATCTGTGGTGTGTCTCAGTCTATTGAGCCGACCTATCAGAACCTGTACGTGAAATCGAACCTGTCCGGCGAATTCACCGTAGTAAACCCATACATGGTACGCGACCTGAAAGAGCGCGGTCTGTGGGATGAGGTAATGGTTAACGACCTGAAATACTACGACGGTTCCGTACAACCGATTGAGCGTGTACCAGAGGATCTGAAAGCCCTGTACTCCAACGCCTTTGAGGTTGAGCCACGCTGGTTAGTGGAATCTGCCAGCCGTCGTCAGAAGTGGATCGATCAGGCGCAGTCTCTGAACCTGTACATCTCCGGTGTTAACGGTAAGAAGCTGGATATCACCTACCGTATGGCTTGGCTATGCGGTCTGAAAACCACTTACTACCTGCGCGCTATGGGTGCCTCTACCGTTGAGAAATCCACCGTAGATCGCAGTACTCACAACGCGGTATCGGCCAATGCAGCACCAGCGGCTTCGATTGCCCCAGCAGCTCCGGCGCCAGCACCAGCTGCAGAAGCACCGGCAGCATCCACTGCAGCAGCGTCCACTGCGGCAAAAGATGAGTTTGAACTGGATGGCGAAGCGGCGGCTGTACCTATGGCTTGCTCCATCGACAATCCGGATTGTGAAGCCTGTCAATAAGTCAGGTCATCCACTCCGCCAACCGGGTGTGGATAAGTTAACTTCAGGATTCTGCTGAGCCGCCCTAAACGGCTCAGCCAGAGGCACGGATGCCCGCTGTATCACAAGTGATTTTTTATTTTTAACAACCGTACTTACAGCCGTAATCAATGAACGGTTTGCCACAGTGTTTTTCAACCCTTGTTGATCCAAACACACTCTGTTGGATTAAGCGATAAAAAACCCTGTGGCAAGCCGATGCAATGAGAGTCGCGCTATACTGTATATATATTCAGACACCAGATTTTAGAGGGTAACCATCATGCTTAGCTGGGACGAATTTGATTCCGACGATACCGCAGTTGCTGAACCAAAACCACAATATGCACCGCAGCCAAAAGCTGCTCCGCAAGCACCATCACAAACAGCGCCACAAGCGGCACCAACCGCTCAAGCTGCGCCGTCTGTTCAGCCGACGCCGTCCCCAGCAGCACCTGTAGCACCGACACAAATTAGCCAACCCGCTGATATGAACGCTCAGGAGCGTGCCCGTCACGCGGTACAAAACATCGATGTAGCTCCAGGCCTGGAAGATCTGGAGATGGGCGCAGCCCGTATCGAAGTTGATGACAAACGTATGATTAACTGTCGTGCTGACCTGAACCAGCTAGTGCCATTTAAGTACGATTGGGCATGGCAGAAATATCTGGATGGTACTGCAAACCACTGGATGCCGCAGGAAGTGAACATGAATGCGGATATCGCCCTGTGGAAAAGTCAGGACGGTCTGACTGAAGATGAGCGTATGATCGTGATGCGCTCTCTGGGTTATTTCTCCACTGCTGATTCTCTGGTTGCCAACAACCTGGTACTGGCCGTTTACCGTCTGATCACCAACCCTGAGTGTCGTCAGTACCTGCTGCGTCAGGCATTTGAAGAAGCGATTCACACACACGCGTATCAGTACTGCGTGGAATCTCTGGGTATGGATGAAGGCGAAGTCTTCAACATGTACCGTGAAGTACCGTCCATCGCGAAGAAAGCCAGCTGGAGCCTGAGCCACACTCACTCCCTGTCTAACCCAAATTTCCAGACCGGTACGTCAGAGACAGATCAGGAACTGCTGCGTAACCTGATCGCTTTCTACTGTGTGACCGAAGGTATCTTCTTCTACTGTGGTTTCAGCCAGATTCTATCTATGGGTCGTCGTAACAAGATGACCGGTGTCGCAGAGCAGTTCCAGTACATCCTGCGTGATGAGTCCATGCACCTGAACTTCGGTGTCGATGTAATCAACCAGATCAAGATCGAGAACCCACACCTGTGGACTCCGGAGTTCCAGGACGAAGTGACTCAGATGATTCTGGAAGGTACCGAGCTGGAGATCGAATACGCTCGCGATACTATGCCGCGCGGTGTACTGGGTATGAATGCCGGCATTATGGAAGAGTACCTGCACTTTATCTGTAACCGTCGTCTGCAGCAGTTGGGTCTGAAAGAGCAGTTCCCAGGTGCCACCAACCCATTCCCATGGATGTCGGAAATTATCGATCTGCGTAAAGAGAAGAACTTCTTTGAAACTCGTGTAACCGAGTATCAGGTAGGTGGTGCACTAAGCTGGGATTAATACCCACTTAAAGCTAACAGCGAGTTTTGTTCCCATGCCCTCTCATGGGAACACACTGGGATTTCAGTTCCCACCCTCTGTTTCGGCTGTGATCAGCAGCCGGGGCAGAGTTCTCTTCCATCCCATCTTTTCTATTGAATTGATCAGCGGTTCTCTTCTTAATCTCTGGTTCTACTCTTGCTCGATATAAGCCAGTCTTAAAAGCTTTAATCGATAGAAGCTTGCCAAGCAGCAACGACCTTATGCCGCATCTGGTCTGATTGCTCCTCAACCATAGCCAGCGCCAGCTCTGACCAAAACCGATCAACTTTGGCATGCTCTACCGTCAATTGTGATGCCAGGTTTTTCCACGCAGGCGGTAATAGGTGCATATGGGTAGCAAAACCTCCAGCTTTATCCTTCGCCAAATAACGTACCCGCCCAATGCCAGCCAACAGAATACGCCCGGTACACATCAAACAGGGCTCCAGACTGACATAAAGCGTCAGATCATGGCGTTTAAGATGAGAAAAATCCTGCTCCAGAATATTCAGCACCTCCATCTCTGCATGGCGATCAGACTGATAGCCAGGACTAAAGACACTGTTATGGGCCTCACAAATCAGCTCATTATCGCCACCAACCAACACAGCACCAACGCCATAACTCCCCGCTTCCAGTGCCAGCAATGCCTGCTGGCAACATAACCGAGCCCAGATATCATCACGACAATGGCTACCCGGCCCTGCAGCCAAGCGTTCATCCAGCTGTTGTAGTTTTACCTCGTCCATTCAGCTCTAACTCCATGCGGATATACACTTAAACAAAAGCATTTCGATACTCTCCAACCTGTCACTAGAGAATACAGCGCTTGGTTGAAGAGAAACATTTGCTTGAGTACTTTAGCATTACGTTTAAAAACTGGCGAAGCAACCTAAAACCAATAGCGCAATCCTGCACAATAGCCAAATGATAATCGGAACAACCTCAAGCCAGCCTATGCCTGTTACAGATCAGACACAAGCTCAAACTCTAAAAAACAACACCAAAGTATTACAGACAAAAATAGATAAATAAGATGAAAAAACCAAATAAGCTACAGTATTAAGATTTTTATTAACGAACGACCACCTGCTTATAAAAATATCATCTGAGCAAAAACCCTAGTCTAATTGTTCCTATACACCAGCTAAGTTACAATCCATTTACATAATTAAAATAACAGTAACACCCCCACACCAACCAAATGACTGTTAACTTAGGACTGGAATAAATGGATATACGCCATTGGCCGGTTGCCCGAAAACTGGCGCTGCTGATCGGACTGCTGCTGACAACACTGATGCTGATCGAACTCAATTCCCTTTACCGCTTGTACAGTGAACTGCTGGGCTCACGTAAGGCTCAGGTTCAGGAACAGGTACAATCCGCACATAGCCTGCTGGATTTCTACTACAAACAGATCCCAGAGATTGGCGAAGCCAAGGCTCAGGAACAGGCCAAAGCCGCCATTGCCAGTCTACGTTACGGCAAAAATGGTTATTTCTGGATCAACGATATGAACCATAAATTGGTCATGCACCCGATCAAGAAAAAGATCATCGGCAAAGATATGACCAACTCCAAGGATGCCTCGGGTCAATTCCACTGGCAGGCTATGGTGACTAAGGTTAAAAACCAGGGCGAAGGTTTTGTAGAATACACCTACAAGGGTCCTCAGTTTAAAACGCCAAAAGACAAAGTTTCCTTTGTTAAGGGCTTTAAGCCTTGGGGTTGGGTTGTCGGTAGCGGTGTTTACCTGAGCGATGTGGCCGAGATCTTTTGGGCCGCACTGATGGAATCCATTCTCTATCAACTGCTGCCTCTGCTAGCCGGTATCTGGGGTAGCTGGGTGATGGTACGCAATATCACTCAACCTCTGAATCAGATGCTGACAACCGTACGCTCAATTGCCGCTGGCGATCTGACCCATAAAGTCGGTTTCCAACGCAAAGATGAGATCGGCCAATTGGCTCGCGAAATCGATGCCATGACTTTATCTCTGAAAACGATTTTGACCGATGTGGAGCTAGCGGCAGATCAACTGCGCACCCATACCACCGAGATGAGCCATAACACGGAAGAGACCCGTGCCGGTATGGACCGTCAATTCCATGAGGTGGATAAGCTGGCTTCTGCCATGGAAGAGATGTCTTCGACTATTCAGGAAGTAGCCCGTAACGCCATCGAAACAGCAGAGACGACACAGAATGCCAATGGCGAAGTCAGCCAAAGCCAGCACGAAGTGAATCAGACTGTTGTCGCAATTAAGAATCTGGCCAGCAATGTCGCCGATGCCAGCAATGTCATGGGCCAGCTGAGCGAACAAACCGATCAGATCGGCAATGTCGTCAGTGTGATTCGTGAAATCTCCGAACAGACTAACCTGCTGGCACTGAACGCAGCTATTGAAGCCGCCCGTGCCGGTGAAGCCGGCCGTGGTTTTGCCGTAGTGGCCGATGAGGTCCGTAATCTGGCCAGTCGAACCCAGGGCTCAACTGGTGAGATTGAGAGCATTATCGAACAGCTGCAACTGCGCTCAGAAGCTGCGAACAGCAGTATGAGTAAGAGTGAAGAGCAGGCACATCAGAGTGTTTCCCTGATCAGCCAGGCCGGCACCGACCTCGGCAGTATTGTCGCCCATATTGGTCGCGTCAGTGATATGAGTACTCAAATCGCTTCTGCTGCTGAACAACAAGGCAGTGTCGCCAACGAGATCAACAGCAACCTGATGGGTATCCGTGATATCTCTCACGATGTATTGGCTCGTGCAGAGACCATTACTCATAGCAGCCAACAAGTGGCGGGTATGGCTGATACTCTGCGTGAACGCCTGAGCACCTTCCGTTTAAACTAACGAGCGGGCGCTTATTATCATTTCCCGGAGCCTGAGCAAGTTCTAGCCAGGCTCCAGCACTCCTCTATACTTACATCAGATAAACATTGATTTATCACACTTTTTAACCATAATTCTCACAGTTACGCCATTAAAGCACTGCCAAAACTCAGGTATGATAAGGACTTTTCGAGCATAGAGAACGGTTATGCAGGTTTACCGCGTTTATAAACATCCCACTCAAGGGTTTGCCGCTCTACCCTCAGGTTTTAACTGGACTGCTGCAGTTTTTTCCCTGCTCTGGGCTTTGGGTAATAACCTTTGGGGCCCTAGCACACTTCTGTTTATTGGTTGGAGCTCTTGCATTGCAGGAATCGTTACCGGGATACAGATGAATCTGCAGATTCTCTCTCTAGCCTTTGTTGCCCTGGCAGTACTCCTCCCCTTGTGGGCAGGGATGAATGCGATGGATTGGTTAGAAGGCAACTTAAAGAAAAAAGGCTTCCAGCTGGTCAATAAGGTAAGAGCACAATCCGCTAATGGCGCAATTCGAACCACACAACAGAAAAAAAGTAATCGCTAACCGCGAAGCACCTGCCATATTCTCCGTCAGCGTATTATTACTGGCGGTATGCCTATGTGCCTGTTTGATTACAACGCCTGTCCTTGCAGCCTCGACAGCCAATGAGACATCTCAACCCACATCGACACCTCTGCCCTCTGGTGTCGCGCAAAGCCGCGACCTATTAGGTAATACGGCCACAGCCATTGGCACCGGTTTAGACTCCCTATTTGGTACTCCAGATACTTCCCGCTCTAACCGTAGTAGTCTGATTTTCCGTACCGGTATCTTTTTTGATGACGTTGATGCCAGCAGTCTGTTTAACAGTGTCTCCTTTCGGGCAGACCTTCCCTCCACTGCAGAACGGTTGGAGCTTTTTGTACGGGCACAACGGGAAGATAACATAGGCGATGTAGAAGGCACCTCCGTCAACAACACCGTAGATAACGACCTGACCAGACGCAGTATTGAAAGCGGCGATGCAGGCCTGTTTCTACGCCTGATTAAAGATATTCCCGGAACGCAATGGCAGAATATTCTGGATACCGGCTTTACTGCCGATGGTCTGGATGTAGAATTTATCAGCTACCTGCGTTTTAGCCGCAACTATCAATATAAACGCTGGCAACTACAACCTGAACCCACCATTATCTGGGGACCAGAAAATGGCCTGGGTATAGGCTTTAATCTACATGGACAAACCCGACTGGGTACTGACACCACGTTGCAGAGCAGTACTCACGTCACCCATTACTTTGATTCCGGCACCAACTACTACAGCCATGGTTGGAAGTTGATTAATCACCTCTCCCCTGATTTACGTGCCAGCTATAACGTGCGCGTATTCTCAGACAGTGAAGCGGATTCAACCCTGGATACATTGGAACTATCCGCCTCATTACGGCGCCGTATTCATGACAACTGGCTATTTTTCTCTGTTATCCCTGCCAGCCGCCATAAAAGCGATAATGACTACCAGAGAGATTTCAGTATCACAGTACAGTTTGAAGCTAAGTTTGGCCCTCGCTACGAGTAAGGGCCAAGAACACTGTAATCATTGCCTGAGCAAAAAAACCGCCACTACCAACGGTTAATGGTCAATGAAGAGTTGTTTATGACTCGTTATTGGCGCTGTTATTGATAAGGTAGCGCTAATTAGGCTGGACTCTGCTGTAGTACCCGATCGATCCGTGTCAGCGCTTGCTCTAACTGCGCTTTAGGACAACCAAAGTTAATACGGGCAAAACCGGGCAGGCCAAAATCAGCACCTTCCGACAACGCCACACCCGCCTCTTTTAACAACCAACGCGCCGGATAATCCTGACCATAGGCCCTGAAGTCGATCCAGCCTAAAAAAGTCGCTTCTGGCAGCGACATTTTTAACTTGGGATATTGTGTCAGCCAGTTGCTTAATCGTTGACGGTTTTCCCCAAGATAATCCAGTAACTGCTCCAACCAGGACTCACCACCTTCATAGGCAGCCTGCGCCGCCACATAACCCAGAATATTGACATGGGGCATCAAGCCCATCATCTGCAGGTTAAACTGACGGCGTAATTTAGCATTAGGAATCACCGCCACCGAACAGGCCAATCCTGCAATATTGAAGGTCTTACTCGGAGCCAATAGTGTAATACTGCGCTGAGCAATGTCTTCACTCATACTGGCAATCGAAATATGCTGCAACTCAGGCTCCAACACCAGATCACAATGAATCTCATCGGAGCAGATCAACAAATCATGTTTCAGACAGAACTCGGCCACCTGCTCCAACTCCTCACGACGAAATACACGCCCTGTGGGGTTATGAGGATTACAGAACATAAACAAGCGTGTTTCCGGTGTAATAGCCTGCTCCATCGCCGCAAAATCCAGCTGCCATTGGCCTTCACCATTGTCCTCCAACATAGGCACCGCGATCAGCTGCTGGTCACTGCGTTCCGCCACCTTTAAAAATGGGGGATAGACCGGTGAATGCGTCATTACACCGCCTCCCGGCTCACCAAATACCTTGGCAACTGCATGCAGACCACTAACCAATCCCGGTAACCAGACCAACCACGAAGGCTCAATTGGCCAACCATAGCGACGGTTATACCAATGGCACAATGCCTCCGCTAAACCCTCTGGAACCTGACCATAACCATAAACACCTTCTGCAACGCGTTGCTGTAAGGCATCCACCACAACCTGAGGTGCGGCAAAGTCCATATCAGCCACCCACATGGGAACAACATCCTGATCCTGATAACGTCGCCACTTCATACTATCGCCGTGCTGACGCTGTAATACCTGATCAAAATCCACTGACTGAGACATAGACACTCCTTTTATACCCTAGGTTTTTTCTCAACAATTGCTATACTGCCAGCCTGATTGAATTACACAAGCATTGACCGAGCGACAACTGAAAGAAAACGGTGATCAAGCATGACTCAAATCCCATCCCATCTTTACGCAATCAAACAATGGTTTGCACTGGCCCAGGGAGATGAGCCACTGTTAGTTCGCATTCTCGCTAACACCGCAGGCCTGAAAGGCTGGCTGGCTCGAGATGCCCATGATGTACTCAGCATCAGTGATCTGGAAACCGTACTGAACAGCGACTGGGTCAACGGCTTTGAACTGGCCGCCACTCACCTGCTCAGCCAGATGCCTCAATTTAACGGCCCTACCGATGATCAAGGCTGGCAGCAATGGCTGACCAACTGGCAACACATTCATAAACAGAAAAGCGCGGCAGAACAGCTGGATTTGTTGCCCCAACACTTTAATCACATGCAAGCGGAACAAGCCATGGAACAACTACTGCACAACAAAACCTGTAGTGGCGAGATTCCTATCGTACAGGGTCACTGATTTAAGAAGCTAAGCCTAATAAATAAAAAAACGGCCTGCATCTCTGGGAATAGAGAGCAGGCCGTTTTCATTATGCTGCAAACTAAAATTTGCTATTTAGCGAGATGCGGTAAAGCCTCTTAACTGCTCCAGTTCATCGGCAATCTGTTGGCTTAGATTCATATTCGTCGCCGAACCCTCTACTGCGGCTTGAGCATCACTGGCCATCTGTTCCACTTTATCCACGACAGTTTGCATCTGGCTGACCTGATGATTCGCCAATTGAGAGACAGAGACCATAGTATCCTGCAGAGAGTGGATGGAGCTTTCGATGAGTTTGATACTGTCATCACTGCGCTGCTCCAGCAGTTCATCCATAGACTCTGAGAAGCGCAACACCTTGTCCGACAGTTCCTGACTGGCTTTGCTCAGTACGGCCATCAGGCTGTTAATCTCACCGGCGTATTCCCCAGATTTGTTAGCCAGACTTTTGACTTCATCCGCCACAACAGCAAAACCACGTCCTGCTTCACCGGCACGAGCGGCCTCAATAGAAGCATTTAATGCCAGCAGGTTGGTTTGCTCGGCGATACCGGTAATCGTCGAGGCGATGTTCTCCACCTTTTCAAATTCACTGGTGAATTTTTGCGTATCGGTCAGCAGTTCACGCGCCCAGTGAGAAGCTTGTTCAAATTCCTGGGTAAAGGATTGGTTCTGACGATCCAGCTCAGACAGCTGAGTATTCAGGGCTTTGATCTGCTCAGATGCGGTTTCTACCTCACCACCCACTTGACTGGAATCACCCGAGACAGACTTGGATAAGTCCACTGCCTCTGCTGCAAAAGAAACCCGCGCCTTGGAACGTTCGTTCACTCGCATAGCATTGCCACATACTTCACTGGCCGAGCTTTCCAGTCGGTTCACAACAGCACCCAATTGTTCCAGCGGCTGGCTCTGACCTGTGCTTTGCTGCTGTTGCTCAACCTGACACTCCCAAGCATGCTTCAGGCTGCTATAGGCACTAAATAAAGACACACAAAAAGGCACTAAATAAGTTAACAGTGCCGGAAGAATCTGGAAGCTCGCATCCCCAAAAAGGGCGCTGCCTTGGTTGATCAGGTTAAGAAGGGTACCCACGATCAGGGAAATTTTGATCGCTTTTGCCACGATTTTGGCATCAAACAAGCTCGGGGCTTCTGCCATAGCCATGCTGTTTTCCTTTTTTAGGCTGTCTATAAAGAGGCCTTCAAAATAGCAGAAGCCTGAGTAAAGAGTTAGGGCTTTTTGTACAGAATTTATAGCCGCTGACCGTTTAATGAATCTATTTCATCAAAACATAATGCCAGCGATTCAAAAACTGCAGAGAGGGGATCAACCCCATTTGCCTTTACGGGCTTTCTCTTCACGTACCATCTGATACCACTGGGATGGATTGACGATATCACCGTCTTCGGTCAATTCAGGGTAGGCCAGACGGCGATCCTTACAGAATTGAGCGATCTGTGGTTGTGCCCATTCAAACAGGGTTTTCTCGTACAGTTCCGGGTCCATGCGGGACTCATTGTACATACCGGCCAGATCCCGTTGCCGTTGAGCTTCGGCCAGTACAATGGCACCAGCTACGGAGACATTATAGGATTCCACCATGCCCATCATCGGCACAATAATATGCTCATCGGCCATATCCACGGCAGTCTCACTGACGCCCCACTTCTCTGCCCCTAACAGGATGGCACTGGGCTGGGTGTAATCCAGAGTGCGGTAATCCACCGCACGCTCACTGAGCGTCGCGGCATAGACTTTAAAGCCTTGAGATTGCAGCAGACTAATCGGCTTTTCAACGCCTTCATAGATGCTGACGTTCACCCAGCGGTGGCTGCCTTTCGCGGTGCCGTGATAAGTACCAAAACCGTCATCGGGATCAGCTGAGTGCACCTGAGGAATACCCACCGCATCACAGGTACGTACAATGGCCGACAGGTTACGGGATTTGTGAACATTATCGGTAATCACGGTCAGATCGGGCTGACGACGATTCAGCACTTCTTTAATTTTGGCAAAACGTTCCGGCGACAAAGCAAGACTCCCAGAATAGGCAAGTGGGCAGAAAATCGGGGCAGAGGGTACTAAAGGCGGGCGGGCAATACCAGCGGCAATCAGTTACAAAATATTACAGATATGATTTTTAATCCCGGTAAGATGGGAAGCCTTCTTCTCTTTCTCTACGACTTTAGTCAAACTTTAAACTTGACGAGAGTCCTATGACAATCCCAAGCCTGAACCAGCTGTCGATTACTAGTCGGGTTCTGATTTCACCACTCAGTATTTTACTGCTGCTGGTGTCTGTCAGCGTTATTGCCCTGCTATCACTGCAACGTATTGATCAGGATGTCAGTCACGCTACCACTCAAATTGCCCCGGTCACGGAGCAAGCCCAGGCCGTCAGTCAGTATCTGGCCGGTCAACGTATTCGGGTGCTAAATTATCAGCAAAACCCACAACCTCTGTTGTTGCAACAGTTTGCGGATCACGAAAAAACCTTTGCGGATAATCTGGCTCAGCTGGAGCCTTATCTGAATAATGGCTCGCAGCATGCGGTGCTCACGGAAATTCGCCGTTTAAATCAGCGTTATTCCGAGTTATTTAGCGATCAACTGGTCGACCTGATGAATCTGCAACAGGACCTGCGCGAAAACCTGGAATCCGCTGCCCGAGGCACCGATAGAGCGCTGAAAAAGCTGGTCAGTCGTGCCGTGAGTGTTGAGGAGGAAGCGCTGCTGATTTCTGCCAACCAGCTACAGGCGTCCTTCCAGCAGGCCCGCATCTATCTGCATCAATACCTCAGTGATCGTAATGCGGATCAGCTGGCTGAAGTGGAGTTCTATCAAGGTGAAGCCAGACATTATCTACTGCAGTTAACGCCATCAGGTCAGGATGGAAAACTTGAGCGCCGTATTGGCCAGCTGCAAAGCTCTCTGGACAGCCTGGATCAAATCGCACATGAAGCCAAGGCACTGACACAAGAGCGTAATCAGGTACAACAGCAACTGGATCAAACCAGTAGTCAGATGGCACAAGCCGCACAGCAACTGAACCAGGGCATTGTAGCGCTATTGGATAACACCACCCAAACGGTACAGACGTTAACCCAGCAAACCCGGATGGGGCTGATGGGCACCAGCGCGATTGCCGGTGTACTGGGCCTGCTGTTGGCCTTTTTTATCAGCCACAATATCCGCAAAGTGCTACTGCAGTTACATCAGCGCTTAACGGATATCGCTTCTGGTGATGGTGATCTGACTGCGCGTCTGCCGGAACAGGGCGGTAAGGAATTGAGCCAGATCGCTCACGCCTTTAATGGCTTTATTGCCCAACTGCAGCAGATGATACGCCGCCTGACCGGGGTGACGGATAATCTGGCCAGTGCCAGCAATCAGTTGGCCAGCCATAGCGAACAGAGTGTTGCTAATGCCCAATTGCAGCAACATAGCGTGCACTCCATTGATCAAGCCATTCAGCAACTGGTGGCACAGATCGGACAGATCGAGCACAATGCCCGCCAAGCTAACCGATCCAGCATTGATGCCGAGCAGGAAGCGTTATCGGGCCAGCAACAGATTGAGCAAACCAACCACTCCCTGCAGCATCTGTCGGATCAACTGGAGCAGTGCTCCGATCAGGTGGAAAATCTGAATCGCCAAACCCATAGAATCAGTGAAATTACCGATGATATTCAAGGCATCGCCGATCAAACCAGCTTATTAGCCCTCAATGCGGCCATTGAAGCGGCACGGGCGGGAGAACATGGTCGGGGCTTTGCGGTGGTCGCCGATGAGGTGCGTCATCTGTCTGGCCGGACTCATCAGATGACAGAACAGATTGTCGGCATTATCGGTCAGGTCAGCCAGCAGATGCAGCATACCTGCCAGCAGATGACTCAGCTGCAACAGCATTCGGGCCAAACCCGGCAACAGGCGGAGCAAACTCGTCAGGTGTTAGGACAGATTCTGGCCGGTACCCAGCAGACCCGACAACAGATACAGGCCATCGCCGAACAATCCGGTAAGCAACAACAGGAAGTGAGTGCCTTGCAGCAGCAAAGCTCAGCTCTGCAACAAACCCTAAATGAAGGCGCTCAAGCGACAGAAGAAAGCGCTAAGGCCTGCTTGATGCTGAATCAGCTGAGTCAGGAACTACAACAGATGGCCCGACAGTTCCGCACGGAGTAAGTCCCTGTGCTTAAGTTGCGCTGAGTTACGCTTAGTTATAGCTATGAGTCACGGATATTAATAACAGTTATATGAAAAACGGACCTATCAATAGCAACCCTATGGAAAGCGATCATATCCACAAGGGCAGCAAGACATTCTGGCGCGCCAGCCTGGCACTGGCCGCGGGAGCCTTTGTCACCTTTGCTAATCTGTACAGCACTCAGGGGTTACTGCCCCTGTTTGCTGAGCAGTTTCAATTATCACCTGCAGTGGCCAGTTTAAGCCTATCGGTATCCACCGCAGCGCTGGCATTAGGCCTGCTGTTTACCCCGGCGCTCTCAGATCGTCTGGGGCGTAAATCTGTCATGCTGACTTCCTTGGCTTTGACTACTGTATTGGGTTTTGCCGTCACCTTTAGTCAGCACTTTGTGCTGTTACTGCTGCTAAGGGGCCTGCAGGGATTGACGCTGGCAGGGCTGGCCTCTATCGCCATGACCTATGTAAACGAGGAGTTTGATAATCGCTGCCGAGGCCTGGCGATGGGACTCTATGTCAGCGGTACCGCTATTGGCGGCATGATGGGGAGGATTATCAGCGGTTATCTGACCGAGTTGTACGACTGGCCCACGGCCTTGCAGACGCTGGCTTTTATCAGCCTGCTATGTACGCTGTTTTTTGCCTGGTCGTTACCGGTCTCACAACACTTTTCACCCCGTCACTTCTCCCGTCAGGAGTTGATTCAGGGTTTTGCCTATCACCTGAAACAACCGGCTCAACTAGGCCGTTTTATGCATGGTTTCCTACTGATGGGCGGTCTGGTCACTCTGTATAACTATATTGGCTTTCGCTTACAGCAACCGCCTTATGAGTTAAGTGAAAGTAGCCTAGGCGCGCTGTTCAGCCTCTATCTATTGGGGATATTCAGCTCGACCTGGCTAGGGGCAAAGGCAGATCGTTATGGCTCCCGGCCAGTACTATTGCTGACCATTGCTCTGATGCTGACCGGTAGTCTGCTCAGTCTATCTGATCACTTAGCGGCGATTGTTATTGCACTGGGTTTATACACCTTTGGCTTTTTTGCCGCTCACTCCATTGTCAGCAGTGCCTGTGGACAAAATGCCGAGCATTATAAAGCTCAGGCCTCCGCGTTGTATCTGTTGTTTTATTACGTAGGCTCCAGTGTATTGGGAGCGGTAGGTGGTTATTTCTGGGATCACGGGCAATGGCCTGGGGTAGCAGGTATGGTGACCACACTGGTATTGATGAGCGGGGTGATTGCTCTACGCAATAAGAGCTGAGATAAAGGGACTAAAACCGGAAGCTAGATTCAGCGTGAGGCTTGTGTAGGTTGGGTAGAGCGGCACACTATAACTATTTGATTAATCAGGGCTTTAAACCGCGAAACCCAACGACAGATTGGCGTACGCCCGATACAGGATTGTGTCATTGTCACGATCACTCTTTAAGAAAGTACGCAGTGATGGCAGGGCCACGTTGGGTTTCGCGAGACAAGATTCTCTTTATCAATCAACATCTTGCCACCGCTCTACCCAACATACACAAGCCTCACTTCGTAAAGAGTCCTGCTCTAATTATTGCCACTTAGATCTTAAACTGCGTCACAAGATTATGTAGGCCATCAGCCTGACTGGCGACCTCATCACTGGCATGATTCACCTGCTGAATCGATTCCGCCGAGACCTGGGATTGATCGACAATATTGACGATATTGCGATTGATCTCTTCCGCTACCAGAGATTGTTCTTCTGCCGCGCTGGCGATCATATCGTTCATATCCCGAATGGATTCCACCGCTTGCAGAATGCTATCCAAAGAGCTTCCCGCTTCGGTGGCTGTAACTACGGTTTTCTCGGTGGATTGCAGGCTCAAATCCATAGCGCTTACCGCTTTTTGCGCCGCGCCCTGCAGCTGTTCGATCATCGCCTGAATCTCATCGGTACTTTCCTGTGTGCGTTGTGCCAGAGTACGTACCTCATCGGCCACTACCGCAAAGCCACGCCCCTGTTCACCGGCACGAGCCGCTTCAATCGCCGCATTCAATGCCAACAGGTTGGTTTGCTCGGCCACACCACGGATCACATCCAATACCGTACCGATATTTTCGCTGTCATCACGCAGTGACTTAATCACCTGAGCAGAGTTCTGCACCTGATCGGCCAAAGTATTAATCGCTGCAATCGCGTTGCTGACCTGATCTTTACCCTGTTTGGCTTTGTTATCCGCTTCGGAAGCGCCCGCAGCCGCTTCACCGGCGTTTTGCGCCACTTCATGTACTGTCGCAGACATCTCGTTAATCGCGGTGGCTACCTGATCAGTTTCTTTGGTCTGATGGGCAATACTACGATTACCTTCCTCGGTAATACGGGACAGCTCTTCCGCCGATGCCGACAGAGTTGCCGATGCACTATTCACCTGACTCACCACACCGTGCACTTTCTCTGCAAACGAGTTGAAGTAACGAGTTAGACCTGTAATCTCATCATTACCCCGTACTCGCAGTCGCACGGTCAGATCTCCTTCACCCTCGCTGATATCCTTCAGAGTATTCACCGTCGCCACAAGAGGACGGGTAATACTGCGCGCCAGCATATAGCCAATGGTAAACAGAATCCCCATCAGCACACTGGCCGAAACCAGTACCGATATCGCCTGCTTCCAGAACAGGTTTTCAATATCATCCACGTAAACACCAGTACCCACTGCCCAGCCCCAGGCAGGGAAGGCTTTTAGGTAGGACAGCTTAGGCACAGGCTTTTCACTACCAGGGCGGCTCCAGTAGTAGCGTTCACTGCCTTCACCTTTATCACGCACCTTTTGTGTCATGCTGGAAAAAAACAGTTTACCTTTAACATCCTTAATCCCAGTCATATCTTTACCTTCCAGCGAGGCTTTGATCGGGTGCATCAACATGCTGCCTTTAAGATCCTGAATCCAGTAATAGTCAGTGCCGTTAAAACGCATCGCACGCACCAGCTCTTTAGCTTGGGATTGTGCCTGTTCCAGCGTCAATGCACCGGTATCGACCTGCTTCTGCATCGCCTTTAATTGGCTGATCACAGATTCGGTCAGGTGTTTCAATTCCGTTTGCTTGAGTTCAGTAAAACTGGCTCTTTCCTGCTTGAGCACGATAAACAACATCAGGGCCATGCCCAACAAGGCCAAAAGCTGAATAAACCATATTCGATGCTGAATAGGGAAACGGCGGAATAACATCTCCATCGGACACCTCGGGGTTAAGTCTCTCGCAATGAATAGATAGCCGCTGTCTATACACACTGAAACAAAAAAACTTCGATACTCTTCAACCAGTAGCTGGAGAATACAGCACTCTGTTGTAGATAATTTTTTGTTTCAGTGCTTAGTTATTTTTAGCGGCTTTTATTGTCAGTAAAAATACCTGACTCTATTGTGGGGGAATAGCGCGTATTAAATAGTGCCAGCTAAAGTAGTTCAATACGGTTTGTCGACAATTACGTTGTAAAAATGTAACCAAAATAGAGGTTAGACAAACCATTACGACTCACTTTGTCTTAAAGGTTAAAAAGCATCCCATGTAAAAACATGGCGAGCCAGATCATGGGAAAGCATTATAACTCAGTACAAGAAGGTATTAGAGAACCCAGCAAATACCTCATTAAAAACCGTTAACAGATACAACATTGAAAGCTCTGGCTGAACAGGCAACAATGCCTCTGTTCTGGTTAACTTTATTTATCGTAATGTTCCATCACACACTTTTATCATCCCCGGACTTTACCACTGAGAGGACAACACTATGAAAGCCATGGTTATCCAAGAATATGGTGCTGCTGAGCAGTTTGTGGAACAGGAGCTGCCTGCTCCTGAAATCCAACCCGGCCATGTCATTATCAAAGTTGCGGCCACCAGCGTGAATCCTCTGGATACCAAGATCCGTGCCGGTTTAGTACAGGCCAATCCGCCATTCCCAGCCATTTTACATGGCGATGTAGCCGGCATCGTGACCGAGGTAGGCGAAGGTGTTGAAAACCTGGCCGTTGGCGATGAAGTGTTTGGTTTTGCTGGCGGCCTGAAAAACTATCAGGGCGCTCTGGCGGACTATATGCTGGCCGATGCCCGTCTGTTGGCGAAAAAGCCGGACAATCTGGCCTTTGGTGAAGCCGCCGCCCTGCCCGTGGTGTTTATTACCGCCTGGCGCGCTTTGATTGATCGCGCTCAAATTCAACCAAAAGATAAAGTGCTGATTCACGCGGGTACCGGTGGTGTTGGCCATATCGCGATACAGATTGCCAAATGGGCAGGGGCCCAGGTATACACCACGGTGTCCAGTGAGGAAAAAGCTGAGATCGCTCGTCAGCTGGGTGCGGATGAAACCATCAACTATAAGCAGGAAAGCGTTGAAGAGTACGTTCAACGCTGTACCGATGGTAAAGGCTTTGATGTGGTGTTTGATACTGTTGGTACCGACAATATGGACCTGTCGTTCCAGGCGGCTCGTGTTAGCGGTACAGTAGCCACCATTGCAGCGCGCTCGACCCATGATCTATCACCACTACACGGCAAAAATCTTACCCTGCATGTAGTGTTTATTGCCACACCTTTGCTGTATGGCCAGGATTTTGATACTCACAGTGAAGCTCTGGAGGCCATGGCGAGCCTGACCGCGGATGGCTATGTGCGCCCACTACTGGACGATACGCTCTACTCCTTCCAGGAAGTCGCAGAGGCCCACACCAAGGTAGAAGCCGGCCAGGCACTGGGCAAAGTGGTGCTGCTGCGCTAATGATTACCCTGATTTTGATAAAGGTACTGGTCTCAGTCGCGACCGTGATCGCACTGTCTCTGATTGCCGAACAAGTAAGCCCGCGTATTGCGGGCTTACTTTCTGGTTACCCGCTGGGTACCGCCATCGCACTGTTTTTTATCGGCTATGAGATCAGCCCGGAATTTGCCGCCGAAGGTGCTGTGTATACTCTGGCGGGTTTTGCCAGCACGCTGATGCTCACTACGGGTTATCTGTTAGGTAGCCGTAAGCTGGGGCAGAATAGTCCTGCTCCCCATAGACTCGATATAGAGACAGAGGGTACTCAGGAAAGCCAGGCAAATTGGGGGGCAATTATTAAGGCCAGTCTGGCGGGAATCGGCTTGTTTTTACTCTCCGGCTTGGTGATCCAGCAGTTTAGTCTGACTCTGATCACCGCAGCCGGTTTACCCACACTGGCGATTCTGGCCTGTGTATGGGGTTATCGTCATATCCCGGAAACCCAAGTAGGACAACGAGTGAAGATGTCGTTCTCTGTCTTGATGTTCCGAGCCTTAGTCGCTGCAGGCATTGTCTTGGTGATTACTGGACTGGCTCATGTGGTACCTGCAGCTACCGCAGGGATTCTGGCGGCGTTTCCGATCTCAATGTTTCCATTCCTGATACTGATGCATCGCAGTTACGGCGCGGAGAAAGCCCATACCATTATCAAGCATTATCCCACAGGTCTAGGCTCACTGATGGTATATGCCACCAGCGTAGCCTGTTTTTATGATTCATTGGGTCTACTATGGGGCACACTGCTGGCCTTCGCTCTGGCGACGATCTATCTGCTGATTGCACCACCCTATGTGGATAAACTGCGTCATTGGCTAATTGAACGCTCTCCGGCTTAAAGGAATACGCTTGTATGTACGAACACACCATTAGCCCAGGTTTTAGTGATACCGATGCTCTGGGTCACATTAACAATACCAAGTTACCGATCTGGTTTCTGGAAGCCCGTAACGAGCTATTTAAGATTTTCACCCCAGATCTGGACCCAAAGAAATGGCGACTGATTCTGGCTAAGATCGAAGTGGAATATGTCGGAGAACTGTTTTACGGTCACGATGTCACCATCAGAACCTATATCAATCGTATCGGTAGTGCTTCTTTTACCGTCTACCAGGAAGCCTGGCAGCAGGATAAGCTGGCCTCTAAAGGACAAGCCGTGATGGTGCATTTCAACTTTGCTGAGAAAAAGTCAGAGCCACTACCAGACACTATTCGTATGCAATTAGCCCAGCATGCACCGGAAAATCCCCTCTAAACCTCGTCCTGAAAACACCATTAGAAAAAGTACCTGTAAGCGAACCATAAGGAATAATCATGACTCCCGGTATTCGTCAGGCTGAAAAAGCCGGTATCCCCTTTGAAATCAAAGAGTATCAACACGATCCTAATAGCGCATCTTATGGCGAAGAAGCCGCAAATGCTCTGGGCGTACCTCAAACGGAAGTCTTTAAGACCCTGCTGGCACAAAGTAATGACGGTAAGTTGCTCGTCGCAGTCGTACCTGTTGCCGGTACACTGGATCTGAAAGCCCTGGCTAAAGCCAGCGGTTGTAAAAAAATGGAGATGGCCGATCCGGTAAAAGCAGAAAAAACCACCGGCTATGTGGTCGGCGGCATTAGCCCTCTGGGCCAGAAAAAACGCTTACCCACCTTTATCGATAGCAGTGCCCAAGATCTGGAAATAATGCATGTCAGCGCGGGAAAACGAGGCTTAGAGATCAGTCTTCAGCCAGAAGACTTGCTTAAACTGACACAAGGTAAATGGGCTCCGATTGGTCGTGTGGATTAGAAGAGAGCTTGCGTTCCTAAAAACCACTCGGTAAAAAAACAAAAACCTGCACAGGGCAGGTTTTTGTAGCCTTGAAAGCACCAGCAACTCACTGGAAGCCAAGTCTTTTAGAAGGTGTACATTAACTGCAGACGCGGTGTAAACCAAGGTGCATCACTGTCACGTACGGGGTGACTTGGGCCATAAGTCATCTGAACTGCGCCGGATAAAACCCAATCCTGAAATGGCGAGTATTCATAACCAATAGCACCTTCAAGACCGAACTTGCTATCACCACCGTCTTCAATCATTACCAGCACGCCCATCTGCATGAAAGTACCGTAATAGTAGCGCTGGTTATATACCTTGTAATCCATACCGATCAGATAGCGGTCATCCTTCATGGCAATGTCCATATAGAAGGCATCTTCACGGCCCATCGCTTTTTGAAAAGAGATATTGGCCATGCCGTTTTCCTGGGTTGGATCAACCCAGCGAATCAGGTCGGTTCCGATGGCATAGTCCGTTGCGGCAGCAGAGGCAGTGCCAGAAGTGATACATGCGGCCGCCAGGGCACAGGCACGCAACAATGTCTTCATTATTCGCTTTCCTATTCTATCTGGGTCAAAATTGTCGGCTATTATACTGGAAAGCTGCCTTTAAGCGCAGCAGAGACTGAGCGGATAAATAATCGATGTACCAAAAAACCGATCTTCCCCTGACTCCGGAACTGATTGCACGTATTGAAGCCCAAATTGGCCGGGTACCGAAAGCGATGCAGGCGGTATCAGCCACTGACAGTCAAGGCACACCACTGGTGGTACGCATGTACTCTATTGTGGACAAAAAGCCTTTCCCTACTCTGTACTGGATGACCTCTGAGCTACTGAAAAAAGAGATCAGCCATATCGAAGCCTCTGGGGTAATTAAACAGCTGGAAGAGCGTTTAAAGGAAGATGAAGAGTTTCTGAAAGCCTATCATGCCAGTCACCAGGATTATGTCGATCAGCGCTTACGCTATCTGAGTGATGAAGACAGAACCTTTGCCGAGCAAGCAGGCTTTATTGAAATACTGCAACAGAAAGGCATTGGCGGTATTGCTAACTGGGATACAGTACGCTGCCTGCATACTCAGTATGCTCACCATCTGGCCGGCTTCAATATTGTGGGTCAATGGATGGATGAAGAATTTGGAATTGCAGACCTGATTCCCTAATCTCACCTCTATTCCGAAGTCGCTCCAAAGCAATCTCTCGATTAGCACTCCTCAGACAGACTCACTGTCTGAGGAATATCGAAGGCAACAAAATACTTAGAGCTTAACGATTAACCGCCATCTGTTCACGGGCATGGATGTAGTGGTCGATAAACGCCTGATCCTCATCAGATATCCGGTCGATATGGATATTCAGTCCATAGGAGGTCCCCGTGGAGAGCAGGATAGAACTGGTGACCTTACCTAAAACCAACAGTAATTTCTTTTCACCATCATAAAGAGCCGAAATCTCAACCTTAACTTTCTCACCCGCTTTAAGATTGAACTCATTTTCCAGGTGCAGTTGTTTATGAGAAATACTCAGGGTCCTGGCAATATACGGTTTATGATGCGCTCGGGTAATACGCACTTTCCAGTGCACACTTACCGGTTTTTTTGGCTGTTTTTTCTGCATCTTACAGTCTCTTAACTACTCGATCAGCAGCAACAATAAATACGAATGGGCTATTATGCTCAAGTGTCGGCAAAAGACAAAATAGAAATTCCGTTTTCCCCTTATGCCAAAAAGATCTAAATTTAACCCCTTGGTAGGGATGCTTTCTGTCGCCAAAAGATTTAAATTGCCCAGCCGATTAAAAATTCTTGATGAGGTTTTCAAGCTTATGTACGTTGATGCTGCTGTAGTTGCTGGTCTAGCCGTGGTTGTAGGTTGTATTGCTATCTGTGCTTTCGGTATTCGTTTCATCCGCGAAAACATCATGAAAGACGGCCAGTAATCGATAAGACCTACTGCCCGGGCCTGTATCTACAGGCCTTTTTTATGC